>CAZGUX010000184.1:0-40855 GCA_964529305.1 uncultured Solibacteraceae bacterium | reverse complement strand
TGCACGATCTTGCGCTCATTGGCCGCCACCACCGGAATGTTGCGCGTGACGGAAAGATCAAACCCCTGATGAACCTGCTCGTCGACCTTCTTGCCTTTGTACAGGTACGAGCGCTGGTCGGCAAACTGCGATTCCACCTTCGAGTTGGTGAGTTGCTTGAATTCCTTGTTGAAGAGGAAGGCTGGCGCGGTGTTCATCCGCTGATCCGACAACGTTTTGTTGTTCTGGCGGCGTAGTGGGCCGTTGATGTTCAGAAACCGGTTGAGGAGTTCTCCGCTGCCGCCAGGATCCAGTTCGGCCACGACCTTCTCGAGGAAAGAATCGGGAAGATCGAGATCGCGCTTGCGGAACTTCTTGGGGAACAGCTTGAACCAGAACCTGGCGGTCACCTCCTGCGCCGGATTGCGGGCGAAGACAACCGGGACCGTGTCCGGTGGCACGTCCCACGGGAAGACAAACAGGGACAGCCGCTGGCCCGGATCCTTCGAGTCGGGCATCTGAAAGCTCCGGAAGGTGTAACTGCCGACGCGGACGCCGGCCTCCGTCCAGTATCCGGAAACGCGAAACGTCACCAACTCCCCTCCGCCGTGGTTGATGTAGTGCTGGGCCGAGTCCACCGCAAGAGTCGGGGGCGTCAAGATGACTTCGATGTTCTGGGAGAGCGCCGCGACCATGGCACGGAAGTCGTTGGCCTGCGCCTCCACGACGAGCCTCGCCTTGCCCGCTTTCAGGTCGCGTTGATGGGCCGAGCCCACCTTGACGGTGACGATCTCGGCATTCCGGCCCGGGCGGAAGAAACGCAGCCGGGTCGGCGGCTCCGTTCGTTCCAGGGCGGTGAAACGTTTGCCGTTCTGCTCGACGAACACCGAGAGGCGGCGTACGCCGTGCGGCGATTCGATCTTGAGGAAGACCGGCGTTTCCTTGCCGGCCACTTTCGGCGGAGTGGGTTCGAACGACACCATCGGCCGAATCGAAAGGAACCACAACACTGCCGGGCACAGCAAGACCAGCAGGACAACGAATGCGAGAAGAACCAGTTTCACTTTTTCGTCCAGGAATTTAGCCAGTCGATGACGGTCTTATACCAGAGTTGGGAATTCTGAGGTTTGAGAATCCAATGGCCCTCATCCGGGAAGACGAGGAGCTTGGAGGGCACTTTTTGCAGTTGCAGGGCGGTGAACAGGTGTAAGCCCTGCCCATAGGGAACGCGGAAATCCAATTCGCCGTGGACGACCAGCGTGGGCGTCTTGAACTCCTTCACGAAGTGGCTGGGTGACCAGCGGGTGTAGTTTTCCGTGTTGTCCCAGGGCATGCCTTTGAACTCCCAGATAGGGAACCACAATTCTTCGGTTTCGCCCGACTCACTTTGGAGGTCGAACACGCCGGCATGCGAGACGAGAGCCTTGAAGCGCGTCGTGTGGCCCAGGATCCAGTTGACCATGTAGCCGCCGTAGGACGCGCCCGCGGCGGCCATGCGGGTGGAGTCGGCGTACGGGAGGTTGGCCGCGTAGTCGGCGGCCGCCATCAGGTCGTCGTACGCGCGGCCTCCCCAGTCGGCGTTGATCTCGTCGATGAACTTTTGGCCATAGCCGGTGGACCCGCGCGGGTTCGGCATGACCACGACGAACCCCGCCGCGGCAAAAACCTGCGCATTCCAGCGGTAGGTCCATGACTGGGTCCACGAGCCTTGCGGCCCGCCGTGGATCAGCATCAGGACGGGGTATTTCCGGCTGGGGTCGAATCCGGGCGGCTTGAGCAGGAATCCATGGACGCGCGTTTTCTCCGCGCCTTCGACGGAGAACTCCTCATAGGGCGTGAGTTCGTACTGGTCGAGCAACGCCTGGTTCAGATTCGTGAGCGGTGACGCGACCCCGCCGGAAGAGTACGCGCGATAGATCTCGATCGGACGAGCGCCGTTCTGCTCCGTATAGATCATCACCTTGTTGTCGGAGGTCAACTGCATGGCGTCGAGTTCACTGTCGCCGCTGACCGCGGTGCGGACGCCGCCTCCATTGACCGGGAGAAACTGGATGGATTGCCGCCCGCGGTCCTCGGCAGTGAGAAACAGCCGCGTGGAGTCCGGGGCCCAGGTGAAGGACGACACCCAGCGGTCCAGGGGTTCGGTGAGATTCGTGAGTTTTCCGGTGGCGCGCTCCAGCACTAGCAGGCGCCAGCGGTCGGCCTCGTACCCGGCGCGAAACTGGGAGCGGAACGCCAGGTGCTTGCCGTTCGGCGAGTACAGCGGCGAGTTGTCCGCCCCGGTGTTGATGGTAATCTTCTTGGGCTGGCCGCCCGCGATCGGAACCACAAACAAGTCGGTGTTGGTGCTGACTGCCGGGACGTCGTCGGCCATGGCGGCGTAGCAGACCTCGACGCCGTCGGGAGAGATGGCGTAGTCGTCGGGTCCGCCCAGCGAGAAGGGAGGGACGTCGCGATTACCGGGCGTGAGATCGACTGGTTTCCCCCCCGCTACCGGCACCGAGAAAAGGTGAGAACGGCGAGGGCCGCGCCACTGGTTCCAGCGTCGGTACAGGAGCGTCGTGTACACGCGCGCCTTGACCTTGCTGTTCTTCTCGGCCTCGAGCCTGGACTTGTTGCACGCGTCATCGGGGCAATCGGGGTAGACGTCGCTCGAGAACACCAGCGTCCTGCCGTCCGGCGAATAGAGCACTCCGCCCGCCTCGGTGGAGAGGTTGGTGACCTGGCGGGAGTTGGAGCCGTCGGCATTCATGATCCAGATCTGGGACGCTCCGCCGCGGTCGGAAACAAACGCGATCTGCCGCGAGTCGGGCGACCAGCGCGGCCGGTCGTTGTCGCCGTCGCGCGTGATCTGGAGCGGCGCGCCGCCAATCACGGGCACCGTGTAAATCTGCTTCGGCCGCTTGTTATTGGCCAGATCGATCGACTGGACGACAAAGGCGAGCAACCGGCCGTCTGGCGACAGTTGCGGATCGCCGATGCGTTTCAGCGCCAGCAAAGCATCGACATCAAAGGGTTTCTTCTGGGCAAAGAGGGTCAGCCCGCAGCAGGCGAGCAGACACGCGAAACGCCGCATACTCACGATTGTATCGCCGCATGATAAAATTGCTTACTTTCCGGCAAGTTTTCCGCCCGAGTACCTATGATTCGTCCTTATCGCGGCATCCTCCCGAGGATCGCCGCTTCGTGTTACATCGACCCTTCGGCCCAGGTGATCGGCGATGTCGAGATCGGCGAGAACTCCAGCCTGTGGATGAACGTGGTGGTTCGCGGCGACGTGAATTCCATCCGGATCGGGGCAGAGTCGAATGTCCAGGACAATAGCGTGATCCACGTGCAACGCAACGAGTGGCCGACCATTCTCGGGAACCGGGTGACGATCGGGCATTCCGTCACCCTGCACGGATGCGTGATTGAGGATGAATGCATGGTGGGCATCGGAGCCATCGTGCTGAACGGGGCGCGCATCGGCGCCGGGTCGATCATCGCGGCGGGCGCTCTGGTTCCGGAAGGAATGCACGTCAACCCGGGCAGCGTCGTGATGGGTGTACCGGCGAAAGTGCGGCGCGCGGCCACGGCGGAGGACCACCAGCGCATTGTGAAGCACGCGAGCAACTACGTCATGTACCGGCAGACGTATCTGGACGAGGAGAAGAAAAGTTGATCCGGGCCGTCAAGGGGACCCGGGATTTGCTGCCTCCTTCCATCGCGGTTTGGAACCATGTGGAGGAAGCGGCCCGCCGGGTGTTCCGCAGCTACAACTACCACGAGATCCGTACTCCGATTTTCGAGGAGACGCAGTTGTTCGCGCGCGGTGTAGGCGCCGAAACCGACATCGTCACCAAGGAGATGTACACGTTCGAAGACCGGGACGGATCGTCGCTGACGCTGCGGCCGGAGGCCACCGCGTCGGTGATTCGCGCCTATATCGAGCATCGCCTCGACCAGCGGCCGGGCGTGCAGAAGTTGTTCTACATCGGCCCGATGTTCCGGCGCGAGCGCCCGCAAAAAGGGCGTTACCGGCAGTTTTTCCAGATCGGCGCGGAGGCGATCGGGTCGGAATCGCCGGCCATTGACGCCGAAGTGATCGAGATGGTGCTGGAGGTGCTGACGCAGGCCGGAGCCAGCGGATTTACGACGCTGATCAACTCGGTTGGGTGCTCCGACTGCCGGCCGTTGTACGTGGAAAAGCTTCGCGAGCAGTTGAAGGAAGCCGCCCCGCGGATGTGCGAGGACTGCCAGCGGCGGGCGGTGACCAATCCCCTGCGGGTGCTCGACTGCAAGGTGGAAGCCGACCAGCCGATCATCGAGGCGTTGCCTTCCATCCTCGACCACCTTTGTGAAGTCTGCCGGCCGCACTTTGCCGCGGTGCGGCAATATCTCGACGATCGCGGGATTGCTTACGAAGTCCGTCCACGACTGGTGCGCGGCCTCGACTACTACATGCGCACGACGTTCGAGGTGCTGCACGGGGCGTTGGGCGCGCAGAACTCGGTACTGGGGGGCGGGCGGTACGACGGCCTGGCCGAATCCATCGGGTCGAAGATTCACTCGCCGGGCATCGGGTTTTCAATTGGTGAGGACCGGTTGGTGATGGCCGTGGAAGAAGCGCATCCCGGCAGGTTCGCCGCCACGCTCGACCTGATGATTGCGCCGCTGGGCGACGCCGCCCTGCGCCATGGCGGAGTGCTGGCGCGGGATCTGCGCCAGGCCGGGCATTCGGTAGAGGTCGCCCCCGGCGGCAAGCTGAAGCGGGCGATGGAAGTCGCCAACAAGGCCGGCGCGCGGTTCGCGCTGATCCTGGGCGACGACGAGATTGCGGCCGGCACCTACGCGCTCAAGGACATGACTTCCGGCGAGCAGTCGCAGGTGCGGCGGGAAGAGATTTCTCCACGGCTGAACGGAGCCAAGCATGGAAACTAGCATTCAACTGGACTTTTTGGGAGAGTTGCGGCGCACCCACACGTGCGGGGAGTTGCGTCCGGCCGATGCCGGCAAGCGCGCCTTGCTGATGGGATGGGTCCATCGGCGGCGCGACCTGGGGGCCGTGATTTTCATTCACATGCGCGATCGCGAAGGCGTGACGCAGATCGTGTTTCACGCCGGCGCGGACAAGGCGGTCCATGAGCGCGCGGAACTGCTGCGCTCGGAGTTTGTGATCGCGGTGGAAGGCACGGTGACCCAGCGTTCAGCCGAGACCGTGAATGCGAACATCGAGACCGGGGCAGTCGAGCTGGTCGCGGAGAAGTTGTGGATCCTGAATGAATCGCGGACGCCGCCGTTCCCGATGGAAGAGACCGTGGACGTGGCCGAGGAAGCGCGCCTGAAATACCGCTACGTGGATTTGCGGCGGCCGCACATGCAGCGCAACATCATGCTGCGGTCCCGCATCGCGTTCGCTACGCGCCAACTTCTCTACTCGCAGGGGTTCCACGAAATCGAGACGCCGTTCATGACCGCGTCGACGCCGGAGGGTGCTCGCGACTTTCTGGTGCCCAGCCGCCTGCAGCAGGGCAGTTTTTACGCGCTGCCGCAGTCGCCTCAGATCTTCAAGCAGTTGCTGATGATCAGCGGCTTCGAAAAATATTTCCAGATCGTACGGTGTTTCCGCGACGAGGATCTGCGCGCCGACCGCCAGCCCGAGTTCACCCAGATCGATCTGGAGATGTCGTTTCCGCAGCAGGAACGCATTTTCGAGGTCATCGAACCGCTGCTCCAGCAGGTATGCCGCGTGGCTGGGTTCGAGATTCCGATCCCGTTTCCGCGCCTGACCTACGCCCAGGCGATGAAGATGTACGGCATCGACAAGCCCGATCGCCGGGTGCCGCCGATGCACGAAGTCGCCGGCCTGCTGCCCGATCTGACGCAGCACGGGCTGCCGCTGATGGCGATCCACGTTCCGGACGTCGGGCAGTTGAGCCGCAAGGAGCGCGATGAGCTGAAGGCGTTCGGCATGGACCGGGGCTTGCGGGTGTTCGACGACGTCAAACGTCTCGATCGCGATTACCCGGAGGCGATGGCCCAAGTCCGCGAGCGTGTCGGTTCCAAAGAGGAAGACTTGCTGGTGATTGCCGCCTGGGCGGGCGTCCCCACTGGACACCGGCCCGAGGAGACCGTGTATCAGGCCTGCGGGCAACTCCGTCTGAACGCGGCGCAGAAGTACAACGACCGCCACAAATTGCTCGACCCGAAGCGATTCGAATTTCTGTGGGTGGTGGATTTCCCGATGTTCGAGTGGGACGAGGAAGACCAGCGCTGGATGGCTGCGCATCATCCGTTCACATCCGTGCACGACGACGATATCGAGAAACTGACGGCGGATCCGGCCCGGTGCCGGGCCAAGTCGTACGACGTCGTGCTGAACGGCGTCGAGTTGGGCTCGGGATCGATTCGTATTCACCGCCGCGACGTTCAGTCGAAGGTCTTTTCGGCGCTAGGCTTTTCGCTGGAAGAAGCGAAGAAGCGGTTCGGCTTTCTACTGGAGGCGCTGGAATTCGGGGCCCCGCCGCACGGAGGGATCGCGCTTGGGCTGGACCGCCTGGTGATGATCCTGGCGGGAGAGACTTCGATTCGCGAAGTGATTCCGTTCCCGAAGACGGCAAAGGGCACGGACCTGATGTGCGACGCGCCGTCGCAGGTGCCGGACCGGAATCTGAGGGACCTCGGGATCGCGCTTCGGAAACCTCAATAGCGCGATACTTGGTAGTGGATGACCCTCCGGGAACAGATTCTCGAATACCGGCGCCGGATGAACGCCTTCAATGAATGGGAGGCGGAGACTCCTCACCTGGACTTGCGAGATCCAGCCGATATCGTCGACGATTTCGCTTGTTTCGATCAGTGGATTCCCGATGGAGTCCGCTCCGACGATCGCGATCCCGAGAAAAAGGGCATTGAGGCCTATCGAGGCAAGATGGATCGCCTCTTCGGACCGTCGTGAAACACGTCGAGTCAGCGTTTCTCGAAGTCGTTGACGTTCTGGAGCCGCTGGGGATTCCCTACATGCTGATCGGCGGTTTCGCGCTGACTTTTTGGGGCGTCCCACGGGCCACAGTTGACGTCGACCTGAACATCTGGGTGGAGCCGGAGAAGGAGGGGGATGTGATCACGGAACTGCTGGCGCGGTTTCGGCCATTACGCCCGAGCCCAGAGGAGTTTGTACGGAGGCTTCACGTGCTTCCTGTTGCGGTTGGCGAGGGGACCCGTGTCGACATTGTGCTGGCCCGGCTTCCCTACGAGCGGGAAATGATTCGGCGAGCGATCACAGCAAATCTGCGAGGCCGGCCGGTCCAGGTGGTCGCGCTCGAGGATCTGGTCTATATGAAGATCATCTCCGAGCGCTTTCGTGACCAGGACGACGTGACCAATCTGTTGCGGCAGAACCGGAAACGGATCGACCGCGCATCGCTGGAACCCCGGGTCCGCGAAGCCGCTGAGCAACTCGCCATGCCCGAGATTCTCACCCTTCTCCAACGCGAGCTTAGCCGCCCGTGAGTGCCGCGGCATATAATAAGGCTTGGTTTTATCTAGCTAGTTGATCTCATTCCATTTAAGGAAGAAGCCCGTGCGAAACAAAGTAACGGTTGTGGGCGCCGGAAACGTCGGCGCCAACTGCGCGCTGCGCATCGCTGAAAAGGAACTCGCCGACGTTGTCGTGGTCGACATCGTCGAAGGAGTCCCCCAAGGAAAAGCGCTGGACCTGCTCCAGTCGGGCCCTGTTCAGGGCTACGACGTCATGTTGACCGGCGCCAACGACTACGAACCCACCGCAAACTCGGACATTGTTGTCATCACCGCCGGCCTTCCGCGCAAACCGGGCATGAGCCGGGACGACCTGTTGATGGCCAACTACGAAGTCGTCAAAGCGGCCACGGAACAGGCGGTAAAGTACTCACCCAACGCCATTCTGGTGCTGGTCACCAACCCGCTCGACGCGATGTGCCAGACCGCGTACGTGGTTTCGAAGTTCTCCAAGAATCGCGTGATCGGCATGGCGGGCATCCTGGACACGGCCCGCTTCCGGACATTCATCGCGCACGAATTGAATGTCTCGATGCAGAACGTCACGGCGATGGTCTTGGGCGGCCACGGCGACACCATGGTGCCGATGCCGCGTCTGGCCAGCGTCTCCGGCATTCCCATCACCGAACTGCTGGATGCGGAGGCCATCGAACGGTTGGTCAACCGGGCGCGCAACGGCGGGGCGGAGATTGTCAAGTACCTGAAGACGGGCAGCGCCTATTACGCTCCCTCGGCCGCCACCATCGAGATGGTGGAATCGATTCTCAAGGATCAGAAGAAAGTCCTGCCGTGCGCCGCGTACCTGGAAGGCGAGTACGGCATCCACGACCTGTTTGTCGGCGTCCCCGTGAAACTGGGTTCGATGGGCATTGAGAAGATCTACGAGATCCAGTTGAACGAGGAGGAGAAGGCGGCTCTTCACAAGAGCGCCGCCGCCGTAAAAGAACTCGTGGACATCCTCAAGACCAAGATGTAGCCGCCCGCTCTGCTTCGATCCGGGCCGCGCCCGCGGCCCGGACGGATGTTCCCGCCACCCCCGAGCGCTAGAATAAAAGGTCCAGTCCAATCCCGGAGACCTTTTATGTCCGATGACTTCGCACGAAGAGACTTCCTGAAACAATCCGCCGCGGCGGCCGCGTTGGCCGCGCCTGCCGTTCATCAGGCCCGCGGCGCCAGCGGCAAGATCAATGTAGGCTGGATCGGCGTCGGGACCCGCGGCTACCACTGCATGAACATCCTGTACGAGGGCAACAAGGAGAAGGTGCAGGTGGTCTCCGTCTGCGATACCTACCAGGGTCACTTGAACCGCGGCAAGGATCGCGTGCAGACCATCGGTGGAAACACGCCCAAGACCACCGTGGACTACCGCGAAGTTTTGGCCGACAAATCGGTGGACACGGTCTTCATTATGACGCCCGAGCACCTGCACTACCCGATGATGAAAGCGGCGCTGCTGGCCGGGAAGCACGTGTACGTCGAAAAGCCGCTGGCCCACACGATCGAAGAGGGGTTGGAACTGGTAGCGCTGGCGAAGAAATCGGGGAAGGTCGTGCAGGTGGGCACGCAGAACCGGTCGTCGATGCTCTACCAGCGGGCGAGGCAAATGGTCCAGGACGGCATGATTGGCGACTGCCACTACGTTCGGGCTTTCTGGTATCGGAATTCGGTGGAATCGAACCCCGCCTGGCGGTACAGTATTCCCGCCGACACGAATCCGGAGAACACCGATTTCAACCGCTTCCTCGAGGGGGCGCCTAAGCACGCGTTCGACAAACGCCGGTATTTCCAGTGGCGTCTCTATTGGGACTACTCGGGCGGCATCTCCACCGACCTCCTGGTCCACCAGACCGACATCACGAACTTTGTACTGGGCAAGACGGTTCCGCTCACCTGCATGGCCTCGGGCGGCATCTACCGCTGGACCGATTCCAATGACGACCGCGACGTGCCCGATACATTGAGCGCTATCTACGAGTACACGGACCGGTTTCACCTCAACTACAGCTGCTACTTCGGCAACGACCATTACGGTTACGGGGAGCAATTCATGGGCAACGAGGGCGTGATCGAAGTGCTCAACCGTCAGGACCTGCATTTTTATCCGCAACTGCTTCGGGGCCAGGCGCCGGAGAGGGTGAAGGCGCGCAGGGAGATCCACCTGAACGGGCCCAAGGATTTTGGCGAGCCCGATGGGTTGAAGCGGCACATCACCAACTTCATCGAGTCGGTCCGCGGCAACGAGAAACCGGTAGCCCCAGCGGAGGCCGGTCACCAGGCGGCCGTCTCGGGTCACCTGGCGACCCTGTCGTTCAAGAGCGGCAAAAAGGTCCGGTGGGAAGCGAGGGCAGAAAAGGTCAGCTACCTCTGAGGGTCCGCCGTTCGAGGCCTGAGCGTTGAGATCCCGCGGGAGCGTAGGGACTGCCAACCACGACCGTGGTATTCTTATAAAAGCAGTCTCGTTGTGGGCCTGTGGCGCAGTTGGGAGCGCGCTTCCATGGCATGGAAGAGGTCGTGAGTTCGAATCTCACCAGGTCCACCAAAACCCCTCAAACACTTACATCTGACTTCTAACCAGGAGTGTGGCTCGTGGAGTCCAAACTTCTCCTCCGGGCGGTCATGGGCGCCGATCTCTTGAGGTTCAAATCGCAACCTCGCTTCTGCGGTAGTGGCTGCGCATCAATGCCGTCTGGAGGTCCGGCTTGACGAACTCTATGAGTTCGCGAATCAGTTTCTTGCCGGTTTCGTCCAGGGGCGCTCCGGGTTCGAGTCCCGTGGACGCGGGCGGCGTTACGCCACCGGAACCGCGCATATGATACGTCGGAAACACCCCACGAAGGTGCAGGATGTACTTCAGGGACTCGATCCCGTAAACCTGTACTTCTGCCACCAGGAGCGATGTCTTCGCGAACATCGCCGCGGCACGCTTGCGGTCGCCCCGGTTCCACGCATTCCACGCCGCGACGTACAGGTCGGCGAAGGACGCGGCCGGCATGCTCCCGGCAGACCCTCGCTCCAGTTCGTCGAGCAGCGTCTTTCCGTGCGCGCCGGTAAAGGCGTTGAGTGAACCCGACTTTGCGAACTGCGAAAGACGGGGCAATGTTTGTCCGGCTTCGTCCTTCACATAGCGAAACGTCGGAATACGCTCCGCCATCTTCAGCACGAACTCGACGCTCATGTTGCCAATCGTCTGCGCGAAGAGCGGCAGCGGAGAGGCCTCCCCGATTCGGCGATAGTAGTCGAGAATGCGATCCTGAGAGGTCTCGCCGGTGGGCGGCAGGGCGACGACTGCGTCCGCTCCCACGCGCGCGGCATGTTTGGCATACTTGGTGGCCGTCTCGACATCGCCGGCTTGAACGCCCAGGACCACGGCCGGCGCGAGCCGTTTGCCGGCGGAAGCGATCAATTCCATTCCGGCGATGCGTTCTTCGTAGCTCAGCGAAGCGTACTCACTGGCAAACTGCGGCCACACCATGCCGTGGACCCGGCAGCGGTCAAGAAATACGGCTTCGCGCCGTAGTGACTCCGTGTCGACACCGCCTGCTTGCGTGAACGGCGTCTGCATAATGGGGAAAATCCCGCGTAGCGGTTTCCGGGAGCCGGAGGTCTCCGCGCCGCCGAATTGCAGCCCGGGCCAGGATGCGGCCATGAGGCGCAGGAAATGGCGCCGGCCGCCGCCGGCGATTGGATCTACGGTCATTCCACTCATAGCTCCTTCAGAAACGGCTCGCTCGCGGCGTTCAACCGTGCGACGGCGTCGGCGGGCAACTTCAGGCTAAGCCCACGAATATTCTCATCCACGTGTTGCGGCGTTTCGGCGCCCGCCAGCGCGCACGTGGCTTCGGGATGCGCCAGCACCCAGGCGATCAGGACTTGGGCACGCGTCGCGCCCAAACGGCGTGCGACGCCGTCGAGGGCGGCCAGCACAGCCGCCTTGCGCTCATCGTTTCCGGCGGCCTCGCGGCGGAGTAACCGGCCTTCGTCAAGAGGGCTGAACAGCATCACGCCAAGCTTGGTGCGCTGAATCACGGGGAACATCTTCGCTTCCAGGCCCCGATGAACGATGTTGTAGTAATGCTGAATCCCGGCGATGCGGAACCGGGCTTCCTTGTCCTTCCCGAGTTCCACGAATTCTGAAACCTGCTCCGGGCTGTGATTGGACAAACCCCAGTAGCGCGTTTTTCCGGCGCGCACCAGCTCCATCATGACGCCGGCCACTTCCGCCGGCGTACTGATTTCGTCCGGATTGTGGAGTAGATACAGATCCACGTAATCGGTTCGGAGTCTTTTCAGGCTGCCCTCGATTTCGCGCCTGGCAAATTCCAGCGTGAACCTCACTTTGGGCGACGCGCCGTCGCCCACCGGCTTGAGGGCCGGATGCACTTTCGTGCACAGGATCAGTTCGTGACGGCGGCCGGCGATTGCTTTTCCCAGGGCCATTTCCGAGCCGCCCCACCCGTAAGCGTTGGATGAATCGAAGAAATTGATGCCGACGTCCATACATCGACGCAGAACCGCCTGTGCGCCCTCGTCCCCGGGATCGCGCTTGTTTACACGGAACGCCGTGCCCTCACAGATTCTGGAGACCAGCAGATCGGTCTGACCGAAGCGGACACGGCCGGAATGATCGGCTCCCGGAGCAGGCGCTACGCCTGCGATCGCGGCGCTGGCGCACGCCTGCAAGAAGGTTCTGCGGTCTGGCTCAACCCTGCCCGGCTGATCTTCTGTCATGAAGGATCCTTTAGGTACTCCTTCACATCATAGAACCTGAATGGCGGAGCTGAGTCGTCCAAAGCACTTGTTGGTTCGTCATCATGTTCTCCTTGCCGCTTACAGCGCTTCGGGTGCTTTTTCAAACGGCTGACGCGCGTTCAATGCCCTCCGAACGGCGTTCTTTGCGAAAGGTCAGGCCGGAAAAGACCCGCGGGCGCATTGCCTGCGCCGGTTGAGAGTTGCCGTCGCCAGGAACGTGGGGTACGTTTGAGTGATCCGCGTAAGAGCGGCCATGGAGCCCTTCGACGTCAACTGCATGATTCCGAACTATGCTTAGGGTCGCCATATCCAGCATGCAGCGGGGCGTGCTGGCGTGGCTGATCCCACCGAGCACGGAGCAGAAGATCCTGTTTGCAAGCGCCGCGGCCGGTTCGGATCGGAAATGGCACGGAGTCACCACGTATGAGCGAATTGGCAATTCTGGGAGGGACGAAGGCTGTCACGTGCGAACCGGGCGACTTGTTTCAATGGCCTGTCGTCACCCCGGAAGACGAAAAGGCAGTGCTCGAAGTACTCCGCCGTGGAGCGATGAGCGATACCGGCATAACGCTTCAGTTTGAAAGCGAGTTCGCCGCCTGGATGGGCGTTGAGTACGCGCTCGCCTATCCGAGCGGGACCGAAAGCCTGAGGGCGGCCATGTGGGCTTGCGGTGTCGGCGCCGGAGATGAAGTGATTTCGTCGAGCATCGTCATCTGGGCGGGATGCGCCCAGGCGTTATCGCTCGGAGCGGCTGTCCACTTTGCCGACTGCGATCCGAAGACGCTGTGCATCGATCCCGCCGATATCGAACACCGGGTCGGTCCCCGGACCCGGGCGATCATGGTGGTGCACTATGGCGGGCACCCCGCCGACATGGACCGCATTCTCCCGATCGCTCGCCGGCACGGCCTGAAAGTCATCGAAGACGTTTCCCACTCGCACGGCGCTCTCTACCGGGGGAAACTGTGCGGCACCTTCGGCGACGCCGGCGCGATGAGCCTGATGTCGGTGAAACCATTCGCCATCGGGGAAGGCGGTATGCTCGTCACCAACAGCCGCCTCATCTATGAGCGCGCCGTGGCCTACGGTCATTACGAGCGAACCGTTCCGCCGAATGCACATTTCCAATCGCCGGGACGCGAGATTACCGATGCCGAACTGAAGGTCTACGCCGGCGCTCCTCTGGGGACATTCAAGCACCGGATGCACCAGCTCAGCTCCGCCGTTGGCCGCGTACAACTGAAGGCTTATCCGGAACGCATGGCGGAGATCCAGAGCGCGATGAACCGCTTTTGGGACCTGCTGGACGACACACCCGGAATGCGGCCGGTTCGGACACTCAGGGACTCGGGGTCCACAATGGGCGGATGGTATTTCCCCGGCGGACTTTACCGCGGCGAGGAATTGGAGGGACTGCCCGTCGAGCGCTTCTGTGAAGCTGTGCGCGCCGAAGGCGTCCACGAGTGTAAACCCGGACGGAACGCGCCGCTGCATCTGCACCCGCTGTTTCACACCGCTGACATCTTCCGGCAAGGCCGGCCGACGATGATTTCATTCGGCCAGCGTGACGTGCGGCAGGGTCCGGGCTCTTTGCCGGTGGCCGAGGCGGTTCCGGAGTCCACTTTTGGCGTGCCCTATTTCAAGCGCGACCGTCCGGACCTGATCCGGCAATACGCGCAGGCGTTCCGGAAGGTGGCCGAGCATTCCCGAGATCTGACAAAGAGGAATTAGCTGCGTTGTGCTGGCCTCGGAGAAGAGTCCTTCAACACCCATACCGAATCGTTCTATCGTTTCCATCCTGAGGGTTCAATCGATGCGGAAGGGCGCGGCAAGCTGCTTCCGCGAAGAAGCGACGACGGCGGCGCCCACTGCGAGCAGCGCGGCGTTTACGAGCGAAAGCAGGACGGCGTCGTGCTCGCCGGCCGATCGCATGAACTTGAAAGCATACTGGCCCCAGTTGTTCAGCGCGCCGTGGGCCAGCGAAACGATCCAGATGCCGCGCGATCTCATGAAAAGCCAGGAGAGGAACAGGCCCGCGCCGAAATGGCCGAAAATCTGAACGGCCGCAAGCGTGACGGGTGCGACGTTCTCCACCCGCTGAAGACCCCAGAGCGCGTACGGCACATGCCAGGCGGCCCAGATGGCCGCGCTCGCGACGATGCCGTTGCGTTCTCCGAAACGGGCCGAGAGACGCGGCAGCATCCACGCGCGCCATCCGATCTCCTCGAAGAAGGCCAGCGCGGACACAATCAGGAGGCCGGCCGCCGCATTGATCGCCATTCGGCGGGCGAGACCTCCCGGTGTCAGCACTCCCCAGGCCCACTCGGAGGGTGCATGGATCAAACCGTCGCTGCGAGGAACAAGCCAGTCGGCCCAGGGCAGGCGGCCTTCGAGGAGGAATACACCCGGCAGAGCAATCGTGTGCACTGCAATCGGCAACACGAGGAGCGCGACAGGCAACCAGTGGAGGGGAAATCGGTTCCACCCTGGGTCTGAAACCCGCGCCCTGAAGACGGCGCGCACCACCAGGACAGCCAGTCCGGGCACAAGCATCGCAACCAGCGCCAGAACATGCCGTGGCGCACCCACGGCCACGGCAAGCGAAAGCGCGATCGAACCGCCGAACGAGACCGAGAGGAAAGCGACTAACGGCCTTGTGCCCCCGTCGTAATCAGGCAAACTCACTTTTTACCACGGACCTGACCTACGGCGACGAGTTGCTGCCATTCGGTGTTTCCACTTTACTTTGACACCGCTGCAGCTAGAGTTGACTTTGTTGCCGCCCCGGCGATAGAGTAAGTCCGAGCGCGAAGGGCGCTTCCAGTCCGCGGGAAAGGGCCGAGCCCACCGAGCATTCTGAACGCAGTGTATTTTCGATCTTCTTTCAGCCCGGCGTGCGGACGCGGGCCCGTTGAAAGGAGATCGTTGTGTCTGATTCCCATCGCAGCCTCCCAGCGCGTCCGTCGCTGGAGCACCTTCACAAACAAGCCAAAGACCTGCTGCGGCAGGCTCGTGCCGGAGACAGCGAGGCAATCTCGAGAATGCGCCTCGCCATCGAGAGGCCCGACCGACTTTTCACCACCGGCGATCTAATTCTCGCCGGCGCCCAGTTCGCCATCGCCCGGGAATACGGGTTCGAGAGCTGGGCGAAGCTGAAACACCACATCGAGGCTCTGCTGCCATCCGGCATGGAGCATTTTGAGCAGCTCGCAACCCAGATAGCCGATGCCTACGCAGCCGGCGATGCGATGGCCATCCGTGAGATCAACTGGAACTACGGAACCTCGTTCATCTGGGACCACGAGCCCGAGAAGATGCAGCAGCGCCTGACCTCGTGGTTCGCTTCGGAGAGCCGGGACCGAAGTCTGGCCCTGGCGGACGGGCGCCAGATCGTCGCCCATTCCTGTGGCTTTGAAAGCTGGGCCAAGATCAAGGAGAGCGTGTCGCAGGAGCCGGCAGATCCGCGTTCCGCCCCGGTATTCCTCAACTCCCGGCCGCCGTTCTACACGATCGACTGGAAAGACAACCGGCTCGAAGTGCGCGGACCGCAGTCGGAGTCCGCGTGGGACACGATCTTTGGCGTGATGAAGGAATACCAGCTCACCCGGTTGAGCGCGGGCGGAATGAGTGACGCGGCCATGGAACTTCTGTCCGAATGTGACCACGTCACCCATCTCCAGATCTCGGGGTCGAAGGCCCTGACGGACGAGGGCGCCCGGTTTCTCACCCGAATGCCCCAGTTGCTCGAGCTGGAATTCGGTGGGTGGACCAGCCCGATCACCGATCAGGGCCTCGACGGGTTGCGCCAGCTCACTTCGTTGCGCCGTTTCCACATGTCCTGGACCCAAGGCGTCACGGATGCCGGAATCGCCCATCTTTCAGGCTGCGAAAACCTGGAAGACGTCAACCTGATGGGCACCCGCACGGGCGACGGGGCCATTCAAGCCTTGGCCGGAAAGCCCCACCTCCGGCGTTTCAACACCGGCCGGGACGTTACCGACGCCGGGCTGACGTTCCTGCACCGGTTCCCGATCTTCAAGACGTGGCACGGGGGCGAGATCCGTTATGGCCTGATGAGTTTTCAAGGTCAGCCGAACCATCTCATGATCGATGGTCCGTTCACCGATGCCGGGATGGCCGCCCTGGTGGGCCTGGAAGGGCTGTTCTCGCTGAGCTTCTTCTGGCACTGTCCCGCGTTTACTTCGGCGGGCCTGGAGCCGTTGAAGCATCTTCCCAACCTCGGCTTCCTCGGCTGTCAGGGTAAGAACTGTGACGACGAGGCCATGCGGCACATCGCGGCGATCCCCGGTCTGCGTATGCTGATGGGCCAGGGAACGGTCGCCGGAGACGACGGTTTTCACGCGCTCAGCCGGTCGCGAACCCTCGAGTTCATCTGGGGTCGCGAATGCCCCAACCTGGGCGGGCGTGGATTCGCCGCGCTGGCCTCGATGCCGGCCCTTCGCGGCCTGGCAGTGAGCTGCAAGAACGTGGACGACGCGTCGTTATCGGCCTTGCCGCACTTCCCATCTCTCCGCGAGTTGATGCCGATGGACGTCTCCGACGACGGATTCCGCCATCTCGGCCGCTGCCTGAACCTCGAACGGCTGTGGTGCATGTATTGCCGGGACATCGGCGACGCCGCCACCGGGCACCTCGCTGGCCTGTCGCGATTGAGAACCTACTACGCCGGCCAGACCCTGATCACCGACCGCAGCCTGGAGATTCTGGGACGGCTGTCTTCGCTCGAAGAACTGGAATTCTGGCAGTGCGCCGGCCTGACCAATGCGGGCATCGCCCTCCTGGCGGCTCTCCCCCGGTTACGCGAAATCAGCCTCGACGGCCTGGCCAACGTGACGCGGCAGGCCGTGGCCCTGTTTCCGCCGCACGTGCGCGTTCGGTATTCGGGTTGACGCCCGCTCGCCCGCGCCCCTTGCATTCGCCACCGGTTCGATGTTGTTCTTGAGCTTTGCCACCGGGCTGAACCACGAATCGAGCGAATGACGATGCCGAATCCGCTGTTAGGAGTTGTATTCCATTGGATGGGAGGGTTCGCCGCGGGCAGTTTCTATATTGCCTACCGCGGCGTCAGGAACTGGGCCTGGGAGACTTACTGGCTCGCGGGCGGTGTCTTCAGTTGGATCCTCGCTCCGTGGCTGCTGGGCCTCACGATGACGAACGACCTGATCGCCGTGCTCCGGGAGGCGCCGCCAGCCAGCCTCTTCTGGGCGTACGTGTTCGGAGTGCTGTGGGGCACTGGCGGTCTCACGTTCGGCCTCACGATGCGGTACCTCGGCATGTCTCTCGGGATGGCGGTGGCGCTCGGCTACACGGCGGCATTCGGGACGCTGCTGCCCCCCATCTTTCGCGGTGAGTTCGTCACTCAGGTGCTGGGAACCGATTCGGGCGTGATCATCCTCATCGGCGTGGCCGTCTGTCTGGGAGGCATCGTGTTTGCCGGCGCGGCCGGCGCGTCCAAGGAACGCGAACTGCCGGAGGCGCAAAAACGCACAGCCATTGCTGAGTTCCACCTCCGGCGAGGTCTGGTCGTGGCCACGTTCTCCGGCGTGATGAGTTCCTGCTTCGCGTACGGCCTGGCCGCGGGCGATCCCATCAAAGCCCTCACACTCAAGCACGGCACCGCCGAACTGTGGCAGGGCTTGCCCGCCCTCGTGGTGGTTCTGGCCGGAGGGTTCACCACGAACTTCATCTGGTGTCTCGTCCTGCACTTTCGGAACGGCACCGGTTATCAGTACTTTCATCCGGAAGTGCGCGCGGCGTTTCCGGCGCGCGAGAACGAACCCATCCTCGAAACCGTCACCGACGCTCCTGGCGAAGAAGTGGCCGTCGCCGCGGCCCCGCCGCCGGTCTTGTCTGGCCGGGCGCCGATGTTGGCCAACTACTTCTTCTGCGCGGTGGCCGGGACCACCTGGTATCTCCAGTTCTTCTTCTACACCATGGGCGAAACGCAGATGGGCGCTTTCAAATTCTCCAGTTGGACGCTGCACATGGCGAGCATCATCATCTTCAGCACCCTCTGGGGCATCGCGCTCAAGGAGTGGAGGGGAGCCAGTAGGCGCACAAAAACGCTGCTGGCGCTGAGCCTCCTTGTGCTGGTCGCCTCAACCGTTATCGTGGGATATGGCAACTACCTCGGCACCAGCCGTGCGGTTTAGTCGAAGCGAAAGGAGTACAAATCCGCGTCTTTCATCTCGAAGCGCAGGCGGACGGGCCTGCCGGCAAGCGCGGCAACGTCCGGGCCATTCTTCCAACGAACGGTATGGTTGACGTCGTCGCCGAAGATCTCCGGGCAGTCGTCCGCTCGGAACCCGCCAATCGGCTGGCCGGCTGCATCCTCGATGGCAATTCGAATCGACCCGGCCGCGGAGGTCGAGTAGTTCAACACCAGGCGCGACCCGGTGAAACGAATCGTCTTCGTTCGCACGCTGCCTCCGCGATAGGGAGCCTTCAGGGAGACGAATCCGTCTTCGCGCAGAACGCCTCGGCGGATCTGGACTTCGGGCGTCCGGTAGTGCTCCACGTAGTAGAGGGACATCTCTCCAACGCCCGTCGGCGCCAGCGCCGGCCCGGCCTCGACGGCCCGTTCGTGCCAGTTGTGTTCGTCCGGGCCGGGACGGATGAAGGCCTCCATGTAGCGGCGATCGAAGCGGAGCCCATCGTAGCTGAACGCGAAGACCACATCGGAGACCCCGTCTAAAGGCCAGTTGACGGACGCATGACGGCGGTTGGGGACATATCGTTTCGGGAACAACAGAATCAGGTCGGGGCGCCGGTAGTACGGCGTTGCGGCGTTCTTGTAGAGATGCTCGACGGGCGCGTCGCCAAAGTCCAGGAACGTGGGCTCCGACCAATGGCGAAAGTCGGTCGACGTGAACAGCCGGACATCGCGCACCTTGTGCCGCTTCCAACCGCGGGCATAGATGGCGTAGCGGCGCCGGGCCGCATCCCACAACACGATATTGTGTGAGTCGAACATCGGGTCGTCGGCGGGCGCGACCAGGATCGGCTCCGGTTGGGCCAGGCGCCAGTGCAGGCCGTCCGGCGACAGGATTCCGTAGAGCCCGGCCCGGCCGTTCGCCAGGCGGTTGACCAGCGCTGTACCTTTGTAGAGTTCGTCGGGACGCGCCGCCGGATTGGCATCCTTGAATATGGAGACGGTGCTGCCGGGCTTGCCGGGAGGCGGCCACACGACATTGTTAGCCGTCGATCCTGAAATCGGAATGATGCCGAGGTTGGGCTTTGTCCACCGCACTCCGTCCACGCTTTCCGCGTAGCCGGTGTACGATGGCGCGCCGTTGAAATTGGCCCGGTACCACATCCGGTACCGGTCACCTTCTTTGATCGCCGTCGGATCGTACAGGGTGTCGTCCTCGTAAGGTCTGTCGAGACGGATCACGACTTCGGCCGGCCGCGGGCTGTGCAGCACAGCCTGCACGCGATCCTGGCTTTCGACGATTCGATCGTCCAGGAACAACTGCAGGTCCCTGCCGACGTCGACGGTTTGGGCAAACGATACGGCACAGGCCGCCAATAGTACATAGTCCCGCACCGTCAATCTCCTCTCAGTTGTTCCGGCGTTAGTTCGTTCAACAGCGCCTTGCCGCCGAGCAGCAGGCCGGCGTTTTGAATGCAAATATCCCACGCCCTCTCCGGAAAGCGCGGACTCAGGGCGGAACCCGAAATGTGGGGCGTCATGATGACGTTGGGGAAACGCCACAACGGATGGTCCGCCGGCATGGGGTAGTGGTAGTGCGTGTCCAGCGCGGCGCCGGCAATCCATCCTTCGCGCAGTGCCCGCAGCAGCGCGCCCTCTTCCACCAGCGGCCCCCTGGCTGGATTCAACAGGTAGGCCGTCCGCGGCAGGGCGCGCAGCTCCTTCTCGCCGATGATCCCCTTTGTCGTTTTGGTGATGGGCATCGTCAGGACCAGAAAGTCCAGGCCGCGGAGAAACTCCAGTTCCTGGCCGGCCGTGAACACTTTGTCGGGCAGCACGCCTTCCGGGTCGCCGGTGCCGGGCACGCAATAGATGTTGGTCCGCTTCTGGACTCCGCGGCGGGAGAGCACGTGCACCGTCAGCCCCATGTTCCGGACCAACCGCGCGGTTTCCCGCCCGATGCCCCCGTAGCCCCAGAGTCCCACCGTCGCGCCGCGAATCTCTTTCTGGAACTGCGCCGGGCGGTCCCAGATGCCGTGCTCCTGATTGCGGATCATCGACCGCAAATCGCGTGCCAGGTTGATCATCATCGCCACGTTCCACTCCGCGATGGGAATGTCGAAGTTTCCCAGGCCGTTGGTGGCGCGCACCCCACGCTCGGGCAGGCCCAGATCGAACAACTGGGAATAGCCGGCCGAGCAAACCTGCACCCATTCGAGCTGCTTCGTCTCCCGGATGTTGTTGGGTGGAAGCTCGACAAAGAGATAGTTGGCCCGCTCCAGGAGGTCCGCGGAGAGCGGTGCTTCCTTGGGATCGGGCGGCACGGTCACCAGTTCGACGCCCAGCGATTTCAGCCGGGCTTCGACACCCGGCATCGCGGCAATGCTGCTGACGAGTAGTTTCATGGTTGAGTATTTGTTGACGGCGAGTTCCGCCGCTCACGCTCGGCGGATATCGGTTTTTGCGAAATCGTTTCCCTTGAACAGCAACGGCTCGTCAAGCTCTTTTGCCAGAGCGTAGGCAAAGCAGTCGCCGAGGTTGAGACCCGCCGGATGGCGTCCTTTGCCGTAATCCCGGTAAGCCTGTCGAGCGAGGGTCGCCTGGCTTGCGGTTACCGGTTCGATGTGGATCCCCGCTTGACGCACAAAGTAATCGAACTCATTTCTGGCCTGAACGGTGGCCCGGCTATCCAGAACGATGGCCGCCTCCACAAAGTTGACCGCCGACATCCGGCACATCTCGTGTTCTTCCAGCGCCCGCAGGAACGTCCCGGCCTCCCGTTCGTTGAGGAGTATCGCGAGCAGGGCTGAACAATCTACGATCATCGCGGCAAGCCTCGCTCATCGTAGAGCAGCTTGCCGTGGTCCCTCGAGTGAAGGGGCCGCTTGATCCCGGCCGCGCAACGGAGCGCCGTGGCCCGCAACTCGGCCGCCAATCCTTTGCGAGACCGGCCCCGAGTCTCCCTCTCGAGTCGTTCTTTGACGGCGACCGTGACCGCCTGCGTCAGCGATTCGCCCGTAACCTGGGCAAGCTCGCGAATCAGGTGCTCCGCTTCCGGACTCTTGATATTTAACCCCATGGTAGAACTTCCATCTACCATTCTACCCTTGCGGCCGGAGTCAATCGACCAGGATCTTCCCCGGCACGCTGTTGAACTCGCCGCTGCCCGGCTGGAACGGGTACCGGTTCTTGATCTCATCGGTCAGCACGATGCCGAGCCCCGGCTTCTCGGGCGGATAGACGTAGCCGTCCTTCATCACAAAGGAATCCTGGACGACTTCGGAATGCAGACCCGCATACGCCGGCGCGATCTCCAGGATCACGGTGTTGGCGCACGCGAAGCCGCAATGGAGATTCTGCATCAGGCTGCCTCCCGCGCCCCAGGCGTGCGTGGCCACTTTCTTCCCGCGGGACTCGAGCATGGCGGCGACTTTCATGAACTCGCCCAGGCCTCCGGTGAACGACGCGTCCGGCTGCCCGATATCAAAGCAATCGCGCTCCACGAAGATGCGCCACTCGTAGGCGGCGGTCAGACATTCCCCGCCGGCGATCGGGATGCTCGTGCTGCGCGCGAGTTCGGCGTATCCCCACGGGTCGGTGTAATGCAGCGGCTCTTCGAAGAAGAACAGTCCGAAGGGCTCGATGGCGCGGCACACTTCCAGGGCAATCGGCAGGTCCCACGTGTTCGAGGGGCTGTTGCCCATGTGGCCGTCCAGGCACAGCGTGAACTCCTTGCCGAAACGGCTCCGCACGAACTCCAGTTTGACCGCTTCAAAATCGGCCGCCTCTCGCGGTGTGGATGCCTGCACGTGGTCCCGGCCGGCTTCGTAACTGCCCACGCCGATCTTGGCCGCCTTGAAGCCCAGCGACTGATAGAACTCGATCTTGGCCGCCAGCCGTTCCTTCGGGTAGTTGCTGGGGCCTCCGGTCGCGTAGCAGAACAGGCGGTCGTGCTTGCGTCCTCCCAGCAGTTCGTACACCGGGACGCCCAGGAGTTTTCCTTTCAGATCCCACAGCGCCGCCTCGATCCCGTTGATCACGGACACGCCCAGTCCGACCCGGGCCCAGAACTGCGCGCAGTGATACATGCGACGCCACAACTCAGCGATGTTCGAGACGTCCTGGCCGACCAGGATCGGTTTGAAGAACTCGACAATTCCCGGAACGATCTCCGGATAGAAGTAACCGATGTAAGTCTCTCCGATGCCGGTGTGCTCCGTATCGGTGTGGATCTCGATGAAAGCAGCGCTGCGCCGCTTCCGGCATTCCGTGAGGAATGAGTCGTTGGTGGAAGGACCTGTAAGAAGTGCGGTTCTGACGTCTGTGATTTTCATGATGGTCTTTGCTGGGCGCCTCGCGGCCGCGGTTCCGTTGGGTCACTGCTTCAGGAACCAGTCGGCGGCCTCCCGGTGTGAGTGCGAACCCGTGCGGTGGCCTTCGCTTGGATGGAGGTGCAACTCGATTCGTGGGGCAACACCAGCAGCCTCGGCGTCCTCGACTACCCGCATGACGAAGTCTATCGCAAATCTCGTATTCACGCGGTGATCGGTGGTCCCCATCCAGACCCAGATCGGGCGGTCGCGAAGTTTCTCCGCCAGTCGCGCGAGTGCCAGCGAATGCGTCCCGGGGTGATACTCCATTCCTTCGAATTCGCGCAGCGCGACCAGGTCGGTCACCGGCCCAAAGGCGGCCGTCGCCCGGACTCTTGGGTCGTGTGCCGTGTAGCGGATCGCCATGAACCCGCCGCGCGACGTGCCGGCCACGTAGATGCGTGTGGGGTCGGCATACCCGTCCGCGACCAGGTGGTCAACCACTTTTGAAACGCGTGTCAAAAACGGAGTGATGAAATCCTCGCCCTTCTCCAGGCGATCCCGCCAGGAGCGGAGTTGGTTCTTCACGTCCGGCGCCTGATCTTTGCCGTGGCTGGGCAGATCCAGCGACACCTGCACGAAGCCGTGCTCCGCGAGAAATGTGCCGACGTCGTTGTAGGGGCGGGTGAGCGTCCCTTCGATGGAGTTCGCGAACACGACGAGCAGGGGTCCGGGCCGCGCCGGCTTGGCTCCCAGGCGTCCGTAGCGGATACCTTCCGGCGTCTGAAGGATAGTGGGCTGTGCCAGAGCCAGGGTTCCGGCGGTTGCCAGCCACATCACGATTGTTCTCATAAGGCGACGTAGTAGATTATATTGTCCAGGGCAACTTCCATGCACCGATTCGTCAGCTTCCTTCTGTTTGCTTCCCTCGCGTTCGCGCAAACCGCCGCGCGCTGGTACCATCCCAAGACACAGCCCCTCCCCAGCAACAAGATGGGCCCCTTCGTTTCCCGGTCCGATGGAGCGATCCTCACTATCGAGGACGCATCCGTCTTGGTCAGTAAGGACGGAGGAACCACCTGGGAGTCCCGGCCGATGTTTCCCGCCGGCAAGAACCTGAAGATCAGCAATGAGCGTACGCTGATTCGAACCAGCGCCGGCACGATCGTCGCCGTCTTCATTGACATGAATACGTTCAAGTGGGGTTGGGACAACGCGCTCCGCAGACAAGCGGACGATGTCCGCGCCGATGTCTGGGCCGCTCGCAGTACCGATGACGGCAAAACGTGGTCCGACATCCAGATGATCCAGCGAGGCTACTGCGGGGATGTGCACGACATGATTCAGACGAAGGGCGGCAAGATCGTCGTCACCGCCCAGAACATGATTCCGCAGTACCCGCGGCACTTCATCCAGACCTATGTCTCCGGGGACGACGGCAAGACCTGGCAGGGCAGCAACATCCTCGATCTGGGTGGGACCGGGCATCACGAGGGCGCTATCGAGCCTACGGTCGCTCAACTGAAAGACGGCCGGGTCTGGCTGCTCATCCGCACGAGCCTCGACCGCTTTTGGGAGGCGTTCTCCACCGACGACGGGTTGCTATGGACCGAATTCCGGCCGAGTGGCATCGAGGCAAGCACGGCGCCGGGCCTGGTCAAGCGCCTCCACAGTGGACGCCTGGTCCTGTTCTGGAATCGGCCGCAACCGGAAGGACAGACGCTGCCGCGGCGTCCCGGCGGGCAAGCCTATTCGAAGGAAGTGTGGGCCCATCGTGGAGAACTTTCCATGGCGTTCTCGAGCGACGATGGAAAGACATGGTCCAAGCCGGTGGTCATCGCGAGAGAGCCGAAGAAGAGCCTTGCCTATCCTCGGGTCTATGAGCGCAAGCCGGGAGAGCTTTGGGTCACGACCATGCAGGGCGAGGTGCGGAGACTCGTGCGGGAGGCCGATTTCACACGCTGAACCTCACCGCGTCAGATGGTTGACTGGAAACGCGATGCCCCCGAGAATCCTCGTCGATCGGACGCTGTCTCAACGCCTGGAACGGGCCGAGGCGGCCGCGAACGCCCGTTTCGTCGAATCGAGAGCGGCGCTGATGCCTGACGCCGGCGCTGCCTTTATCGAGGTGGCGGGAGCCTACGTATTCTACGACGGCCCGCGCTCGCCCTGTACGCAGACCTTCGGGCTCGGTCTTTTCGTCACACCATCCACCGGGGACATGGACGCCATCGAAGAGTTCTTCACATCGCGAGCCGCGCCCACGTTCCACGAAGTGAGTCCCTTGTCGGATAAGTCGCTGCTGGGACTGCTCACCTCCAGGGGGTACCGGCCCGTCGAACTCACGAGTGTGATGTTCCTCCCCCTCGCTTCGTACGCAATGCCGGAGACTGCCGGCGGACCGGTCCGCGTCCGGCGGGTTGGCCTGGAGGAGAGCGATCTCTGGGTGCAAACGGCGGTCGAAGGCTGGAGCGAGACCGCTGACCTCGCCGACGAGATCTCCGACTTGATGCGGGTGGCCGCGGCAGCGCGCGACCCGCTCTCGTTTCTCGCCGAGTTAGATGGGCGGCCTGTCGCGACTGGCGCCCTCTGTATCCACCAAGGAGTCGCCCTGCTGGCCGGCGCCAGCACGGTGCCGCGCTGGCGGCGCATGGGCGCGCAGCGCGCCTTGCTTCACAGCCGGCTTCAATACGCCCTCTCCGCCGGCTGCGATCTCGCCATGATCTGCGCCGAACCCGGAAGCGCTTCCCAGCGCAACGCCGAGCGCCACGGGTTCCGCATCGCCTACACGCGCATCAAGTGGGGATTGAGCTAATCGCGCTCAAACCAGGCGGAATTCGCGCAACGAGTGAACCCGCGAGACCTGAGCCTCGTATCTGTAGGAAGACGACCCAGCATGAAATTACCCTTCACCCCCTGGAAGCGGCGCTGGCTCGCGGTGCTTACCGGAATCCTGCTGGGCGGAATCTACGCCCCGGTCGCCTTGACAGAGGGCGCATTGCGAATCCTGCCGCCCTTCCGGAGAGAGACACCCCCGGCCGTGGCCGCCCGCATAGCGTCCCAGGCCGGTGGCGCCTGGCGGAACGCCGAAGTGCGGGCCGCCGACGGGATCGTGCTGCGCGGTTGGTGGTTCTCGCCGTGTGCTCCGAATGGAGCTGTCGTCATTCTTCTGCACGGCGTCGCCGACACGCGCAGCGGCGAGATGGGCCATGTCGGCTATCTGCTGGACCGGGGATACTCGGTTCTGGCGCCGGACAGCCGGGGTCACGGTGTCAGCGGAGGCGACCTGGTCACCTACGGACTGCGGGAGCGCGACGATGTCCACCGTTGGGTGGACTGGCTCTATCGCGAGAATCCGCCCAGGGCCCTCTATGGTCTCGGCCACTCCCTGGGCGCGGCAATCCTGATTCAGTCCCTCGAGCGCGAACCGCGGTTTCGTGCGGTGGTTGCCGAGAGCCCCTTCTGCACGTTCCACGACATCGCCTATGACCGGATTGGCGGCATCGTGGGCGTTCCGCGCCCCTGGCGTCGCGTCTTCTGGCCGCTGGTCGAGCCCGCACTGTGGTATTCCCAATGGCGTTACGGAATCGACTTCTCTCTGGCTTCGCCCGAAGAGTCCATCCGGCACACCGGCGTGCCCGTACTCCTGATCCATGGCACGGCCGACACGAACATCGAGATCGCCCACTCACGAGCGCTGCGGGCCGCCAATCCGGAATCGACGGACTTGTGGGAAGTGGAGGGAGCCCGGCACGTGCAGATCCTGGCGCGCACGCCCTCCGAGTACGTCAGGCGGGTGACGGGGTGGTTCGAGGCACACCCCTGACCGCGCGCACTTTCGTGGGGCGGGCCCCCTGGCTCGCAGCCGGCCCCCGGCCGGCTCCTCATGGGCCGATAGGTTTCGGTACGCCGGTAACACAACAGCTCTCGTTGCGGCCCCGGCCCGCGCCTACCCCTTGTCGGGAATCCAGGCCACCAGCTCAATTTCCACTCGGGTTGCCGTATCGGGGAACTCCGCCCCGAGTGCCGTACGGGCCGGTGGGTTGCTGGGGAAGTATTGCGCGTAGGCTTCGTTGAACGCACCCTTCTCCGTCTTGACATCGGCCAGGTAGGCCGTCACCTTCAGGACATTGTCGAGAGACGAACCCAGCGCCTCCAGGTTCGCCTTGTGCGCCTTCAGGATGGTGTGGGTCTGTTCTTTGATGTCGCCGCCGAAGGCCAGCGGATCTTTGCGCGCCTCCGGCCGGACGCCCGTCAGGCCGGAACTGAAGAACAGGTGGCCCAGCCGGACGCCACCCTGCGCCTTCATTTTCTTGATGTCCGGAGCCGCCGCGGCGGCCGCCATGGCGGCCATCGCACCCCCGGCTCCGAGACCCGCCGCACTCTTCAAAAGCTTTCGTCGTGAATCTGCCATGGGTTCACCAGTATCAACGTTTCGGCCCGTAAGTCAAGTTCAGCTCAGGACGGCGCTCAGCCGCTGCGCGACGATTTCCGCCTCGCCCGGTTGCAGAGCCTCGGGTTTGAACACGACCAATCCGTCGCAGGCCTGGGTCTCGGAGACACAGATCGGTGGGTCGCCTTCTTCGAGTGCGATAATCACGTCATTGGCGGACTTGCCCGCCACCGAGGCGTCGATGGAAACGACGGCGTTCGGCACCTCCTTGCCGCCCGGCTGGAGCAGCGTGACGCGAGCCGTGACTCCCGGGAACCCGCTCGCGGCTCTGGCCACGGTCTCCATGTCGTTCCGCCACCCGGCCAGTTCCACCGCGAAATCGCGCGTCTTGTAGAGTTGAATCGCCGTCAGAAGCCCGACAATCTCCTCTTTCCCCGCCTTGTATCCACGGCCGATGCCGTGATGAGGCGGGCCCAGCACCTTGCCCTCCGCGATCAACTGCCGCAGCGGCCACGACTCCGGGAAGACGTCCATGTCCTGGTGCTGCAGGGCCGCCGACAGAATCAGGTCGGCCCTCCCGCACAGGATTCCGCTCGCCTGGGGTCCGCGCAGATGCTTGCCTCCGCTGTAGGCGACAATGTCAGCCCCGGCTTCGCTGAAGTACCGCAGGTTCGACGCCGGCGGCAGTTCGGCCGCGGCGTCGACAATCACGGGCAACGAGTGCTTGCGCGCAATCCGGACGAACGCCTCGAACGGAATCGCCCCCGCCGGCACGCCGGCCTGATAGAACAGGGCAGCGGTCTTCTCCGTGATCGCGCTCTCGACTTCATAGTCAAACGTGTAGTAGTAGTAGCCGACCTCGACGAACCGCGCGCCCGCCGCGCGCAAGGCGTGATCGTAATCGTTGCGGTGCGTGCGGTGGACGATGATCTCGTTCGGCATGCGGTCGGTGTCGGGAAGGCGATTCATGCGGTTGACGTCGAGGCCGGTCAGGCACGCCGCCGTTCCCAGCGTCAGCGCGGCGGCCGCTCCGCTGGTCACGATTCCCGCCTGGGCTCCGGTGGCCTCGGCGATGATCCGGCTGGCCGCCTCCTGCAGGTCCGAGATGCGAACGCAGGCCTCGCTGGCCTGCCGCATGGACTCCATCACCAGGGGCGGCAGGACGCCGCCCCCGCACTTTGTGGAGAAACTGCGCGCATTGATAATGCGCCGCACGCCAAGGGTTTCGTAGATGCTCATGAGGGGAAAGTTGAAGGTATCAGACCCCGCCCTCGACGGTCAATTGCACAGCGACATGTGGCGCCGGCCTCCGACCGGCGCTTACCGGGAGAAGCTAACGTAAGACCTTTCGACGGGTCGATTCGTAGTCCAGACACGCGGTGTCTGTTCATTTCGACTGTGCGGCTTGCTCCGAGGCGCGGGCGTTGATCCCGTGGGTTGTTTCTCAGCCCCGGGGCTGCAATTTCTTCAAAGCCGCGTTTTGGAACCAAGTTGGGGAGAGTGCGGTTCGTGTACATCTACGGAGGCAGTGAGGCGGCGGACGGACACGGACTTCGATTCAAGGCTGGATCGAGAAGCATCTGCGATTGAAGGTGAATGCCGCCAGAGCGGAACGTGGAGGGTCTGGGAACGCAAGTTCCTGGGCTTCCCTCGGCAGTCAATCTCGGTCCGAACCGGCCGCACGCCCGAGCCACGACTCCCCGGGGTCGAGATCCACCGAAGGGATCTCTATGATAGGAGCGGATGACTCGACGCGAACGCGTTCTGGCCGCCATCGCTCACAAAGAGCCCGATCGTGTGCCCATCGATCAGGGCTCGATGCGCTCGACCGGCATCATGGCCATCGCTTATAACCGGCTCAAGGCTCACTTGAACATCCCGGGTCCGCCCACCTTCCTGTATGACCTGATCCAGCAACTTGCCCAGCCGGATTCGTGGTACCTGGACCGGTTCCATGTCGATGTGATTGACCTGGGGCGCGCGTTCACGGCCTCCGAGACTTTGCAGCCGTGGACCCTGCCTGATGGTTCCGCGGCGCAGACGCCGGGCTGGTTCCGGCCGGAGCGCGAAGGCGGCGCGCTCGTGGTCCGCGACTCCGCCGGTCTTGCCATCGGCAAGATGCCGCTGTCCGCCCTGTATATCGACCAATGCCATTGGCCCTTGGCGGGTCCGGAGAGTCTGGACCACTTCGAGCCCTTGGCCGGGCAGATGAGCCGGGTGACCTGGGCCGCCCTTCCGGCGCCGCCCTATGACGAACCGCTGACCACCGAACGTCTCGAAGCCATCGGCCATCAGGCCCGCACCCTCTACGAAACGACGGACTGGGCCATCTCCCTGTCGGTCGGCTGCAGCCTGTTCGAGTGGAGCCAGTTTCTCTTCGGCATGGAGAACCTCTACCTCTACATGGCTTCCGAGAAGACCAAATTGGCCTACTTCCTGGACCGCCTGACGGAACTCCACCTGGAGACCCTCCGGCGCGTGCTCCCCACGGTGCGAGGGTACGTGCAGGTTCTGGTCGTGGGCGACGACCTGGGCATGCAAAGCGGGCCGCAGATGTCGCGGCCGATGTACCGCGAACTCTTCCTGCCCCGCCACAAGCGCATTTATCAGTACGCCCGGGAACAGAGCGGCGCCCACCTGTTTCTGCACTGCTGTGGCGGCATTTATCCTCTGATTCCCGACCTGATCGACGCCGGCGTCGAGATTTTGAACCCGGTCCAGACCAGCGCACGAAACATGGAACCGGAGCGGCTCAAACGGGAATTCGGGCGGGACCTCACGTTCTGGGGCGGCGGTTGCGACACCCAGCATATTCTCGCCTCGGGGACGCCGCGGGAGGTCCGGGACGACGTCCGCCGGCGCCTGGAGATCTTCATGCCCGGAGGCGGCTATGTCTGGAATCAGGTCCACAACGTGATGGCGAACGTGCCGCCGGAGAACATCGAGGCGATGCTGGACGCCGCCTACGAATTCGGGCGTTACTGAGGTCTTTTCGCCTCCTTGTAACCTTGTAACAATATTCTGTTGACTTCCGGACCCAAGTCGACTAGCATCAGTCGCGAGGAGGCCCCGATGCCGACTGATTTGATCCTGCTGGGCGGCGGCCTGGTAGTTGTAGTGGGAGTGCTGATTTTCATGGTGATTCGGAGGCAAAAGTCGGCCGAACCACCCCACATCGGCTGAAATCCGGCCCTCACGGGCCGCAAAACGTTCAGATGATGACTTGGTGCGAGCCGGGGCAGTGGTGTTATGCCCTCCTGGTGGTTCCCCTCCGAGACCTCTATACTGAGGGCTCGGGTTCCCCAAGTGAAACTTAGCGTCCTCGATCTCGGGGTCGTCGTTGCCTACCTGATCGCCATCGTGTCCGTCGGAGTGGCGGTCAAGCGCCGCGCCGCAAGAGGCGTCGATTCCTACTTTCTCGGGGAGCGTCGGCTGCCCTGGTGGGCGCTGGCGATGTCCGGGAGTTCCTCCTACTTCGACATCACCGGGACCATGTGGATCGTCAGCCTGTTTGTGGTGCTGGGGCTGCGGGGCATGTGGGTGCAGTGGATCTGGGGTTTCGTGATCTCGGTATTCTACGCAGCCTACATGGGACGGTGGATCCGCCGTAGCGGCGTGATGACCGGATCGGAGTGGATGGTGTTCCGGTTCGGTGGGGGCAGGGGCGGAGACGCTGCACGGTTGGCGTACACCGTGTATGCGGTTCTCACTGTGACTGCCTTTCTTGCGTTTGCCGCCGTGGGCATGGGGAAGTTCATCAGTGTGTTCGTGGATGTGAATCCCCAGGTAGCCGCGTCCGTCATCGTGGCGTTGACGGGGGTCTATGTTATCGTCGGCGGTTTCCAGGGGATGATCCTGGTGGAGGTGATGCAGACCGTGATCCTCAGCGCCGGCGCACTGCTGGTCTGCTACCTGGGCTACGCAAACTTCGATGCCGCGAGGCTCCAGGTCTCGTCCCAATGGTGGTCGCTGACGCCCACCTGGCAGGCAAACGACGTGGCCGACCCCAGCTACCATTGGTTCGGACTGCTGGTTCTGGTGTACGTGACCAAGGGCGTGTTTCTGTGTCTGAGCGGACCGGAGCAGCTGTTCGACTTCCAGCGGTTCCTGGCCGCGCGCGATGCGCGCGACGCGCAGAAGTTGGGGGCGCTGTGGGGGGTCATCCACACCATCCGCTGGCCGATGGCGATGGCCGTGGCGGTTCTGGCGCTGCTCGCTTCGGGCAGCGATGTCCGTGAGATGCTGACGCGCGATCCCGAACGGGCGCTGCCCCTGGTGCTCGCCCACTACCTGCCCCGGGGCGCCACCGGGTTGGCGATTGCCGCGCTCCTTTCCGGGTTTCTCGCCACCTTCAGCTCCAACGTGAACGCCGGCGCCTCGTACCTGGTTAAAGATGTGTACAAGCGATACATCAACCCGGCCGCCGACGACCGGCGTCTGGTGAAAGCAAGCTATGCCGCCTCCACCTTGCTGGTGGGCGCGGGTCTGGCGATTTCCTTCTTTGCCCACTCGATCAACCTGATGTTCCTGTGGATCATGGGCACGCTGGGAGCGGGAGTGCTGGCGCCGAACGTCCTGCGCTGGTACTGGTGGAGGATCAATGGCTGGGGATATGCCTGCGGCGCCTTCGCCGGCATGGCGCTCTCGTTGGTCCAGGTCCTCGTCGAGGTGTTCTGGTCCGGCGCCCTTCCCTTGTACGTCAGCTTTCCGGTGATCGTGGTCCTGGTGGGCGCGGTGACGGTGGTCACCTCTCTGGCGACCGAAGCAGACGGGACTGAGTCGTTGGCTTCCTTTCACCGGCAGACCGGTGTTTGGGGCGCATGGGGAGCGGCCTCGACGGCGGCCTCGCCGTGGCGCGATCTAGGCAACGTGTGCCTGGGCCTGCCGTTTCTGATCGCGCTCTATCTGGGGCCGGTCTTTGTGGTCCTGCACCAATGGACGAGCGTGGCGTGGTGCGGGCTGATTGCGGGCGTCTTCGCCGTGGCCCTGTACTTTTCCTGGTACCGCCGGGGTCTGGCGGAAGCGGGCTGACGTACGGCCCGCGCATCCGTGTCCTCAGATCAGCGGCATGCCGCCATCGCGGTCGGTAAAGCCGCGCAGGGGCAGATGCTGGTAGGGGTGCCGCGCCACATAGTCCCAATCGAGTTCCACTCCAAGCCCGGGCCGATCGGGTAGGGCGGCGCGTCCGTCCTCCACCCGGATGCCGAACTTCTGCACCTCGTTGAACCAGGGCCGGAGGCGGCAGTGCTCGAGGATCATGAAGTTGGGAATCACGGCACAGGCGTGGGTGTTGGCTGCCAGGGCCACGGGTCCGTACGGGTTGTGCGGCGCGACTACCGTGTTGTAGACCTCGCAGCAGGCCGCAATGCGGACCATTTCTCCGATTCCGCCGCAGTGAGAGATGTCGGTCTGCACGACGTTCACGGCGCTTTGCTCCAGCCACTCGCGGACGCCCCAGCGGGTCATGCGCCGCTCTCCCGCCGCGATGCGAATTCCAGGAAACGCCTTCCGGAGTTCCAGCAGGCTGCGAGGCGTATCGGCATTCACCGGTTCTTCCACAAACAACATATCCAGCGGCTCGAGCCCCCGAATCAGGCGGTGCGCGGTTTCGAGACTGTAGACGCCGGCGCAGTCGATCATCAAGTCGACCGAAGGCCCGGCCTGCTTGCGCAGTTGACGGTAGAGGTCGAGGGCGGCGTCGGCCTGCTTGCCCATGTCAAATGGCTTGATCGAAGGACCGTTGCCCCACTTGAACGCCGTAAAGCCCTCGCGCATGGCCGCGTCGAGTTCGGCGCCCAGCGTCTCCAGGCCAAGGTCGCCGCGCGCATACAGCCGAACGCGATCCCTGACAGCGCCGCCGAGAAGTTTGTACACGGGCTGGCCGTAGGCTTTGCCGGTAATGTCCCAAAGCGCCTGCTCGATGCCGCTGGCGGCGCTGGAGGCCACCACGCCTTCGCGCCACCAGAAGAGCCGCTGCATCTGCTGCCATAGAGAGTTGACGCGGGTCGGGTCCTGGCCCACCAGCAGCGGTGCGAAGTGGTGATCGATCATCGCGGCCACCGCCATCTCGTGATATTCCGTGGTCGCCTCGCCGGTGCCGTGGATACCCGCGTCCGTCTCCACGCGGACAAAGATCCAGTTGCGCGAGGGTGCGTGGCGTCCCGGGCCAGGGACACCCATTACGTGGGACTTTACCTTGGTGATCTTCATGAAATGCCGTACGCTCGAAGGCAATTGTATGGCATTCAGGCGCCGCGCGCAGCGGCAATCAGGAGATGATGCCCTTGCGGACCGCGTAGAGGATCAGTTCGGGCACACTGTGCAGGTTCAGCTTTTGCAGGATGTGGGTGCGATGAGTCTCGACCGTGTAGAGGCTGACGTTGAGCATGGCCGCGATTTCCTTATTCGCTTTGCCTTCGGCCACCAGTTGCAGGACTTCGCGCTCGCGGCCGGTCAGCAGTTCGTAGCTGTCCTCGGCGCCCCGCTGCTGCAACTGGCGAACGAAGTCATCGAGCAGCATGCGGCTGACGGACGGGCTGAAGAACGAAGTCCCCTCGCGCACGGCGCGCACCGCCCGGATCAGGTCCGCCTCGGCCGAGTCCTTCAACAGGTAAGCCTTGGCCCCGGACTTGAGGGCCCGAATGACGTAGCTCTCGTCGGAATGCATGCTCAGGATCACGACGGCGATCTTGGGTTCGAGGGCGGTGATCTGCCGTGTCGCCTCGATCCCGTTCAGATTGGGCATGGCGATGTCGAGCACGACGACATCGGGGCGGAGGCTGGCCGCCAGCGCCACCGCTTCCCGGCCGTCGCTCCCTTCGCCGACGACCTCGAAGTCCTTCTCGCGCTCGAGGAGCAACCGCAACCCGGACCGCATGACCGTGTGATCGTCCGCCAGAAGAATACGGGTTGTCACGTTCGCACCCCCGCGGGCTCGCGATCCGGAGAATGAAGCGGAAGTGCGATCTGCAGGACGGCGCCCCGCCCGGGTTCGGATTCGACGTGAAATGACCCGTTGACGTTTGCCACGCGCTCCTGCATTCCCAGCAAACCCAGGCCGCGCGTGGAACGCGCGTCGAATCCCTTGCCGTTGTCCTGCACCGCGATCAGCAGACGTTCCGCGTCCCGGCGGACCATCACCTTTACCTGGCTGGCGCCGGAGTGCCGGGCGGCGTTCTGGAGCGCCTCCTGAACCACGCGATACACGGTGGTGCGATGACTGTCCGGCAATTCCATGTCGGCTTCGCCGGCAATAATTCTCACATCGATTCCCGTCCGCCGAGTGGTCTCCCGGGCTTGCCAGTTGAGCGCGGGGATCAGGCCCAGGTCGTCGAGCATGGAGGGTCTGAGCAGCAGAATCAGATTGCGAATCGAAGCCAGCGTCGATTCGGCCAGGCGGCGCGCCGCCTCGAGATGCGGCCGTGCTTCTCCGGGAGTCGCCGAGTTCTGGACCTGTCCGATATCGACCAGCAGAGCTCCCAGCGACTGGCCTACTTCGTCGTGCAGTTCGCGCGCCAGATTGCGTCTCTCATCTTCCTGGACATTCAGCAGCTTCTGAGAAAGCCTCTCGAGCTGCGACTGCGCCTGGAGGGACATTTCATAGCGGGACTGGGCCGCGTTCTCGAGTCGAATCAGATAGTAGACCGTGATCCCGGCAAGGATAAAGCCCAGCAACAACGTGACGGCGATGGCGCCGCGCAGGCGAAGCTGAAGGAGTGCGAGGATCCCCGACGAGCGTTCGATGGTGCCGCGGAGTTCCTTCTGGTCTTCCGTCCGGATCTCGTCGAGCGTGGTGAGGAAGCGGTCGCGCAGAGGTCCCAGTTTCGACGCAAGCAAATCGAATCCGCGCCGCCGCCGCTGGACTTCATCGTAAGCCAGACCGGTGGAAGCGTCCTTCCAGTATTCGCTGAAATCGGCGGCCAGCCGATCGAGGATGGGTTTACGATCGGAGGCGCTGAGCAGACGATAGGCGGCTAGAGAGGCCATGGCTTGATTCCAGAATCGGACCGCCTCTTCACGGTGCAACTCCAGTGACCGGGTGTCGGGATCGAGCAGATAGTTCCGGACTGCGCTGTTCGCCGCGTATGCGGACTGGCGAGTCGCCTCCAGGCGGTCGCTCCGCGCGACGTACTGCCGGCTGCTGCGGGTATCGAGGGTTTCCACCCGGCGCAGCGAGTCCGCCGAATAGGCGCCGAGGAACACGAGAAGGGCCAATAGCCCGCCGAAGCCCACGATCACGACAAGACGGATACCGCGCAGAATGGGCCGGGTGAAACGAGAAGACATGAGAGCTTAGTTCTGATTGTATTGCGCCCTCGTCCGGAAGGATGCTGTCAGATGCCGAGCAACCGGCGGCCGGCCTCGATCAACGGAGCCATCGAGATCACGCCGCTGGAATCGAAGCCGATCGTGTTCTCCAGCGCCCTCACGATCTTGGCCGGTGTGAGCGGCTCCGACAGAACCTCTCCCACTCCCGCGCGGAGAAGTTCGAGCCAGCGCCGCGCGTCAAACTCGGGCAGAACCACAATCAACGGGACCAGGGAGTTCCTTGCGAGGTCCAGGGCATCCGCCCAGTTGCCGCCGCTCGCGGTCTGGCAGGCGATCAGCACCACGGCTCCCGGTACGCCCAGGAGCCGCGATGCCGCTTCCAGTTCTCGCGCCCAAACGACGTCGTACCGCCACCAGCCACAGACCCGTCTGACCGCGGCGGCGTGCGACGCATCGGCCGAAAACACCACGATACGTCTTGAAACCGGCGCGCCTGGCTGCATCCACGGCAACGACGACCCTCCGCTTTCGAAAGTAACAATGGATGCCGATTTCCGGCTATCCCCTCCGGGCTGTAGTTTGGCCCGGCATTGAACGGGAGGCCGACGCCCCTTGTACAGCGAACGGGGCCCTCAATTTCCCGTGGGGACTCGATAGGTTCAGGAGTGCCGGGACAGGTAGAGTGAGATGCACATGCTCATGCTGCCGGAGGCACAACGCCAGGAACTCCTCCTGTATGACACCTGCAAAATCGCGAACGCGATCGAAGCGCTGAACGTCCGGCAGCGAAACGAAGGATTCACGCATTCGGGTCTGCGATGCGTCACCGGAGGATTTCCGGCCATCTTGGGCTATGCCGTAACCAGCAAGGTGAAATGCGCGGATCCTCCAATGAAAGGCTACTCGAAGTACGATCTCGCCGACTGGTGGGAACTGATTTCGACGCGGCCGAGCCCCCGAATCGCGGTGATCGAGGATGTCGACGAGACGCCGGGGCAAGGAGGCGTGTTGAGCGACGTGCACGCGCAGGTTCTTCGCGCCCTGGGTTGCGCGGGCGTCGTGACGAACGGCGCGGTACGGAACATCCCGATCCTGGCGCACCTGCAATTCCCCGCGTTCTGCCGGCATGTGACGGTCTCCCATTCGTACGTGCACATGGTCGACTATGGCGTTCCCGTCGAGGTTCTGGGATTGACGATCGCCCCCGGTGATCTCATCTACGCGGACGTGCACGGAGTGATCTCCATTCCCACGGAACTCGTTTCCGATATTCTGCGAGTCGCTCAGGAGCGAGTCGAGAGGGAGAGGATTGTTATCGACCTGTGCCGGTCCGATTCGTTCAGCTTTGAGGCGCTTCGCAAGGCGACAAGCGCCCTATTATGAAAACACAGATGAAGAAACGGTGGTTGCTCGTGATTCTCGGGGTGGCGGCCGGCGTGGGCTGGCTGTGGCTGACACCCGCCTCGGAACAGGTACAGAAAACCGCGGCGGCCGAATTGCCAGTGGTCGCCGTCGCCAAGGCGGAACGCCGCGACCTGGCGCGCGAACTCACGTTGACCGGGGAGTTGACGCCCTACCAGGAAGTGGAGGTGATGGCCAAGGTCGCCGGGTATGTTCAGCGAATCTACGTCGACGTGGGGGACTTTGTCAGCCAGGGTCAGGTGCTTGCCGTCCTCGAGGTCCCGGAGATGAGGGACGACCTGGTGCGCGCCGCGGCGGGCGTGCAGCGGTACCGCGCCGACCTGGCACGAGCCAAGGATGAGATCAAGCGGGCCGAAACGGCCTATGAGATGGCCCACCTGACGGCAACGCGGCTGGCCAGTGTGAGCAACAGCCAACCCGGACTGGTGGCCCAGCAGGAGATCGACGACGCAAAGAGCCGCGACCTGATGGCGGCGGCGCAGGTCGCGGCTGCCCGTTCCGCGCTGGCGGCGGCGGAAGAGCAGATCAACGTGGCCATGGCCGAGGAAAACAAGCTGAAGACCGTGATGCAGTATACCCGGGTGGTCGCGCCGTTCAGTGGGGTCGTCACCAAGCGATACGCCGATACGGGGTCCATGATCCAGGCCGGAATCGCGTCGCAGACGCAGGCGATGCCGGTGGTCCGGCTATCCCAGAACAGTCTGCTGCGGCTGGTCTTGCCCGTTCCCGAATCGGCGGCGGGCCTCATCCGGCCGGGCTCCGGCGTCGAGGTTCGCGTCCCCTCGGTGAATCGTGCGTTTGGCGGAAGGGTGGCGCGCATTGCCGAACAGGTGGACACGTCGACCCGCACCATGCGAACCGAAGTCGACGTCCCCAATGCCGACCGCAAGTTGATTTCGGGGATGTACGCGGAGATCCGGCTGAGCGTGGCTGAAAGCCGGGGAGTGGTCGCGGTTCCGCTTCAGGCGATTACGCTGGACGAGAACCGGCGCATGGTGAGGGTGGTGGCGGCCGCCGGGAAGATCGAGACCCGTGAAATCGGCGTAGGGCTCGAAACGGCGAGGTTCGCCGAGGTCAAGTCCGGAGTGAAGGAAGGCGAACTCGTCGTTGTCGGCTCCCGGGGACAACTGGCGGACGGGCAGTCCGTCAAACCAAAGGTCCTCGACGATTCCGCGGGGGAGGGAGGTTACTGATGTCGCGGTTCGCCATTCAGACCCCGTACTTCATTCTCGTCGTCTGCCTGATCACCATGGTGGTGGGCATCAACAGCCTCGTTCGAATGCCCGTCGACATGTTCCCCGCCATGAACATTCCGGTCGTGGCGGTGGCGACCTTTTATTCCGGGATGCCTCCCGAGCAGATCGAAGTGGACATCACGAGCCGCTTTGAGCGGTTCTTCACGCTTGCCAGCGGCGTGGAACACATCGAATCGCGCTCGCTGACGGGGGTCAGTGTCATCAAGGTGTACTTCCATCCGGGAACGAATGCCGATTCGGCGGTAACGAGTATCAGCAACCTGGCGATGGCGAATCTCCGGAAACTGCCGCCGGGGACGCTGCCTCCGATTGTGCTCAAGTTCGACGCGTCCAGCCTGCCGGTGTGCCTGGTGACCTTCCAGGGCCAAGGGCTGACGGAGATTGGGCTACGCGATCTTGCTCAGTACCGAATCCGCAATCAGTTGGCGGGCGTCCAGGGCGCATCCGTGCCACAGCCCTTCGGCGGCGCGCTTCGCCAGATCATGGTGTACGCCGATCCGTACCGTCTGGAGGCCCATCAACTGAGCCTGATGGATCTTGTGCGTTCCATCAACCTGGCAAACCTCATCTTGCCCGCGGGGGCCGTTCAAATCGGCCGGACCGACTACAACATCTACTCCAATAGTCAGCTTCGATCGATCGAGGAAATCAACGAGTTGCCAGTGAAGTTCGACCGGCTCACGCCGGTTCGGGTCGGCGATGTCGGCTATGCCAAGGATGCGCAACAATTCCAGACCAACGTGGTGCGGGTGGACGGGCAGCGCTCCGTCTATCTGCCGATCCTGAAGCAAGGCGGTGACACCAATACCATCGCCGTGGTCGATGGCATGCACGAGGCCTTGAACAATCTGGTAGATGTTCCCAAGCAACTGGAAAGCAGGGTCGTGTTCGATCAGTCGGTGTTCGTCAAGACGGGCATCGAGACGCTGCTGCACGAGGGCGCGATCGGCCTGTTCCTGACATCCCTGATGATTCTGGTATTTCTGGGGAGCATGCGAGCCACGATCGCGGTATTCTTCTCGATTCCGCTTTCGGCTTTGGCGACCTTTCTTGCACTGGGACTGGGCGGCGGGTCCATTAACAGCATGGTCCTGGGCGGGCTGGCTTTGGCTTTTTCCCGTTTGATCGACAACTCCGTCGTGGTTCTCGAGAACATCTACCGCCATCTGGAACTGGGTGAGAAGCCGGAAGCGGCCGCGGAGAAAGGAGGCCGCGAAGTGGCACTGCCTGTACTGGCGGCAACGCTCACGACCGCGGTCGTCTTTTTTCCGGTCACGTTTCTTTACGGTGTCAGCAAGTTCCTGTTCTCCGCTCTCGCGTTGGCGGTCGTGATCGCACTGCTCGCCTCTTATGTCGTGGCAATGACCGTAGTGCCGTTGTTTTGTGCCCGGTTCATCAAAGGGCCCGCCCACTCCACGGGTTCGCCGAAGCAAGGGTTCAATGCCTGGTTCAATACCCGGTTCGATGGTCTGCTCGAGTTCTACGACCGGGTGGTGGGAAAGGTATTGGAGCGTCCGATCCAGGTACTGGCGGGATTTGCCGCGGTCTTTTTGGCCAGCCTGCTGCTGGGACCCAAACTGGGCATGTCGTTCTTCCCACGAACCGACCCGGGCCAATTCGTAATGAATGTCAAAGTGCCGTCCGGCACGAGGCTATCCGTCAGTGAGCAGGATGTGGCCCACATCGAGAAACTGGTGCGGGAGGTTGTTGCGCCTAAAGATCTGGGCATTATTGTTTCCAACATCGGGCTGAATCCCGGCTTCTCCGCGCTGTATTCCTCCAATGCGGCAACGCATACCGCAACTGTGCAGGTCAGCCTCAAGGAAGGCCACGAGATTGGGAGCTACGAGTACATTAACCGGATGCGCCGCAAGCTGACCGAGGAGATGCCTCACGTGTCCCCGTATTTCCAGGCGGGCGGACTGGTCGATGCGGTCCTCAACATGGGAATGCCGGCGCCCATTGATGTGCAGATCGGAGGCTCCAACCTTGATCGCGGATTCAAGGTGGCACAGAATCTGGCGGCCGAAATCAGCCGAATTCCTGGAGTGGCCGAGACCTACATCCCCCAGGACGTCGACTACCCTTCACTGCAACTCGACGTCGACCGCGTGCGGGCGGGCCAGTTGGGCCTGGCGCAGCGGGAGGTGGTGGAAAACGTCATCACCGCCCTGACTTCGAACGCGATGATCGCGCCTACCTTCTGGATGGACCCCAAGACGGGCTTCGACTACATGTTGGCCGTTCAGTACGGGGAGACTCAGATCCGCACCCTCGACGACCTGAAGGCGATTCCCCTAAGAGGCGCGCAGATGCGGATGCCCACGCGTCTCGATGCGGTGAGTACGACGCGACGGACCGTGGCGCCGACGGAGGTAGATCACTATCAATTGCGCCGTGTTCTGGACGTGTACGTGCGGCCCGAGGGCGAGGACCTTGCCAGGATTGCTTCCGCGATCGACAGGATCATGGAGAAGACGAAGCTGCCCGAGGGAACGAACGTGACCCTTCGAGGGCTTGTCCAGGGCATGCGGGCGTCGTTCAAGAGCTTTGGCGCCGGGCTGGCGATGGCCGTCCTGCTTCTGTACCTGATTCTGGTGTCGCAGTTCAAATCGTTCATGGATCCATTTCTGATCCTGCTGGCGGTTCCGCCCGCGTTGATGGGCGTGTTGATCACGCTGGTGGCGACGGACACGACGCTGAACGTGATGTCCCTGATGGGAGTGGTGATGCTGGTCGGGATCTCGGTCTCGAACAGCATCCTGATCGTGGAGTTCACCCGCCA
>CAZGUX010000183.1:0-69553 GCA_964529305.1 uncultured Solibacteraceae bacterium | reverse complement strand
GGCCTGGGTGCGCGGGCGGCTATTTACATCCCCCACGGCAATGCAATTCCTCAGGTCGCGGTTCTCGATCCGGACTACTGCATGTTCGATGGAAACTGCGCCCGGGTGTGCCCGAAGGATTGCATTGATTTCTCTCAGCTTCCGGAGAAGCTCTCCGTGTCCGCGCGAACCGTCATCATCGCCACGGGCTTGAAGCTCACGCCCATTGACGCCAAGAAGCAGTACGGTGGAGGGCGCTACCCGAACGTCATGAACCCGCTGGCGATGGAGCGGCTCCAATCGTCGAACGGACCCTATGGACACGTCTTACGGCCATCCGACGGCAGGATTCCGAACTCAATCGCCTACGTGCAGTGCGCCGGCAGCCGCGACAAGTCGATCGGCGTCCCTTATTGTTCGCGCGTCTGCTGCATGTACGCGCTCAAGCAGGCGATCATGATCAAACACCAGCGCCACGAAACCGAGGTCACCATCTATTACATGGACATCCGGGCGTTCGGCAAGGGATACGAGCAGTTCTATCGTCGCGCGCTGGCGGAGGGCATCCGGGTGGTCAAGGCCAAAGTCGCCAAGATCACCGAACAAGAGAACCAGGACCTGCTGCTGCGGGTGGAACTGATCGATGAAGGAGGACGGGTCGCGGACATTCGCCACGACCTGGTTGTGCTGAGCCTTGGCTTGATCCCGGGTTGGCGTCCGGACGGCCGGCTGCCGGCGCATATGGATGAAGACGGTTTCTTCGAAATCCCGGAGTCGGTCACGCGCCCGGCCAATAGTTCCGCCGATGGCATTTTCCTGGCGGGCGTCGCGACCGGGCCGAAAGACATCCCGGACTCGATTGTGGAGGCGGGCGCGGCGGCCATGGAGGCTGCGATGTACCTCGATCGCACGCAGCCGCTTCAGCCGGCGTCGGCGTGAACCGAGCGCCCGGCCGCGGCATGGCTTCCCGGGCGTTCACGGAGTGACAGGCAATGAGCGAGACAAAACGGAACTGGCGCGAAGATCTCAAAGGGTTTCGCCAACGGATGGGCCTGAGCGAAGAAAAGAAAGCGTGGGCCAAGGACCAGCGCGACACCATGAAGGCGATTCGGGAGGCGCTCAAGCAGGGCCCGCTGACGATTCCGGAGATCGTGAGCCGGGCCAACCTGCCGGGCGTCAAAGTGGTTTGGCACGTGATGGCGATGAAGCGATACGGGCAGGTGGCCGAAGCCGGGCAATCCGGAGACTGTTACCGCTACGAACTGAAAGAGGCGCAGTCATGAGCGTGCGTGTCGATCCGGGGATCACCGCGGAGATGCGGGAGTACGGGGGGGAAACGGCCGTCAAGTGTTTCAACTGCGGCAATTGCACCGCGGCCTGCTCGCTGACCAGCCAGGGCTCGGTGTTTCCGCGGCGCTACATTCGCTATATCCAGCTTGGGCTGCGGGAAAAGATGCTCGGAAGCGTGGATCCCTGGCTGTGCTACTACTGCGGCGACTGCTCCGAGACGTGCCCTCGCGAGGCGCAACCCGGCAAGCTCATGATGGCCAGCCGCCGGTGGTTGATCAGCAGGTACGACTGGACCGGGCTCAGCCGCCTGATGTATCGCCACGAGTGGTGCGAACTGGCCGCCCTGGGGATCGTCGCCCTGATCGTCCTGGCTCTGTTTACGCTGCCCGAGCAATTCGGCTTCGGCTTGTTGGCCTCTCATCCGGAAGCGCGGCAGGCTGTCAACCTGGCCTACTTCGCGCCGAAGGAGATCGTGCATTGGGGCGACCTCGCCCTGGCCGCGGCGCTCGGAATCCTGTTGTTGGGCAATGCCGCGCGCATGGCTGTCTACGTGATCCGGCAGGGTCCCCGCATCCCGGCCGCCGCGTACGTCGCCGAACTCCGGGAGTTCGCCGTTCAGGGTTTGACGCAAAAGCGGTGGCGGGAGTGCGCCTCCGGCGCCTCCGCCAAACACTGGCTGCGGCATCTCCTGCTGGTGACTGCGTACGGTACGATGTTCACGCTCGTGGTCGGGTTCCTTTACTGGTTTCAAGTAGAGGACGCCTCATTCCATTGGACCAGCCTTCTCGGCTACTATTCGACTCTGGTCCTGATGGGCACGACTCTCTGGATCATTCGAGACCGCGTGCAAAAGAAGGAACAAATCCACAAATACAGCGATCTGGCCGACTGGCTGTTTGTCATCCTATTGTTCCTCACCAGCGCCTCGGGCATTCTGCTGCACCTTTCGCGCTTGCTCAACCTGGCCATGCCCACCTATTGGCTATATGTGATCCACTTGATGATTGCCGTGCCGATGCTGGTGGTGGAAGTGCCGTTTGGCAAGTGGTCGCATCTGCTGTATCGACCGGTGGCGCTGTACCTGATGGCTGTCGAGCGGCGGGGGCGGAACGCCTCGTCGACCCATCTGGTGGCTGCCGCTTGAACGGCCGGACCGTGGTTCTGGGGTTGGGAAATCCCGTCGTGTCCGATGACCGCGTGGGACTCGAGGTCGCGCATCAACTGGCCGCCCTCCTCGAACTGGCCCCGGTCGCCTCGGTGGACGTCCGGACCAGCACGAGGGGCGGCTTCGATCTGCTCGACCTGCTCACCGGCTACGATCGGGCAATCCTGGTTGACTGTCTCGCCGTGCCCAACCCCACTCCAGGAAACGTCCGCATGTTGCGCCTGGATCAGTTGGCCGGCAGTGCCCGGCTGATCAATGTGCACGGACTGGGTCTTGCGGAAGTATTTCTCCTCGCCGAGCGGCTGGGAATCCCCATGCCGCGGAACCTGGAAATTTACGGAGTCGAGGCGGCAGACACTTCGACTCTTTCTGAAGAACTGACGCCGGCAGTTCGCGATGCCGCCACTCGTCTGGCGCGCGATCTGCACGAACAGCTTCGGAATCCGTCCCGTTAGCCGCGACGCAATTCAAAACGTCCGCGTCGAAGGCGTGAAGCCTACCTCTAAGAGCCGTAAGGAGTGCCGCCCGTCGCGGACTATCCGGCATCGACTCCACCACCCGCAGGCGGTACGCCGTTAACCGGAGATCGTCGTGGATGGTTTCGCAGTCCATGGCCGGTTCTCCATCATTACGGGACACAAGTCGTCCGGCTCGTCGCCGACGACCAGGGAAAGAAGAGTTCTCAAAGGTAGCAAGTCGTTGAGTCTGAGTCGCATCGGAGGGCCGGCCGGCTGGAACTGCAGCCGGTGGCCGGCACTCCCTTGCGCTTGTTTGAAGTTGAAAGAACGGGTGCGAGTCGGCATACTCCACTCTTAGTCCCTTTACTCCTTCCCTTCAATAGGCCTAAGGGTTCAATCTCAGTTCGGTCAAACGCCTGACTCGACCATGGATCGGCCGGTACACAAGTACGTCGAAGATTTAACAAGTCGAGTTCGGCGTGTCACCGTTGCGGCCGATGGAGAGGTAGTGCGTGACGTTTTCCCAAAGCAGGCGGGGGAAACTCTTGTCGAGGTTCGATCGAATCGCCACATAACACTCGTCGCAGCGGTTGTTGCGGGTGAACTCCATCACCATGCGCGCCTGCTCGTTCAATTCATAGCGATGGAACTGCATCGAACAGGGCTGAAGGTAGCCGTCGGCCGTCACGACCAGGAACCGGAGTCCGGCCTTGCAGCCGGGCGCCCCGCCCGTCTCGAAGTAGCGGCGAGTGGCTTCCAGGGTGGTGGGCGCGCTGACGACGAAGTCTCCGTTGCCCCGGCGGGCTTCCACCCGGGCGAGTTGCTCCCGCAAAATGGCCAATTGTTCGGACGATCCGGGGAACAATTCCAGGCAGCCTGTCCGGCGTGGAGAGTACGCGCTGTAACAGATGTTGACGCCCCACGCGCGGGCCTGAGCGGCAGCGGCTTCAACATCATGTAGATTTGCAGCCGTGATGCAGGTATTCAGAACGATATCGTCGAAACGATGGGCGGCACACCTGGGGATGACGTCGCTCAAATGGCCGTACAGGCCCGGGTAGGAACGAAACTCGTCGTGACGCCGGTCGGGAAAATCGAGACTGACCGAGAACTGGTCGACGCCCGCGATCCGCAGGTCCAGATACCGCTCCACCGTCATGAGCGACCAGGAGGACACGAGGATGATGTAGGGAAGGCCGGATTCGGTCTTGATATTGCGCACGACCTCCGGCAGGTCCTCGCGGATCAGCGGTTCGCCGCCCGACACCTGCACCACGCAGGGCTTGAGAACATCCATGTACCGCCGGTAGTCCGCCGGCCGGAGGTTTCGGGATTCGTCGCAGGGTCCGCCGTGGTCGCAGTGCCGGCAATGGCAGGTGCAGGAATCGGTGACTTCGAACGAGACCACGATGGGCCGTTCCTCGATCCAGTTGAGAGAACCGCGTCCGATGATTCGCAACGACTCCAACAGCGGAACCTTGCGCATTGAGTGTCCAACGACCTCCCTTTGGCCCAGAGAAAAGACCGTAGCATTGCCATTCGCCCACCGCAATGGTGGCGCGCGGGGCTTCCCGCGGGATCGCGGTGGGAGTAGCATCAAGCCGGAAGGATTTCATGCCAGGAACCACCCTTTGTCATCATTGCCCGTCGACGTGCGGGCTGACGCGCCGCCAGTGGCTCGGCGGCGCGCCGGCCGCGGCCGCCGCCGCAGTCCCCTTTTCCGCCGGGCCGGCTTCGGCGAATACAGGCCGCCAGATGCCCGTTCGCCGCCCGCTCTCCGTGCAGCCGATATTGATCTACAGCCTTCATCCTCGCCGTCCCGCGACCAGCTTTCGGCCATGGGGCGGCCTGCAGACCGAAACCGACGTGGCCGAAGAGCGCGAGCGGATCGGCCGCGAACTCGCAAACGCCTCCGTGCAGGCTGGATTTCCGCTCGACTTCAAGCCGCTCGCGGCCGTGACTTCCGCCGAGCAAGCGGCCGCCGCGGCCCAAGGCAGTCATGACGCCACGTTGCTTTTCGCCGCCAGCGGGCCGGTCAAAACCCTGGAGGCCGCAACGGCCGCCAAACCCTGGAACCTGATCTTTGTCCGTCATCGTTCGGGGCCCGTCTACCTCTGGTACGAGATTGCGCACGCGCGATTCCTGCGGAAGACGGTGGATGCGTTCGGACAACCCGGCATGGGAGTCGATGACGTCGTGGTCGATCGCTACGATGAACTCCTGAGCCGGTTGCGGGCGCTCGCCGGATTGAAGAATACGCTCGGCAAGCGAATCGTCGCGGTGGGCGGACCGAGCGGATGGGGTCAGGGCGGCCGGCGCGCTCCGGAGATTGCGCGCGATCTCTGGAAACTGGACATTCAGACGGTTTCCTATGACGACCTGGGACAGCGGATCGTCAAGGCGCAGCAGAATGCCAGCCTGGTCAGCCGCAGCCGCGAGTTGGCGGGACAGTACCTGCAATCGCCAGGAGTTACGCTCGAGACGGAGCGCGCTTTTCTTGACAATGCTTTCCTGCTCCGCGAGGTTTTTCAGGATTTGTTGAACGAAGCGCAGACGGACGCGATCACCATCAACAATTGCATGTCCACCATCATGCCGATGTCGAAGACCACCGCTTGCATGCCGCTGAGCCTGCTCAACGACGCGGGCTACATGGCGTTTTGCGAATCGGACTTCGTGGTGGCGCCGTCGGGCATCCTGCTGCACTACCTCTCGGGGAAGCCGGTCTTCCTCAACGACCCGACGTACCCGCACGATGGCATCGTCACGCTGGCGCACTGCACGGCGCCCCGCCGCATGGATGGCGCGACCGACGAACCAGTCCGGATCCTCACACACTTTGAATCGGACTACGGGGCGGCGCCGAAGGTCGAAATGGCGCGTGGCCGGACGGTCACGAACCTGATCCCCGATTTTGACTGCAAGAAGTGGGTCGGGTTTCGGGGTGAGATTGTGGACGCACCGTTCCTGCCCATCTGCCGGTCGCAAATCGATGTCGCCATCCAGGGCGACCAGGACCGTTTGCTGCGGGAGACGGGCGGGTTCCACTGGATGACGGGCTACGGAGACTACCTGAAAGAGACCGGGTACGCGCTGGAGAAGCTGGGCGTGCAGTTGGTGAACCTCAGCCGCGCGGCCACGACGCCTGTGTCGTGACGCCGCTGACTCGTTTTATCGCGACGGTGGGCCGGCGGCACCTCGCTGGCTCGGGATACCCAGCGACAGGATCGTCAGGCCCACGGCGCACAGTGCAAAAATGATGCCATTGGGAGTGCGGCGCGTCCAGCTCTCCCATGGCCAAGGGTACCGGAAGAAGGCGAAGTTCAACAGGAAGTAAAGCCAAGTGGACAGCAACAGGGCCCCACGGAGGGAGTCGCGGCCAGCCCGGATTGCCAGCCATAGGGCCACGACGGAGGCCAGGACCGGGATCGCGAAGTAGACCGTCCAGCCCGCCTCGGGGCCGATCGCGGAAGCTTGATAGACGAGTTCGCGAATCGTCTTGCCGGCAATCGGCAGCAGGGTCACGGGGAAGATCACGAAGTAAGGCCACCAGCGGCCTCCCGTCACCGCCAGCATGGGAATGATCCCCATGATCAACCCGAGGCCGTACCAGCGGGAGACGATCGGAACGTGTCCGAACTCGGCCAGCATCAGCAGCGAGGTGTGAACCGCCAGGAGTAGCCATTCAACCAACCCGGGCAACTCGGGCGAGTGGTCGGCCGGGCGGATGCGCCCCCGGTGAAGCCACGCCCCTAAGCCCAGTGCGGCGCCCATCGTCGTCCCGAAGGTCGTCTCCATCATGTTCCACCAGTTCATGTGCGGATCCAGTTGGAGCCAGAGGCCTTCCCGAAACAGGTCCCGGTTCCAGGCATGATACGCCTGCAGGCTCTGGCCGAGCGGAAACCCGATCGCGCCGCCCACGATGCCCCACAAGGCCAGGCGCCACGCCATTCCGTCCCTGCGCCTCCACCCGGCGTAGATCGTGGCCACCGCCAACGCGAGCCACAACCCGCCCCAGCCTTCGCGGCGGGGCTTGACGTCCACGCCCGGGGTCCAGTGCCAATCGGCCGAGAAATAAATCCGGGGCAGGATCCGGTTGGAAGGGTCGTAGGGAGAGTTGAGCAGGTAGGCGCCCAGGAAATACGCGCCAACCAAGACCAGCATCAGCAGCAGGATCTCGCGCACGCGATAGCGGATACCGCCCAGGCCCATTCCGAGAAAGAGTCCCGCGAACCCAATCCACACCGCGCCCTTCACGGCGAGGCCGAGCATGCCCCAACTCAACCCGGCCCAGTTGCCGATCATGTCCGCATTGTGCGTGAGCCCCACGGTCTGGCCATAAGTCTCCGAACCGCCGAAGCCCATGGCCACCGTGCCCAGCGCCACAACACGCGCGGCGTTGAGAGACCCCGCGTCCGGCAGCAACAGAACCACCAGCACCAGGCTGACCAGCAGACCGGCGATCATGGCGCCGGTCTCGTGCCCGTACTGGCCGCGGATGCCCCAGCCCATGCCTCCCGCGAGCGCGGCAAACAGCACGGGTTGCCACCAACGGGTTACTGCTTGGGATTGCGACATGCGATTGCCTCCTTCCGCACTCGGGAACGAACGAGTGTAGCCTGCCCTGCCTCGCAAGAGAAGGCCGTCGTGATCTCGTGGGGCTGCCCCTAGCCTGGAGTTGCATAGCCCATGACCCAGTCGCCCAGTTTGGTCACCTTCTTGCCCGGGCGCTCCACCCGGGGCGACCCGGAGGCGACCCAGCGCGCGAGATCCTCGCGATGGCCGAGCCTGCTGATCTCGGTCCACGACGGATAGAGATACGTGCGCTGGTTGGTGTCCCAGAAGAAGAGTTGTTCGACTCCTCGTTCATAAAGCCCGTGCGCCCGCGTGCGGTACTGTTCCGGAGACAATTGCCGGGGGAGCAGGTTCGGGGCCATCTTCACCCGCGTGCCGCGAGTGAGGTTCACGAAGAAATCGACGTCGCGCGGATTCGCCCACGCGTCGGCCATACTGCCGCCGCCTTCGGCTGAGGTGTACGGCATCAGCGTATCGACGAGTCCCTCCCGGACCCAGGCTGTCAGATCCATGCCGTAGAACAGATTCTCGCGCTCGGAGCCCGCGACGATGGCGGACACCTCGAACGGCCTCGCGCGCCGCTGTTGTTCCGCCTTCCGATTCATGCTGGTCCGCACGGCACGCATGAATCGCGTGAGCGCCCCGGCCCGAACGTTCAGCCATCGCGGATCGCGTTCGTCCACCTTGCGGGCGTCCTCGCCGTACTTCCGGCGGAACTCCTCCACCAGCGGCGGCTCGTACTCCACGATCGGAGGCCGCCGGTTGTACAGCAGGCAGACGCCGTCCACCGGGTACATCGTCACGATTTCCTCGAGCAGGGACACGATGTATTGATGCACCTCCGGATAGGCGTACGACAACCGCGGCGTCGGCCGGCCCTGGCGGTCGACGCCTCTCCATTCCGGGTGCTTGTCGTAGATGTTGTCCACCGTCCATTGGTCCCAGGGAGGATCGAAGTGGAACCCGGCGGTGCGCAGGCCGGCGTGGAACTCCAGTCCCAGTTCGTGCGCGTAGTCGCAGGCGACCTTGAACGCGTCGATTCCATTCTTGCGGAGGGCGGCCCAGCTTTCGGCGTTGATCCGGTCGCCGACCGAATAGTGGTCGGACATCCACTGCTTTTCATGCGTGCGGCCGATGCGCGTGGGGTAATTGCAGATGTCGCCGTGCGCCGCTTCCCAGTAGATCCTGGAGAAGTCGCTGTTGCGATACGGCTCCAATTCGCGGCGGATCTCGCCCTCGGTCCGGACCCCGTAGTAGTAGAGCGGATCGAATCCGTCGCAATGGGCAAACAGCCGCTGGCTTCGGCCCTTCTCGCGCTGGAGGGTCTCCACCTCCGGGGCGCTCAAGGGCACCAGTTTGACGTACGCGATCCAGCAACTGGAGCCGATGCGGCCGGTCGATTTCTCCGTCTCCGGAAAGACCTGCAGGTTGAATTGCCGCAGCACCAGGTCTTCTCCCGTGAGGTCGGCGTACTTCCAGAAGAAATCGTCGATGCGCTCGCGTTCGCCTCCCTTGTGGGTGAGCAGGCTGAAAGTCCGCTCGCTCTTCAGGCGGACCTGCACGCGAAACTGGTCGTCGGTAGCTCGCTGCTGGTTTTGGAAGATGTGCTCGACAATGTGCGGAAAGACGCCGATGGAGATGGCGTGCCAACCGCTCCGTCCGAGCGGGAGGGTGATCTCGGGAGCGTCGCTGTTCTGGCCGGCAACCGCCATCACGCCCTTGAAGGCTTCGGTCTCGTAGTCGATCAACCGCCAGCGTTTTGGCGCGGGTTTCGTCGCAAGCGCCGACCGGGGCAGCGCCCGGCTCATGTCGGAGAGATAGATGGCCTTGCTCTCGTCGCCGCGGACGGGAACCGCCAGCGCGGCTCCCGCGGTCAGGACTTGTCTTCGGGTCAAGCCGGAGGAGGAATGGGTGGGATTCGCCATAGTTCTTGGAAGCACCGAAAGTATATCGCCTGGAGGAGCCGGCCTTGGCTGACCTCAGGTCTACGCTCCCTGCCGGGTCAGACAAGTTCCCGGATTTTTGCAGTCAAACCACTGAGAAAACAGCGGGTTACGCGCCCGCGGATGTGGAACCCGAACCCGTGTTCGTGTTATCGTGCTGAATTGGCTCTTCGCCGAAGGGTACCCACTTAGATGACCGGACAAACATCGAAACCCGCTGCGTCAAAGCGTCTGGAGGAGCGGCTGGTCCGCTACGGCGCCATGGCGTTGGCCGCCGCCGCGGTCTCGACGGCTCCGCCGGCGGAGGCCGCCGTAATCTTCCACGATGGGGGCGGGGCAACCACTCCCGTGGAAGGATCTGTCTTCTTCAACATGACCACGGGCGCGGTCAGCACCACCAACACCGTGAGTCCTCATTTCGAACTCCGGAACCGGCTGTTCGGTTACACCTCTCTGACCTTCGGCCCCTCCAGTACCACGTTCAGCACGTTCATTACTTCCTCCCGGATGGCGCGGCTGTATGGTCTCGGCAACAACCAGTTCGGTTTCCCGGCCGGCGGGACGAACCTGCCGGCGCCGTTCGGCAACAACGTCGCGATCGGGCCTGGCATGTTGTTCGGCCAGGCGGGTTCCACCCTCATCGACTCGTATAGTAACGGCCTGTGGTCCAACGGGCAGAGGGCCTTTCTCGGCCTCCGGTTCGAGATCAGCCCCGGCGTCGCGCGGTATGGCTGGGCGGATATCCAGATCAACGAGGATCTCACCATTTCCCTGGGATGCTTCGCTTACGAAGACAGCGGCGGAGCTATCACCACCCCGGGCAGTTCCACGTACAGTTGTTCCGGCGGGAGTGGGGTGCCGGAGCCCAGTTCGGTCGCGCTCATGGCATTGGGCGCCGCCGGGCTGGTTCTGTACCGGCGGCGGAAAAAGCTCGCCGCCTGAGCCAGAGTGACCCAAGCGAAGAAGGTCCTGCTGATCGGTTGGGACGCCGCCGACTGGAAAGTGATCACTCCTCTCCTGGACTCCGGCCAGATGCCCCATCTGGCGAAGTTCGTTGAAGGGGGAGTGATGGGCAACATCTCCACCCTGCAGCCGGTGCTTTCCCCCATGCTCTGGAATTCGGTGGCGACCGGCATGTACGCCGATCGCCACGGCATTCTGGGATTCACGGAAGTCGACGCTGCCTCCGGCCTGGTCCGGCCGGTCACCAGCACATCGCGCAAGGTGAAAGCACTGTGGAACATCCTGGGACAGGAGGGCCGCCGGACGCACGTGATCAACTGGTTCGGAGGCCATCCAGCCGAGCCGATCAACGGCATCTGCGTGTCGGACGCGTTCGCGCGAGGGTTCACCGGCGCCGGCAGGCCCTGGCCGGTGCTGTCCGGGACCATTCATCCCAACGAAGCCGTGGAACCGCTGGCGGCGCTGCGCGTGCATCCCGCGGAGATCGACGGCGAACTTCTTCAGATGTTCGTTCCGCGCGCGGCCGGGATCGATCAGGCCAAAGATCGGCGCCTGCTGATGCTCGCCAAACTGCAGGCGGAGATGTACTCGATTCACGCTGCAGCCACGTGGGCGCTGCAGACACAACCCTGGGACTTCGCCGCGGTCTACTACCCGTCGATCGATCACTTCAGCCACGGGTTCATGCACTATCACCCTCCCAAGCAGGAGTTCGTGAGCGCCGAAGACTTCGACCTTTATCACGACGTGATCAACAGCGCGTACCGGTTCCACGACCTCGCGCTGGGAGTACTGGGCGAACTCGCCGGACCGGAGGCCGCCATCCTCCTGCTGTCCGACCACGGGTTCCATCCCGACCACCTCAGGCCGCAGGCGCTGATGAACGTCCCGGCCGGCCCCGCCGAACAGCATCGTCCGCACGGGATCTTTGCCATGCGAGGTCCCGGAATCCGGCACGACGAGCGGATTTACGGGGCCAGTCTGCTGGACATCGCCCCGACGGTCCTGTCGCTGTTTGGCTTGCCCGCGGGACAGGACATGCCCGGCCGGGTCCTGACGGAAGCTTTCGAGTGGACTCCCGCGCTCGAGCGGATTCCCAGTTGGGAGCAGGTCCCTGGCAATTGTGGAATGCACGCTACGGCCAGCAGCCTGTCCCCCGAAGATGCGCAGGTGCTGGTGGAGCAATTTGTCGCGCTCGGCTACATCGAACGGCCCGACGAGGACCGGCAAACGGCGGTGGCCACCTGTCTGCGCGAGCGGATGTGGAACCTCGCCCGCGTCTACACGTCGACGGCCCGATTCCAGGAGGCGCTCCCGCTGCTCGAGGAGATCAGCTTCCAGGTACCCGAACGCGTGGACTACGCCACTCTGCTGGCTACGTGCCAGGCTCGATTGGGTCTGTATGAAGAGGCGAGGGCGACGGCGGAATCGTCGATCGACGCCTATCGGGACACGGCTCTTGCACACTGGGTGCTGGCCAATGCGGATTTCGACCTGGGCCGGTTCGAGGCGGCGCTGGAACACCTGATGCAGGCGGAACAGGCCGGGCCGCGCAACGCGGATTTTCGCCTCAAGGTCGGCCAGGTGCACCTGAAGTTGCGGCGATGGGACGACGCCGAGCGCGAACTGCGGCAGGCCCTCGAGATCGATCCGCATCATGCGGTGGCCTGGCAGACCCTGGCTCGGTGCCTGATCCATCAGAGGCGGTGGGAAGAAGCGGCGGAAGCGGCACTGGACGCCGTGGGTCATCAGCACGACCTGGCGTTCGGGCACTTCTACCTGGGCGTGGCGCTGACGCGGATGGGAATGGCCGAGCGGGCGATCCAGGCCGTGGAGACCGCCCTGACGTTTCCGCCGGAACGAAGCACGTTTCATGCGTGGTTGGCGCGCCTCTACTCCCGAATGGGGCGGCGCGACAAGATGTGGCATCACTGGTCGGCGGCCAGCAAGTGCCGGCAGCGGGCCGTGCCTTTGAAGGAACGGCGGGAACAACTGCGTCTCGATGCCCGCCGGCGCATGAGCGCTCGCGCGGCACAGGCGCCCCGGCGCACGGAGGCCTCCGGCGAACCGCGGAAGCCGTTGATCCGCCATCCGCTGTTTCACGAAACGCAGGAGGCCGGACCGCCGCTCGAGTTCATCGTGGTCTCCGGATTGCCTCGCTCGGGAACGTCGGTGGCGATGCAGATGTTGAGCGCCGCGGGGATTCCCGTGATGACGGACGGCAAGCGGCAGGCGGATTCCGACAACCCGGAAGGCTACTACGAGTGGGAGGAAATCAAGAAGCTTCCCAAACGGCCCGACATTTTGCGCAAGGCCGAAGGCAAGGCGTTGAAGGTGATCTCGATGCTGATCCCGTGGCTGCCGAGGCGGCATCGGTACAAGGTCCTGTTTCTGGACCGGCCGATTGACGAGGTGGTGGCGTCGCACCGCAAGATGCTCGTCAACCTGGGCAAGGCGCCCGAGACCGAGAATCCGAAACTACGCGAGCACCTGGAGCGGCATCGCGAGGAAGTGCTGGCGCGACTGGGTGAAGCGGAGAATGTCGAACTGCTGGTGATCGACTATCCGGGGATCGTGCGGGCCCCGAAGGAGAGCGCGGCGAGGATCGCGGAGTTCCTGGGGCGCGGCGATCTGGATCTGGAACGGATGGCTTCGGCGGTGAAGGCGGAGTTGCACCGCAACCGGACAGGCCCGAAAGTCCGGCCTGCGACGCAGGGCTAGTTTGGCAACCGCGACGAGCCGGTCAGGAAGATGTCGACCGCGCGCGCGGCTTTGCGGCCTTCACTGATCGCCCACACCACCAGCGACTGGCCTCGCCGCATGTCGCCCGCCGCGAAGACCCCGGGGACCGACGACATCCAGTTGTCGTCCACTTTCACGTTGCCGCGCGGGTCGAGTTCCACGCCCAGTTGCTCGATCATGCCGCTCCGCACGGGCCCGGTGAAGCCCATCGCCAGCAGCACCAGATCGGCATCCAGCGTGAACTCGGTGCCCGGAATCCGCTCGAACTTGGGAGGCGGCCCGACCCGTACGGCGTGCAGTTCGGTGACGTTGCCGTCTTCGTCTCCAGTGAAGTGAGTGGTGGAGACGCTCCAGTCGCGGACGCCGCCTTCCTCGTGCGAACTCTCGACGCGCATTTGCATCGGCCACAGGGGCCACGGCGTCTGTGGCGCCCGCTCGGCGGGAGGCATGGGCATCAATTCGAACTGATGAATCCGCGCCGCCCCGTGACGGTGAGACGTCCCCAGACAGTCGGCGCCGGTGTCGCCGCCGCCGACGATCACCACGCGCTTTCCGGTGGCCAGAATCTGGTTCGGCACGTCGTCTCCCTCACAGCGGCGATTCGATTGCGGAAGGAACTCCATGGCGAAGTGGATTCCTTTCAAGTGACGGCCGGGGACGTTGAGATCGCGGGGGTGCTCGGCGCCGCCGGACAACAGAATCGCGTCGAAGTCCTTGCGCAGGCCGGCGACGGCGACGTTGTGGCCGACGTGGGCATTGGTCACGAAACGGACGCCTTCTTCGCGCATCTGTTCGATCCGGCGGTCGATCAGATGCTTCTCCATCTTGAAATTGGGAATCCCGTAACGGAGCAGACCGCCGATGCGGTCGGCCTTCTCGAACAGGGTGACGTCGTGGCCGGCACGAGCCAGTTGCTGCGAAGCGGCCAACCCCGCCGGTCCCGAACCCACCACGGCCACGCGCTTGCCGGTCTTCGCTTCCGGAGGCTCGGGTACAATCCAGCCTTCCTCCCACGCCCGGTCGACGATGGTTCGCTCGATGTTCTTGATCGTGACCGCGGGCTCGTTGATGCCGAGAACGCAGGCGGCCTCGCAGGGCGCGGGACAGATGCGGCCGGTGAACTCGGGGAAGTTATTCGTCGAATGCAGGACGCGGATGGCTTCGCGCCAGCGGTTGCGGAACACCAGATCGTTCCAATCGGGAATGATGTTGTTGACCGGGCATCCGGTGTGGCAGAAGGGAATGCCGCAGTCCATGCAGCGCGCGCCTTGCGTCTGGACTTTCTCGAGCGGGAAGGGCTGGTAGATCTCGAACCAGTCGTGGACGCGATCGGCGACGGGGCGCCGGGACGGCATCTCGCGCTGGTATTCCATGAATCCGGTGACTTTTCCCATGGCTGGTTACTTTTGCTTCAACGGACCAAGCACCCCACGGCGGACGCCGTGGGCTCTACGCGTGGACACGGGGACCTTCCACTTGCTGCGGCGGCACCGACACCGCGGGAACGTACTTGTCATCACGGCGCGGCACACCGAGGACCCGCTTGTATTCGTGCGGGAAAACCTTGACGAATTTGGGCAGCATGTCGGAGAAGTTCTCGAGGATCCACTGCCCGCGCGGACTGCCGGTGGCTTCCGCATGACGGCTGATCCAGTGGCGAAGCGTGTCGATGTCCTGCTGCTCCATCACCGGTTCCAGGTCCACGCCCGAGAGGTTGCAGCGCTTGGAGGCGAAGTCGCCGCGCTCGTCGAGGACATAGGCGATGCCGCCACTCATCCCGGCCGCGAAGTTCCGGCCGGTCTTGCCCAGGACGATCACCATGCCTTTGGTCATGTATTCGCAGCCATGATCGCCCAGGCCTTCCACCACCGCGATGGCCCCTGAATTCCGGACCGCGAAGCGCTCGCCGGCCATGCCATTGAAGAAGGCTTCGCCACCCGTGGCCCCGTACAGCACCGTGTTGCCGATGAGAATGTTCTCCTCCGGCAGGAAGGTCGACTTCCGCGGCGGGTAGACGATCAACCGGCCGCCCGAGAGACCCTTTCCGACGTAATCGTTGGCATCGCCTTCGAGCGACAGCGTGACACCGCTCGACAAAAACGCCCCAAAGCTCTGGCCGGCCGAACCGGTGAACTCGATCCGCACCGTGTCCTCGGGCAGACCCTTGGATCCGCATCTGCGCGTGATCTCGCCCGAGAGCATCGCGCCGACGGTACGATGCACGTTGCGGATCGGCAGTTTGATCTCCACCGGCGTCCCGTTCTCGACGGCTTCGCGGCCAATTTCAATCAACTTGTAGTCGATGGCCTGAGACAACCCATGGTCTTGCGCGATGACGCACCGGCGAGCGACCCGTCCCGGCACCTGCGGCTGATAGAGAATCGCGGAGAAGTCGAGGCCTTTGGCCTTCCAGTGATCGATGGCCTTCTTTGGCTCCAGCATGTCGACGCGGCCCACCATCTCGTCGAAGGTGCGGAAACCGAGTTCGGCCATGTTCCGCCGGACCTGCTCGGCGATGAAGAAGAAGAAATTGATCGCGTGCTCCGGCGCTCCGGTGAACTTCTTGCGCAACTCCGGATCCTGCGTCGCAATGCCGACCGGGCAGGTGTTGAGGTGGCACTTGCGCATCATGATGCAGCCCAGCGTAACCAGCGGCGTGGTGGAGAAGCCGAATTCCTCGGCGCCCAGCAGGGCGGCGATGGTGACGTCCCGCCCGGTTTGCAGCTTGCCGTCGGTCTGGACGCGAATGCGCCCCCGCAGGTCGTTCATCACCAGCACCTGCTGGGTTTCGGCGAGGCCGAGTTCCCAGGGAATGCCGGCGTGCTTAATAGAAGTGAGAGGCGAAGCACCCGTACCGCCCGTGTCGCCGCTGATCAGGACGACGTCGGCATGGGCCTTGGACACGCCCGCGGCGACCGTTCCTACACCGACTTCGGCCACCAGTTTGACGCTGATGCGCGCGCGAGGGTTAGCGTTCTTCAAGTCGTAAATCAACTGCGCCAGGTCTTCGATGGAATAGATGTCGTGATGCGGCGGAGGGGAAATCAGGCCCACGCCGGGAATCGAGTGGCGGACGCGCGCGATCGTGTCGTCGACCTTGTGGCCGGGCAACTGGCCGCCTTCGCCGGGCTTGGCGCCCTGGGCCATCTTGATCTGCAACTCATCGGCGTTTACCAGATAGTTGGTGGTGACGCCGAAGCGGCCGGAGGCCACCTGCTTGATGGCGCTACGGCGCAGGTCTCCGTTCGGGTCGGGCGTGAAGCGCGCTTCGTCCTCGCCGCCCTCGCCGGTGTTCGACTTGCCGCCGATGCGGTTCATGGCGATGGCCAGGGTCTCGTGCGCTTCCTTGCTGATGGACCCGAACGACATCGCGCCGGTAGCAAAGCGCTTGACGATCGAGGCCGCGGCCTCGACCTCCTCGAGCGGAACCGGATTCGCGGACTTGCGGATCTCGAGCAACCCGCGCAGCGTGCAGAACTGTGTGTTCTGCTTGTCGATGAGATCGGTGTACTCCTCGAAGGTCTCAAAGCTGTTTTGCCGCACCGCGTGCTGAAGCTTTGAAACGGTGCCGGGATTCAGCAGGTGATACTCGCCTCGAATGCGATAGGCGTAACTGCCGCCCACCGGCAGTTCGGTGTCGTAACCCGTCACCGGCTGGAAGGCGAGATCATGCTTCGCCTGCGCCTCTCGGGCGATCACTTCCAGCCCGACCCCTTCCACGCGGGAGACCGTGCCGGTGAAGTACTTCTCTACCACCTCATTGTTGAGGCCGATGGCTTCGAACACCTGCGCGCCGCGATACGACTGCAGGGTCGAGATGCCCATCTTGGAGGCAACCTTCAGAAGGCCCTTGTTGACAGACTTGATGTAGTTCTTAAGGGCTTTCTCGAACGGCGCCTTGATGTAGCCTTTGCGGCACTGGTCTTCGAGCGTCTCGATGGCCAGATAGGGATTGATGGCGCTGGCGCCATAGCCCATCAGCAGAGAGAAGTGCATCACCTCGCGGGGTTCGCCCGATTCGACAATCAGGGCCACCTGGGTGCGAGTGCCTTCGCGCACCAGGTAGTTGTGAATGGCGCTCAACGCCAGCAGGCTGGGAATCGGAGCGTAGTCCTTGTCGGTGGAGCGGTCCGAAAGGATCAGGAGCGTGTACCCGTTGCGGATCTCGCGCGAGGCGCGGAGGCAGAGACGATCGAGCGTCTGCTCGAGGCCCTTGGCGCCTTCCGCGGCCGGATAGAGCATGTAGAGCGTGGTGGCCAGGAAATCGCCCTGATTCACGCGCCGCAGCTTTTCCAGATCACGATTGGTCATGATCGGGTGCTCGATGCGGAGCGTATGGCAGTTCTCGGGCTTCTCGTCGAGGATGTTGCGTTCCTGGCCGATGTAGGTGACCAGCGACATCACCATCTCTTCGCGGATGGGATCAATGGGCGGATTGGTGACCTGCGCGAACAACTGCTTGAAGTAGTGGAACAGCGGCTGCGGCCGGTCGGACAGGCACGCGAGCGGCGTGTCGGTTCCCATCGAACCGACCGGCTCCTCGCCGTTCTCGGCCATCGGATTCATGATGAAGCGAATATCTTCGTCCGTATAGCCGAAGGCGCGCTGGCGCTGCAGAATCGTCTCGAAGTCGGTGGGATGGAAGCGCGGCGGCTCCGGGAGGCAGTCGAGGCGAACCTGATTGTCCTTCAGCCACTGCGCGTAATTCTGGCGGCTGGCCAGGCGCTGCTTCATCTCCTTGTCGGCGACAATGCGGCCTTCTTCCAGGTCGACCAGGAACATCTTGCCGGGCTGGAGGCGGCCTTTCATGCGGACATCTTCGGGCTTGACGGGCAGAACTCCGGTTTCGGAAGCCATGATCACCAGGTCGTCTTTCGTGACCAGGTAGCGAGCCGGGCGCAGGCCGTTGCGGTCGAGCGTCGCGCCGATGACGCGGCCGTCGGTGAACGCGATGGCGGCCGGACCGTCCCAGGGTTCCATCAGCGAAGCGTGGTACTCGTAGAAGGCACGCTTCTCCGGGAGCATGTGGTCGTTGGAAGCCCACGCCTCCGGAATCAGCATCGCCATGGCGTGCGGCAGGCCCCGCCCGGCCATCACCAGCAATTCCACGGCATTGTCGAACGAGGCCGAGTCGCTGCCCCCGGGTTGGATAATCGGGAACAACTTCTTGACATCGGCGCCAAAAAGCGGGGACTCGAGCACCGGTTGGCGGGCGTGCATCCAGGCGACGTTGCCGCGGAGCGTATTGATCTCTCCGTTGTGGGCGATGTAACGGAACGGATGCGCCAGTTGCCAGGTCGGAAAAGTGTTGGTGGAGAAGCGCTGGTGGACCAGGCACATCGCGCTCATCACGTCAGGGTCGGAAAGCTCGATGTAGAAGTTGGCAATTTGCGGCGCCAACAGCAGGCCCTTGTAGACGATGGTACGGCCGGACAGCGACGGGACGTAGAAAAAGTCCTTGTCCGGCATGTCCGAGCCGGCGATTTCGGATTCGGCCCGTTTGCGGATCACGTACAACTTCCGCTCGAGGGTGTCGCCCGACATGCCGGAAGCGCCACGGATGAAGATCTGTTCGATGTACGGTTGGGACGCGCGCGCCACGCGGCCGATAGCGTCGCCGTCAATCGGCGTGTCCCGCCACCCCAGTACCGAAAGCCCCTCTTCGCGGACGATGCGTTCGATGATGCCTTCGCAGCGGAGGCGCTGGTGACGCTCCACTGGTAGAAAGACCATGCCGACGCCATAGTCGCCCGGCGGCGGCAAGGTGAAGCCGAGTTTGGAGCATTCCCGTTCGAAGAACAAATGCGGGATCTGAATCAGGATTCCCGCGCCATCGCCGGTCTCCGGATCGCACCCGCACGCCCCACGGTGCGTCAGGTTGATGAGTACCTGGATCCCCTTGAGAATAATGTCGTGCGACTTGTGCCCCTTGATGCTGGCGACAAAGCCAATCCCGCAGGCATCGTGCTCGAACTGGGGGCTGTAAAGTCCCTGGGCGTGGGGAAGCCCGGCCGGATGCTTGTGCTCCATAGTGTACTCGCGTTACCTTCCGCAGGGAGGTTTCTGTCACTATACCAACACCGTACAGTATAAGGCAACAAAAATGTCTACATTGATTGACATTAGAGGATCTTATGATATGATCGGCCTCAGTGCTGTTCGAACAATGTAAGCTGTTCAGGGACATCGCGGTGGCGCGGAGCGTCAGCCGGGGCGCCGAAATGAATGGAATCAGCCAGTCGGCCGCCAGCCAACACATCCACGATCTGGAGAAGCGGTTGGGCGTGGCGCTATTCGACCGGACGACCCGGCCCATGGGGCTGACCCCGGCAGGGAAACAGTATCACGAACTCTGCCGCGACGTGGTGCGCCGCGAGGAGGAGTTTCAGGCCTCGCTGGCCGTCCTCAAGATGCGGGTGGAAGGCGAGGTCCGGGTGGCGTCCATCTACTCGGTCGGCATTTCGGAGATGAGCCGGGTACAGGAGGAGTTTGTACGGCGCTACCCGGGTGCGAGTCTGCATGTGAGCTACCTGCGTCCGACCAAGATCTACGAGGCGATCCTGTCCGACCAGGCAGACCTGGGACTGGTAAGCTATCCGGAATCGAGCAAGGAGATCACGGTGATCCCCTGGCGTCTGGAGGAAATGTGCGTCGCGGTGGCGCCCTCGCATCCGCTGGCCCGCCGGCAGGAAGTGGAACCAGCGGACCTGAACGGCTGCGAGTTCATCGGCTTTGATAGCGACCTGAACATCCGGCGGGAGATCGATCGCTTTTTCCGGGAACAGGACGGGGCCATCCAGGTGGTGATGGAATTCGACAACATCCAGATGGTCAAGGAGGCCGTAGCGCTGGGCTCCGGAATCAGCATTCTGCCGGCCCGCACGATGCAAACCGAGATCGAGCAGGGACGCCTGGTGTCGATTCCGCTGCGCGCCCCGGAACTGCGGCGGCCTGTCGGCATTGTCCATCGGCGCAAGAAGTCCTTCAACAAAGCCATGACTTCGTTCGTGGAGTTGTTGCGGGAGATTCCCGATCGGGAACCGGTCCCCGCGTAAAGGCGATGGAGGGCGTCCGGTTCACCTGCCAACCCGGTTGCATCAAGTGCTGCCAAATGGACGGGCACGTCAATCTCAGCGAGAAAGATCTGCGGAATGCCGCCCGGTACCTGCGGTTGACGCCCGAAGAGTTCGAAACGCGTTACGTGTACCGGACCCGTCACCGGATTCGCCTGCGTAAGCCTCCCGGCAAGCAGTGCCATTTCCTGGTTGAGGGCGGCTGCGGGATTCATCCGGCCAAACCCACGCAATGCCGCCTGTTCCCCTTCTGGCCGGAACTGGTGGAACACAAGAAGGAATGGGACAAATCAGCCAAGTGGTGTCCCGGCATGGGAAAGGGCCCGTTGATCCAGATCGGAACGGCGCTCGAGACCGCCAACGAGATGCGGGCGGCCTATCCGCGGGCCTACCGGAAGACGTGAGCCGCCGGCCGTGGTAGGATCTGACGACAAGATGACCGGACGGCTCCGAATCGTCAGAAGCGCCCTCATTGCCGCGGTAGTTGCCAGCCAGGCACCAGCGGCTTCTTCCACCTGCGAGTCCCTGCGGCGCCTGACGGGCTTCGAGTTCACGGTGGCGACCGCGCAGACCATCCCCGCCCAGGGCGACCTTCCCCGCTACTGCCGGGTGGCGGGCCTGATCCAGCCCGAGATCCGGTTTGAAGTCTTCCTGCCGAGCGAGTGGAACCGCCGCTTTCTGATGCGCGGCAACGGGGGCTATGCCGGCGTGATGGACAAGACCGGCCCCGTCCGTAGCGTGCAAGCCGGCTATGCCGTGGCGGTCACCGACACGGGACACGACGCCAATGTGGAACCTCTTGGCACATTCGCCGTGAACCGGCAAAAGCTTTACGATTTTGCGTTCCGGTCGCTCCACACCACCGCGGTCGCGGCCAAGCGGATCATCGCCGAATACTATGGCTCGCAGCCGGCGCACTCCTACTTTGTGGGCTGCTCCACGGGAGGACGTCAGGCGCTGATTCTCGCGCAACGGTTTCCGGAAGATTTCGACGGCATCATTTCCGGAGCCCCGGTGCTGGACTGGACGGGAACGATGCTCCAGTTCGCATCGAACACAAAGGCCATGAAGGCGGCCCCGGTGCCTTCTTCGAAGGTGCGGCTGCTGGCGGCAAAGATCTATCAGGGGTGCGATGCGAAGGACGGCCTAGAGGACGGAGTGATCGACGATCCGCGGCGGTGCAACTTTTCGGCGTCGCGCGACCTGCCGGTTTGCTCCGGCGGAGAAGATCGCCCGGAGTGCTTCACGCCGGCTCAGATCGGCGCGCTCGAAACGGTGTACGGGCCGGTGAAGGCCGCGGGCGTCACGCTGATGGAAGGCTGGCCGGTAGGGGCCGAAATCGCGGGAGCCAACGGCCGCAGCGGCTGGCATAACTGGATCGTCAACGATGACGGGCCCACGATCGCCCTGAATTTCTCCCAGAGCTTTCTCCGCTACATGGCGTTCGAGGAGAAGAACCCGAAGTTCGAGATCGACCAACTCGACCTCGACCAGCAATCGCCCCTGGTGGATTGGCTGCGGCCGGTGATCGACGCCAAGGATCCGGATCTCTCCGCGTTTCACGCGCGAGGCGGCAAGCTCATCATGTACTACGGCTGGGCGGACCCGGCGTTGAACGCCATGATGGGGATGCGCTACGTCGAGAACGTGTTCAAGACGATGGGAGCGAAGACGGATTCGTTCTTCCGCTACTACCTGGTGCCGGGAATGTTCCATTGCGGGGGCGGAGTGGGCTGTGGCTCGTTCGACATGATTCCCCCTCTGCTCGGGTGGGTGGAAGACGGGAAAGCGCCCCAAAGTATCGTCGCAGCCAAAGAGATCGCCGGCAAGACGGTGCGGACCCGTCCGCTGTGTCCCTATCCGCAAGTGGCGCGATACAAGGGCACCGGCAGCACCGACGAGGCGGCCAACTTTTCCTGTATTGTCGAAAGGCACTGAACTTACCGAGCGGGTTGCATTCCTTCTTCTGAGCCGCGACCGGAAGGGAGCGGGCATCCAAATTCCGCACACGTTCTATGCAGGGGGCCCAAAGGTCCGGGAGGTCCAGGACCTCCTGTCGCACTACAGATCGCCTAATCGAATGAAAGAGGAACTGCGCAGATCAGGATGACCCTTTTTCTCCTGCTGTACGCTTGCCTGCTCCCACCGCCGACGGCGCTCAAAAACGCCGTTAGTGTCGGGTCCTCTGCCCTGAAGCATCTGACTTACCACGGAACGCAGGAAAGGCTCGACGTGGAATTCAGAGATGGAAGCATCTATCAATACTCAGCCGTTCCCCTGCGCGTTTACCACGATCTGATGGGGGCCGAGTCGAAAGGCGCTTTCTTCAACCGGCACATTCGCACCCGTTTTGCTGAACAGATGGTACGAAGCAGATTAGGTTAGCGCTTATGGGGCGGTCGCCCCGGACCGTGGGCCGGCCCACTGGGCGAAGCCCGGCGATGCCGCAAGGCAATGGCCGCCATGCGCTCCGGTGACGGACCCGCAGGGGCCGTGCAGTCGAATGACGAGGGTCGTTATTTTCTAAGTGGCTTGAATCGAAAGAGTTGCCGGTTTCGGAAGTGGGGCTCCCCTTGACAGGACGGTATCCTTTGGCTGGACATGGCAACGTCTCTTCACAGCAAGCCCCAACCGATCTACGCACGGGTGCTCCAGGACAAAACCGTGCCGTCCGAGCCGCCACGCGGCGTCGACTTCCCGGCGGCGAATCAAAGCCGATCAAAGCCAATTGAAGCCACTGTCGTCTCCGAAAATCAACAACTTCCGGGCAAAATTGGCTTCGTTCTGCCATTCTCGCGTGGATCCCCCGGCTTCGGAGGCCCACGTCGACATCGCGGGCAGGGATCATCCAAGCTCGGGCACGCGCAACCGCTGGATCAGTTGGGACAGGATGTCGTACCGCTTCAACCGAATCCCCACGGCTCCCCCTCCCGGGTGGACCTCCACGAAGTCCGGGTTCGGCGTCAGGCCGAAGCGGCGGTAGAAGGCGGTCCGGATGAATTGTTTGACTTCCGCCGGATTCGCGGCCTGCTTGTCCACGTGCACCTGGAAATAATCGCCCTGCCCCGCCGCGTTCACGCGCACGGCCACCGCGTCCGGGCCGAACGCCCGCTTCAGCATCGCCTCGGCCAGATCAATCAGGGCCAGGCCGCGGAAGAAGTTCGATCCCTCCAGCCGGTGAAATTCGGGCGGATGATCCCCGCCGGACAGCGACTCGTCGTCGAGACCCCGGTTGTAGTCGACCGGCGTCGCGCCGTGCCGCTCCAGCCAGCAGCTCATCCGGCCCGGACCCGAGTGTTCACGCTCCCAGTCGAGTTCGGTCTCCATCTCCGCGCGGGGAGGCAGCGCCATCGGGTCGATCCGGAAACAGCGGTCCCCGGCCTGCGAGAGTGTCACGTATTCGATCCACTCGGTTGGGTGGTGGATGAGGTAGAAGTTTTTGGCAACCTCTCCAAACAGGTAGGCCAGGATGGCCCTCAACGGAACCCCTTGCTCCTCGACCCCCTCGCCGGTCGAGGTCGTTCGCCGCATGAGAGGATCGCGCCACCCGGCAAACAACGAGGCCAGCGTGGTGTCGGCAACCTGACCGGCGGCCTGACGGTCATGCCCGCCTTCGATGAGTTGCTCGACATACCAGGCTCGATTCGCATACGCGCGCTGCCGGAGTTCCTCCTGACGGGCAAGCAGCGGCGCCTGGAGCAGAATCGACACAATCCAGGAGCGGTTCTCCGGGGTCAACCGTCCGTCGGACACCAGATCCTCTTCAATCCGCTTGAAGAAATCGGTATCGAGCGGGAAGCGGACCAGGATCGCGGCGAGTTCCGCCGCCTTGCCGGTCATCTTGCGCGTTTCCCCGGTCGTCAGCGGGCCGGACCCCGGGGCTTCGGCGTACGCTCCCCAGGACCAACGCCAGGCGCTGCGATCGCGCTCGGCCGTATAGGGGAAGATAATCTGGAACCGGTCCGCGGGAACCGGGTAGGTCCCGATGATCCGGTAGTTGTCGCGAGGGTTCGAAGAAATCAGCGTCCCCTCGCCCGATCGGCCCTTCTGTTCGGTCGCCTGGTCGAGCGATCCGGCCCGAACCCCGGTACCGTATTCGGCCTGGCAGGCCAGGTGCACCAAAAGGTCGGTCGGGATCTCGAGTTCGTAGAGTGCGTTGATGGCGTTCTCGGTCGCCACCGTCACGGCGGACGAACTGGAGAAGCCTCCCTGCGGAATATTGCCGGTGGAGATCAGGCGCAAGCCGCGGAAGTTGGCCCGGCCCAGGTGCTCCTGGACCCGGGCGCCCAGGTTGCCGGCGCGCAACGTCCGCATGGAGGCGATGGCGTTATCGACCAGCGCGAACGGCCGCCGCAGGTTGCTGTTGGCCCACAGCGACGGCGGCGGGAGCGGCACGCCTTTTCTGCGCCGCGCTTCCAGTTCGTCGTCGGCGAAGTACCCCAGCGACAGCAGCAGGCTCTCGCTCATTCGCGTTCCGAACTCCTCGTACGCGTGCAGGTCGGAAATGCGCTCGTCGGGATAGAGCACGTCGCTGTCGGCGGGGATGTGGTTGACGCTCTCGCGATACTTCGGGTCGATCGGGTACAGGTGAATCCGGCGGTCTTCGGCGTCCTGCACCAGCATGACGATCTGCTCGTCCCCTTCCGCATCCCCGGCTCCAATCGGCATCTGCCAGGCAGGGCCGTAAAACCGGCTCATGTCGGGGTGCATGAAGGCCACGCGCAAGCGTCCGCCCGAGATGCCGATTCCCACACTCCGGCCGGGGTCGAACCCAAGCTGTTCCTTGCGCGCCACGGCCATCAGTTCGCTCAACTGGCGGGCGATGGCCGCCACTTGCACGGCGGGCCGGTTGGCCGCGATAGCCCGCGCCGACGCCTCCACTTCCAGGTCTTCGGGGAACAGCAGACCGTGCGAGGAAGTGAGAATGCCTTCGAGGAGCGCGAGATCCATCGGCTTGGTGACGTCGGCGCAGAGCAGGTCGTATTCCGGGTCCGCCACGGTCGTGGTGACAGTGCGGATGTCCCCGCCTTCCTCGCTGATTCCCTGTATTACGTCCGTCAGATAGTATTGGCCCTGCGCATTCGCGTTGGTCACGTCGCGCAGGTGCCGGTACAAGGTGGCGGCGCGGATGACGTACAACGGGCAGTTGCCTTCGGTCAGATCGAGCAGGGTCTGGCGCGTGCTCTGGTCCGGTTCCGCCAGGATGTCCCGCTCTTCGACGATCCGCAGCACGCGGCGGTGCTCGTCCCGCAGGACGCGTCCTTTGCCTCGGTTCTTCGGAGGTTCGTACTGCGCGGAGAGGAACGTGACATCGGCTTCGGAAGCCCCTGCCCCGTGGGTTTCGCAAAGGCGGCGGAACACCGAGGACGGCACAATGCGGTCGCCCATGGTAATGACCAGGAGCGGATTCTTCTCGAGCAGGGCCGGAACGCTGAAGGCTTCGAAGGCGGCGAAGGCGGTCCCGCCGGCGGCGTTCTCCGAGCGGACGTAGAGGTTGTCGGAGCCGAGCGCGGTCGAGACCTCTTTGTAGCGGTAGCCCACCAGGCAGACTACCGGCGACGGGCTGAAGCGCCGGAAGGCGTCGATCGAATGGCAGGCCAAGGGGGTTCCGCTCACCGGTTGGATGCACTTGGGATCGCTGCCGAACCGGGTACCCTTGCCGGCGGCAAGCACCACCAGCACCACCGATTGCCCGGTAATGCCGCCGAGAGGAAGGTTCGCCGGATTGAGGACTTTCTCCAGCGTCAGCGCGGCCGCGTCCTTGAGCCGGCGCGCTGCTTTCAGATCCGTGGTTTCGATGGGTGTCACGCGGTTTGATCCCGAACTCCCATTTTACGGTGCAGTGGCGCCGGGCGACGTTGTTTGCCGCCCGGCGCTTCCTCGACAAGCAGGCCAAGAGCGAAGAGGTGTCGCCCGGCGCTTCCCGCCCGAGCCGTGGGATACTCTCTCCTGAGCCGGAGGGCGCTCGATGACCGCAGCCGACTTTCGCCGGATTGCCCTGAGCCTGGAAGGCGCGGAGGAAGGGTCGCACATGGGGGCGGCCGACTTCCGCGTGGGTGGCCGGATCTTCGCCACGCTCGCTTCCGAGAAGCAGGGTTACGGAAACCTGATGCTCACGCTGGAACTGCAGGCCGACTTCATCAGGGATCAACCGGATGTGTTTCTGCCGATCGCGGGAGGATGGGGCCGAATGGGGATGACCCACATCCGCCTGGCGAAGGCGAACCGCGACATCATGGAGGGCGCCTTGCGCGCGGCTTGGAAGCTGAGGGTCGAGAAGAACGCCAAGACTCGCGGAAAACCGCGCGGTGCGGGAAAGAAACGGTGATCGGCCCGGGTTTTCAGGCGATGATTTCTTTGACTACCCGCCCGCTCACATCCGTCAGCCGGAACTGGCGTCCCTGGAACAGGTACGTCAGTTTCTCGTGGTCGATGCCCAACAGGTGCAGGATGGTCGCCTGCAAGTCGTGGATGTGAACACCGCCTTCCACCACGTTGAAGCCGTAGTCGTCGGAACGGCCGTGAACGAGTCCGCGCTTGACGCCGCCGCCGGCCATCCATAGGGAGAACACTCGGCCGTGATGATCGCGCCCGTAGGAATCCGGCTTGGGCGCGCCCTGAGCGTAGGGCGTGCGGCCGAACTCGCCGCCCCAGATCACCAGGGTGTCGTCGAGCATTCCGCGCTGCTTCAGATCCTGCACCAGCGCCGCCGATGGCTGGTCGACGTCGCGCGCGAGAACCGGCAGTTTCTCCGTCAGCCCACCGTGATGATCCCAACCGCGATGGTAAAGCTGGATGAACCGGACGTTCCGTTCGGCCAGCCTCCGGGCCAGCAGACAGTTGGCGGCGAAGGTCCCCGGTTTCCCGCAGTCTTCGCCGTAGAGCTTGCGGATATGCTCCGGCTCTCCGGAGGTGTCCACCAGTTCCGGCACGCTCGCTTGCATGCGAAACGCCATTTCGTACTGCGCGATGCGCGTCTCAATCTCGGGGTCGCCGACGCGTTCGTGCTGCCGCTGGTTCAGCGCGGCGAGGCCGTCGAGCAGGCTGCGCCGCCGCTCCCGCGTCACGCCGGGCGGATTGGACAGGTGCAGCACCGGATCGCCGGCCGAACGGAACTGCACGCCCTGGTACCGGCTGGGCAGAAAGCCCGCTCCCCACAGCCGCGCAAGCAGGCCCTGGTCGGGCATTCCGTTGCTGGGCAGCGAATTCAGCACCACGAACGCGGGCAGGTTCTGGTTCTCGCTGCCGAGGCCGTAGTCGATCCAGGAGCCCAGACTGGGGCGGCCAGGCAGTTGGCTGCCGGTCTGGATCAGGGTGATGGCCGGGTCGTGGTTGATTGCATCAGTGTGCATGGCCCGAAGCACGCAGATCTCGTCGGCGATCCGGCCGGTGTGGGGTAGAAGGTCGCTAAGCCAGAGACCGCTTTGCCCGCGCTGCCCGAAGCCATACATGGTGGGCACCACGGGAAACCGGTCCTGATGGGCCACCATGCCGGTGATGCGCTGGCCGCCGAAGATCGACGGGGGGATGTCCTGGTCGAAGCGGCCTTTCATCTCGGGCTTGTAGTCGAGCAGATCGAGATGGGAGGGTCCGCCAGCCTGGAACAGGAAGATCACCCGTTTCGCCCTGGGCTTGAAATTGGGGAACGGACTGGCCGCCTCGGCTGACCGCGACCCGCCCATCAAGGAACCGAGCGCGGCGACGCCGAGGCCGTAGCCGGCGCGCGCCAGCACTTCGCGGCGCGAGGAAAGGCGAGCATAGTTACCACATTCCATTTGCGATCAACCTTTCGTGATCACTTCGTCCATGTTCAGGATCATGTTCGCGACCGCGGCGTAAGCGGCCAGTTCGCCGGCCGCGATCGACGGATCGGAGGGCGACGCACCCACGGAGAGAAACGATCGCGCGCCCGCTTCATCGGCGCGATAGGCGGCCAGCATCTCATCAAACGTCTTTCGCAGGATCCGCTGCTCCCGTTCGTCGGGCGCGCGGCCGGTGGCCGCCTGGAAAGCAAACCGGATGCGGGAGTCCGGCGACGAGCCTCCCTCGCGGACCGAGCGTTCGGCCAATTTACGGGCCGCCTCCACGTAAATGGGATCGTTGAGCAGGGTCAGCGCCTGCAGCGGCGTGTTGGTCGTGGATCGCCGGACGATGCAGAACTCGCGGTCCGGAGCGTCGAACACCGTCATGGTCGGGTGCGGCACCGTGCGTTTCCAGAACGTATACAGGCTGCGGCGGTAGAGGTCCGCGCCCTTGCTTTCGACGTATCGGGTACCGGGATAGTCGGCCGCGACCACCATTCCCTTGTACAAATCCGCTGCCTGGTAAGGGTACACGCTCGGCCCGCCCAACCGGTTTTGGAGAAGACCGGCAACGAACAAGGATTGATCCCGGAGGATCTCAGCCGGCAGGCGAAAACGCGGTCCCCTCGCGAGCAGACGGTTCTCCGGGTCGCGCGCGAACAAGGCCGGCGAGGCCGCCGAGTCCTGACGATAGGTGGCGGAGAGCACGATCCGTTTGAGAAGCGCTTTGACGTCCCATCCGGAGTCGACGAACTCCCGCGCCAGCCAGTCGAGCAGTTCGGGATGGCTCGGCCACTCGCCCTGAACGCCGAAATTGTCGCTGGTCTTGACCAACCCCTGGCCGAACAACTGCTGCCAAAACCGGTTCACCACCACGCGGGCGGTGAGCGGGTGATCGGGCTTGGTCAGCCATCGCGCCAGCCCCAGCCGGTTCCTGGGCGCGCCCTCCGGCCATGCGCCGAGCAGCGCTTCGGGAACGCCGGCCTCCACCTTCTCGCCGGGCGCGTTGTAGGCGCCGCGGAGCAGAACGTGCGTTTCGCGCGGCGTGGCCATTTCCTGCATCACCATGACAGTGGGAGAGTCGCGCCGCAGGGCCAGCCACTCGGCGCGCACTCGTTCCCGTTCGCCGAGGTGGGCCGCGTATCCCGGATTTGCCGCCGCCAGCAGCGCCCCGCGCAACCATGCCGTCTCGGTGGCGGAGGCGTTCCCTTCATGTTGCCTTGCAGCAGCGTAGGAAAGAGCCCGATTCTCGAACAGGCTCGTCACCTCGCTATCGGGAAGGGCTCGCGTCCAGAGAGCAATTTCGTCCAAGCGACCAGCCAGGCGAGCGCTGTTGGCCTCGTTGTCCCAGCCGATGCGGAACGAGGTCGGGACCGGCTTGTCCCCCTTCGCGTCGGGAAGCGTGACGTCGTCGTTCAGAACGCGCGTCGCCACCTCGCGCCCGTCGACGTACATCCGCACCCAGGAGGCCAGCACGCGCATCGCGTCGCTCCCGGCCGCTCCCTGGTAGGCGACCGTCACGTTCCGCCACTGGCCCGGCGCGATGGCGGCGCCCTCGGACCGGACGCGGATGGAATACGCGGGGAAACGATCGCCGAAGCGGAATTCCAGTTCCCCGCCGACGAGTCGCAGTTCGATGCCCTTGCCGAATGTGGTGGCCGCGCGGTTGACCGTGTAATCGATGGCCGAAAGCAGCGCGACATCGGTATCCGCCGGCTCCGGCCTCACCCATGCGCTGAAGGTCAGCGGACTTCGCTTCGACACGGGCACTTTGCCCGCCGTTCGCGGTTTGCTGTCGCCGGGAAGACACGCCTGCCCCGCCACTCCCGGCGCGAACGCGAAGCCGCCGGCCGATGCCCGCTCCACCTCCTCCGCGGACTCACAGTGGATCTCGAGCGACGCCCCGTCCGGCACGAGGGTCCGCGCCGCCAACTCCGATGCCCGGCGGGCATCCGCCTTGTGCCAGGCCCAGGACTTCTCGTGCCGTTCGACCTTCGCGCTGAGGCGAGCGATGGCGGCCTCGAGGTCGCTCATCTTCCGTCGCTGGGCCGGCGTCGGCGCCGGCATGATCGGAACGGCGTTCGCCACCCGCCCGTCTTCGCCGATTTCGGGGACATTGTTGAAGAACGCGAACAACCGGTAGTGGTCGCGCTGGGTGATGGGATCGTACTTGTGGTCGTGGCAGTGGGCGCACTCGAGCGTCAAGCCCAGCCATGCCATGCCGAGGGTGCGGACACGGTCGGCGACGTACTCGACGCGATACTCCTCGTCGATGATGCCGCCTTCCGAGTTGATAACGTGGTTCCGTCCGAACCCGGTGGCGATCCGTTGTTCCAGGGTCGGGTTGGGAAGCAGGTCGCCGGCCAACTGCTCGGTCAGGAACCGGTCGTAGGGCATGTTGGCGTTGAAGCTGTCGATTACCCAATCGCGCCAGCGCCACATCGAGCGCGCCGCGTCGTTGTTGAAGCCGTGGGTGTCGGCGTAGCGGGCGACGTCCAGCCAGTCCATCGCTATCCGCTCGCCATAGCGCGGGGAAGCGAGCAGGCGGTCGACCGCGGCCGCGTACGCCGCCTCGCCGCGGGCTTTTTGGTCGCTGAGAAACAAGTCCATTTCCGCAATCGAGGGCGGCAGGCCGGTCAGGTCGAGCGAAGCGCGGCGCAGCCAGGTTGCCAGCGCCGCCTCCGGACTGGGCCGCAGGCCTTCGGCTTCCAGGCGCTTGGCCACGAAACCGTCAATGGGTTGCTTCGTCCATCCGGGCGCGCTGTCCGGCACGGCCGGCCGCGTTGGCGGGATGAAGGCCCAATGTTGGGAATACTGGCTCCCCTCTTCGATCCAGCGCTTGAGGATCGCGATCTGTTCGGGAGTCAGCGCGCGGTTGGACGACGGCGGCGGCATCCGCCTGGCCGGCTGCGGTGCGGTGATTCGCAGGTACACCGCGCTGGCCTCCGGTTTGCCGGGAACCAGCGCGACCCGCCCGCCGCGTGACGCGGTTGCGCCTTCGAACGAATCCAGGCGAAGCCCGGCCATGCGTTTCTTGACGTCCTGACCGTGGCAGTGGAAGCAGTTCTCCGAGAGGATCGGCTGGACGTCGCGGCCGTAGTCCAGGCGCGGCTTATCGGAAGCCACCGCAGAGCCGAGCGAAACCAGAATCAGACCGAACGTGACCGGCACGCGCATCTGTCGCCAGTCATCCATGATACGGCCGTTCGGTGGATCCACGGGCTTCACCACGTTTCTTGCCCTCCCGTCGCGTCGACTTTGGTCTATGGTCGAATATAGCAGGCGAGCCATTGGAGAACGCTTTGCCGGGTAATGTTCGTGTAGCCACGTCTTCAGGTTTCGTGCAGTGGCTTCGAGGGGACTAGATGATGCCGATTCCGCGGAAGGGATTGACGATTTCCACGCCCATCAGCGCCTGGCCATGGTTGAGGTCTTCGCTGTAAAGAAGGCTCGCGCCGCTCCGGGCAGCTGCAACAACAATCAGAGCGTCCCAATAAGACAGCACCGCCTCCCGGCTCAAGCGCATGGCTTCGGCCACGAGCGCATAGTCGACAGATTGCACGGGCCATCGAGCAAGGTCTGCGACCCACGCTGCCGCTAGTTCGGGCCGGACACCCATCTTGGCTTTTCGGGTTAACGTGACATACAGTTCCTGCAAGACCTGGGCACTCAGGCGCAGCGCACCGGAACCCATCAAGTCGTCGAGCAACGCTCGGGAGGCGATATTCCGGCTCTCATTCCCCCGCTCGTACACGTAAACGAGGATGTTGGTGTCGACGAAGACAGGCTCACCGGGAGCGCTCATGAAGGTCGTCACGGCTCCAGGTTCGAGGTCCAACTTCTACGACACCCGTTGCTCCCAATGCCTTTAGCCGCTGCCGTGCCGCTGCGCGACCGGAGTCGGCTTCCACAATGGCGGCCAGATAATCCCGAACCATCTGGTTGACCGTCGTTCTGCGTTCGAGTGCCAACTTGCGTGCTTCTAGAAGCACGCTTTCATCGATACTTAGCGTCAAGTTGACGTTCACATGATCAGTGTAGCACGGATCATGTGTTCAGATTTCGCCGGGGTCAGGTCCTTGCTATCGGAACAACAACCACACCGCGCCTACCAGGACGATCACGATCACCCAGCCCTTGGCGAAGCCCTGTAAGTCCTCACGATACGCCGTGCGGAACGGCAATCCGGCGGCGCCGCGCTTCAGGTGCAGCAGGTTGACCAGCAACAACTGCTGGCCGGATTCGGCCACCGCCGGCGACGGCTCATGCGCCCCCGCCTCGACTTCGCGTCCCGCGTCACTGGGAGTCTGCAGGTTGCCGAAGAACAGGTTCAGCCGGTCATTGGATTCGGGCGGGGTCGCGATGCTGACCACCACCAGCGTCGCCATCCCCACACCCAACGCCGTCAGAAACACCCAGGGGTCCCAGTTGTCGAGCCGTTGCCCGCGCGCATGGTACATCGCGAAATTGGTGACGAAGGCGGCGACCAGACTCGCCACCGCGCCATGGCGGTTGGCCCGCCTCCAGCAGATGCCGCCCAACAGGCTCACGCCGACAAACGTCGCCATGGTCTCGGTCAGCAGGAACGAGTACAGCACGCGATCGATGAAGAAGACGGAATAAACCACGGCGGTGAGCGTGATCAGGAGACCGCTGACACGTCCAGTCCAGAGATAGTGCCGGTCGGACCGGCCCGGAGCCAGGTATTTGGCGTAGAAGTTGCGCGTGAACACCGCGCCCGAATCCACCATAAACGCCGAACAACCAGCCATGTTCGTGGCGAGCACGCTGGCGATCAGGAGGCCGACGCCGCCCGTGAACAGCAGGTGCCGGCAGGTGAACCCGAACGCCTCCTCCGGATCGTTCAAAGCGCGCGGGCCGAACGTGCCATTGGCCAGCAGCGTCGCGGCGATCAACCCCACCAGCGCCCAGCCGACCGTGCACACGCGCTTGGTCATGTTGCCGTAGAGCATGCCGACACGGCAGGCGTGTTCGTTGTGGCCCGTGCCCACCGCACCGATCATGTGCGGCTGCGCCATCACCCCGATCAGCCCGTTGATCGTCAGGATCAGGATGAAGACCGGGCCAATGCCTTCCGGTGTGGCGAGCGAGAGCTTGACGTCGCCCAGCGTGTGCCGGATTCCATCGAGCCCGCCGACGTGGCGCCAGCCCAAGGGGATCAGCAGAAACGACAACACGATAATCAGGAACCCTTGCAGGAAGTCCGTCCACGCCGTCGCCACCAGACCGCCGACGAAGCTGTAGAGGATGAAGACCGCGGTCATCGCGATCACGAGGTGGTTTACCGGGACCTGCGCGCCCGCGGCCTGTACGATGACTTTGGCCGCGCCCTTCAACATTCCCGCCATTCCAATGATGAAGAACACAACCGAAAAGACGGTGTATACCGCGCCCATCAGCCGGCCATACCGGTCCTCCATCACTTCCGCGACGGTTGTCCGCCGGATGCGGCGGACGACCGGCGCGAAGAGCCAGTAGAACGGCGTCGCGAACAGGTTCTTCCACTGAAACCAGATCGCCGACAAGCCGACTGTGTAGACCGCGCCGGCCAGCGACACAGGCATGTCGGCGTGCGTGCCTGTTCCGAAACTCTGGCCAATCATGAGCCACTTGCTGAACTTCCGCTCGCCAAGGAAGAAGTGATCGGTACTGCGGACCTTGCGTCCAGCCAGCACTCCAATCGTGAGGATCCCGACGAGATAGAAGACGAGGACAACCCAATCGATGGCGGTGAGCGAGATTTCTTTCACGTGACGTTCCTTGGGCCGATGCCCGAAGCCAGCGACGACAGCAGCGAGTTCTGATTATGATCACGATCGCGAAGCGGCGCAATGCCGTCCGCCCCGGCTCAAGAGCCGTCCTACCAGGAGGTCTGGTCGATCAGGTCTCCCCGGTGCGAAAGCAGCCGCACGTCCAGCGCAGGAACGCCCAGAGCGTGCGTGGAACAGCTCAGGCACGGGTCGAACGCCCGAACCACGGCTTGAAACCGATTGAGCATCCCTTCGTCCAGATGATCGGGATCGACGTAGCGCTCGGCCACCTGCTTCAAACTCTGGCCGATCGCCAGGTTGTTGTGCCCGGTGGCGATGATTAGGTTGGCCCAGCGGATGGCGCCCTTCTCATCCACTTTGTAGTGATGAATCAAGGTGCCGCGCGGCGCCTCGGCGATGCCCACCCCTTCGAGCGAGTTCACGCCGGCGGTCGCGCGAACGTGGGTGGAGAGGATCGCCGGGTCGTCCAGCAGTTGCTCCATGCGCTCCACCGCGTACAGCGCCTCGATCAGGCGGGCGTAGTGGTTCAAGAACGCGCTCTGCGCGATGCGCCCGAACCGCTGCCGGTATTCCTCGAGTTCCGAGTCGGCTTCCGGCGTGCCGCACTGTTCGGCGACATTCAGCCGGGCCATGGGTCCGACGCGATAGATCCCGTTCGGGTAGCCGGCCGGCCTGAAATACGGAGACTTCAGGTACGACCCGGCCGTTGTCGCCTCCGCGATGTACTTCGCGTACTCGACGGGCCGTTTGACGGTCGCCAGAGGTTTGCCCTCGGGGTCCTTGAAGCGCAGCAGGCCGTCGTAGATCTGCAGGTTTCCATCGGCGTCCGTCAACCCCGCGTAGCGCGTCGGGTGGTTGCCGAAGCTCTCGATCTCACCGCTGTAGCGGTCGAGAGAACCTTTGAAGAACTTCAGCGTCCGGCGCACGATTGACCGCGCGATGGGTAATTCGCCGATGATGAAGTTACGGTTCTCCGGCGAGAGCGGCTGGTTGACACCGCCGGGCACGGTCCACGACGGGTGGATGCGTTCCCCGGCCAGCCGTTCGATGGCCTGCTGGCCGAACTTGCGCAACGCGATGCCGTCGCGAGCCAGTTCCGGGTGCTTCTGCACCATCCCCAGGATGTTGCGGGAGGCCGGGTCCGAGTCCATTCCGAGTAGCAGGTCCGGCGCCGAAAGGTGGAAGAAGCTCAGGGCGTGCGATTGAACGAACTGGGCGCAATGGAGAAGTTCGCGGAGCAGTTGGGCGGCTTCCGGGATCTGCACGGCCATGATGGCATCGCAGGCCTTGACGCTGGCGATCAGGTGGCTGATGGGACAAATGCCGCAGATGCGCGCGGTGATGGACGGCATCTCGTAGTATGGCCGCCCTTCGACGAACTTCTCGAAACCGCGCACCTGCGTGACGTGAAACCGGACATCGCCCAGCTTGCCCTGCTCGTTCAGGTGCAGCGTGATCCGGGCGTGGCCCTCAATGCGGGTGACATGATCGATGGTGATAGTTCTTGGCATTGGGCTTCCTCCTTACCCGAAGATCACCTTGGACGCGAGATCGGGCTTGCGCCCCTCCAGCAGCTCACCGATCGCAAATGCGATCGCGTCCGCCTTCGGCGGGCACCCCGGAACGTGCAGATCCACCTTCACCACTTCGTGGACGGGAACGGCCCGCCGCAACAGGGCAGGCACGCCGTCGCCGGGCAGCTTCTTCTCCGTGTCGGGGGCGTCGACGTAAATCTGGGACAGCAGCTTCTTCACCGGAATCGAGTTGCGCATCGAGGGCACGTTGCTGGTGACGGCGCAATCGCCGAGAGCGACCAGAACGCGCGTCCGCTCGCGGATCTTCTGCACCAGCCGGAGATCGTCCTGGCTGCTGACCGCGCCTTCGACCAGCGTCACATCGACGCCTTCGGGGAACTCCTGCGCGTCCACCAGCGGTCCGTACACGAGATCCGCCTTCCTGGCAATGGCGAGCAGGCCCTCGTCGATATCGAGCAGCGACATGTGGCAGCCGGAACACCCGTCCAGCCAGACGGTGGCGAGTTTCGCTTTGCTCATAATTTGACTCCCCGATTGGTGGCCAGCCGCGAGATCGGCTCCAGCCGTTTGGTCATCTCCTCGGCCGCAAAACCCTTCTCGGCCAGGGCGCCGGTGGGGCACGATTGCACGCACTTGCCGCAACTGGTGCAGTTCTGCGACTGGCCCCAGGAGACGTTCAGCTCGCAGACCAGCCGCGACTGAACGCCGCGCGAGCCCACGTCCCAGACGTAGGCTCCCTCCACATCGCTGCACACCCGGACACAGCGCGTGCACAAGATGCAGCGATTGTGATCGAGCACATAGCGGGCGTGAGTGAGGTCCGCCTCCAGCCTGGGATAGGAGTACGGATAGCGGACGCTGGTGACGCCGAGTTTCCGCGCCATTGCCTGCAACTCGCAATGGCCGTTGGAGACGCACACGGCGCACACGTGGTTGCGCTCGGCGAAGAGCAGTTCGAGCACCATGCGCCGGTAGCGTCGAAGCTTGTCCGACTTGGTGGTGACGCTCATCCCATCCTGAACCTTGGTGGTGCAGGCGGGCAGCAGGCGTCCCACGCCCGCCACTTCGACGATGCACAGACGGCAGGCGCCGGCCGCATCCAGACCTTTCATGTGGCACAACGACGGAATGAACTTTCCGCTGGCCAGCGCCGCTTCGAGGATCGTCTGGTCGTCCTTCGCTTTGATGAACTCTCCGTCAATTCGAATGGATACTTTTTGTGGCATCGGCCGGGACTCTCCTTTCTAGTGGTCTCCGTTGCGGACGTCGCAGCGGAGACAGCGGCAGGCTTCTTCCATTGCCTCGACCGCGGTGAGGCCGACGGTGGCTTCGGCAAAGGTGCGCGCCCGCTCCGCCGGCGCGATTTCCGTCACCAGGTGGCGCGGGCTGGAACTCGGGTGCGCCGGAGGCCCCTGGTCGTAGTCGAATTCGGCGAACCGGTGTTCCCACCGCCGTTCGCCCATCAGCCGCTCGTCGATGAAACGCGCGGCCTTCTTTCCGTAACCCATCGCGTTCGAGACGTTGGACGCGCCGGTGATCAGGTCGCCGCCGGCGTAGAACTTGGGGCGGCTCGTCTCGAGGGTGTAGCGATCCACTTCGATGAGGCTGTTCTGCTTGATCTTCAGGCCGGAGGCCTTGGCGAAATCCGCATCCACCGTTTCCCCCACGGCCAGGATCACGCTGTCGCATTCCACGCGGACGATCTCATCGGTCGGAATCGGGCGCCGGCGTCCCGAGGCGTCGTACTCGCCCAACCGCGTTCTGACGACTTCGATCGCCTGCACGCCTCCGCTCGCGTTGCCGATCACGCGGTGCGGAGTGGCCAGAAAGAGAATTCCGGCCCCTTCGGCTTCGGCGGCCTCCGTCTCCTCGGGAATCGCCGGCATGTCGTTTCGTTCGCGGCGATAGATGATGGTCACTTTGGCCCCGAGTCGGAGCGCCGTGCGAGCCGAATCGATGGCGGCGTTCCCGCCCCCGATCACCACCACGCGCCGGCCCAGTTCCGGGATCTCGCCCTTCGAGACCGCCTCCAGGAACGGCAGCGCGGGCAGAACCCCTTTCAACTCGGTTCCCGGCAGATACACCCACGACTCCTTCCACGTGCCGATGGCGAGGAAGATCGCGTCGTATTGCCCGTCCAGATCGTTGAGCGACACGTCCCCGGGCACGTGGGTATTTCCCGTAAAGCCCACGCCCACCCGGCGGATCAGGTGAATCTCTTTGTCCAGGACGGTCTTGGACAGACGGTATTCAGGCAGAGCGTACCGGAGCATGCCGCCGGGTTCGGCGTTGCTGTCGTACACCATGACTTCGTGGCCCAGCAGGGCGCTGTAATACGCGCAGGAAAGACCCGCCGGACCGGCCCCCACGATCGCCACCTTCTTGCCCGTGGAGGGGAGTCTCGTTTCGGCCACCCGGACGCAGAGAGCGTCGAACCGCCCGGAGGCGAAGGCTTCGTCGGCGATATACCGGTGCACTTCGCGCATGTTGACGGACTCGTCGTCGCCCGCGCGGCGGCAGCGGTTCTCGCAAGGGTGCTGGCACACGCGTCCCGTCGAGGCGGGCAGCGGATTGTCCAGCACCACCGACACAAACGCGTCCTCCAACCGGTCCTCCTTCAACAGTTGCAGGTACCGAGGGATGTTCATGTGCAGCGGGCACGAGTTTTCGCAGGGACTGAGGGCGAGGTCTTCGCACACGCCGGCGCGGCAGCGCCGCGCGCGGATGTGGTCTTCGAACTCGTGCTGGAAGTGGCGCAGCGTCGTCAACACCGGGTTCGGGGCCGACTGGCCGAGACCGCACAGAGACGTGTCACGGATCATCCGCGAGAGTTCGTCAAGGGTCTCGAGATCGGCCTCCGTCGCCTCGCCTCGAGTGAAGCGGTTGAGATAATAGAGCGCCTTGTCGAGCCCGACCCGGCACGGAACGCATTTGCCGCAGGACTCCGATTGGGTGAACTCGATGAAATAGCGGGCGACGTCGACCATGCAGTTGTCTTCGTCCATCACCACCATGCCGCCCGAGCCCATGATGGAGCCAAGCTGCGCCAGCGTCTCGTAGTCGACCGGCGTGTCGAACATATCCTGCGGAATGCACCCGCCGGACGGCCCGCCGGTTTGAACCGCCTTTACGGTTCGGCCGTGAATGCCCCCTCCGCCGACGTCGTAGATGAAGGTCTTGAGCGGCGTCCCCAGCGGCATCTCGACCAGGCCGGTGGAGTGGATTTTCCCTACCAGCGAAAAGACCTTCGTGCCCGGGCTCTTGGGACTGCCGGTCCCGGTGAACCAGGCCGGTCCCTTCATCACGATGGGCGCGACGTTGTACCAGGTCTCGACGTTGTTGATGTTGGTCGGGTACCCGTAGAGCCCGCTCTCGGCCGGATAGGGCGGGCGCGGAGTCGGACGCCCCGCGCGGCCTTCGAGGGAGCGGATGAGAGCCGTCTCTTCGCCGCACACAAACGCTCCCGCGCCCTCCACCAGGCTCAGATGAAAATGGAACCCGCGGCCCAGGATGTTGTCGCCGAGCAAGCCGTACTCCTTGGCCTGGTCGATCGCCCGATGCAGACGATGAACCGCAAGCGGGTACTCCGCGCGAACATAGACGATGCCCTCGCCGGCCCCCATCACGTATCCGCCGATGATCATGCCTTCGAGCAGAGCGTGCGGGTCCGACTCGATCTCGTTGCGGTTCATGTACGCGCCAGGATCGCCTTCATCCGCATTGCAGATGACGTACTTGCGCGCGGCCTGGGCCTTGCGCATGATCTCCCACTTGATTCCGGTCTGATACCCGGCGCCTCCCCGGCCCCGCAGCTTAGCGGCCTTGATCTGTTCGATAACGGAATCGGGGTTGCCGTCGATCAGCACCTTGTACAGCCCCTGATAGCCGCCGGCCGCGAAGTACTCCTCGATGTCGCCGGGGCTAATCAGGCCGCAATTCCGCAGAACGATCTTCTTTTGCCCTTTGAAAAAGGGGACTTCGTGCCAGTGCGGAATCTCCGGATAGCCGGCGCCGTACTTGATGTGAGCCGTGATGTGGTCCCACTCCTCGATCTTGCACAGGGCCAATTCGGCGGGAATCCGTCCCGCGCCCAGGTCGTCCAGGATCGCCTGGACGTCGTTGGCCTGAATCCGGCGAAGGATCACGAGGGGTTTTCCCGGCAGCCACACGTTCACCAGGGGTTCCTCGGCGCAGAAGCCGAAACATCCGACGCGCGACAAGTGGAAGCCGAGGCCGCGCCCGCTGATGGCGTCGTTGAAGGCGTGGTAGACGCTTTCGGCGCCGTTTCCGGAGCCGCAGGTCCCCATCCCGACCGCGATTCGCGGCTTGGGCGGCAGCAGTTTGGCGAGTCCGGATTCGCGGACGGCGTTGAAGCCGGCCAGATCGGTGATTCGCTGGGGTGTCACGTCCGCCTCCCTTTCCGGATCGTTTCCACCTCGCGTTCGAGCGTGCGCTCGTTCACGTGCCCGAGGATGGCGTGGTCGACTTCCACCACCGGAGCCAGGGCGCATTGTCCGAAGCACGCAACCGTGCGCACGGTGAAGCGATGGTCCGGGGTGGTCATGGAGAGCTTATCGGCGCTGCCTTCTTCCTGCTCCTTCAAGCCAAGCTGCAGTTTCAGGCGTTCGAGCAGTTGCCGGGAGCCGCGAGTGTGGCACGCCGTCCCGCGGCAAATGCAGACGGAATGCTCGCCCTGAGGTCTCAGGTTGAATAATGCGTAGAATGTGGCGACGCTATGAATCCGCGCGCGTGGAATGCCCGTCTTGGCTGCCAGATACTCCAGCACTTCGAGGGGCAGGTACTTTTGGGGCTGCCGCTCCTGAATCTCTTCCAGCAGACTGAGGAGCATGCCGGGACGGCCGTCGTGTTGCGTCAAGAGCTTGTCGATGAACTCCTGATCCTCCGCCGGAAGCGAACCGCTCCGCGGAGGGATATCGGAAAATTGCGAAATCATTGAATCGGGACCGAAAGGAATAAAAGCAAGAAGTCAAATTTACGACTCCATTTTGATCCCACCACAATCAATCGCCGGAAAGAAGCCCCTATCCGGCTGGCCCGTCGAGGAACAAACTGGCGACGCGCGCTCCGCTGCCGCTCGCGGCACGCTTGCCGTTATTGAGACAGCAGGGAGCTTCATACCGTGCCGCGACGGTAACGGAGCGGTCCGCGGCCTGAATCCGGAATTTTTACGCCGGAAAGTAGTTAATTAGGAAGGCAAGGGCGCCCGCGCACTTCCGCTCGGGCGCACAGTCCGTTGCGAGGGTTCGGAGCGGTTACGAGGGCTCAGACCCCGACACCCTTGGGCGTCGCCCAATGCTTACGGTACTCGCGGCCCAGAATCCGGTTGGCTGCCGCGTCGCCGGCAATCGACTCCGTGGCCGGATCAAACTTCAAGGCACGACGCGTCTTCGCCACGATGTTGCCCAGGTGGCACAGCGCGCTCGACGTGTGGCCAATCTCGATTTCCGCGTTGGGCGCGCGCCGGCTGCGAATCGAATCCAGAAAGTTGCGGGGGTGGGCCGGATCGGCGTCATTTTCCTGTTTGGATTCGTCCATCACCAACTTGCCCTTGTCGTCAAATACTTTGTAGCCCCACTGCCGGCCCCAGCGGCCGATGCTCACCATGCCGTTCGACCCGTAGACGGCCACGCCGTTCTCCTGGTCATCCATGCCGTAGGGGTTCCAGATGCGCATCTCGAACATCAGGACGCGGTCTTTGTAGTTGTAGGTGATGTTCATCGTGTCGGGCGTCTGCTGATCGTCGTCGAAGAACACCTTGCGGCCCATGCCCGAGACCTCGGTGGGCAGGCCCACGCCCAAAGCCCAGCGCGCGATGTCCATCTGATGCACACCGTCGTTGCCGATGTCACCCGTGCCAAAGTTCCAGTTCCAATGCCAGGTGTAGTGAAAGCGGTTCTCGTTGAAAGGCACGGCCGGCGAAACGCCCATCCAGGTGTCGTAGTCCACGCCTTGGGGAACCGGCGCGTCGTTCTTGTGGCCAATGTCCTTGCGAAGTTGAACGTCCCAGGCTTTGGCCATCAGGACCTTTCCGATCTTGCCGGACTGCACGATTTCGATCGCCCGCTGAGTGGAAGGCCGGCTGCGGGACTGCGTGCCGAGTTGCACGATGCGCTGGTTCCGGCGCGCCGCCTCCACCATCAGGCGGCCTTCGCGGAGATTGTGCGAGGCCGGTTTTTCGACGTACACGTCCTTGCCGGCATCGCAGGCGAGAATGGTCGCCGGCGCGTGCCAATGGTCGGGAGTGGCGACGACGACCGCATCCACCGATTTGTCGTCCAGAACGCGGCGGAGATCGGCGATCAGAGGCGGCCGTTTGCCCTTCTTTTCTTCTACTACCTTCGCCGCGGCTTCGTAGACGCGCTCGTCGACGTCGCACAGATACCGGATGTCGACGTCCGGTTGAGCGGCGAACTTGCCGGTCAGGTGGCGTCCCTGGCCGCGTACGCCGATCATGGCGATGTTGATCCGGTCGCTGGCCGCCACGGAGCGGCGGGTGAGTCCCGCGCCTAGAGCGGCCGATTGCAGAAAGTATCTTCGGTTCATACCATCTCCTTTTTCCGTCGAGAGCCGGGAGGGCTAGTCAGAGTCCGAACAGCTTGCGGGCGTTTTGCGAGAAGATCTTCGTTTCGTCGTTCGCGGGGAGCTTCAAACCCTCCACGTGGGACGCGATCAGGGCCGGGTCGACCCAGGGGTGATCGCTCGAATAGAGCATCTGCGACGAGCCGACAAAATCGATGCCGTAGCGAATGGCCAGCGGAATCGGCGACACCGTATCCAGGTAGACGCGCTTCAGGTATTCGCTGGGCGCCTGCCGGATGTGCTCGTTGCCGCGCTTCAACACCATGGTCTGGTGATCGACCCGCCCGATCAGATACGGGAGAGCGCCGCCCACGTGGGGACACACCAGTTTCAGATTCGGGTGCTTGTCGAGAATACCCGACAGAATCAGCCGGCAGAGCGCGATGGTCGTATCGAACATCAGGCCGAGCATGGCCACCATCTGATAATCCTTGACGGCACCGTAGGTGGTGGGCAGCGCGGGATGCAGCAGAAGCGGCACACCTCGGCGTTCGGCCTCCTCGAACAACGGGCGGACCGCGGGCTCATCGGGGAATTTCCCGTCGAGGTTGGAATAGAGCAGAATCCCCTTCATTCCGAGTTTGCCGACGGCGCGGTCGAACTCCCGCAGCATGTTGTCCGTCGTGTCGAAGGGCAAGGTCCCCAGGCCGAAGAAGCGGTCCGGGTGTTTTCGAACGGTATCGGCGATGAAGTCGTTGAGCAGCGTGGCCATGGCCGGCGAGTCCTTGCCAAACAACTCGGGCCCGGGGTCGTTGATGCTCAGGGCCGTCATCTGGATCCCGGAGCGGTCCATGTCGGCGAGTTTCCGGTTGACGTCGATGAAGTGGGGCGGGATGCGACGCCGCCACTCGCCTACGACCACGAAGCGATCTTTGCCTTCGCGGACGACGTAGGGAGAGGCCTTACGCTTCTCGAGGATCTTCAGGTATTCCTCGCTGAAGAGATGACTTTGACAGTCGATTCGGCCTTTTGCAGACACAGGGGCGGCTCCCATCGCGGTGGTGACGGCTGCGGAAGTAAGAAAATGACGCCGGCTACTCATGCGAGCATTTTCCTGACAACGTTGCCGCCGACGTCGGTCAAGCGGAAATCGCGCCCGCTGTGGCGGTACGTCAGGCGTGTGTGATCCATGCCGAGGCAATGTAGCAGAGTGGCCTGCAGGTCGTGGACGTGGACCTTGTTTTCGACCCCGTTCAGGCCTAGCTCGTCGGTTTTGCCGATGACCTGCCCGCCCTTGACGCCGCCGCCGGCGACCCACGCCGAGAAACAGTTGGGGTGATGATCGCGCCCGGGGTCCTCGTCGATCCGTTCGAGCTGTCCCATCGGGGTGCGGCCGAACTCGCCGGACCACACCACCAACGTTGAATCGAGCAGCCCGCGTTGCTTCAGATCCTTCAGGAGAGCCGCGGTGGGTTTTTCGGTGAGGTCGCAATTTTTCTTGAGCCGCTTGTTCAGTTCCTGGTGATCGTCCCAACTTGCGTGGGCGACCATGACGAAGCGGACGCCGCGCTCGACCATCCGCCTCGCCAGCAGACAGTTGGTGGCGTAGGGGCGAGTGGGCTCCTGGTTGACGCCGTACATGTCCAGGGTGGCGGCGGATTCGCCCGAGAAGTCGAGCAGCTTGGGCGCCGCGGATTGCATCTTGAACGCCAATTCGTAGGAGAAGATTCGCGAGGCGATGGCGGCGTCGCCGGTTTCCTGGTAGCGCTCTTCGTTCAGCTTGCGAATCAGGTCGAGCCGAGCGCGCTGGGTCTCGGGTGTGACACCGGGAGGGTTGGGAAGGTAGAGAATCGGATCGCCCGAGTTGCGGAACACCACGCCCTGATACGAGGACGGCAGAAACCCGCTGGCCCAATTCATGGAACCGCCGCTTGCCCCGCGGCCGGTGTTCAGCACCACGAAGGCGGGCAGGTCCTCGGCCTCGGAACCCAGTCCGTAGGACACCCACGCGCCGACGGTCGGGCGGCCGAACTGGGTGGAGCCGGTGAACAGCATCGATTGGCCCGGATGGTGATTGAACGCATCCGTGTGCATGGAACGGATGAGGCAGATGTCGTCGGCGCAGGAGGCGATGTTGGGGATGTAGTCGGAAAACTCGGTGCCCGAATTCCCGTACGGTTTGAACACCCGTTCGCTGCCGAGCACTTTGGCGTCGGGCTTGACGAACACGAAGTTCAAGTCCTTGGTCATGGAAGGGGGCAGCGGCTTTCCGTGCCATTGACGCAGGGCGGGCTTCGGATCGTAGAGGTCGATCTGGCTGGGGCCCCCCTCCTGGAACAGGAAGATGACGTTCTTCGCCTTCGCGGGATACTGCGGGGCCTTGGACGCCAGGGGATTGGCGTTGGGAACAGTTTCGCCGGCGCGCCCGTCGCCAGTCATCAGGTGCGCCAGGGCGAGAGTTCCCATACCGGCGACGGAATCGAAGAAGCTCCGTCGCGACTGGATGGCAAGAAAGTCGTGGAGGTTCATGATCTACTCCCGCGTGATGAATTCATCCAGGTTCAGCAGAGCGCTGCCCAGACTTGTCCAGGCAGCTAACTCCACGCGGCTGTGTCCCTGCATTTCGATCGGGACGAACTGCTCGGCCGATTTTGCGTCCTTTTCAAAAATCTGGACCTGACGCCGGTAGTGTTCCAGAAGCCACTCGCGCTCGCGAGGGCTGGGAGGCCGGACCAGGCAGAGTTCGAACATGCGTTGGGCGCGGGCGGGGAGATCGGAACCCGGGGTGTCGCGAAGAACCCGCACCGCCAGCGCCTGCGCCGCTTCCGTGAACACCGGATCGTTGAGCAGGTTCAGGGCCTGCAACGGGGTGTTGGAGCGCTCCCTGCGGCACGCGGCCAGGTTCGCATCGGGCGCGTCGAAATTGATCAACTGCGGATAGGGGATGGTGCGCAGAAACTGGATGTAGAGCCCGCGGCGGTAGCGATCACGGCCCTTGCTTTCATCCCACTTGCCGGAGTCCGAGTACGACAGCTTGGTCACGCCGGCCGGCAGGGGCGGCCGGACGCTGCGGCCCCCTACGGTGGGATCAAGGAGCGCGCTGGCCGCCAGGGCCGAGTCGCGAATCAGCTCGGCGGGTAGCCGCAGCCGCTGCTGGCGGGCCAGCAGAAGGTTGTTCGGGTCGCGCTGGTCGATCGCGGGCCGCGTCTTCGAGGACTGCCGGTAAGCCGCGGAAGTGACGATGAGGCGATGCACCGCTTTCAGCTTCCACCGATGGTCGATCAGGCCGGCGGCCAGCCAGTCGAGCAACTCCGGGTGTGACGGTTTCTCACCCTGCGCGCCGAAATCGTCGGAAGTACGCACGATTCCGTGTCCGAAGTATTCCTGCCAGATGCGGTTCACGGTGACGCGGGCGGTGAGGGGGTTGCCGGGATCCACCAGCCATCGGGCCAGGGTCAGGCGCGACGGGTTGGCGTCATTCGGCATCGAATGCAGAAACGCCGGAACGCCCGGCTGCACTTCGACGCCCAACTTGCGGTAGTCGCCGCGAAGATGAACATGCGCCTTGCGGCGGCGATTCGCCGACAACTCTTCAATCACCGGCGCTTCGCTCAGGGCGGGGAACGCGGCCCGGAGCGCGGTGAGTTGCTTGCGCAGGCTCACGTAGTCGAGTTCCTTCCAACGCTCCTTGGTGATCACGCGATGGTAGTTGATGACGAAATGATCGGTGATCGCATCGGTCTGTTTGAGGGTGCGCTTGTCGAGCGGAGTATCGAGGATCTTGTCGGCGTTGTCGAGATACTTCTGGAACGCGTCGTAAGTGTGGTCCCAGTCGGTCCATTTACCGGGGTTGGCGCGCGCCTCCTTCATCCTGGCTTCCCACGGCGGCATCAACTCGAAGACATGGTATTTGGAGAGTAGCTCTTCGCGCTTGCGGCGGTAGTCCGATACCGCGGCCAGGTACGGGCCCATCTCTCCGGCCAGAGGGGCGTCGATGTCGATCTCGTCGGCGTTGTTGAAGAAAGCGTAGAACTGGTAGAACTCTTTCTGCTTGAGCGGATCGTATTTGTGGTCGTGACACTGGGCGCAGCCAAACGTGAGGCCGAGCCAAACGGTGCCGACGGTGGCCGCGCGATCGACGACCTGCTCGACGCGAAACTGCTCAATCTTGACGCCGCCCTCGCGGTTGGTGAGGGTGTTGCGGTGGAACCCGGTGGCGACCTTTTGATCGACGCTCGATCCGGGCATCAGGTCGCCGGCGATCTGCTCGATCGTGAACTCGTCAAACGGCATGTCGCGATTGAGGGCCTCGATCACCCATTGCCGGTACCGCCACGCATGGGGCCGGATATAGTCCTTTTCGTAGCCGTCGCTGTCGGCGTAGCGGGCCAGGTCAAGCCACTGGCGGGCCCACTTCTCGCCGAAGTGCCGGGAGTCGAGCAGGCGGTCGACCAGGCGATCGTAGGCGTCCGGGCGATTGTCTCGCAAGAAAGCTTCCACCTCTTCCGGCGAGGGGAGCAGGCCGGTCAGATCGAGGCTGACGCGGCGAATCAGCGTCCGCTTGTCCGCCTCGGCGGACGGTTCGATGCCCTCCTGCTCGAGGCGGGCGAGAATGAACTGGTCGATGGGATTCCGCGACCAGGTTTCGTTCTGCGTGGCGGGGGGCTTGGGCCGGGCAATCGGTTGAAAGGACCAGTGGCGGGGTTTGGCGGATGCGGCGGCCGCGACAACGCCGGCGGGCCACGCCGCTCCCTGATCGATCCATGCGCGCAGCAGACCGACTTCCTGCGGCGACAGGCGCTTGCCCGCGGGCGGCATGACGACTTTGCCTTCCAGTCCCGCCACCAAACGGATCAGCCGGCTGTGCTGGCTATCCCCGGGTTTGATGACCGCGCCGGAGTTGCCCCCCTTCAGGGCGTCGTCGCGATTGTCCAGCCGCAAGCTGCTCATCTGCTGCTGTGCGCCGTGGCACATGTGGCATCGCTGCCGGAAGAGCGGTTCGATCTGGCGGCTGAAATCCACGCGTTCGGTGGCCGCGGGCGGGAGCGTCTGCGCCAGCGCCAACGCGCTCCAGCAGGCGGCGGTCGTCAATGCTGGGTTGAGTTTCATGACTTCAACAGCTTCCTGACCACGTTGCCTTCCACGTCCGTCAAACGGAAATCCCGGCCCATGTGCCGGTAGGTCAATTTCGTGTGATCAAAGCCAAGACAGTGGAGCATGGTGGCGTGCAGGTCGTGAACGTGGATGGGGTCCTCCGTCACCTGCAATCCGAATTCGTCCGTCTTCCCCACCACCTGCCCGCCGCGGATTCCACCGCCGGCCATCCAGGCGCTGAAGCAGTTGGGATGATGATCGCGGCCATAGCCGATGTCGGTCCTCTGCTGCTGGGACATGGGCGTACGGCCGAATTCTCCGCCCCAGACCACCAGCGTGGAATCGAGCAGTCCCCGCTGCTTCAAGTCCTCCAGCAGGGCGGCCGCTGGCTGGTCGGTGATCGCGCAGTTCTTCTTGAGGTTCTTGTCGAGGTCGTTGTGATCGTCCCAGGTGCCGTGAGCGATCATCACGAACCGGACGCCGCGTTCGACCATGCGGCGCGCCAACAGACAGTTCACCGCATAGCGGTTCGTGGGCTCGCGTCCGACGCCGTAGAGATCAAGCACGCTCTTGGGCTCCTTGGAGAAGTCGGTCAACTCCACCGCGGCGATCTGCATGCGAAACGCCAGTTCATACGAAGCGATGCGGGCAGCGATCTCGCCGTCGCCGGTCTCGTTCTGGCGCTTTTCGTTGAGCTGCCGCAAGGCGTCCAGCCGCGCGCGCTGCATCGGGCGGCTGAAGCCCGGCGCGTTCGGCAGATACAGGATGGGGTCGCCGGTGGAGCGGAACGGCGTTCCCTGGTAGGCCGATGGGAGGAACCCGGCCGACCAGTTGTTGGATCCGGCGCTGGCGGACCCGCCGGAGCTAAGCACCACGAAACCCGGAAGGTCCTGAGTTTCGCTGCCGAGGCCGTAGACCACCCACGATCCGAGCGATGGACGGCCGAACTGCATCGAGCCCGTCATCAGGGTCATTTCGCCTGGATCGTGGTTGAAGGCGTCGGTGTGGAGGCTGCGTACCAGGCACAGGTCGTCGGCGCGGGCGCCGAGGTGCGGAAGGAAATCCGAGAGTCCGATGCCACTCTGGCCGTATTGCTTGAACTCGCGAGGGCTCGCCACCGCCTGCGCCGTCGGCTTGATGAACGCGAGTTTCAGGTCCTTGGTGAGCGAAAGCGGCAGGGGCTTGCCGTGCCACTTCTGCAACTCCGGCTTCGGATCGAACAGGTCGATCTGGCTCGGGCCGCCAGGCATGAAGAGAAAGATGACGCTCTTGGCGGCCGCCTTGAACTGGGGTTGTCTGGGGGCAAGCGGATTCACCGTCGAGGCGGCGAGGCCGTCGCGCGCCAGCAACTGCGCCAGCGCGATCGAACCGATGCCACCTCCCGCCCGCAGCAGAAAACGGCGGCGTGTGTCGAGCGATGGGGTACCCGTGGGATTCATTGGTTATTCCCGCGTCAGAAACTCGTCGAGGTTGAGCAGGACGCTGGACAAGCCGACCCACGCCGCAGCCTCAACCGAAGGTTTGCCCCCCGACAGCGCCGGTGGAAAGAATTTTCCCACAACCGCGGGATCCTCCTCCAAGAGCCGTTGCTGCTTCTGCAGGTAGCCGAGCAGCGATTCTTCCTCGGCGGCATCCGGAGCCCGCGCCAGGCAGAGCCGGTACGCAAGCTGCAATCTTTTGCCAAAGGAGGGAGGAGCTTCCGTGATGACACGGACAGCAAGAGCCTGCGCGGCTTCCAGGAACACCGGGTCGTTCAGCAGGTTCAGGGCCTGGAGGGGTGTGTTCGAACGCGTCCGCCGGCAGACCGGCCGGTACGCGTTGGGAGCGTCGAAGTTCAAGAGCAGCGGATAGGGAGCCGTGCGGAACAACTGAATGTAGATGCCGCGCCGGTATCGCTCAGGGCCTTGGGTTTCGGTCCACCGGCCGGCGACGTTGGTGCCGGAGGTCGCGCCCGCGGGTTCGGGCGGGCGGACGCTCGGCCCTCCGACGGCCGGATGCAGCAAGCCGCTCGCCGCAAGGGTGGAATCGCGAATCAGTTCGGCGGGCAGGCGGAAGCGCGACTGGCGCGCGAGCAGCGTGTTCTGCGGGTCCCGGGACTCCAGGTCCGGACGCGAATTCGAAGACTGGCGATATGCGTTCGAGGTGACGATCAACCGGTGAACATGTTTCAGGTTCCACCGGTGGTCGATGAACTCCGAAGCCAGCCAGTCGAGCAACTCCGGATGGGAGGGCTTCTCGCCCTGGTTGCCGAAGTTCTCCGAGGTGACCACGAGACCGCGGCCGAAGTACTCCTGCCAGAGACGGTTCACGGTCACTCGGGCGGTGAGAGGGTTCGCGCGCGAGACCAGCCAGCGAGCCAGGTCGAGCCGGTTTGGCGTTTCACCCAACCCGGTATTCGTTAAGACCGCGGGCGTACCGGGGCTGACTTCCTGGCCGGGTTGGCGGAAATCGCCGCGAAGCAGCACGTGGGTCGCGCGGGGCTTGGGAGACGTGGCCAGCGTGCCCGCCTGAGTGAGTTCCGGCAGAGTCGCATCGAGTTCCCGAAGCTGCTTTTGCAGTTCGCCAAACTTGAGCTCTTCCTTGCGCTCTTTGGTGATGACGCGGCCGTAGTTGCCAAGGAAGTAATCGGTCAGAGCCTTTTTCTGACGCCGCGTGCGGGCGGCGGGATCCATTTGGAGGATCTTGAGGCCATCGTCGAATTCGGTACGGAGGTCGTCAAAGGCGTGATCCCAATCGGGCCACTTGCCGGGATTGGCTACGGCCGCGACCATGCGTAATTCCCATTCCCGCTGCAACGGCGGGACGCCGTACTGCTCGACCAGTTTGTCGCGTTTGGCCTGAAACTCGGGCAGCGCCTTCAGATGCGGACCCATCTCGCCTTCGAGCGGAGCATCGATATTCACTTCATCCGCCGAGTTGAAAAATGCGAACAGCCGGTAAAAGTCCTTCTGTGAGATCGGATCGTATTTGTGGTCGTGGCATTGCGCGCAGCCGACGGTTAACCCGAGCCAGACCGTGCCGACCGTGCTGGTCCGGTCAATCACCTGTTCCACGCGGAACTGCTCGGAATCGATGCCGCCCTCGCGGTTCGTGAGCGTATTGCGATGAAAGCCGGTCGCGACGCGCTGTTCGACCGTGGCGCGCGGCAGCAGATCGCCGGCGATCTGCTCGATGGTGAACCGGTCGAACGGCATATCGCGGTTGAATGCGTCGATCACCCACTGCCGGTAGCGCCACGCCCAGGGCCGGAACTTGTCCTGACGGAACCCGTCGCTGTCGGCGAAGCGGGCCAGGTCGAGCCACTGCCTCGCCCACTTTTCGCCGTAGTGGTCCGAAGCCAGCAACTGGGCGACGAGCCGTTCGTAGGCGTCGGGCCGAGGGTCGGAGAGGAAGGCATCCTGCTCGCGGGGCGAGGGCGGCAGTCCCGTCAGGTCCAGATAGAGGCGACGCAGAAGGATATGGCGCGGCGCTGCAGGGGAAGGAGCGACTCCTTCCTTCTCGAGCCGGGCGAGCACGAACGCATCGATGGGATTGCGGACCCATTCCCTGGCCCGCACCACCGGCGGTTCCGGCCTGCGAATCGGAGCCAGGGACCACAAACTCGGCTGGCCCTGAAGCAGCGCCGTACCGAGTGCCGCTGCCGTAAGCGCCCGGAGCAAACCCATGATCAGAGTCCCGCCTCGCGCAGGCGGCCGCGCAAGTACGAGAGGTCTTTGGCGGCAGCCTCGAGGCTGCGGTCATACCGTTCGGTTTTCGTTTTCCCCCCGGGGTCGTACTCGATGTGCAGGGAGAGGGGCCCTGGCCAATTCACGGCCTTCAGCACCTGAAAGAAGTCGGACAGCGGCGCCATGCCCTGGCCGAGCGGAACCCAGCGGGTCTTCCATCCGGTTGGCGTTTTCTCCCACAGGTAGTCTTTGACGGCGATCATGAACAGCCTGGTGGCCAGGCGGCGGAAGCTCAGGTTCCAGCCGTTCTTTCCCCCCTCGATTGAGGCGTGCGCCGGATCAAAGAAGAAGCCCACCTGAGCCGGGTCGACGTCTTTGAGCGCCTCCCAGGAATCCCACAGGTCGCAGCCGACGGTGGGGCCGGAATGGTTATGCAACCCCGCCCGAATGCCCAGTTCCCGGCCAAGGGAAGAAAGCGCGCGGAGATCCTGCCGTGTCTGGTTGAGGGTCTCCTGCCAGTGGGCAAGGTCTTTGTACGTGACGTATCCCAACTTGTAATAGCGAACACCCGCCTTGGATGCCGCCGTCAGGACCGAGCGGGCGGTCTCGTTGACCGATGTGATCGACGTCGTGATCATGGGAATGGATAACCCATGGTCGCGGAAGATGGCAGCGGCTTTCGGAAGTTCTTCGGTCACGCGGTCCGGCGGGACCAGGCCGCCGCGCCGGACGGTGAGGTCGGGCCCCGCAATCTTCAACTCCGCGAGCATTCGCGCGACTTCTTTGTATTCGAAGCCGCCGAGATGGTCTGTGAACAGGCAAAGGCGAGACTCCAGGCTTCCCTCGGCCCAAGCCGGGAGGATCGCCGAGGCCACACTGGCCCGTAGAAAATCCCTTCGATGCATGCCGTCAGCTCCCCTTGGGTGTCGACCAATGCTGCCGGTACTCGCGAGTGACGTACCTGTTGGCCTCGGCATCGCCCGAGACGGTCTCTTTCATTCCATCAAACTGGATGGGCCTTCCGGTACGCGCAACGATGTTGCCCAAATGGCACAACGCCGTCGACACGTGGCCGAGTTCGATGTCGGCGTTGGGCAGTTTCCGGCTTCGGATGCAGTCGATGAAGTTCCGGGCGTGCGTGTTGAAATCCGGCGAGGGCTCTTCCTCGGAATGGACCAGTTCGCCCTTGGCGTCGAACACGCGGAACGAATGGAATCCGCCCCGCCACCTGCCCACCTGCGCCATGGCCTGACTGCCGTACACGGCAACGGTGTTTTCCGAACCTTCCAGGCGATACCGGTTCCACAAGCGCTGCTCGAACTGAATCACCTTGTCCGGATAGTTGTACGTAATGTTCATCGTATCCGGCGTCTGCTGATCGTCGTCGAAGTACAGCTTCCGGCCCATACCGGAAACGTCGCTGGGATAGCCAACACCCATGGCCCACCGTGCGATGTCGAGCCAGTGCACGCCGTCGTTCGTGATGTCACCGCCGCCGTAATGCCAGTGCCAGTTGACCGTGCTGTGATAGCGGTTGCGGTTGAACGGCATTTTCGGCAAGGGCCCGGTCCACGCGTCGTAGTCAACGCCAGCGGGTGGCGGTTCATCCTCGCGGTGGCCGATGTTCGAGCGCATTTGAATGTTCCACACCTTGGCCATCAGGACCCGGCCCAGCTTTCCCGATTGCACGTAGTCGATGAAGTGCTGGGTGAGCGGCCGGCTGCGCCCCTGCAAGCCCACCTGGACCACGCGTTTGTTTCGCCGGGCCGCTTCCACCATCAAGCGCCCTTCCCGAACATTGTGGGACGCAGGCTTCTCAACGTAGACGTCCTTTCCCGCGTTGCACGCCAGGATCGTGCCCGGCGCGTGCCAATGCATCGGTGTCGCCATGACAATCGCGTCAACGGATTTGTCATCGAGCACGCGGCGAATGTCTTTTTCGAGGACCGCCTGATGGCCCTGGGACTCGGCGACCAACTTCATCACCGGCCCGACGACGTTCGGGTCCACATCGCAGACGATGGGAATCCGGACGTCGGGGAGAGCCCCGAACCACTGGGCCAGGGTCCTGGCACGGCCGTTGGCTCCCATCATCGCGATCGTAACCTTGTCGTTTGCGGACACGCGGCGCGGGCGCGCGGCTGCTGCCGCGGCGCCCGCCAGAAAGTAGCGACGGTTCATTGGACGGTTCTCCGTTAGAAGGTCAGTCTCGATGAAATCTGCATTCGCCGTTCCAGGGCCGACCCGGTGATGCGCCCGAAGTTCGGGTTCACCAGGTCCGCGATGGGTGCATTCAGGTTGACATGGTTGAAGGCGTTGAAGGCCTCCGCGCGAACCTGGAATCGAATGCGCTCGGTGATATTGAAGTTCTTGCCCAAACTGAAGTTCACAGTCTGAGCGCCGGGACCGCGCAGGACGCCTCGGCCGAGCGTTCCGACCCGTAACGGTTGTGAGCTTGCCGGGCTGACGGGAACCAGCGCAAACGCGGCCCGGTTCAGATAGGCCAACGGATCGGCAAGCTGCAGATAGGGATCGCCGCCGATGAAATCGGGGCGCTGCGCCGGCCGTGGGTTGGATTGCGTAAGGTTCACGGCAGGGCCCGTCTGAGCGATGATGATTCCGCTGACCTGCCAGCCGCCGACCAGGTGACGCGCCGGGCCGCTCGCGTTCAGCCAGCGGTCGATGGGAACCTCATACACAAAGTTCGCGACGAACCGGTGCCGGACGTCGAGTTGAGCCGGACCTTTGTCGGCGCGCCAGTTGTTTTCGTTCGCATAGTCGGTCGAGCCACCCCACGAGAAATCGCCTCCCGCGACCGACATCGCCCGCGACCACGTGTGATGCAGATCGAACAGGAAGTTTCGCGAGATGCGGCTGCGCAGCGAGGTTTGCCAGGAGTGGTAGTAGCTGAAATCGGACGCGTCCTGGAAAATGAACTGGAGCGCCGCCGGATAGGGCCGCACGCCGGTCACGCGATCGGGCAGATTGAACTGACGCTGGTTGGTGATCTTCAACGCCTTGTTGCCGACGTAGCCGGTCTGAAAGACGATGCCGGGCGTGATCTGGCGCTGAATATCCAGAGTCCACTGCGCGTTATAGGGGTTGGAAACCTGCGGATCGAAGGTCGGGTATCCGCGGGCCACCGGTTGGCCGGTGATCAGCTTGGCGACCTCGGTGTTGTAGACCGGATACTTCAACCCCAGCCTCGTGATGTCGGCTCCCGTGAACACCGACCGGAACGGAATGTCGAGGCCCGTGTACACGTTGGTCTGGAAGTTGATGACCGAGAACGGGGCGTGGAAAAAACCCAGGCCGCCGCGGATCACGGTCTTGCCGTCTTTGCCTTTGTTCCACGCGAAGCCGACCCGGGGCGAGATGTTGTTGTAATCGGCATTGTAGCCGGAATCCGGAGGTCGGAGCTTGGGTGGGACCAAAACCGCATTCAGAGCACCGTCCGGATTAAAGAACCGGCCTTCCCGCTCTTTGTACACTGCCATGTACTCATATCGCACGCCAAAGTTCACAATCAGGTTCGGACGCAAGCGGAAGTCGTCCTGAATAAAGCCTCCCAATTCCCATGTGCGGCCCTGGAACGGCGTGGTCCCGAAGGTCACGGTCACACTTACAGGGCGGTTGGCGAGGAAGTCCGCCGGGTTTGCATACGTGACGCCGGGGGACTCTTCGTTCCAGCGTCCCGGCGTCCGCCTGAGGAAGATGCCGCCGAACTTCAGGGAGTGACGCCCATGCACTTTTCCAAACACTTCTTCCAGGCTCCAAATATGGCCGCCTTGGCCAAGCCCTTCGCCCCCGTCGGAGAAGAAGCCCTGCACGTTGGCCCCAGGGACCTTCCCGTTCGCCCAAATGCCGTCCATTCGCTTGATGTCCATCAGGTTGACACCGAAGCGGCTCTCCGAGGTCCACGAAGACGCCGCCCGGGTGTAGTTGACGTTGCCGACCTCGGACATGCCGTTGAACGTCCGGTAGTTGCTTTCCACCACGCGCGGAATCAACTGATAGGGTCTCGAACGCGTGTAGCGAACGGCCAGGCGATCCTTGGGCGAAATCAGGTAGTCGACGCGGGAGACGCCGTGGTTCTCGGTCGCTGGATTCGACGATGCGCCAAAGTAGAGCCCGACGACCGCTCCCTGAGCGTAAGGCTGCGTCGGCAGCGGGAAGCGATCGAGGAAGATGTTGTAGGCTGGAACGGCGGCGATTGCCTGCTGCCGGAACTCGCGCGTTGGAGCATTTCCTGTCAGCGAGGCGAACGCCCTCTGCCGGTAACCCTCATAAGTGCCGAAAAAGAAGAGTTTGTCCCGGATGATGCGCCCTCCGAACGAGCCTCCAAACTGGTTGAAGCGAATCGGCGGCCTCCGGGAAGTGGCGGGCAGAAACGGATACTTCGCGTTCAGCACGTCGTTCTGAAAATTCTCGAACAGCGAGCCGTGAAAATCGTTGCTGCCACTCTTGGTGACGACGTTCACATTGCCGCCGAAGGTGCGGGCCACATCGGCGCCCATGATGCCCTTCGAGACCTGAACTTCCTGAATCGCCTCCTGGCTGATGACGTTGATGAAGTTGAAATTCAGATAGAACGAGGTGGTGTTCTGTTCGGCGTCGCCGGAGGCGTCTGTCCCGTCAACCGTGATGGTGGAGCCTGCGGAAGCCAGACCGTTGAACTGGAAGCGCCCGTCGCCTGAGTCGCGCAAGCCGTTTTGCAGCGCCAGCAGCGCCGTGAAATTGCGGCGCGACTGCGGGAGTTCCATGACCTGTGAATTATTGATGGTCTCCCGGAGCGTCGCCGCGGCGTTCTGGATCACCGGGGCTTCCGCCTCTACGGTTACCTGTTCGGTGACGGCTCCAACCTCCAAAGTGATGGGGAAGCGAATCTCCTGGCCCGAACTCAACTCGAGTTTATCCTGGCGGTACTGTTTGAAGCCTTGCGCTTCCGCGGTCAGCACGTATCCCCCGACCGGGAGGAAACTGAGGACAAACTCGCCCCGGTCGTCGGACGTGGCCGTGTACTTGGCGCGCGTCGCGTTGGCCGTGGCCGTCACCACCACTTGGGTTACCACCGCGCCGGTCGGGTCCTGAACGCTCCCGTAGAGCGTCGCGGTTGTTCGCTGGGCGGAGGCGGGAACTGCAAGCGAAACCAGCACCAACGCTGAGATCGCTAGTTGCATCTTCGATCGCGTCATGGCGTTCATCTCCCAAGCCGCACCCCTGAGGCGGCTGTTGTTTTCGGAATGCGAAACTTCTTTGCTGAATCCAGGCCCCGTATGCTATCATCGCCGCTTGAACCCGTCAATGACTTTGAGAGCCGTGCCCATCGCAAAAAGGCCCGCCCCGAGCCCGAAGAACATGGTGCTCTCGCTGGCGAAGGGCTTTCGTGTCCTCGAAGCTTTCAACGGAATGGACCGGGAACTGACCCTGACGGAAATTGCCCGCCGGGCCAAGTTGGACCCGGGAACCGCGTTTCGGCTGACGAAGACACTCGTGTCGCTCGGTTACCTGATCCAGTTGGAGGGCAGTAGCCGCTACATGCTGGGGCTGAAGGTGCTGGACCTGGGTTTCAACGCGATCGCACGGATGGACCTGCATGCCGCCGCGAGACCGATTCTTCGCTCGCTCGTCGGGCAGGTGAACGAGGCCGCGAGTATCGGGGCGCTGGACGGCCCCGACGTCGTGTATATCGAGCGCGTACACGCCGGGCTGGTACGGCTCGGGGTAAATGTCCGAATCGGGTCGCGGATTCCCGCCTATTGTTCGGCGATCGGCCATGCGATCCTGGCGTTCCTGCCGGAAGAGAAGTGCCGCGAGATTCTGGAGATGCGCGAACGCGTCCGGCTGACGCCCAAGACCGTAGTCACCATCGAGGAGATTGAAGAGCGGCTGGCGTTCGTGCGCGAGCAAGGCTTCGCCACGGTTAACGAGGAGACCGTAAACGGTTTGCGGGCGATGGCGGCTCCCATCCTCGACGCGGACCATGCCCCTCACGCCTCCGTAAGCGTTACCTCCCCCTCCGTCAGTTTGAGCCTGAACGATTTTGTAGAATCCGCCAAAGAGCCGCTGCTGAAGGCGGCGGCGGACCTGGGGCGGCTGATGAGCATCTCCGGCGCGACCGCGGTCGTCGGAGGTGATGTAATCCCACTGAAAGGTGCGAAAGCAAATGGCCATCTGTGATCCGTTTCGAGGCATTTTGCCTGCCATGCAGGTACCCCTGAACGACGACCTGAGTATCGACGAGACGGAGTTGACGCGCTTTGCGCGCTGGCTCGCCAGTCACCGGGGCATTGGTGGCCTGGTGACGAACGGGCATACCGGCGAGGTCTTCGCGCTGAGCGCTCCGGAACGGGCGTCGGTGACCCGGATCGTCGCCAGCGCGGTCGCAGGCCGGGTGCCGGTGGTATCGGGTATCTGTTGCGAGGCGATTTCCGAAGCCGTGGAGCACGCGCAGATGGCCGAGGAGGCCGGAGCCAGCGGCGTTCTCGTGATGCCGCCTCACTACTGGCTGCGATTCGGAATGGACCCGGACCACGTGCTCGAACTGTTTCGCGCGGTCGGCGCCGCGGTCGACATCAACCTGATTGTTCACGTGTATCCGGCGTGGACGAAGGCCCGGTACTCCTCCGCGCTGCTGGCGGAGTTGGCAAAACTGCCGCGGGTGACGACGTTCAAGATCGGTACGCGCGAAATGTCTCAGTACGACCGCGATATTCGCGCCATCCGTGCATCCAATCCCACGTGCTCGATTCTCACCTGCCATGACGAGTACCTGCTGGCGTCCATGGTTCAAGGCGTCGATGGCGCACTGGTGGGTTTTGCCTCCTTCATTCCGGAACTGATTGTGGACCTGTACGACGCGGTCTGCGATGGCGACTTGCGAAAGGCTCAGGCGATCCAGGGCCGAATCTTCCCGTTGAAAGAAGTGGTGTATGGCGCCGGCGAGCCGACGGGCGACGCGCACGCTCGGATGAAGATGGCCATGGTGCTGGCGGGACGATTCAAATCGGCGGTGACCCGTCCGCCGATCCGCCCGCCGCAGGGCGCGGTGCTCGAACGCCTCCGTGCCGCCGTTGGAGAAGCGGCCCTGGGGCAGCAGGAGGAAGTCGCCAGCAGTCTGACCGCAGTGTAGGAACGTGCGACGGCGAATGATCATGGCAGGGCTGGCGGTGGCCGGCGGCGGGTTGGCCGTCCTGAGCCGGCGTCAACCGCGCGAAGTCCTCTCGATCGGTGCGATGCCGCCGGGGACCTCGTGGTATGTGTTTGCCGCCACGCTGGCCCGTCTTCTCGAATCCAAGCTGCCAGGTGATGTCGCGCTCGAAGTGATGGGGCGCGGCAGCGGTCTGGGCAACGCAACTCTTGTGGAACGCGGCACGATCCAGATTGCCCTCTCGCAGGTGGCCACGGCCGTGTGGGCGCGCACGGGCCACTCCGCGTATCGGGGACAGCGGCATCCCGGCATCCGGGCGCTGGTCGGTGGTCTCAACTCCGTGTGGGTCACTTCGATGGTTCGCCGGGAATACATCGAGCGCACCGGCAACGACTCGTTGAGCAAGGCGCTTCGCACGGGCCGTCCGCCGCGGATCGTGATGAAACCGCCGGGGAGCACGGTGCCGGTCGTCGCCGACATGATCCTGCAGTTCCACGGAACCAGCCGCGAGGATCTTCAGCGGCGCGGCGGGGCGATCATCCAGGTCGGCGCCGATCAGATCCCCGACTTACTGCGCGACGGCCGCGCGGACCTGTACTTTGAAACGGCGATTCGGGGCCATCCGACCGTCACGGAGGCCGCGACCACGGCGGACGTCCGGTTTCTGGATTTCTCCGACGAGTTGCTGGAGGCGCTGGCGCGCCAGGGGCTCAAACCGGTTCCGATGCCGGCCTGGTTCAAGGGCCAGAGCGGGCCCACCCGTGCCGTCGACTGCGGAACGGTCCTGATCGGCCACGAACATATGCCGGAGGAACTCGGCTACCTCATCGCCAAGACGCTATGTGAGAACCGGACCGCCATGATCCAGGCGCACAAGGCATGGTCGGACTTCGCGCCCGAGCGGGCCTGCCTTGCGGAAAACACCGGCGTTCCTCTTCATGAGGGATCGGCGCGCTACTACCGGGAGCGAGGATGGCTCTAGACGCAACGCTCGCCACAGCTTCGGTGAGCCTTCAAGATGACTCCCCGTGGGCCCGATTCCGGCGTGCCGCGATCCTGTGTCTCGCTTTGGCCTGGTGCGCGTTTCAGGGATATATTCTGTTTCACCCACAAGCGCCGCTGATCGAGCGTCCCATTCATCTCTCGATCGCTCTCGCGCTGATGTTCCTGGTAGTTCCCCTGTCGGCGTCCCGGCTGAGCGCCGGCGCCGCCCGGGCGCTGGACATCGCCGGATTGGGAGCAGCGGCATCGCTGGCGGGCTACTACCTGGTCGAACAGGAGCGGCTGTCCACGCGAATCGAAGTCGTCGACCCGGTGCTGGGCGTGGATATCGCCTTTGGCTCTCTGTTGGTACTGCTGCTGCTGGAGGGAGTCCGGCGCATTGTCGGGTGGTCGTTGCTCGGATTTATGCTGGTGGTGCTCGTCTACAACTTTGGCGGATCGTTCTTCCCGGGTTGGGCGTGGTTCCGCGGCTTCGGAGTTCGCGAATCCATCGAGATCCTGGCAATGACCACGACGGGAATTCAGGGCGTCACCACGCAAACGTCCGTGCAGTTTATTTTCTATTTCATCCTGTTCGGAGCCGCTTACGGAGCAATCGGGGGCGGCAGGTTGTTCATCGATATTGGCTTGGCGGTGAGCGGCCGGTTTCGCGGCGGGGCCGCCAAGGCCGCCGTGATTTCCAGCGCCCTGATGGGAACCATCAGCGGAAGCGCGGTGGCCAATGTCGCCTCGGTGGGCGTTTTCACCATTCCCCTGATGCGCCGGGCTGGATACTCCGCCGAACAGGCAGGCGCGGTCGAAGCGATCGCCTCGACCGGAGGCCAGTTGATGCCGCCGGTGATGGGCGTGGCGGCGTTCGTCATGGCGGAGATCCTGCAGATCGACTACGGGCGAGTGGCGCTGGCGGCGGCCGTTCCCGCTCTTGCCTTTTACGTCTCCCTGTTTTTTGTGGTCGACCTGATGGCCAGGCAAAGCGGAATCGGGACGCTCCCGTCCAGTTACTTTGCCACTCAGGCGCCGATTGTGCCGCGTCTGTACCTGCTGATCCCTCCGGCGGTGTTAGTCATGCTGCTGGCGGCGGGCAAATCGGCAACCCTTTCGGTGAACGCCGCGATCCTGGCGTGCGTCGCGACGGCGTACCTGCGCCGGGAAAGCCGGCTGACGTTGGCGGGCTGGGGCCGTTCGGTGGTGGACGCCGCGAGTCAGGCCAGCCAGGTGGCCGTGCCGATCGCGGCCATCGGCATCATTATCGCCGTCGCGACGCAATCCAACCTGGCGCTCAACTTTTCCACGCGGCTGATCGAGTCGGGCGCGGCCAGCATCTACTCCGCGATGGGGTTGACGATTCTGGGCTGCATCGTGATGGGCATGGGGCTTCCCACGGTGGCCGCCTACATCATTGGAGCGATTCTGTTTGCTCCGGCGTTGATCAAGCTGGGCATCGCCGCGCTGCCGGCGCATCTGTTCGTGATGTATTACTGCGTGCTCTCGATGGTGACTCCGCCGGTGGCCCTGGCCGCCTATGCCGCCGCTGGGCTGGCTGGCTCCGACACCATGCGCACCGGATGGCGCGCCTTTCATCTCAGCATCGTTTCGTTCCTGATCCCTTTCGGGTTCGCATTCGATCCGCACCTGCTCGGGCAGGGGCCTGTGGTCTGGGTCGTGTTCGCCACGGTCTCGCTGCTGGCCGCCACCGCGGGTTGGGCCGTGGCGCTGGTGGGATTCTGGAAATGTCCGTTGAACCCGATCGAGCGGTTATGCCTCGGATTGCTGGCCATCGCCGTGATCTTCTTTCCCACCGGTTCCCGCGGCTGGCTGGCTTCCACGGCGGGCCTGGCTCTCGCCGCCTGCTGGATGGAAATCCGGGGACGCCGAGCGGCGCGGAAGACGGCCATTGCGGGAGAACTCGCGTGAGCCCCGGCCCCGGCAGCACGCCTCGAGAGGTCAGGATCGCATGCCGCGAAGGCCGGTTTTCCGGCGCCACGCGCGGCGTGGCGATGGGGTACGTACAATGCAATCTCGTGGTGGTCCGGCAGGTGCACGCCTATGAGTTCCTGCTCTACTGCCAGCGCAATCAGCGGGCTTGTCCCGTGCTCGAAGTCACCGATACCGGGGACCCGGAACCGAAGCAGATGGCCCCTGGAGCGGACCTGAGAACGGATCTGCCGCGCTATGCCGTGTATCGCGAGGGCCGCCGCATGCCGGACGTTGGCGACATCCGCGACCTTTGGCGCGACGACTTTGTCGCGTTTCTGATTGGTTCCGGGATCAGCTTTGACGCGGCGTTGCAAGCGGCCGGCGTTCCCACCACCCGCAACCGTTGGGTTCTCCGTACGGCCGTTCCGACCGTGCCGGCCGGACCGTTTCGCGGGCCGCTGGTGGTCACGATGCGTTGGCTGACTCCGGAGCAAGCCATTCTCGCGACGCAGGTCACGGCCCGGTTTCCGTTCAACCACGGGGCGCCCCTGCACATTGGCGATCCGGCCGCGCTCGGCGCCGACCTGGCCAACCCTTATTTCGGCCCGCCGGTCGAAAGCATTCCGCCGGATCTGGTTCCGGTCTTCTGGGCTTGCGGCGTCACCCCGCAGGAAGCCGCCCTCGAGGCGGGGCTGGACCTCATGATCACGCACGCGCCGGCGCACGGATTCGTCACTGACGTCGAAGCCAGAACGCTCGCTCTGCCCTGATAGACAGGCCCCTCAGCGGCCCATCCGGCACTCGGCGTGAACCGCCTGGACGGCCCGCTCCAGACCGTCTTTGCGAACCACCACCGCGATGGTCAACTCGCTCGACCCCTGGGCGATAGCGATGATATTCACTTGCGCGCGCGAGATCGCGGTAAAGATGCGGCCGGCCACGCCAAGTGCGCCTCGCATGCCCTCTCCCACGATGGCCAGCAGGCCGACCTCCCGGTCGACACCGATCGGCGCCATGTAGCCGTGCGTCAGTTCCAGCGCCAACGCCGCTTCCAGAGCCTCCTGCGCCCTCGTCAACTCTTCGGTCCGAACGAGCACGGTGAAGCTCTGGCGGAAGCTCGAACTCGACAGGAGAAGTACCTCCACGTTGGATCGCGCCAGGGCCTCCATCGCGCGGCCCATCAACTGCGTCCCTAACAGAGTGTCGCTCGCCGGTTCCAGCGACAACAGCGCCACCTTCGAGGTCGACGTCACGGCTCGCGCGCCGTTAGGGGCGCGAATCGAGGACACAATCGCTGTCCCCGGTTTTTCCGGCGCGAAGCTGTTCTTGCTCCACACCGCGATTCCGCGGTTGGCCAGCGGCGCCAGGGTCCGTGGGTGCAGAACTTTGGCGCCGTTGTAGGCGAGTTCGGCCGCCTCGTTGTAAGTTACCTCGGAAAGCACCGCGGCGTCCGGAACCAGGCGCGGATCGGCGGTCATGATGCCGTCGACATCGGTCCAGATCCACAGTTCGTCCGCGTCGAGCGAGGCCGCCACAATCGAGGCTGAAAAGTCCGATCCGCCGCGGCCGAGCGTGGTGGGCCGTCCGTCGGCGGTCGCCCCGTTGAACCCCGTCACCACCGGCAGCACCCCCTTTTCGAGCAGCGGCAGCAGTTGGCCGCGGCACTTCTCGCGGGTGGGCTGGACCAGCGGGGACGCATTGCCATGAACGCTGTCGGTAACAATCAGATCCCATGCATTGCAGGCCGCCGCGGGCATCCCGGAGGCCGAGAGATACTCGGCCATCAGGAGGGCCGACAGCCGCTCCCCGGTCGCGACCGCCTCGTCTACCGAGCGCGGAGGGCGCTCACCCAGCAGCAGCATCCCCCCCGCGATGCGCTGGAAGTCGCCGATCAATTCCTGGATCTCCTGAACCACGCTGTCCTGCCGCTCGGCGGGCAGGAGATCGTGACAGACCTCGAGATGGCGGTGCGCCAGAGTCTGAACCGCCTCGTCCAGACCGTTGCGGTCGCCGGCCTCGGCGTGCTTCATGGCGTCCAGCAGAAGGTCCGTGATGCGCGACATGGCCGAGACCACGATGACGGTGGGGCGGGAGCGTGCCTGGACGGCCGTCAACTCCGCCGCTACCCGCATGCGCTCCGCCGAGCCCACGCTCGTCCCGCCGAACTTCATCACCAACAGATTCCGCACGTATTCCTCTCAGGCAAACGTTCCACCATTCGTCAGCCGTTTCCGGACGATGGCCAGGATCGCCTCCTCCACTTCCTCGATCGACAGCGGCGTCGAGTCCACGTACACCGCGTCCGCGGCTTGAACGAGCGGAGCCTCCGCGCGAGTCCGGTCCCGCTCGTCGCGTTCCTCGAGGTGCCGGGCGACTTCCCCGGCATCGCCGCCCGTCTCGGTGACCCGCCGCCTCAGCCGTTCGGCCGGCGCTCCGTCGAGGAAGATCTTCACGTGAGCTTCCGGAAACACGACCGACCCGATGTCCCGCCCTTCCATCACGACGCTGGTCGACCGGGCCATCTCCCGCTGCTTCTCGACCAAAGCCCGCCGGACGCCCGGGTGCGTCGCCGCCGCCGAGGCCGCCGCCGAGACCTCCGGCGAACGGATCTTGCCCGACACGTCCATTCCGTTCAGAAGCACTCGCCCGCCCTGGAGATCGATGGAGGCCGCCTGCGCCAGCGCTTCCATCCGGTGGGCATCGGTTACGTCGATTTTCTCGCGTAGCGCCCACAACGCCACGGCTCGATACATCGCGCCAGTGTCGATATAGGTGAAGCCAAGCCGCTCGGCCACCCGCCGCGCCACCGTGCTTTTTCCGGCCCCCGCGGGTCCGTCGATGGCGATGATCACGCGGCGCGGCGCGCTCATTGCGCTCCGCCCGAACCAAAGACCCTCATGCCTCTTCTCATTCTAGAGAATCGAATGGGCTCGCCGCAGCGGGACTGCGAAGTTCCTCTCGCGATAGGATGAGTGGCGAGGTCGAGTTCATGAAGCGGGCCGTTCTTTTTCCCTTGGTGTGGTGCCTGTGGACCCACGCCAGTCAAGGCGAAGTCATCACTGGCTTCATCGCGGAAGCCACGCAGAAGAACCCGCGCAACACAGAAGGCGACATCCTCGTTTTGAAAAACGGGACGCTCCTGGGTGTGTGGTCGGAGTTCTACGGGGGCAACCGCGATGAATCGTCGGCCAGGATTGCCGCATCGGTGTCGCGCGATGGCGGCCGGACCTGGGCGCCTCGCTACACCCTGCAGGAAAACATCGGCAAGCAGAATGTCATGTCGGCCACACTGCTGCGCTCCCGCGGGTCCGGCGAGATTCTGTTCTTCTTCCTCGTCAAGGATTCCGAGGAGGAACTCTATCCGATGGTGCGGCGGTCGGGAGACGAGGGCAAAACCTGGACCGAACCCCTGCGTCTACACCGCGATCCCGGCTACTACGTAATGAACAACGCCCGCGCAATCCAGTTGAAAAGCGGGCGCATTCTTTGTCCGGTGTCGTTCACCAGCCGTGTGTTCGCCACAGGGCACGAATTCCGCAACGTCGTGTACTACTCGGACGACGACGGCAGGACTTTCCGCCGGAGTCCGAGCATTCTCACGGCGCCCAAACGAGGAGCCATGGAGCCTGGGTTGATCGAGATGGCCGATGGCCGGGTCCTCCAGATCATCCGCACACAGGTCGGACAGGTCTGGCATTCCATCTCGTCTGATGGCGGAGTCACCTGGCCGGCCGCCGCTCCCTGGACGGTGGCTGCCCCCGAATCCCCCAGTACGATCTTCCGGCTTCCGCCGGCCAAATCGGGGACACCCGGCGAACTGGTGATCGTTTACAACCCTTCCGTCAAACTTGGCTCCAATCACAGCGGTCCCAGAACACCGCTGGCAGCCTCCCTTTCCAGAGACGAAGGTAAGACATGGTCTGCGCCGAAGATTCTGGAATCTGACCCAGCGGCCACCTACGCCTACACCAGCGCCACTCTTCATGGGGACCGGGTGCTGTTGACTTACTACTACGGAAGAAACAAGCTCTACTCGCAACGATTCAAGAGCCTGCCGGTTTCCTGGTTCCGCGAGCCGTGAGGGTGTCGGGCCTTAGTACTTTCGTTCAGGAGGTACCAGGGCCCTAGGGGCTCGTACCACCCTAGCCCATGAGTTAACCCTGGATTAGAGCCATCGCCCTAAAGTCGCGTGCGCGAATTGTCGAATCTCTACTGAACTTTCCTTAAGGGTGGTGCACCCAAAGGGGTGGTGCACCCAGAGGGGTGTAGCGGAGCGGCGGTCGACAGTTCGAAACCTGCCCGGAAATTCACGACGGATCATGCGCGTACGCATTCGAATCGAGGAGCGGCTACGAGCCCTTAGGAACGGCCACTCTACCCTTGCGGAGGGCCCGCGCCCGGTCGAACCCGTACTCCCCACAGCCCCGTTTCAGCCCCTGGCGGTAGATCCGATTCTGCACTCCGTGTTGCGCTTGAACGAAGCGACGGCTCGGGCCGCATCCAACGGGAGTGGAGCCGCCGTTAAGCCAGCGAAGGCGGCCCCTCCGCAGCCAGCGGCAACGACCGTGGAAAAGCAGGCGGCGACGAAGACGCCGATTCCTCCTGCCGCCCTGTTGCGGGAAATCCGTAGAGAACTGCTCGGACTGCTCGACAGTGTTCCCGCGCCGGTCGAGGGTTTCCCGCCCAACGCTCTCATCGACGAACTGTTGAAGGGTAAACGGGTGGCACTGGTGGGCTTCGACGTTCGAGAGGGGCTGGAGGTACGGGATTCCCTTGAATTGCACGGAGCGCTGGCGGCTGCGGTGGTTCCGGCCGCCAGCCATTTGAGCCTGATTCGCGGAGCCTTCGACCTGCTGATGTGGCGTGTCGGGGAGGGGCCCTCGGTTCCGGGTGAGTCGCTGGTGGAGCGGATCGTTCGTCTGGCAGCGCCCACGCTGTGGATCGGCCGGCGTGACCTGGTTCCCGTCCCGCCGGAGTTACCCGCCGGCCGGTGGGACTTCATCGAGTTCCTCCAACCTGTCGACGAAGCTCTTTGGCGGGCCGCGCTGCTGCTGGGCCACGGACTGGTTCTGGATGGACGCGGAGGCTGGCGAAAGCGCGAAGAGCCCGCCACCGTCCTGGTTTTGGACGACGATCCGTTCTGCCGTTCGCTGATTCGAAACGCTCTCGCGCAGCAAGGCATGCAGTGCTGGCAAATGGCTGAAGGCGAAACACCGATCGAGCATATCCGGAACACTCGCCCGCAGGTGGTCGTTCTGGAAGTCAACACGCCGACGGTGGACGGATTTCAAGTGCTGCAGGCTGTGCGCGAGGATCCCGCCTTGGCGGCCACGCGCCTGGTGGTCCTGACCTCGATGCATGGGGAACCGGAAGTTCTGCGGGCCTTCAACCTCGGCGCCGACGACTACGTCACCAAGCCGTTCAGCCCTTTGGAACTGACGGCGCGCATCAAGAGGCTGATCGACCGGCCATGAGCAGAGGCTGCCCGTTTTCGCGCCGGCTCGCGCGCCCGATGCCGCTGGGCCCCTGGGGGTGCGGATCATGACCCCGGTTGGACGATGGTTGACCTTCGCCGAAGCCACCCTGTTCATTGTTCTGGTGTTTCTCACCGTTTTCCGGATGGACGAAAACTACTTTGGACGCCATATTTCACCGCGTCCGATCTCGCTGGCCGTGGCTTTCCTGGTAACGCAAATCCTGGCAACGACGATGATGCTGTTCGCCGGGGTGGTGACCAAATGGCTGCGAGAGTCGATTGAGCGGCGCGCCGAGACGCGCCGGCTCGAGATCACCGAGGAACTGGTCCACTGGCTCGACGGTGGAGCGGCCCCGTTGCACCGCGCGGCCGGGCCGGATTTCGAGAAGTGCCTGATTCAGATGTTGTGCCTGTTGAGCGGCTCGCACCGCCAACGGCTGACCGATCTAGCCGTGGAATTGGGCTGCGTCGGGCGCTGGAAGAACTCGTACTTTTCCCCGGATGGGCATCGGCGGATGGAGGCGGTGTCCCGCCTGGCTTTGCTCGACGGCGCCCATTCGCGGCGATTTCTTCGCATGGCCGCGCGCGATCCCTTCGCCCCCGTGCAGCGGGAAGCCGCCCGCGCGCTCATCCGCCTGGGTTCTCCGGTCGACGTGGAAATTGCCTTCCGGGCGGCTCTCGTCCAGCCCCTTCTCGGCCGCATCATTCTGGCCTCGGAACTACGGACATCGGCATCGATCCTGTCGCGCCAGGCGATTCCTGCCGTCCTGGCGCTGGGCACTCCCGGCGAGATCGTCACGGCCCTGGAAATCGTTGAGTCCTGGGGAACCGCGATCGAATTGCCCGACCTGACTCCCTGCCTCAGCTCCACTGACATGGAGATTCAAGCTGCTGCGATGCGACTGTTGCCCTTGACTCAGTCGTGGCACGCTGCTGAGACCGCCGTGGTCGATGGTTTGCGCTCGTCTGAACCCGCCCTGCGGAGCGCGGCGGCCCATGCGGCGTCCCGGTTGCCTTCCCCTCGAATGCTGCCAGCTTTGGAAGAGTGTGCCAGCCTGTCGACTCCGGAGACGGCCCGCCTGGCGTGCGCGGCCCTGGCCGGCCTTGGCAGTCCCGGGTTGTCGGCCCTTCAGCGAACGGTCGCCGGCGCACCGCGTCACGCCGCGGCCATGGCCGCGGAAGCCCTTGGCAGTCTTCGCCCAACTTTGGAGCGGCCGGCATGACGCTCGACATCCTGGTCCACCGCGTCTACTTCTTTCTCGAAAGCTTCATCATCGGATACATTTTCACGATCAACTCGATCTACTTCCTGTTGACCGTCTTCGGGTTTTTCATCCTCCGCCGGCATCACGAGGAGCCCACCGATTCCGAGCGCGCCGCGCTGCTCGGATCCACGATGATGCCTCGCATCTCGGTGATCATGCCGTCGTACAACGAAGCTCTGTCTATTCGCGACAGCGTCACTTCGATGCTGAAGCTCAACTACCCGAACTTCGAAGTGATTGTCGTCAACGACGGGTCGAAAGATCGTACGATCGAGATCCTGATCGAGCATTTCCGCCTCTACAAATCGCCCCGAGCGCAGACCGGCGCGCTCGACACGAAGGCCGTGCGCCGGGTATTCGAGTCCGCGGAACCCCACCGTCTGCTCGTGATCGACAAAGAGAACGGCGGCAAGGCCGACGCCATCAACGTAGGAATCAATTACGCCGGCTCGCCGCTGGTGCTGGTCGTCGATTCCGATTCGCTTCTCGAGCCGGACGCCTTGCTTCAGGTGGTCAAGCCCTATCTCGAGGATCCCAGCCGGGTGATCGCCGTCGGGGGGATGGTCCGGGCGGTCAACGACTGTCCGGTCCAACTAGGCCGTGTGCAACAGATCCGGTCCGCCGATTCCTACATCGCCAACTGCCAGAGCGTCGAGTACCTGCGGGCCTTTCTGGGCGGGCGCGTAGGCTTCGGCTTTGTCAACTCATTGCTGATTATCTCGGGCGCGTTCGGCCTGTTCCGCCGCGATCTGGTGCTGCAGGTAGGAGGCTTTTTGCACGACACCATCGGCGAGGATATGGAGTTGGTGGTTCGTCTCCACCGGATGATGCGCACCTGGAAGCGAGACTACCGGGTGGTGTTCATGGCGACGCCGGTTTGCTGGACGGAAGTGCCGTCCAGCCTGAAGGTCCTCCGGCGGCAACGCAAGCGCTGGCAGCGCGGAACGGTCGACAGCATTCTGCTGCATCGCGAGATGATCCTGAATCCCCGATACGGCGTCGTCGGCCTGTTTGCTGTCCCCTATTTTCTGCTCTTCGAGATGCTGGGTCCGCTGCTCGAGACGGTGGGGTACGTCCTTACGGTCCTGGGGCTGATGTTCCAGATCATCGCGCCGGAAATCGCCATTTTGTTCTTCACCGTCTCCATCATGTTCGGAATCCTGCTCTCGGTGGCGGCGTTGACGCTCGACGAGTTTACGGCGTGCCGGTACCGGACGCCGAAGGACCTCCTCAAGCTGTTCATTGTGGCGATCTTCGAGAACCTGGGGTTCCGCCAGTTACTCACCTTCTGGCGGGTCCAGGGACTGATCGAAGGGCTGAAGGGGAAGAAAGGCGACTGGGGAGTGATGGAGCGCAAGGGCTTCGGCGCCACTCCCGGCCGGGCCTAGCCGCCAGCGGGATTCCGGCAACCGCCCGCTCGCGGTGGACCGGAGTTTCCGAAGCGCGAGCGCGCTCGGGGCGTCGAACGGTCACCGATCACAAGGTTCTTCCGGCCTACGATTGTTTCGATGAGGTTGAACACGAGACCCGTCAGTGCCGCCCCATCGAAACGGCTGGCGCATCGTCGGCTCTCGGCGGGTCGACTGCTTTCTCGCCTTTGGAACGGGTTCCGAGCTCGGAGGACTTCTGGCACCAGCCAAAGGCAATCCCTATGGGCCACTCGGCAACGATCCCGAATTGGCACATGGTTCCATTCTGATGCGGGCCATCGGTTCAATCCGGCACGAGGCCTCCGTCGGACGTAGCCTCTCAAATCGCGCCACGACCCTGCAAAACGTCATCCGGCTTCGCGAAGCTTGGCTGAAGATCTTCTCCAGGTCGACCTGCCCGTTGGCCGGCCTCTCCGGCGGCTGGAAAGGGGTCACCTGGACACAAGAACCCGGGTCCTGCAGCTTCCAACTGTCCGGCCACGCCGTCCGCAAGCCCGTTCCCGTCCAGCGGTAACTCGCTGGATTCGCGCACAATCCCGCGCGGACCGGACCGTAATAGAGATACATCCGGATCGCGTCGGAATCGGTCGGCTCCAGTTCGGTGGCGTAGAACCTCGGGGCCCAATTGACGCCGCCCTTGGGCGAGCCGCTTTGCCGGCGCCACCATTTGCGGCCGTCGTGGTCGGAGGTGCCCAAG
>CAZGUX010000182.1:0-15498 GCA_964529305.1 uncultured Solibacteraceae bacterium | reverse complement strand
CGCCGTGAATTCTTCGATGGAGACGAACGTGCGCAGGGATTTGGGAATGTAGGTGTAGATGCTGGGCCTGCCGTGGAGCAGGAATCCCCACAGCCCGCCCTGCACGAAAAGGTATCCCAGGTACACCCGCCGCCAGAGCGGATTGCGCGGTAGAAAGAAATCGAGGCTCACCAGCATGCCGCCCGGGCGGGTGACGCGGTGGATTTCCGCCACCGCGCTTTCCAGATGCGGGAAGTTGCGAAGTCCGTAGCCGACGAAGACGCAATCGAACGCGTGATCGCGAAATGGCAGGCGCATCGCGTCGCCGCAGACGGCGGTTTCGATTCCCTCGGTGCGAGCCAGGCGCAGCATGTGATGGGTCAGGTCCACCGCCACGGTGCGCGCTCCCGGCCGGGCGTCCCGCACGAGTTTCGAATAGTCCGCCGTGCCGCACGCCAGATCGAGGATCACGGGCCGTTCCGGCAGCGAGGCCATCTCCACGCCGCTGCGCTTCCAGCCCGCGTCCATCCCGTAAGAAAACAGGCGTGTGATGAAGTCATAGCGAGGGGCGATGACGTCGAACATTTCGCGCATTCGACGCGAGTCTTGCTTTTCGATCGGCGTATCCATGTCGAGAACTCACCATTATGTCCCGGACTGCGTCTTCCGTGGACAGGGGCCGGTTTGAGGACTAATTGATGTGCATAAGCGCTTGGAACCCGTCGATTGCCGCGCATCGTCAGGGTCGCTGGTGACTAAGGAAACCCGCTTGTGGAATCTCGACGATCGCGGCATTCATCGGGGGCGTGCGGGGCGGCAGCCTTCAGGGCGCCACTCGCGAAGCATAGCGGAAAACTCTTCGGCAGATTCATCCCCGCCCGAAGGATGCCCCAGCAACGCGTCGAAATCGTTGACCGGGACAACTCCCTGGCGAATTGCGAGTTCCTCGAGTGGTTCCGGCGCTACCTTCTCCGGTTCCAGTGTCCTTTCGTCCACGCTTTCACCTTAGCAGCCTAGGGCGGGACTCTACCGGCCTGCCGGCGCCTTGCGGCCCCCGTTCCACGTATCCGGTTTGGGCGTGTCCGCGGGCCAGTATCCGTTGGGATCCTCCACCCACTCCTTCCCACAGAAGCTGGAGATGGTCTTCCACTCCGCCGCCCCCAGGTTGACATCGGGGTGGAAGATAAACCGCCTCAAACCCGCACGGTGGGACGCGGCCAGAATGCGGTGGAGATCGTGCGCGGGCATGGGGTCCCCCGCGTGTGGGTTGCGGCCGGTCGACACCCAGGCGATGACCTTGTTCGGGTCGCCCGTCGCTTCCAGCGCGCGCCGCGTTTCGGAGAACACCACCTTGTCGAAGAATTCGTCCGGAAAGCCCTTCTCCAGATCGGCCAACTTTTTCACGCCGGGCAATTCCAAGCCGAACCAAAGCTTGACCACCGCGAAGCAATCCTCCTGCGTCAGCGACGGATTCCACTTGCCCAGCGTCTCAACCCAGCGCGCCACCGTGCCGTACATGCCGTCGAACCCCCGATGCCAGAAATAGTGTTTGGGGAAGATGTAGTCGAAGAAACCGTGGATCTTCTGATAGTCCTGCGTCGTCAGGACGGAAAAGGCGGCCGACCGCGGAATGGTTGCGAACTTGGTTTTGCGGGGCAACCGGTCGACCTGTTCGCGGTACGCCGCCAGATTGCGAAGGGTCGTTTCCTGCCGCACGCGCAGCCAATACAGAGCATCTTCGTTCAAGTCGAACAATGACAGGCCGCCGAGCATCCCGCCCGGCGAGTGGAAGCGCACGAGCGACGGGGTCAATTGGTGGAAGCGCGTCCGCAGGTGATTCATGCCGCGTTCCACGCGGGCGACGTCGAAGCCGAGGTGTTGGTAAATGGTTCTTTGGTTGTCGCGGATCTCGAACAGCTCCCCGCCGTGGTGGAAAGCCAGTTCATAGTGATGCTCGCCTCCCCCGTCGACGATCACTCCGTCCAGTTGCGGGTAGGCGCGGATCGTATCTTCGATGCCCGCGGCGAGCGAGATCGCGCCCATCGGATCCTGCTGGAACGACTTTCGCCGCCCGTAGTGCCCGGGACCGAAGGCCATCAGTTCCATGCCTCTCCGCTTCACGTCATCGAACAGGGCCCGCAGTTGCTTCTCCTTGGCCGGATCGGTGCGAACGTTCTCCGGCGCGTCGACGCCGTGCTTGCGGTAAATGGAAGCGTCGGGTGTGAATGCGGAGTAGACCGCGCCTGCGCGGCGGTACGAAAACTCGAACGTGGGCGTTCCCTCCCAGAACCGAAGGGGGCCGAGGACGATGCCGCGCACGCCGCCTTCTTCCCACGCGTCGAGCGTGCGCCGGAAGTCCGTCAGCCACTGCTCGAGTGGATAGATCATGTACATCCAAGCCACCAGACGCGGCTGGGTGGGTTGCGCACGCAGCAGGGGCAGCGCCGCGGCGGTCAGGGCGATTCGTTTGACCAGATCTCGTCGATCGAGGTTGGTTTGCGGTCGGTCTAAGATCATCTCGCCGATTGTAGGGGATTCGCGACAGCGAGTGGAAGGCCCCGGCATTCTGGGTCAAACAGCCAACCGTCAGACTCTTTCAGACTTCCACCCGTTTTTCTTCTGGCAGTTGCCGGAATCAGCTACGTATTCGGCGCATGCCCCTCGCGGCGCCAATCGCCTTGCGACGGCTTTACGATCACTCCACTAGCCGGGTATAGTAGGGAAAGTCGTCTTCAAGGAGGTCCCATGGGGGGACGCTTCAGGTATTTGAAAATGGGTGTGCTGGCAACCGGGGTGGTGCTGGCGGGTGTTGGGTTCGACAAGGTGCGGGCTTCGGAGGGGTTATCCGTCGGGGTGTCAGAGTGCTCCTTTCTCGCCGATCCGGGTGAGTTTCGCGAAGCCGAGCAGCGATTCCGGGTCGACTCCGCCAACCGGGTTGCCCGGCTCGCAAAATCGTTGAATGCCGCCGGAGTGCGCCGATCGGTTCCCGCTTCCTCGATTCCGGTCGCCAACTTCATCGACGCGGAGATCTTCAGCCGCCTCGCGGAGGACAATATTCCTTCGGCCGAGCTGTCGTCTGACCAGGAGTACCTGCGCCGCGTGTATCTTGACCTCACGGGCCGACTGCCCTCCGCCGCCGAGGTCCGCGCCTTCCTGGAAGACGCCAGTCCAGACAAACGCGCCGGCCTCCGCGAGAGGCTGCTCTACTCCGAGGAGTTCACAGACAAGTGGACGATGTGGCTGGGCGACCTGTTGAAGAACACCTGGGTCGCGTCCAACGTCAACCGCCAGGCGAACGGCCGCAACGCATTCTATCGCTGGATTCGTCAGGCCGTGGCGGATGACAGATCGCTGCGCGACGTGGCCTATGAGGTCCTTTCCGCGCGGGGCAACAGCTTCGAGGCAAGCGGGGCGGCGTCAAACTTCATCATCAATTCCATCACCCCGATGGGGCCGGTTCAGGACCAGTGGGATACGGCATTCTCCAACGCCGCGTCCACCTTCCTCGGCCTCGGCTACTACGACTGCCTGCTTTGTCACAACGGGCGAGGCCACCTCGACGAGATCAGTCTGTGGGGGGCCAAGGTGCCCCGCGTCGAAGCCCAACTGATGTCGGCGTTCTTCTCCCGGCAAACCATCGCGGCACGTCCGGGTGGCGCTCCCGCGTGCGAAGCCTGGCAGTCGTGCGCCGGCATGTTCTACAACGGCAGCTTCGATGTCGGCGACCGCATCACGGGCAACTATCCGCTCAACACGAACTTCGGCAACCGGCCGAATCGAACGCCGATCGGCGCCACCAACCAGTTGACTCCCGAATTCCGGGTGACCGGGGCCAAGCCAAAGAACAACTACTGGCGCGAGGAGTTCGCCCTGAACCTGGCACAGGATCCGATGTTCGCCCGCAACTTCGCCAACCGCCTGTGGAAGGCGATGTTTAACGCCGGCCTGGTGGAACCGCTGGACACGATGGATCCGGCCCGGCTCGATCCATCGAACCCGCCTCCGGACCCGTGGAAACTGCAGGCATCTCATCCGGAGCTGCTCGAGAAACTGGCGGCCTTTGCCAAGGACACCAACTACCAGATCCGGCCCTTCCTCCGTCTTCTGGCCGAGAGTTCGGCCTATCAGTTGAGTTCCCGGTACGACGCCGAGTGGACGCCCCTGCATGTCCAGCGGTTTGTCCGCCATCTGGCCCGGCGCCTGGAAGGCGAAGAGATCCACGACGCCATCGTGAAAGCGACCGAAGTCCCGGGATCGTACACGATCACCGGAATGGACAAGCCCCTGGAATGGGCGGTACAGATGCCTGAACCGGTCGAACCCCGCGCAAACCAGGGGAATGCGCTGAATTTCATGAACACCTTCTTTCGCGGCAATCGCGATACCCTCGACCGCCGCCAGTCCGGATCGATCCAACAACAACTGGGCCTGATGAACGATGCCTTCGTTCTCAACCGCGTGCGCGTGGCGGCGTCCCCGAAATTGCGGGCGATCGCGGCCATCACCTCGACCGACGCACTGGCCGACGAGTTGTTCCTGACCTTCCTTTCGCGCTACCCCTCCGAGCACGAACGGAATGTGGTGGCGGCGACCCTGGCGCGAGCCAATAGCGCCGTCCTGCGGAACAACGCGGTGGAAGACTTGGCCTGGTCGGTGATCAACAAGGTGGAGTTCATCTTCAGCTACTAGCAGGGCGACATGGATACTCGATCGGGACACGATTGGACCTACACGAACACCAGGCCCTTCTGGGCGAGGCCGGTTCTGGGGCGCAGGATGTTCTTCCGGCACCTTGCCTCCGCGGTCGGAGGCTACTTCCTGCTGCCGGGGCGGCCGGCGGAAGTCGTCGCGCGGGCCGCGGTGACCCCCAAGGGCACGGCGAAGAACGTGATCTTCATCCTGTTGCAGGGCGCGCCCAGCCACATCGACACCTTCGACCTGAAGGAAGGAGCCTGGACGCCCAGAGCGTTCAACCCTACCACCTACGGAGACATTCGCTTCCCTCAGGGCCTGATGCCCAATCTGGCGGAAATGATGCCGGATCTGGCGCTGGTCCGCTCGATCCGCGCGAAGGCAGTGGTGCATAGCCTGATGCAGACCTGGCTGCAAATCGGGCGGAACCCCACGTCCGCGCTGGCTAAGATCAGCCCGCACATCGGCTCGGTCGTGTCGATCGAGCGGGGCGGGACCTCGAGCAAGCTGCCGGCGTTTGTCTCTCTTAACGGAACCCCGGCCGCCGGCTCGGGATACTTCCCCGCCGTTCACTCACCCTTCCTGGTCACGGCGGGCAACACGTTGCCCAACACTCAGCACTCGGCGGGGATTCCCCGGTTCACCGCGCGCTCGGCACTGCTCGAGAACATCGACGCCCAGATGCGCATCACGCAGGAAATCGGCGACGGTGTCGCCGAGATGACCGCCTGGAACGAGAAGGCTCGCGGCCTGATGTACAACCCTGACGTGGACCGGATCTTCCAGCTTTCGAACGACGAGCGTGTTCGCTTTGGCAACAGCGGCTTTGGCAACGCCTGCCTGGTGGCCCGAAACCTGCTCCGCGCGAACCTGGGGACTCGTTTCGTTCAGATCAATTTCGGCAGTTGGGATCATCACGCCAACATCTATTCGGCCACTGCCCAACTCACGCCCATGGCTCGCCAGTTCGATACGGGCCTCGCGAACCTGATCAAAGACCTGAAATCCGCGAATCAGTTCGACGAGACGCTGATCTTCGCCATGGGGGAATTCGGCCGTACGGTGGGAGCGCCGAACTCGTCGGCCGGGCGCGACCATCACCCCCAGCAGGCGGCTTTGTTTGCCGGCGGCGGGGTTCGCGGCGGCCAGGCCATCGGCGCCTCCGACGCCGCCGGGGCGAACATTGCCCAGCCCGGCTGGAGCCGCAATCGGGAGATCAACAACGAAGACCTGGAGGCCACCCTCTATTCGGCCCTCGGCATCGACTGGACCACTACGCGCCGCGACGACCCGCTCGGCCGGGGCTTCGAGTACGTCCCCTTCGCCGACCGCGACCAGTATGGCCCGGTGCACGAGTTGTTCGGGTAAGTGAGAGGCTAGAAACTGCAATCTCTTTTCGACACAACTAGCTCCCAAGAAGCCGCTCGAGGATCACGTGCGACACATGGAAGTTGGTTTGTCGCAGACGGTCCACCGCGCGTCGGAGGTCCAGAAGGCCCTGCTCGGCGCCGGCTGCAAGGATGCCGAGAGTTCCAGTAAACGGAATTTGCCGTCGTTTCGCCTCGCGCCGTCCTCGAATTTCGTCAATGATGAGCTGATCGGCTTTCAGTTCCACGGCCAATAGGATCGCATCGCGCTCGCCGGCATCGAGTTGGGCGAGTCCTTCATCAGGAGATGTCCTGGGTGAGCGAGCATCCAGCCAGCCGGGAGATCCGGCAATCCAAGCCTTTACCAGTTCCGGAGCACGCGAACGGCTGAGTTCTTCACAAACCGATGTAGGAATCAGGACTCGATCGTACAACCTCGGCAATACGTCGATCTCGCCGATAAGGATCAGATAGTTGATTGGTCCAGTATCGGCAACGACGATCATCACGTCCGCCGCTGATCGGCGTCTTCTTCGCGCAGTCCAGTCCGGACCCGGCGCGCCACTCCGCTTGCCACTTCACGGTCATGAGCGAGATCCTCTTCGGTGTAGGGAAGAAACGCACCGTGCTTCTTCAGGAAACCGTGAACTTCCATCCGCGTATCGAACCCGAGTAGTTCACGAAGATTGGCTTCCGTTAGACGGTCACTCCGATACCCCTCTAGCGCAATCGCTTCGAGAGCCGCCCGTGCCGGGTCTTCCTCGGCAGAGATCAGATGTCTGGCAAATTCCTCAGGAATCTCGACGGTAATCGTCATCCGCCTTCCTCAGGTCAAGTGTACCAGCCGACCGGAACAAGAAAAAGAAACGCTGGACAGCGGTGTCTCTTACGGCCTGGGCGCTTCCATGCCTTCGATGCTGGAAACCACGCTGCCTTCCACGCGCGTCTCGAAATAACCATCGTCGCCCTCGCCCGCCAGCAACTCCGGCGTCTCCCGGGTCACCTGGAGGCGCTTCCATTTCTTTTCCAGGATCTTTCGATACAGGCTGAAGTAGCGCCCGGCCATCTCGGGAGAGTCCCAGGAAACCGCGTAGCAGAGCACCGCGCGAGGCTTGCGCTCCAGGACCCGGTAGCGGCCGCCTGTCCAGTGCGGCGCCACCTCCTGGGCCGCTTCGCGAGAGACGTATTCCCTCAGCAGGATGCTGTGGTCGAGTTCGCCGACCATGCCCTCGGCAATCGCCTTGTAGCCCTTCCGCCGGGGCAGGTCCGGCAGTTCGGGACGCGCCGGGCTCACCTGCTCGAAGTACTTCTCGGGGTGAAGGATCTGCTGGGTCGTCACCGGCGGGGACGTGAACACCCGCGCGAAAGCGGCCTGCTTGTCCTTCTCGTACAGCGCGTGCTGGAACCGCAGACCGCGCGTGTAGGGAAACATCAGCGTCTCGCGCAGGTACAGCGGAACGCTTTGCAGTACCGGGAACCCGGCGGTGCTCACGTCGTTGGCGCCGCTCAACATGTCGAACAGCGGCTTGTTGGTCACCAGCGACTGGCCGCGCCGTCGCGCCAGCACCTCGCCGGCCAGCCAGGAGGCCTGCCCCTCCATCACCGCAACCCGGGCCAGGGCGCTGTCGTCGCTGGGACCGGCGTTCTTGATGAAGCGCCCGAGGTTGAAGTTCTGATCGGCCAGCGCGTGGCTGACTTCGTGGACCAAGGCCATCTCGGAGAGGTCGGCGGGCGAGCCTTCCATCAGGTAGAGCCTGCGCTTTTTGTAGTCGTAGAAGGCCGCGGCCTGCTCGGTCAACAGTTCGACCGTGGAACTCTCCAGGTTGAAGTCCTGCGGCACCAGGCCGAACTTCTTCAGTGTGATTTCCTCGGCCCGGATCTGCTCGGGATCGACGGACTCCTTGACCCGCTTCTTGAGAAACGCGGCCACCTGGTCGCGGCGAATCATCTCGTGGCGCAACGGCTTCTTGGCGCGCAGGCCGGAGACTTCGCGCAACTCATCGAGCGCGCGAAGGATCTCTTTCTGTTCGCGGTCGTCTGGCGCGTCGCCGGCGCGGGAACCCGGAGCCGAGGCACAAAGAAGTAGTAGAAGGAGAATGCGGAGGAAGATGGACACAGCGCGTGGAACCAGGATAACGCGCTACAATAGCAGGACAAACAATCCAGGAGAAATTGGTTTGGCAGAAGAAAAACTTTGGAAGGCCGAGTACGTCGGCAGCGGGACGTTCGTGATCACGAAGCCGAAGCGCAAAAAGGCCAAGAAGCGCCAGTCGGCGCTGAAGAATCCCCAGCGGGGCTCGCGCAAGTAGCGGCGATTCTTCACCATCCCACAAGGTTAAGGAGTACGGAATGGGGACCGTCACCCTGGTTCCCCGGCCATTCGGGTTACTCGGAAGGCCCGGCGGAGGACCCGGTGCGCGTCCCCATTTTCCATGATCGGAGACAGGAGGAGCGTTGCCCACGGTCGTAATCGTCGGACGCCCGAACGTCGGCAAGTCGACTCTATTCAATCGAATCACCGGGAATCGCCGCTCGATTGTGGGCGACGAACCCGGCATCACGCGGGACCGCATCCACGGCGCCGCGGAGTATCAGGGCCGCCGCTTTGAACTCGTCGATACGGGCGGCATCGTTGTCGACGATTCCGAATACATCCCCGGCGAAATTCTGAAACAGGCGCGAGTGGCGCTGGAATCGGCAAGCCACATCATCTTCCTCATCGACGGCCGGGCGGAATTGACCGCCCCGGATCGGGACCTGGCGCGAATGCTCCGGCGTCTCGGAAAGCCGATTTCGCTCGCCGTGAACAAGATCGACACCGAGAAGAAGGAGATGTTAACTCATGAGTTCCATGAGTTAGGGATCCCCGACGTCTTCTCCGTGTCGGCCGAGCACGGGCTTGGCATCGATGACTTGCTCGCGCACATCACCACCGGAATGCCCGAGGGCGAACCGGAACCGGAAAACGCCGAACGCCGCATCCGCGTGGCCATCATCGGGCGTCCCAACGTGGGCAAGTCCACGCTGCTAAACGCGCTCACCGGCGAGGATCGCGCCATCGTCTCGCCCATCGCCGGAACCACCCGGGACGCGGTGGACGAAACGGTTTCGTACCACGGCGTGGAATACGTCTTCGTCGACACCGCCGGCATCCGGCGCAAGGGCAAGACTCGCCTGATGGCCGAGAAGTTGAGCGTCGTGATGGCTCGCCGGCACATCCGGATGGCCGACGTCGTGGTGGTCGTGCTCGACGCCAGCGAGGGCGTTCTGGCCCTCGACGCGACCATCGCCGGCTATGCGCACGAGGGCGGGCGCGCCCTTCTGCTGGCGGTGAACAAGTGGGACCTGATCGACGACCAGGGCAAACGGGCCTTCGAGCGCGACCTGCGCGACGAGATGAAATTCCTCGATTACGCGCCCGTCCGCTTCCTCTCGGCGAAGAAAGGAGAGGGCCTTCGCGGTTTGTTCAAGACCATCCGCCAGGCTTTCGACGCGGCCTCCCTCCGTGTGCCTACGGGAGAACTGAACCGCTTCGTCGAAGCCTTGCATTTCGATGAGCGCAAGATCTACTACATCACGCAGGCTTCCGTGCGGCCGCCGACGTTTGTCGCGTTCACCAACCGCGGCGACCCCCTGCACTTTTCGCACGAGCGATACCTGGTCAATCAACTCCGCAAGCGCTTCGGCTTCGAGGGGACGCCGATCGTGATGAAAACCCGGGTGAAACCCAAGTAGTCACTTGAGGTTCGTCCGCGGTGGAGGCGGCGGGACCGGGGTCTTGACAACGCTGCGATCGTTCGAGCACGCGGCAACAAAAATACTCAAAACAAAAACAAGTACAATTGTTTTGGTCATAGCGGACGGTCGTATTTCGAGTTTACCAGAAGGCGGCCGGGCGCTGTTGCTTGACAATCGGCCCCGCGCTTCAAATAGTGGAGGGTTGTGTCTACCCGAGACCGTGTCCAACTGGTGTTGTTTCCCCTGCTGCTGGCCTTTCCCGCGCCGGCGGCCGCTCCGCGGCGGGATCCCCTGCCGCCCAACCGGCCGGTGATGTTCGAGGAGAACCGGACGCAGACCGGCCCTTCCGTGTCCTTCATCGCCCGCGGCCCGGACTACGTCCTCTTCCTGACGCGTGACGAAGCGGTGCTCCGAGCCGGCGCCGGCTCCCCCTCGGTGGTGCGGATGCGCTTCGAGAATGCGAATCCCGCGGTCGCCGCCGAAGGCCTGGAAGAACTCGCCGCCCGGACAAACTATCTGGTCGGCCCTCGCGAGGCGCATCTGGCCGGCGTGCGGAACTACTCGCGGGTGCGCTACCGGAACCTTTGGCCCGGCATTGACGCCATCTTCCACGGCGCGCGGGGATCGCTCGAATACGATCTGTCGTTGAAGCCAGGAGCCGATCCGGCCCACATCCGGCTGCGATTCTCGGGACCGGCCAAAGTCCGCCGTGACCCGGCCGGTGACTTGCGGCTCGAGACTCCTTCCGGCGAGGTCCGCTGGCGCAAGCCGGTCATCTATCAGGTGGCTGGTTCCCGCCGCGAGACGATCGCCGGCGAGTATACGCTTCTCGATGGGAACGCCGCCGGATTCCGCGTCGGTCCCTACGATCGATCGCGCCCCCTGGTGATCGATCCCGTGCTGTCCTACTCCAGCTATCACGCCGGCAACGGACTCGACTCGGTGAATGCCATTGCAGTGGACGATGCCGGCTCTGTTTACCTGGCCGGCAGCACGACCTCGGACCTGCGATTTCCCGACGGCTCCAATCTGGCGCCTCTGCGGACACGGAAGGCCGGCAGCGAAGCGTTCGTCGCCAAGCTTGGACCCGACGGCCGGACTATCCAGTGGTGGACCTACTACGGTGGCGGATCCGAGGATACGGGCTCGGCTCTTGCCGTCGATGCGGCCCACAACGTCTATCTGGCCGGAACCACGCGATCCTCCGATCTCCCGTTGAACCGGGCCGTGCAGACCGCGATCAACACGGCCGCCGAAGACGCCTTTGTGGCCAAGTTCGACGCTACCGGCGCCCAACTGCTGATGGCAACCTACCTCGGCGGCGACAGCGCGGAGACCGTCGGCGGCCACGCTGCCGATGCGTCCGGCTACTCCTACGTCGCCGGCCAGACGTACTCGGACAATTTCCCGGTCACGCCGAATGCCTTTCAGAGCCAGCGGAAAGGGGCCGCCGACGCCTTCGCGGCCGTGCTCGATACCAACGGCATTGGCTTCCCCCCGGCCGTGACTTCGGGTTTTGGACCGTTCGTCGACAAACCCTCCGGAGCGCTGCTCTACAGCTCTTATTTGGGAGGTGATGACACGGACGCCATCCGGGGATTGGCCATCGACACCGGAACTCCCGGTGCGACCGACGGCACGCGCGTGCCCCTGCTGTACGTCGTGGGCGATACGTTGTCGGCGACGGGCCTGCCTGTCTCGCCCTCGGCGTATCAGCCACTGAGTCGCGGCGCGAGCGAAGTGTACCTTGCGGCCATCCGGTGGAACGAACGCTCGGCTCCATCGCAGGTGGTGTACTGCACCTATCTCGGCTCCAGCGGCAACGACTATGGCTACGGCATCGCCGTTCAGTCCGGTCCCGGCGCCCCGGCCAAGCTTCGCCGCGGTGTGGTCTACGTCACCGGGTCCACGGCCGGCGCCAATTTCCCGGCGTTCTCCGCAAGCGCGTCGCTCGAAGCGCTCCTGCCGCAAGCTTATCGTTCGCTCACCGACCCGTCCGGCGATGCGTTTGTCACCGTGCTCGACACCAACGCGACCGCCAGTTCGTCGCTGCTCTACTCGGTCTACCTCGGCGGCGACGCGCTCGATATCGGCCGCAAAATCCGCGTTGCGCCGTCCACCGGATTCGCGTACGTTTTTGGCGAGACAGCGTCCCTGGGCAGCAAGCCCTTCCCTCTGACGCCGGACGCCTCTCAGAGCGAGCGGCGCGGCACTGGAGACGCGTTCTTCACCGTCCTCGACCCGTTCGCTCCCAACCCGCCAGGCCTCTTGTATTCGACGCTGTATGGCGGCGGAGGCGTCGAGCAGGCGCTTGCCCTCGCGGTGGATCGGCAAGGCCATGCGTATCTGGGCGGCGGAACCACGTCGCGCGACCTGCCGGTGGTGAATGCCCGGCAGGGGGCGGTTCCGGCTTCCAATGCCGGCGCCGGCTTTTACGCTCGCTTTCAGATGGGTTGTACGTTTACGCTGGTCAACCCGGCCAACACCTTGGATACGTCCGGAGGAGCGGCGGGATCGTTCCAGGTCGTTCCGAGCGATCCTTCGTGCCAGTGGCGCGCCGTCGCCGCCGCATCGTGGCTGGCGATCACCCAAGGCGCCTCGGTCACCACGGCCTCAGGTTCGATAAGCTATACCGCCGACTCGAACAACACCCTGGGCTCGCCCGCCCGATCCGGCCTGGTCAACGTTGTGGGCTTGTCGCCGTTTGACGTCACGGCGAGTCACCAGGTCAATCAGCCCAGCGCGCCCGTCAACGGATGTTCCTATTTCAGCGAGATCACGCCTCCGGCCTTTGGCGCGAACGGCGGGACAGGAACCGTCAAGGTCACCACATCGCCGGCGTGCATGGCGGCGGCCCTCGCCGGCGCCACGACCAATGTCACCTGGATTCAACTCGGCGGTTCCAGCGTGGTGTCCGGCACACGGTCGTTCACGGTCAGCCCCAGCCTGGGAGCCGCTCGCGTGGCCAGCATCACCGTCGGCGGCCAGTCTCTTCAGATCGTCCAGGAGGCGTTGTTGCCCTCCGCGGGCTCGGCCGCGGGATTGCGCTTCGTTCCGGTGACGCCTTGCCGCATCATGGACACGCGCGACAGCAGCTACGGCGCCATATTTGGCCCGCCTTACCTGAGCGCAAATTCGGTCCGGCCGGTGCCGATTCCGCAAAGCCGCTGTGGCATCCCGTCAACGGCCCGCGCGTACTCGGTCAATCTCACGGTGGTTCCTGTGGGGATCCTTCCCTATGTGACGTTGTCTCCGTCCGGCCAGGCGCGCCCGGTGGTCTCGACCCTGAATTCCTTTGAAGGCGCTGTGGTGGCGAACGCGGCCATTGTTCCGGCCGGGGTCAACGGCGCCATCGACCTGTTTGCCGCCGGCTTCACCCACGCCATACTGGACATCAACGGCTACTTCACCGGCGATTCGTCGAGCTGGACCTTTTATCCCGTCGCTCCCTGTCGCGTGGCCGACACGCGCGCCACATCCGGATTCAGCGGGGAGTTCGGTCCGCCGTCGCTCGAGGGAAACACGACCCGAAACCTGACGATCCCCCTCGGCCGTTGCGGCATTCCCCCGAACGCGAAAGCCTACTCGACGAACATCACGGCCCTGCCTCGTAGCGTCCTTGCGTTTCTTTCCGCCTGGCCCGCGGGCCAGCCGAGGCCGCTGGTCTCGACGCTCAATTCGTTCCAGGGACGCGTGGTGGCGAACGGCGCGATTGTGCCCGCCGGAGCGCTGGGGGCAATCACCCTGTACGTCTCCGACGCAACGGACGTGATCGTCGACATCAACGGCTATTTCGCGCCGGACGACGGTTCGGGCCTCAACTTTGTTCCGGTGACTCCCTGCCGTATGGCCGACACGCGCCCTACGGAGGGCTTCACATTCTCGCTGGGCCCGCCGTTCCTGGCGGCGCAGCAGACGCGGGCCATGCAATTCTACGCCAGCCGCTGCAGCGTGCCCGCGACGGCGGGCGCGCTTTCGACGAACATCACCGTGGTGCCCTTGACCGGCCGCCTCGATTTCCTGACGGTATGGCCGGGGGCTCTGGCAAGGCCTTTGGTGTCGACCTTGAACTCCGCCGGCGGACGCGTGGTCGCGAACGCCGCCATCGTGGCGCCGGGCACGAATGGAGACGTGAACTTCTTCCCCTCCAACGCCACCGACCTGATTGTCGATGTGAACGGATATTTCACTCGGTAGACAAGGCATTCGACTGTGAACCGAAGGGTTGTAGGTTCGGGTCGTAGCTCGGGATTTCCCGCTTTGGCGCGCCTTCGCCCTCTGGTTAACACTGACCGCGCGTGGAAACGGTACAGGGCCACTCATTCCAAACGTCCACCCGGCCGCCATATCAGATCGAGGGGGACGTCCCTCCGCCGCCGCGGCGAGCGGTGACGAGGCGAAGATCCGCACCTGGTCCACGATCTTCGGCAATTCCCACCCCGAATCGAGTCTGCTGCGGCGAACAAAGGCGACGCCACTGCACCGCTCGCGCCGGATCTGAACTGAAGACATCCGTGAGCCCCACCGGGTCTGCTTCCAACGCAGTGCCGCGGTGGTTGAATGTCCTTGATGCGGCTGTAGAGCATGACGAGCACGGTGAGCGCTTCCAACTTCTCAGCCACCACCTTCTCCTTCGGATAGGCCTGCGGCACCGGCGGCGGGAATTCCAGCATGGCGGGGGTACTCAACCTCAACAGGCTTCGGCACGATCACGTCGCCAAAGCCGACGTCGATCTGCATCGGGATGCGGGCTTTCGCGACCGTCGCGCTGAACCGGATTCACACGCCTTCTCCAATCCGTCCGGTTCGGTATCGAGTTGGCAGATTTCGGCGACGACTGACCGTATGTGCTCCGCCTCGTTGCTGGTCGTACCGGCCAAGTCGATGTCGATCGTCGGTCGAGTGACGGGAGCCTTCCAAGCTGTCAGCAGGAGTGCCTATGTGGAACTTGGCGGCGATTACTACGATCGGCAGAACAAACCACGCACCGTAGCACGACTGGTGGCGCGATTGGCCAAACTTGGCTACCACGCCGAACTCCGCGAGATGATTTCCAGCGAAGGGGAAACCGAACCGATCCACGATCCGACCGTGAGTCGACTCGACGGGGAAATCGTGCCGCCTGCGCCAAAAGCGCCGAAGAGCCCGTTTCACTTGCCACAAATCGTTGATTCTCCGCGAAACGTTGATCGGGAAACGGGGTGGATGTCCCTGTTTTTTCACAGCCCCGTCAGTGAGCAGTGGCCGGGGTATTGAAGAAGAAGTGAGGCGATGAAACGGTGAAACGAAGGATGGAATGCTGATGAGTGTGAGGGGCAGGTTGACGCCCGTACCGGAGGGGAACTAAAGTTCCCGTGCACGCTGAAGCGTGCGCCACGGCTGAACTCCAGGGGCGGGCTGAAGCCCGCCGCGGCCTGAAGGGCCGCCCCACAAGGCGGTCGGAGTCCGGCGCCACGGGAGAAGAAAAGAGGTTGGCGGGCGAGGGAAGCCCGCCATTTTTGTTTGGAGAGAGGAAATGCAGAAGACGGTGAAACGAATCAAGCCGTGCGCGGTGTGCCGGCATGAAGCGAGGGAAGGGATCGAGCGGGCGGTGCTCCGGGGCGAGTCAGTGCGGATGATCGGGGAGCGGTTCACGGTGTCGCCGTGGGCGGTGCAGCGGCACAAGAAGAATCACCTGGCCGGGGAGATGGCGTCGGTTCTGAAGGAACAGAGCGGGCAGCGG
>CAZGUX010000181.1:0-34111 GCA_964529305.1 uncultured Solibacteraceae bacterium | reverse complement strand
ACAGGAAGGACAGACGAGAAGATGCTCTTCGAGGGCCGGAATACGGCTTCCGGGAAGGGTGCCCAGCACGTAGGCGTCAAGTTGGTCATCATCGGGGCAGGGCCTCCGTCCGGCGTTCATCCGGTTCATCCTTTCAGAGTGGCACGACGGCCACTCCGTCTAAGGAGTGCAAGTACGGTGGCGAGATTCTCACCAGAATTTGCTTCGTAGCATCTTTTTTTTGCCCAGCGCCCCGAAACGGGCTTTCGCCCGTGACTTCAACAGCCGGAACTGGGTGTCCGACAACCCCATCTCGCGGCAGATCTCATCCTGTGATTGCTCCAGCAGATAGAACCGGGTCAGGATTTCGCGGTCGCGGTCGGAGATGCTGCGGAGCACCTGCTCGGCGATCTGCTCCATCTGGCTGTCGGCCAGTGTCTCCTCGGGACCCGACCGTTGATCGGAGACGAGGAATCCCTGCTCCAGGTCCACCCGCTCCTTGCGCGATTGGACGGCTCGTTCGATATAGGCGGCGACCTGGCGGCGGACGACCGTCCGGACGAACCCCATGAGCCGTTCGGCTTCACGAAGTTCCCCCCGCTGGATCGCCTGGACCACGATCACGAACGTATCATGGACTTTGTCGTCGAGGTCCTGCGAGCCGAGTTGCCGGCAGAGGTAGTAGCGCACCCCGCGGGAAAACAGGCGGTAGAGTTCGGCCATGGCCTCGGGACAACCGCAGCGGATGCGCTCGACCAGGTCCGCCCAGTCGACCGGGGAGGTGGTGGGGACCTCCCGTGATGAGGTCTCCCGGGCGGACAAAAGAGAACAAGGCTGGACCGCGGTTGCCATGGTTCACCAGCGTCCGATCACGAAATAGGAGGCCCAGTAACGCGGATCGGACCGCCAGTCGCCGGCGGCGATCATCCGTCTCTGCGCGCTGCGTAGGGCGCCGGCCGCGCCGTCGCCGTTTTGCAGGGCCGTGTAGAACTCCACAAAAAAGGCTGACGAGTTGTCGGGCGTGGGCCAGTACGAAGCGACCACCGACCCGGCGCCGGCCGTCAGCCATGCGCGTGTCATGCCCTCCAACCCTACGCCCCTCCGGGCCGAGGCATCCCCGGACGCACATCCACTCAACACGACCAACGCCGCGCTCGTACGCCAGGCGGCGGACACCTCCGTCTGTCCGAGGAACCGGGGCCCCCCTTTTGGAGACAGGCTTAGCGCGATGAACGCGTCCACGGGGACTCCGGGCGGAGGCTTGACGACGTGCGTGGCCAGATGCACGACGGCCGGATCCGCCGCGAGGAGTTGGCGGAGCGCGGTCCGGGTCGCCTGATGGCCTGTCAGCACTCGGGCGGGGCCCGGCCAGGCTTTCGCGCAGGCGGCAAGTTCGTTGGCGGTTCCGGGAAGCCGGTTCAACTGCGAGACGATCGCCTGAACTGTTCCCGCCGTGCGGGCTCTCGGGTCAGCCAGGTTGTAGATCGGGTCGCCCAACCCGGCGAACAATCCGTGGAGGCTCCAGCGCGGCTTGGGAGCAAACAGGACCCCCGCGCCCGGTATGATCCGCAGGGTGTGCGTCTCCGTCAGATACCGGTCGCCCGGGCCACACGGAAGAGCGGCGAAGGGCACCTCCAACAGGCCTTCGTCCAGCGACAGCAGCCAGTGGTTCCGTTGATGGGCTGCCGGCGGCAGTTGTCCGAACAGAGCCTGGCACAGGCCGGCGCCGGCTTTGCCTGCGGCGCCGGCCTCCACTTCGGATCGGAATGCGTGGACCAGACCTTCGATCCGCCGGCGCGAAGGCAGCGAGATCATCCGGAGGTTTCCGCGCGTGGCCACCCAGAGGTGGGAAGCGGTTTCGTCCAGTTGGAAACTCAGCAGCGCCGTGCCAGGGTCGAGGGCCTGCCGGAGTTCGGGCCACGCCCAGCGACCCGCCGGCGCCGGAGCGCGAAGGTGATCGGCTTCCACCCACTCCGTGCGGGCCTGCCGGAATTGAGGCAACGCGGCCGCCGACGAGGCTAAAGCCTCCTCGGCCGTCCTGAGCCGTGCTGACCAAGCGGTCTCAAAGGACCGGCCGGGAGGCTGCGCGCCCATCCTCTCAACCAGACTCCTGGCGCGGTGTTCCTCCAGGGTCACGAACGCTTCTTCGATCAACCGGGCATCGCGTCGCCGGGCGCCCTCCCGAGCGGCAACCGACACCAGGGCAGCGGGAACGCGCTGCCATGCCGAGTCGGCGCCAGATCGCAGGGCGTCGGCCCCGGGTAGTGATTGCCGTCGGCGCTTCAGCCCCTCCGCCGCCCGGCGGTAGTCTTCGAGGGCCTCGTTGCCTTCACCGTTCACTTGCCGAAGCCTTCCCCGGACGTAGTAGTAGCTCCATCCGGAGCCTCCCTGACCCAGGGCAGGGGGCGCCGGCCCCAACAAGGAGGCCGCCGTGCGAAAGTCCCCCTGCTCCACCTTCAGCAGGCTCAGATTCTCTCGAGACACGGATAATTTGGGCGATCTGAACAACCGCCTCAAGCGGAATGCCTCGACCAGGGCCGGTTCGGCGCGGGACGCCCATCCGGCCTGCAAAAGCTCCAGCCCGAGTTTGTCCCAGCCGGTGGCTTCAGTTTCCCGATCTCCGGCGCGGCGGGCCGATTCAATGCCCTGCGAGAAGGAGTCAACCGCCTCGTGCCAGCGGCCCAGCCTGGCCTGGACGATCGCTAAATTCAAATACAGCGGAGCCGCAAATTGTGGAGTATCCCGATCCGTGATGTCCCGAATGCTGCGCTCGCCGGCATCCAGGGCCGCCTCCAAATCACCCACCTGCGCATACAGGGAAGAGAGGTTGCCGTTGATGGCCGAGACCGCCGATCGGACCTGCAGCGATTCGTAAAGAGACCGGGCCTCCAGCAGATTCCGGAGGGTCCGGCCGTAGTTGCCGGTCGCGAGATAAGTCGCCCCCAAGCCCCACTTGGCTCGCGCCAGGGCCAAGCTATCCGCCAGGATGTCTGGTGAGTCGAGCGCTTGTAGATAATAGATTTCGGCGGCCCGATAGTCGAGGGTGGCGAAAGCATGCCGGGCGTTTGCCAGTTGAGCCTCAACCAAAGGCGAAACTGCCAATTGAGAAAACAAAGCTCGCCGTGGAGCCGGCGGGGGAGGCTGCTGATTCCGACGAACCGAGCCGCCTTGCGGGATGGCCAGTGCGCACAGGAGCGCACACACGATCCGCATGGTAGGCCAGAATGAATTTTATGAATGCTGCCTGGATCCCCTTTTTAGGGGACCCAGGAGCAGCATATCGATTTTGCCGTGATCTGGCAACACTGTCCGGTGTTGAAGGTTCTTAGTCGCGCGTCTGTGGGCGCGCCGAAAGGTTGGACCTGTCTAACTGCTTAGAACCACAGAGTCGGAGGCGGAATCACGATGGGGTCATCCATCTTTGTCATCGTTAGGATGCCCAAGCTGCGGCGCCCTATCTCCACCCTGAAGGTACCCCCTGAACCGCTTCCGGCGAATTTTCAAAACCCGCAAGTGATTGATTCCAAGATAGATAAAAATTTGCGACCCTTGTGAATGGAATTTTGTCCCGGAACGGCTCAAAACGCCAGGCTTATCCGGGGGTAATACGCCAATCTAATGTGGGGAGAGGTCAATAGATCTACTAGGAGATAGGCTTGTCGAAGTAGGCCCTTCTGTGTAGTCTCGAGGAGATATCCCGATCGTGAGATGGCCTACTCCGGGTGGATTTGAAGACGAAGAGAGCCGTCTAGCGCCCGACGAACAGACGGTCGCCGAGAAGGGGTGGGAGGCCCGCATGAGCGATTTTCCGGTGGACGGACACGATGTCATAGTCCACCCGCTGAAAGAGGATGCGCCGCCTCTCCGAATCCAGTAACACGAAGGCCGCGCGAGGGTTCGCGTCACGGGGTTGGCCCACCGAACCGGGATTCACCAGGTAGGCGGAGTCTTCCTGGAGGTCCAGCGCAAACGGACGCTCCACCAGCCTGGGCATGCTGAGGGGACGAGTCGACATGCGCGACCAGGAATAACCGCCCTGAAGATGAGTGTGTCCAAAGAAACAGACCGGTGACTCCAGATACGGAAAGACTCCGCTGGCCTCGGCGACGGTGGAGATATAGCCGTCTTCATCGAGGGGCGACCCGTGAGAAATCAGGTAATGCGTGCGGTCTCCGAAGTAGCGCGGCCCGCGGGCGAGCGCCCGCACAAATTCCAGATTGGACGGGGTCAACTGCTGCAAGGTCCAGCGGGCCGCGGTTTCGGCCACGGGGTTGAACCAGGAAGGATCGTCCAACCCGCACGCCGCCTTGTCGTGATTGCCCCGCACGATGCAGGTGACGTTCAACCGTACCCAATCGACCACCGGATTCGGATCGGGGCCGTATCCGACGACATCGCCCAGGCACACGATCTGGTCGAACGACCCATGCGCGGCATCGAGCACGGCCTGGAGCGCCTCCCAATTGGCATGAATGTCACTGAGGATGAGATACCGCACCGGGACTATGCTCGCACCAGGCGAATCAGCGTGATCTCCGGGGCTGCGCCGATCCTGGCCGGCAAGCCGATGGTGCCGATGCCTCGGGTGACGTAGAGCGCTTTCTCCTGTTCTCGATAAAGACCCGAGACGTAGGGTGTGACGAAGCGCGCGACGTTCAGGGTTTGATTCAGAATCTCCACCGTTACCTGTCCGCCGTGGGTGTGACCGGAAAGGGTCAGGTCAAACCCCTTGGCTCGGGCGGCAGGAAAGGTGTCGGGGTTATGGCTGAGCAGGAGGTTCAGCGCCCCAGGCGCGATCAGACGTTCGGCGCCCTCCAGATACGTGGACCGCCGCCGGACGCTCTCGTAGTCCACGCCGGCGAGATTCAATCGGGCCTGGCCCCGCCGAAGCAGGGTGGCCTGGCTGCGCAGGAACGAAATGCCCAACTTCGCCGCGCTGGCCGCGGCGAAATCCTCGACCTCCGCGTAGTGTTCGTGGTTGCCCATGCAGGCGAAATGGCCTTCGGACGCGCGCACGCGCGCCAACTGTTCGAGGCATTCCTCAAGCGGATCGCCGGCCGAGGAGATCAGGTCGCCGGTGTTTACCGCCAGATGCGGCCTCAGTTCGTTGGCCGCGTCGATGACGCGCGCCAGTTCGCGCGCGCTAAGAAACGGGCCAAGGTGAATGTCGCTGAGTTGCAGGATGCGATAGCCGGCCAGATCCGGGTGGAGGCCGGGAACGGGAATCTCCACCTCGCGCACCCCGAAATTCGTCCGTTCCACAAACGCGCCAAAGCCGGTAATCGCGAAGGGCGTACCGGCGAGAGCGACGCCTCCGGCCCGCAGCACTCGGCGGCGTTCGGGGCGATACGGGATTCGGCGCGTCGCCCATTCCCAGCCTGAGAACAGAAAAAACCCGGCCGCGGCGCTGAAAGCCCACGCATAGGCCGCCCCGCAAACCCAGGTGCGCACCTTCCCGCTGAACCAGGAATACCGGTGCGGCGCCCAGACGTTGATCAGCACGCCGGCGATGCACCAAATGGCGATGGAGATCGCCATCGCTTTCAGGGCTGCGCGCAGTCCGGGCGAGCGGGATGAGGCGAAGTGAAGGACCCGCCTCGTGATCTGCCACTGCGTCCAGAGGGTAATAAGGCAGATGCTGAGGTTGACAAACGGACGCATTTCCTGAGTCTTCCGTTATTCTACCGTACGCTCCGCCGCAGCCGACCACCAGGCATGCCGGACCAGTACCACAGAGGCTAGTGCCGCCGTTTCCGCGCGCAGAATCGAGGGGCCCAGGGAAACCGGCAAAAACCGGGCCTTGGCGGCGAGGTCGCGTTCCCCATCCACCCATCCCCCCTCCGGCCCCACCAGGCAGATGGCCTCGCTGCCCGGCCTTCGCTCCTCGCCGGGCGGGAGGGCGCCGGCCAGAGGTCGCACGCCTTCGGCCTCGTCGAGGAAATAGCGGAACTCCCCCGGGAGCGTCACCGCTTGCTCGACGGGCATCGGCGACTCGACTTCGGGCAACCGGACCCGCCGGGACTGTTGGCTTGACTCCTTCGCGATCCGGCGCCAGCGCTCCAGGCGTTTCCAGGCGGCTTTCTCGAGTCCCCGCTCGCTGCGCCCGGCGACGACAGGAACGATGACATTGACCCCGGCTTCGGTCGCTTTTTCGACCATCCATTCGAAGCGGTCGAATTTGATGATCGCCGCCAGCAGAGTCATTCGAAGCGGATCGGCTGGAACATCGAGTTCCTCCATCACCTGGAACCGCACGCGCTGCCGGCGGCACTCGACGATCTCGGCCAGATACACGCGCCCGTCGCCGGCAATTTCGTAGCGCTGGCCGGCCTCCGCCCGCAACACACGCGCGACGTGTTCGGCGTCATCGCCGGTCAAATCGGCCTGCCCCCGGTGAATCCCCTCGACAAAGAACCGCCGTCTCGCCATAGTATGGAATTTATGTTCGCGCATCTTCGTGGGATCCTGCTCGAAAAGCACCCCAACCAGGCCATCATCGAAGCTGGCGGCGCCGGTTATGACGTCACCATCGCCGTCCACACCTTCTCTAAGCTCCCGGAACCCGGCACCGAGGTCCGGATGCACATCCACACCCACGTCCGCGAGGACGCCATCGCGCTGTTCGGCTTCCTGACGCGCGACGAGAAGATGTTGTTCGAGAAGCTCATCTCGGTCTCGGGGGTGGGGCCGAAGTTGGCGGTGACGATCCTCTCCGGACTGCCGGCGGCTGACTTGGCGAACGCCATCCGGCGAGGGGAGGTGGATCGGCTGGTGCGGATTCCGGGAATCGGCAAAAAGACCGCCGAGCGCCTGGTGCTGGAATTGCGCGACAAACTTCCACCGGTAGCGGGCGAGCAGTCGCCTCCCCCGCAGGCGGCGTTGTCGGCGGTGGAGCAGGACGCGTTGTCCGCGCTGGTCAATCTCGGCTGTGCCCGTCCTGCCGCCGAAGGGGCGGTTCGCAAGGCGAAGGCGGCTGTGGGCGACACAGATTTCGAGGCTCTGTTCCGTAAGGCGCTGGAGTTGGTCCGATGAACCCGGCGAAATGGCAGGCACGGTCTGCACCCACCCTGCCCCCGATTTTCAAGAGATGAATCCAGCCCGGCACGCGGATCGCCTGTCCCGTCATTTAATTACACGATATGAACTACTTTCTCCAACACGACTTGCAGCAAATCACATTGAACCCGCGCGCGGTGAGCGCCCTTTCGGGAAACCCCACCGTCCAAGGAAAGATCCTGTACGTCAGCGACGACCGTCATGTGACTCACGGCGTCTGGCAGAGTACTCCCGGCGTCTTCGAGATGGTTTTCTCGCAGGACGACTCCGGGTATGTTCTCTCCGGAGAGGCGGTGGCCGTCTTGGAAGACGGTACCCGGCTTGAACTGAATGCGAGCACGCTCTACACCTTCAAGGCTGGCTCCCGGGTCCGGTTGGAAATCCGGTCGACCTGGCGAAAGTTGTTCTTTAACTACTACGCTGAAGGCACTGACCTGAAAGCCGGTTACTGAAGTCTCCGGGCTGGGGACGAGCGTCGCCGGCTCGCGTCGTCCACCAAGCGATCGGAATCGTTGGCGGGCTCAGAGACCCCGAGGTTGTCCTAAGCCCTGACTGCGTTCGCGACACCGGCGATATTGTGGAGAAGAGCTTGGGCAAGATCACCTGAAATAGGGTCACCCTGCATCAGTGGACGACTCCTAACAAGTAGGCGATAAGCAGGATCAACAGGACGTGTCCATGGGCCTGCGGTCCACCAAAGGTGATGAAAAGCGCGCTTGCAGCCCCGAGCGTTAAAGCGAGGGGGTCCCTTCCTGCGCACCAAGGAGTCCAACGGCCCAAGAGCGGTTTTTCAACGGAGCGGTGGCGGGCCAGTGCACGTCTGAAGGCAGCCTCGTCTTTTTCTTACACCTTCTGACACTGATCATGCTGGAGGGAATTGCCACCGCCGGTCTTTCAACGATCGGCTTCTGCCGCGGGCCGCCAGGCTAGCTCTGGGTCCGCTCGAGCCACGCCGGCGGTTCCGCTCAGGCTCACGATCGTGGTCATTAGAAAGTTGACGCACAGGCCCACAAACCCGGCGTTCCAGCCGAAGATGGGGTCATGTTGAGTGAGGATCAGGTAGGCAATTGTAGCGAGTCCGGCAATCAAGCCCGCGAACACTCCCGGCATGGTGACACGATTCCAATAGAGGCCCAGCACCACACCCGGAAAGAATTGCGTAATGCCGGCGTAGCCCAGCAGCAGCAAAGAAACAAGGGTGGCGGAACTGTGGGTCGCCAGGTACAGGCTGATCACGCTCAGCAGCACGACCATGACACGGGCCAGTTTCGCCACGCCATCGTCGGTCATCGCCGGAGCGAAAATGGGACGGCAGAGATTCTTGGCAAACAGCGTGGCCGACGTCAGAATCAGAATGGACGCGGGCACCATCGCGGTGAGGGCTCCCGCGCCACCGATCACGCCCAGCAACCACGCCGGGAAGCTCTGGCGGACGACCGTCAACAGAGCGAGGTCGCCATCGGGCAGGCCGGGCACGACCAAAACCGCGGTGAACCCAACGAAGAAGATGAACGCAAGGGTGATGGTGTAGAGCGGCATCACCACCGCGTTGCGGCGCAGCGTATCGCCGCTTCTCGCGGTGAAGGTGGCCCCAAAGGTGGCCGGCCACATATAGGCGCCCAACGAAGTCAGAATGACCGTCGTGATGTACCAAGAGTGTCCCAGATTCGGGGTCGCGCCGGGCATGGTCAGGTGCGACGGCCGGGCTTGGGCCAATGCGGAGAACATGGGGCCGATGCCTCCGTAATGAATATACGGAATACCGACGCCGACAGCGACTGCCGCGACCACCATCAGCACGTCCTTCAACACGCTGATCCAGGCTACTGCGCGAACGCCGCTGGCAAGAACGAACGCAGATAACAAGGTCACGGAAATCACCATGGCCTGCGTCCGGCCAATGCCGTTGAAACTGGCGACGTTGACGATAATCCCAAGGCCGGTGATCTGGAGTTGCAGGTAGGGAATCATGAAGATGACGCCGATCACACATACCAGCGCAGCCAGGTATTTGTTGCCATACCTCATCTGGAAGAAGTCGGATTGAGTTTGCAGCTGATATTTGCGTCCCACCTCCCAGATTGCCGGCACGGTAAAGAAGGAGACCACGTAGCACAGCGTAATGTACGCCAGGATATACAACGTGGGACCGCCACGGGAGTAGGCCCAGCCGCTCGCTCCCAGGAAGGAGAAGGTGGTGTAGATTTCTCCCGCCATCAGCAGGAACATCAACACCGTTCCGAATCCGCGGCCGCCGACAATCCACTGTTCCAGGTTCATCTTCCTGCGGACTCCGGCCAGGAAGCCGATGCTGGCGCCAAGCCCGACGATGGCCAGAATCATCGTCATCGAAACGGCCCTGGGACTCATGGCCTACCGCCATCCTTCTTTTCCCGCGCCGATTCCACGCGGTAAGCGGCCCACAGGCACAAGGAAGTCAGCACGATCCAGCAAAGCAGCCAGGCAAGATTGAACGGGATGCCGAGGATCATCGGCTCAATGCGGTCCCACAGCCCGACCGAGAAACACATGCCGCCGAACGGAATCAGGCCCAGGAGAAGACTGAGGGCCGAGGGTTTGGTGACTGGCACAGGTTCACTGAGTATAGCCCGCCCGCTCCCGCGGGTCCCACGGCGGCCGTCGCGATCGTGGACTCGATGCGAGACGGTCCCGAAGAGACTGCGTCAGATCCTCCTGTCGCCATTGCGCGCCCATATTGCCGGTCGCCGAGTGGCTGTTGGAGCCGAGCAACTGGTGATGGAAGAACTCCGGAGCGGGCATTTTCACACCGTGGACGATCTGATTGTCGAGGGCGCTCAAGCATGGCGCCAGACCCATCCAGCCGCGCCAACAAAGGTCCGCAAGAACTTCGCTCAGTTTCTAATAGAGTCGCCTTTGGCAGGTTCCGGCCTCAATCTAGAGCGCGCTGTGGGACCGGGTCGCCGGCCAACATGGCCTGGGGCGACGTTGTATCTGACCGCGCACCGGCCAGCACCGGATTCGACTCAGTGTGCCCGGAATCCGGCCCGGAGACGAAGACTCCGCCAGCGGCCGACCCCGAGCGTCACTTGCTTGGGCTCTGCCGTCCCTCGGCCGTTGAGGCTACAATTGCAGCTTGAAACGGCTCGCGTCGTTGCTCGTCATCACCCTCTCGGCCTGCTCCCACCAGCCCGCCGCCGAGGAGGGAGTTTTCCGCTTGCTGACGTCGGTGCGAGGACAGTATCCGGCCACGATCGGGTTGTGGTCCCGGGAGCCCCTCGAAACCTACCTGAAGGCCCTGTTGGGACAGCGGTACGGGACGTTTTTGGAATTCATGGAGGTCGCCTGCCCGGTGACCGAGGAGCACGGCGTGCTGTTCATCACCGGCAACCGCCTGACCGAAGGCGCCCAAGCCGGGGCGGTCCTTCTGGCTGACCCGGAGCGCAAATCGCTGCGCGTGTCCCTGTGGAATGGCTCCGCCTGGATTCACCATTCCAACGGCGGAGGCGAGATTCACGTCCCTTCCGAGGCCAACAAGTTCTACCAGCGGTATCTCGGAATCGACACGCACGGCCACCACTAGCTGGCTTTAGCTATAACTAACGGCTGATCGCTCTCTTCAGAACCGACGCGACGGAAAACCGACTCCCGAGCCGCCCTTCTGGCTCGGCAGAGGCCCGCCCCCGGTTTCCGACATGCGCCGCCCCCCGGTATACGCGCCGGAAAAATCCAGCTCGCCGTCATCGAAGTCCAGATTGCGGTCGAGGACCATCTCCACCGTGCTGCCTTTGGCCAGAACGGCGTCCGGCCCTCGCGTCAGCAGGACACCGATCAACCCGGCGGCCGCGCCGGCGCCCGCGCCGATTCCCAGACCCTTGCCCCAGTTCCCCGACGCCGCGCCACCGATCGCTCCGACCGACGCACCGGCGCTGGTCGCTTCTCCCACCGTCCGCGCGTCTCCCGACTTGTTGCCTTCACTCGAGATCTTGCCCTCTTCGCGATCGAAGCTCTCCGCCGCCCGCCCGTCCATGGCCGTCAAACGGCCGCGGAAGTCGCGCGTCACGCCGTTCGGCAGGGTCAGCGAATCGAAGCGCACGAACATCTCGCCCCTGCCCTTGACTCGTCCCGGCCGTTTCACCTGCGTGACGGTCCCCATCACGTAGCTTCCTGCCGGAATGACCACCCGCCCGTCGACCACGATCGGAAACGCGGTCTCCAGATACACCCGGTCTCCAATGGCCGAGTGCTTGGTGCTGACGCTGTTGATCAGGCTGAGGGGGATCTTGGTGCCGGAGTCGACCTGGTATTTCGGCCCCGCAGCCTCGGCGGGCTTGGTCTTGCGCCAACCCTCTTCCTGCGCACCGTTTGCCCGGGGAGCCTGCTGCGCCAGCACGAACGCCGCCGGCAACAGCCAGGCTGCCGCGGCCATCCGAACCGGCCGAGCCAATGAAAACATAGTGGAATTCCTTTCCCTTATCTACTTAAACGCGTCTCGCCGTTCGGGGTTTCGCTCGAAAAGGTACCCGGACCCGGCGCCGGCTCTTAGTCGAGCGAAAAGACGAACGGCTCGCCGTGAATCATTTCAAGGTAGCCCACGTCGGGCGCCGCCACTTTGAGCGATGCCCGGAATTGCTTGGGGTCTACCGCATTGTCCGCGAACATGTCATAGTGGCACGGAATCGCCGCCTTGGGCGAGATCCGGCTCACCAGTTGCGCCGCCTCCCAGTGCGACAGATTGTTGAACCCCCCGTTGATGCACGTGATCACGAGGTGCGGCTTGTGCTTGGCCGCCGACACCAGCAACTCCGTATAGTCCGTGTCCCCCGTCATATACACCCGCGGGCCGTTCCCGAATTGAAACACGAAGCCCATGTGGTTCAAATCGGTATCGTCCGTAGGTAACGCAAAGGTTCCATGAAGGGTTAAGTCCTTGATCTCCATCCGGCATTGGGGCCACGAAGGCTGAATCCGTCCCGTTTCGACACCTTCGGCCCGGTAGACCTCGCAGCTCGGGTGAGGCCCGATGAACTGAATGGTGTCCTTGTTCCGCAGGCCGCGGATCGTGTATGGATCGGTGTGGTCGGCGTGGTTGTGCGTGCACGTGTAGACGTCCACATCCAGGTCTTGCGGCTCGATCAGGATGGGCACGCGCCGCGTCAGATTCAGGCCCAGGCTGGAGAACACCTGGGCGCAGGAATCGGTCAGGTACAAATCGGTGGAAACCACTGTGCCCTCTGGGGTCTTGAAGATGAAGCCGTTCTGGCCCAGCCACCAGATCGCCACCGATTTCCTGGGGACCGGATACGCCCGGATCTCCCGCATGAGGCCCATGTTCACAACCCTAGCAAGTCGCACTGGCCAGCGCCAATCACTCCCCGCGGCAATTTTCCGTCACTGCCATATTTCTGTCACTCAAAAACGGGCGCAACCGGCCGATAAGTCATGGCGGAGTGCTTTGGCACGGCGCTTGCACCGTGCCGGTGCATGTTGGACCCGATCGCAACACGGATCGAACACTACATGGATTTGTTGGCCGGTCGCCAGCGCCTGAGTGCGGCCAACATCGCTAACGCAGACACCCCTGGATACCGCACGCGCGACATCGACTTCCAGTTCGAGTTCGCCAGCTTGGCCAAAGGGGGTACACCGAATGTCGTCGAGGTGGAGAATCTCGCCGTGAAGAACGATGGAAACAACGTCAGCGTCGACCGCGAGGCACGGATGCTCGCAGAGAATGCGCTGCGCTTCAACGTCGCCGCCAATCTCTTGAAGGGTCAGATCCGCATGATGCGTTCGGCCCTTCAGGAAGGAAGATCCTGATGAGCCTGCTGTCCGCCCTTTCGGTGAGCGCCTCCGGCATGGCGGCACAGCGGCAGCGCGCCGAACTGTTGGTCGAGAACATGGCCAACGCCGATACCACTCGAACGCCGGAAGGCGGCCCGTATCGCCGCAAGGATGTCGTCTTCGACAGCCGCCCGGTCGATACTCCGTTCAAAGCCGTCTTTCAGAAAGAGGTCGATGCCTACTCCACCGGTGTCGAGGTGGGCGAGGTGGTGGTGGATTCCCGCGAACCGCTGCGGCGCTACCTGCCGGGCCATCCCGATGCGGACGCCAACGGCTACGTGGCCTTCCCGCGCATGAACCCGGTGGAGGACATGGTGGATCTGATGGGTGCCAGCCGCGGCTACCAGGCCAACGTATCCGCGATAACCGCCATCAAAGACATGATCCAGCGCTCGGTCGACCTGATGCGTTGATTTTTCTACCGGAGACTGATAGTGACCATTCCTGTTTCTCCAGTGCGGCCGGACGCCGTCCTGCCCCTGACACCGATGGCCGGCGGAGCGAAGCCGGCGGGGAGCGCCTTCTCCTCCATGTTTCACGAAGCGGTCCAGCAGGTGGAACAATACCAGCGGTCCGCCCACCAGCAGGTCCAGCAATTCCTTGCCGGCGAAACCGACGATGTCCATTCGACCGCCATGGCCGTCCAGCGCGCCGAGTTGACGTTCGATCTGTTCCAGCAGGTGCGCAGCAAAGTCGTGCAGGCCTACCAGGAGGTCATGCGCCAGCAGTTGTGAGTCTTCGGGTAGGTGACACAGACCGGAACCGGCAATGATCGACCAACTCAGGAAACTGGCGGCCACGCTCAGCCCCAAACAGCAGATAAGCATCCTGGCGGCGGCACTCGTGATCGGACTGGGTCTGTGGTCGTTGACGCGCTGGCATCGCGAGCGCAGTTTCCATCCGCTCTACACCAACCTCTCGCCGGAGGACGCAGGCGCAATCGTGGAACGGCTGAAGGCAGAGAACATCGAGTTCCGGGTGGACGACCCGGCCGGGTCGGTCAAGGTACCGGCCGGGAAAGTCGCCGAACTCCGTGTCCGGCTGGCCGCGGAAGGAGTGCCCAAATCCGGACGGATTGGCTTCGAGATCTTCGACCAGACCAACTTCGGGCTGACGGAGTTCGCCGAGCACGTCAACTATCGCCGAGCCATGGAAGGGGAACTCGAGCGCTCCGTGGGCGCGCTGAGCGAGGTGGAGCGGGCGCGGATCCACATCAGCCTGCCCAAGGACTCGGTCTTTCTCGAATCGCGGCAGGAGGCCAAGGCCAGCGTGATGGTCAAGCTGAGGCGCGGCCAGACCCTCTCCGCGGCCAACGCGTCCGCGATTCGCCATCTCGTTTCGAGCGCGGTTGAGCGGCTTTCGCCCGAAGCCGTCACCATCCTGGATTCCAACGGCAATCTCCTCGCGCGGCCGGTCAAACCTCTCTCCCCGGATGGCGCGGAAGTTCCTGAAGCCAACATCGAGTATCGCCGCTCGCTCGAGCGCGACCTGGCGCAGAAGGTCAATGCCACCATCGAGCCTCTTCTCGGCCCGGACAACTTCCGCTCCAGCGTCTCGGTGGAGTGTGATTTTACGGCCGGGGAGCAGAACGAGGAGACCTTCGACCCTGCCCGTTCCGTGATGGTCGCCTCGCAGCGCACGGAAGACGTCTCCGGAACCGCCCGCACCGCGGGGTCGCCCGGGACCGCCTCGAATCTGCCCAGGCCGGCGGCCCGCGCGGGCGGGAATACTTCCAGCACGACACGCCGGTCGGAGAATATCACCTATCAGACCAGCCGCACCGTGCGGCGCATTCGCCTCCCGCAGGGCACGCTCAAGCGGATGTCGGTGGCCGTGCTGGTGAATCACAAGGTGCGCTTCCAGGGCACGGGCCCGGGCGCCAAGCGGATCATCGACCCGCCCGCACCCGAGACACTCAAGACCCTGCGAACGCTGGTCGCCACGTCTATTGGTCTCTCGGCCGAACGGGGCGACCAGTTGACCGTCGAGAGCCTTCCCTTCGAGTCCCTCCAACTGGTCGAGCCGCCGGCGGGTCCGCCGGGCCCTCCGGCAGCGAACCCGGGACTGCCCTCGTGGCTCCCGCCGGCTCTGCGCAAGCTCCCGGTCGCGGTCTTGGCGGGAATCGCGGCGGCGGTGGTGCTGGTGCTTCTCGCCGCGCTCTTCTTGCTCTGGCGCAAGGCCAAAAAGAAAGAATCGGGGACACCTACCGTACCTGTTGAGATCACCGGTCCTGGCGCTCACCCTTCGCTGCCTTCGGCGGAGGAACAGTTTGCCGCTCGTGAGGCCGCCAACCAGCGCCTCGAGGCCGAAGCCATGGCCGCTCTCCGGCTGCCCCCCCCGGAAACCAAGAAGTCGGAGATCCTTGCAAAACACCTGCGCGAGATGACCAAAACACAGCCGGACGCCATGGCCCACCTGCTCCGTTCCTGGCTGAGCGAGAAGGAACGCTGAGGCCCTCATGAGGGAGGCACCGTGATCACGAACGCCGAAAAGCCGCTGCCTCCGGTCCCCGGCCTCCGCAAGGCCGCCATCCTGATCCTCGTTCTCGGGGACGAGACTAGCGCCGAGATCCTCCGCAACCTGGACGAGGAAGAGGTGCAGACGTTGAGCCGCGAAGTCGCCAAGCTCTCCGCCGTCTCCGCCGAGCAGGCCGAAAACGTCCTCGAAGAGTTCCACGAGATGAGCCTCGCGCACGACTACGTCCTCAAGGGCGGCATCGACTACGCGCGGCGGCTCCTGATCAATGCCTACGGTCCGGAACACGCGAAGAAACTGCTGGACCGGCTCATGAAAAGCATGGGTACGGAAATGGTGAGCTTCGACGTGCTCCAGAAGGCCGATCCGCAGCAACTGGCGAAGTTCATTCACAACGAGCACCCGCAGACCATCGCCCTCGTCCTGTCCCACCTCAACCCGACGCAGGCGGCCTCGCTGCTCGTGTCTCTTCCGGCGGAGATGCGCTCCGATATCGCGTTGCGCATGGCCAATCTCGACCAGATCTCGCCCGAGGTGATCAGTAAGATCGCCAGCGTGATCGAACAAAAACTGAAGGCCCTCGGCGAGTTCAGCCGCGAATCCTACGGCGGCGTGCGCGCGGTTTCGGAAATGTTCAACCGCCTCGATTCGTGCTCGAGCAAGGAGATTCTCGAACGCATCGAGGAAAGCGATCCCGGCCTGGTCGAAACCATCCGTCACCTGATGTTTGTCTTTGAAGATCTCCTCATGATCGATCAAGGCGGCCTCAAAGAAGTCCTCTCCCGGATCGACCGCAAGCTGCTGACGACCGCGCTCAAGGGCACCAGTGAAAAGCTCCGCGAACACTTCATGGCGTGCATGTCCCAGCGTGGGGCTCAGATGCTGAAAGAAGACATGGACGCCATGGGCGCGGTCAAAATCAAGGACGTCGAACAGACGCAGCAGCAGATCATCGCGGTGGTCCGGCAACTGGAAGCGGAAGGCGTGGTGAGTCTCAAGGGCACGGTGGGTGAGCAGTATGTCTTGTAGGATCGTGGATTCTGACGAACAGGAGCCCACGCCGATCCGGTGGGCGGAAGCGGCACACTTCACCCCGCCCGCCCAGGCTCGAGCCTCGGGTCCGGTGTACGGCGGAACCGGACAGCCGCGGGACCCGTCCGGCGATCCCGAGAGCCGGTCGCGCCAGGAGGAAGCCGAGACTGCCGAGCGGATCCGGACGGCGTATCAGCAGGGACGCCACGAGGGCGAGTCGGCCGCGCAAGCCGCGGCCGCGGCCCAGGTGAACGCCCGGATCGAGCAACTCGCACGTACCATCGAGAGTCTCTCGACCCTTCGCTCCCGGATCCGCAAGGAGGCCGAAGTCGATCTGGTCCGGCTTTCGATCGCGATCGCCCGCAGGATTCTGCGGCGCGAGATCAGCGTCGATCCCCACGCGCTTTCCGGGGTGATCAAAGCCTGCCTGGATCGGCTCGACGCCCGGGAGGTGCATCGCGTCCGGATCCACGCGGAACTGGCGGGCCCCATCCGGGCCCTCCTCGATGGATGGCGGGCCGGCGTCGGCATCGAGGCGGACCCGGCGCTGCCCCCCGGCGGACTGGTGTTTGAAACCTCCCGCGGTTCCATGGACGCCGGGGTCGAGACGCAGTTGACCGAAATCGAGCGCGGGTTCATCGACCTGTTGCCTTCGGAGGGAGCCGAATGAACCGCGACACCCGCACGTCGGTTCCCGGCCTCGAGTGCCGTATCGACTTCAGCCGCTATGTCCGCGCCATCGAGCACGTTCCGCCCTTCCGTCTCACGGGGACCATCTGCGAGATCGTAGGGCTTCTGATCGAATCGACGGGTCCTGCCGTCGCCATCGGCGATTTCTGCGAGATCCATGCCTCCGATGGACGCCGCGTGCGCGTTCAGGCGGTCGGCTTCCGCTCGGGCAAGGTCCTGTCACTGGCTCTCGAGGAGACCGACGGCATTCAACTCGGGGATCGGATCGTCGCGCGGCCGGCCGCCTCCAAAGTCCCGGTCGGGCCGGGACTGCTCGGCCACGTCGTCGATGGGTTTGGCCGCAGAATGCGGGGACCGGGCGATCCACCCTTGCCCGAGTTCGAGCCCGCCGATTTCTATGATCTGTACGCCCCTCCGCCCGGGCCGCTCGATCGCGAACCGATCGTCGAGCCCCTCGTCACCGGCATCCGGGCGATCGATGGATTGCTCCCGTGCGGCCTGGGGCAGCGCGTCGGGCTGTTCGGAGGTAGCGGCGTCGGCAAGAGCACGCTGGTCGGTTCGATGTGCCGCAACAGCAAAGCGGACATCGCGGTTGTCGCCCTGGTGGGCGAGCGAAATCGTGAAGTCCGGGCATTTCTTGAGGACGATCTGGGCCCGGAAGGACGCCGCCGCTCCGTGGTCGTCGTCGCCACCTCCGACCGGCCGGCGCTGCTCCGCATCCGCGCCTGCTTCGTGGCCCTCGCCGTCGCGGAGTACTTCCGCGACCAGGGCGCTTCGGTGCTGCTGGTGATGGACTCGATCACCCGCCTCGCCATGGCCCAGCGCGAAATCGGCCTGTCGGCCGGCGAGCCTCCCAGCCAGAAAGGCTACACCCCCTCTGTGTTCCAGTTGCTGCCCCGCGTCTTTGAGCGGGCGGGCAACTTCCGGCGCGGCTCCATTACCGGCTTCTTCACCGTGCTGGTCGAAGGCGACGACTTCAACGAGCCCATCGCCGATGCCGCCCGGTCGATCCTGGACGGCCACATTGTTCTGTCGCGCCAACTCGGCGCCGCCGGGCACTACCCGGCCATCGACATTCTGGAGTCGATCAGCCGGTTGTCGTCCCAGGTTTCCACGCCCGAACAGAAGGCCCACGCGGCCAAAATCAGGGACACCATGGCGGCCTATCGCCGCGCGGAAGACCTCATCAACCTCGGAGCCTACGCCGCGGGCTCCAATTCCAAAATCGACGCCGCGATCCAACTCTGGCCTTCGCTCGAGCGCTTTCTCGTGCAGCCCCCCGGCCAGAGCGTTGCGCGGGACGAAACCCTTCGCGGGCTGGCCGAACTGGCGGCCCGTCTTTGACAGGTGAGTACCATGCAACGATTCCGCTTTTCGCTTTCCCGGGTCCTTGAGTGGCGCCGCCAGGAGTTGCTGATCAAGGAAGACTCCCTGGCGCGAATGATGGCTGAGCGGCTGTCGATCGAGAAGTCCCGCCAGGCCACCGTGGAAGAAGAGCACCTCCTCGCCCGCCAGGCCGTCGAGGCGACCTCCGTATTCGCACAGGAACTGGCGGCCTTTGATGCCTATCGTCTCTTTCTCCAAGACCGCCGCCGCGAGTTGGCGGGCCGAGTGGCTCAATGCGACGATCGGATCGGCCACCAGCGCGAGGAGATCGTCGAAGCCCGCCGCCAGGTGAAGCTGCTCGAACGCCTTCAACTGAAGCAACAGGAAGAATGGCGCCGCGAGTGGGATCGCGAGCAGGAATCCGTGGCCGGTGAGCTGTTTCTGGCCCGCTGGACCGGCCGCGCGAGTTCGCGGATCTGACGCCCCAACGTCTTACGCGCCCGTCAACTGCTCGAGTTGCCCTCTCAGAACGTCCAGCGCGTGGACGCCGCCTGCTCCGTCTCCCGGCAACCGCAGCACTCCGGCCGGAGTGAACTGGGCGCCCGCCGTCGATTGCACCAGTTGCATCAGGCGCTCCGGGTCGAGCCGCGCGTCCTTGTGGAACTTGATGTTCACCACGCCCTGCCGGCGCTCGATCGCTTCGATCCCGATCTTCTCCGCCAGCACCTTCACCGCGCTGTAGCCCATCAGGCCGTCCAGGGCCTCCGGCAGCGGGCCGTAGCGGTCCGCAAGTTCCCGGGCGACTTCCTCGCGCTCTTCCCGGCTGGCCGCGTTGGCGATCCGCTTATAAGCCCGCATGCGCTGGTTCTCGTCGGCGATGTACTCGCTCGGAATCCGGACGTCGAGGCCGAGATTCAAAGTGGTGTGAATCTCCAGCGGGACCTCCTCGCCCTTCAACTCCCGCACCGTGTCCTCGAGCAGCTTGACGTACATGTCGAAACCGACGGCGTTGATATGGCCGTGCTGTTCCCCGCCCAGAAGATTGCCCGCGCCGCGCAGTTCCAGGTCGAGCGCGGCCACCTTGAAGCCCGCGCCCAGGTCGCTGAACTCGCGCAGCGCCGCCAGCCGTTTGCGCGCCACTTCGGTCAACTGCGTATCGGCGGGCACCAGCAGGTAGGCGTACGCGCGACGGCTCGAGCGGCCGACCCTCCCCCGCAACTGGTAGAGCTCCGACAGTCCGTAGCGCTCCGCGTTTTCGATCAGGATCGTGTTGGCCAGCGGGATGTCCAGGCCGTTCTCCACGATCGTGGTGCTGACGAACACGTCGTACTCGTGGCGCATGAACTTCAGCATCGACTTTTCCAGCTCCGCTTCGGCCATCTGTCCGTGGCCGACTCCGATGCGGGCCATGGGCGCCAGTTCCTGGATCGAGGCCGCCCGCGCCCAGATGGAATCCACCTTGTTGTGGATGAAATACACTTGCCCGCCGCGGGCCAGCTCGAGTTCGATCGCGGCCTTGATCAGCTCCGGTTGGAAGTGCGCGACCGTGGTTTGAATCGCCAGCCGGTCCTTGGGCGGCGTCTCGATCACCGACAGATCGCGCAGCCCGAGCAGCGACATGTGGAGGGTGCGGGGGATGGGCGTGGCGCTCATCGAGATGAAGTCGACGTTCTTCTTCATCTGCTTCAGCCGCTCTTTGTCCTTCACGCCGAAGCGCTGCTCTTCGTCCACGATGACCAGGCCCAGATCTTTGAACTCGACGTCCTTCGAGAACAGGCGGTGCGTGCCGATCGCCACATCCACTTTGCCGGCGGCTATGTCCTCGACGGCCTGCTTCAGCTCCTTGGCGGTGCGGAACCGGCTCAACATTTCGACCCGCACTGGAAACGCCGCGAACCGGCGCTTGAACGTCTCGAAGTGCTGAAACGCCAGAACCGTGGTCGGCGCGAGCACGGCCACCTGTTTGCCGTCGCCCATGGCCTTGAAGGCGGCCCGCATCACGACCTCGGTCTTGCCGTAGCCGACATCGCCGCACAAGAGCCGGTCCATGGGCTGCGTGCGCTCCATGTCGCGTTTGACGTCCTTCACCGCCGTCACCTGGTCTTTGGTCGGGGTGAACTCAAAGGCGTCCTCGAATTCCCGCTGCCAGTTCGAATCCGGCGAGTAGGCGAATCCCTCGGCCATCTTTCGCTGCGCGTACAGTTTCAAGAGCTCTTCGGCCATGTCGCGCATCTTGGCCTTGACGCGCATCTTGGTTCGCGACCAGGTGACGCCGCCGAGGCGGTCGAGCGTGGGCGTCGCGTCCCCGCCGCCGCCGCGAAAACGCTGGATCAGATCCATCCGCGTCAGCGGCACGTAGAGCTTGGCCGCATCGTAATATTCGAGCAGCATGTAGTCGCCCCGCGTGTCGCCCTGGGCGATTTCGCGGATGCCGAGAAACCGGCCGACGCCGTGCTCGGCGTGGACGACGTAGTCCCCGGGTTTCAGGTCGATGAGGTCCGCCGAGAAAGCGGCCATCTGCTGGCCGACCGCGGGCGGAGGAGCTACCAGTTCCGAGGTCTCGAACAGATCTTCCGATCCGAACAGCGTCACGTTGGCGTCGGCGAAGCAGACACCCCGGCGGATTCCGCCTTTGATGACGAACGTGGACGCGGCGGCCCCGCTGTAGTAGGCGCGCTCGGCGAGATACTCGGGGGTCGATCCGGCCTGCCGCAGTCCGAGTTGGTAGGCGATGCCGTATTCGTTCAGGACATCGGCCATGCGCTCGACTTCGCCGTTCGACGCGGCAAAAAAAGCCACCCTCCCGCCACCGCCCACCAGGTTGCGCGTCTCCGCGATGGCCACCTGCAGGTTTCCGTGAAACGCCAGCGAGGGCCGCGTGGTCAGATGGCTCCCGCCCTCGCCCAGGGCCAATTGCCGCATCGCCAGCGAGGGCAGGCCGGCCGCGGCTTCGATCATCTCCTCGTGCGAGCAGAAGATCTTCGCCGAGGCCGATTCGACGGCCCCACCGGCCTGGGCCAGACGCTTCCACAACCGGCCGGCCGCGGCTTCGATCTGCTCGGGCTCGTCCCACAAAACAATCGGGGATTCGGCCAGGCTGAAGACCGGAGTCGCGCGCGGCTTCTCGATCGACAGGCGAAACTCCCAGCCTGGCTCCATCACTTTCGAGGGGGGCTTTGGGTACTCGGTCAGGGGTAGCAGAGAGCACGACTCGAGCTTGAGCACCGAGCGCTGCGTGGCGACGTCGAAGCGGCGGACCGACTCGATCAGGTCCCCAAAAAACTCCAGGCGCACCGGCTGTGGCGACTGCGGCGAATAGACGTCGAGGATGCCGCCGCGGACCGAGTACTCGCCCACGAGTTCCACCGGTTCCCGCCGCTCGTAGCCGATCGACTCGAGGTGGGCGATGATCGCCTCGAGCGGCATTTCCTCTCCCGCACGCAGATGCAGGGCCAGTTGCCGGTAGAACTCCGGCCGCTCGGTCTTCAGCAGGGCGGCGCCCACCGGGATCACCGTCACCGGCGCGCTTCCCGCGGCCAGGCGCAGAATGGCCAGCACGCGCTGCTCCAGGATCTCGGCGTGCGGCGACAGCCCTTGAAAGGGCAGCACGTCGAGAGCCGGCAGCATCTGCGGGCGTCCGCGCTTCCCTTCCCTCGGCTGTTCTACCAGCAGTTCGAAGAAGGTCTCGGCGGCCTCGTGCACCGCCTCCGCTTCCTTGGCGCCGTCGGTCACCAGGAGCACGGGACGTTCCGTCACCTGCCAGAGCAGTACGGAATAGAGAGCCTTGGCGGTCAGGCTCAGCCCGGATAGTTCGGCCGCCGCCCCGGCGCGCACGTCATGAACAGCCTGCTGAAAGGCCGGATGCTTTGCCAAGCCGAGAAACAGATCGCGAATCGAAGGGTGGATCAAGCGGCGCGGTGTTGAGACAGGATCGTCTCCACAATATTGGTGGTGGAGTACCCGGGTTCGAGGGCCACGGCCAGCACCTTCCCGCCGGCGGCTTCGACTTCTTCGCGGCCCGCGATGAAGTGCGACCAGTCGGCGCCTTTGATGAGCACGTCGGGCAGGACTTCGGCGATCAACTCGCGGGGCGTGTCCTCGTCAAAAAACGTCACCGCGTCGACGGCGGCCAACCCCGATGCGACCTCGGCGCGCAGGTCCTGGGGAATCAGAGGGCGGGAGGGCCCTTTGTAGCGCCGAACGCTCGCGTCGGTGTTGAGGGCCAGAATCAGGACATCGCCCAGTGACCGGCACTGCTCGAGCAGGCGGATGTGGCCGGGATGCAGCAAGTCGTAGCAGCCGTTGGTGAAGACGACAGTTTTGCCCTGCTGTTTCCACTGGCGGCGTTCGGCAATCAGCTCCGCGCGTTCGTACAGTCTGCCCACAGGACCCAGTGTAACAACACGCCGCGCGAGGGCCGGTTGGACGTGCAGCCGACAGACGCACTGGACGAAGGCACCTCGAGGTCCCGCGAACTGGCATCACAGCGTGCGCCGAACGCGGAAGGGCGGGCTGAAGCGAGGCTGAAGCCCGCCGCCGACTGAAGTCAGCCCCACACGAGGCTGCCGGAAGCTCCCCTCCAAGTGTTGCTACCAGACTGGGCCTGCGCGACACTGGAGGTGCACTTCCACCTTGGGTAAGCAGGCCTCGAGCCGGAGATCCAATAGCCGCGACAGGAGGAGTCGAATGCGCGGATTCGGATGGTTGTCCTTGTGCTTGCTGCTTCTGACGCCGGCCTCGTTTGCCGCCGGCTCCCTGCCTGGTTGTGATTCGCCCGTCGAAGTCCGGGCGACCATCGACGATGTCTTCAACTCCAAAAGTCTTTGGAAGATGCCCTACGCCGAACACGTGAAGGTCCGCAGCGGCATCTACGAACGGCTGGTGAAGAAGTATCCGCGCGAGTGGGAGCCGAACCGCCGGTTGATTCGGGCCTCCCTGGGCTGGGGTCCAGGGTACGGTGTCGAGGTTCGGGAGCGCTACCTCAAGCAGGCCGCCGAGAATCCCGATGATCCGTTGGCCCTGGAATTGGCCGGCTTCGCCCTGTTCCGCGTCAACACTCCCGAGGCGATCCGGAAACAGGAGGCCGCCCTTGACAAGGCCGATTTCCCCTGGCCGCATCTGGATCTGGCGGAGATCTATTCCACCGGCAAGTTCGCCGACCCGAAGAAAGCGTCCGAGCACCTTCGCGCGTATTTCCGCGCGTGCCCGGACTCGCTTCACGACACCGCGCACAGCGCCTTGAGCCGGAGCCAGGACAGACAGTTGCAGGCGGAAATCACGGCCGCCATCCGCGCCCGCCTGGAAAAGGACACGCGGCCTCCACGGGCCCAGGATTGGCAGCGGCTCTGGGGTCTCGAGTTCCGCTCGCATCCGCCGCAGGAGCACGCGGCCTTGCGCAAGCGCGTGGCCGAGGATCTGAAGATCCTGGAGGCGCGTAAGACATCGCCCGATGATCGCTGGCTGCTCTTCCTTCGCGACGGCTACAAGCAGGCTGGAGCCTCCGGAGAATCCGTGCGGGTGCTCGAAGACCGTATTGTGGAGCGATCTCCGCACTCCGAGGAAGCCTTTCGCATCGCGATGCGCCGGCGGTTCGAGACCGTCAAGCCGCCGGCCGATCCGAAGGACGCCGCGGCCTGGGCCGCGTTTCGCTCGGAGTTCCGCAAAACGATTGCTGAGTGGAAACAGCGGTTCACCGAGGTCGATCCACGGATGCTGACGCAGATGTACCTGCAAGCAACTCTGGATGACGAATCCTCCACGGAGAAAGAGGTCGCCGCGGCCCTCGATGAGTTCGTCAAATTCTCCGATCCCTTCAGTGGAGACTACTTCAGCTATGCCTCGGTAACCTCCCCCATGCTTGATCGGCGGATGTTCCCTGACCGCGCCCTGGAGATGATGAAGACGGCCATGCGCCGCTATCGGGAGGAACAGTCTCAGGCAGTACCCGATGATACGCTGACGGACTCTCAGAGGGTGCAGCAGGAAGAATGGCCGGTGCGGAACCGGCTCTACATTCACGGTGTTTTGCTGCGCGCCGTGAGCATGGCGGGCAAAGTCGAAGACGTTGTCCCCTATCGGGCCGAAATCGAAGGACCGGCGCCGAAGAAACCGGACCTGGCGTGGCTCCATTGGCAGAACCGCGCGCGATTGGCGAAGGTCGAGGGCCGCAAGGCGGACGCGTTGGCCTATTATCAGACGGCGCTCCGCACCCGCAAAGACGAACCACGGCCACAGGGCGGCCGGCTTCGCGACGACCTGACGGATGAGGCCAAGTCGTTATGGAAGGAACTCGGCGGGACGGAGTCCGCATGGGCGCAATGGTCCCGCCCGGCGTCGCCGGAACGGAAGGAACTGACCGGTGGACGTTGGGAACAACCCACCAAGCCGCTATCCGCCTTCGAACTACCCGACCTCAACGGGAAGGTGTGGCGACTGCGGAGCCTGGAGGGCAAGACTCTGTTCATTAACGTCTGGGCCACATGGTGCGGTCCCTGCCTGTCGGAGCTTCCGAAACTGCAAACGCTCTACGAGCAGACCAAGGAACGGAAGGATCTGCAGATTCTGGCATTCAACGTCGACGAAGGGCTGGGCATGGTGGCTCCCTTTCTGAAGGAGAAGGGCTACACGTTCCCGGTCGTGGCGGCTTACGAATTCGTGTCTGCAAATGTCGACTACCTGGCGGTTCCTCAGAACTGGCTGGTGGATCCAAAGGGGGCTTGGCGCTGGACCCAGATGGGGTTTGACGCCGCGGAGCCTGACTGGACCGAGGCGATGCTGAAGAAACTAGAGTCGTTGGCCCAACCGTAGGGTCAGGAACAGACCGACCTGCGACCGGCTGAGGCGAGCAAGTTCGCCGTGCCTGAGGGCCGCATCCCGAGCTCTCAAGGCCTGAGCGATTGGAACAGCAGCACGCCACCGATCACCGTCAATCCCACATAGACGAAATCAGTGAATCGCTGCCGGGGCATCCGCGCGGTGAGCGCCCGGCCACAGAGAACCGCCACGATCACCCCCGGCAACGACACCAGAAAGAAGTGGTTCACGGCGGGAGTCCATAGTCCGGCAAGCCCGTAGCCTGCCATGCCGGCGAGGCTCGCCGGAAGGAAGTACGCCTGCAGGGTCGCGCGGAACTGTTCCGGCTCCCAGCGCCGCAGCGAGCCGTAGATCGCCAAGGGCGGTCCATTCATTCCGTACGCGCCGCCCAGAACGCCAGCGTGGAACCCGAACAGCCAAGCCCACCGGTCGTTTCCGAGCGAACGGGTGCGGCGGCTGACCAGAGCATGCACCGAGAAGGCCATGATGACCACCGCGAGAATTCCTTTGACGAGGGCGTCCGGAGCGATTCTCAACAACAGCAGGCCCGCGGGAATACCGAACAGTGTGGAGAGGGTCAACCATCCCGCGCTCCGAAGATGCACCTTGCGCCAGTCCTGAAGAAGCACCATCACCGCGATGGTGATGGAGACCAGGACGGCGATGGGAGCCGCCTGCCGAATGGGCATCAACAGCGACAGCAGCGGAACGGCGATCAGGGCCTCGCCAAACCCAAAGGCTGAGCGGACCAGAGTTCCGAAAAACAGGACGGCGATCACCGGCAGCGTGATCCCATCCAGCGTCATGTTGGATCGCCCGTCATCTGGAGTCCGTAACGGACATTCTCCCATGGCGCGATCAAGCCGGACAGACAGCCTGCCCGGTGCGTTTTCTTGGGCGCGTTCACCCTGTCTGTAGTCGAACCTCGTCGCGCCGGTCCCGGCCGAATGATGCGTGGTTCCGTTCTTCAAGCCGAGCCAGCCCACGGCTCAGTTTAGAACCCGTACGGAAATTGGACTGCCCGCTCCGTTGAAAAACCGCTCTAGCGCCGTGCGCTCTTTACGGGAAGGGACCCCTCGCTGACGCTCGGGGCTGCATGCTCGCGGTTCCACGCTTGAGGCTGGGGTGCGTTTTTCGTTTCTTGTGATGGGCCGCGGGCCCATGGCACTCCCTTACGATCGTACGGCTATCCCTGACGGCCGTGGCCAGTAGTTTCTTCGCGCGATGCAGATGTGTCTTCACCGTCCCCATCGGCAGATCCAGGAGCCGTGGGACTTCCTCATAGGACTTCTCCTCCATATAGAAGAGCGTCAGCCCTTCGCGATAGCGGTCCGGGAGCTGCGCGATCATCCGTTCGAGGTCGGGTTTCGTGCGGGGCGTCGATTGGGGAGAACCCGGCCTCCACCTTGGCGCGCACCTCGAGTGTGTCGAGGGACAGGACCGCTCGAACGGCGAATCTCCAACGCGCACCGTCTGCGGGAACGCGGAGCGACCGAGGAGCAGATCCGGCAGGTGGAGAACGACACAACGCCGGCAGAGGGATTCCTGAGCCAAACTCGAATCTTCGTGTTTCACTAAGATGAGATCGTGCCCACCGGTCCGATCACGCGAGCCCGCGCCGTTGCGTTTCACATTCTGCACGACGTGGAGGCGGGGGGCTACGCTTCCGAGTTGCTACGCTCCCGAACGGCAAGCCTCGACTCGCGCGACGCCGGCCTGGCGAGCGAACTCGTGTTCGGCGTGCTGCGATTCCAGGCGCAACTCGACTGGTTGATCGGGTGGTTTGCCGGACGGCCGTTGGTGCTCGATCCCGCCGTCCGAAGGGCCCTCCGTCTCGGCGTGTACCAACTCCGCTACCTTGAACGGATTCCCGCCCACGCCGCCGTCGACGCGAGCGTCGAACTGGTCAAAAGCTGCGGCCAGGCAAAAGCCGCCGGCCTGGTCAACGCCGTGCTCCGCAAGGTCAACCGCCGACCCGTCCGCTGGCCTCACCGGGATGTGGAGTTCTCTCATCCCCGCTGGCTGCTGGAGCGGTGGGCGGCCCACTTCGGGCAGGAGGCCTGCGACCGGATCGCCCTGGCCGGGCTAAAGAAACCGGACCTCTACGTCCGTTACCGGGGCCCGGCGGTGGACGGATTGGAAGCGACGGAAGTGCCCGGCTGCTTCAGGGTCACGGGCGATCCGCCGGAAGGCGCGCGCATCCAGGACATCGGTTCGCAGGCCATCGTCCAGCACCTGGAACTCGCCCCGGGACAACGGTTCCTGGACGTGTGCGCCGCCCCCGGCAACAAGACGGCTCAGGCCCTGGAATGCGGTGTCCTGGCCGTCGCCTGCGATGTTCACCCTAGACGGCTGGAGGCGGTGCGAGGCGCAGATCGCGTTGTCCTCGACGCCACCGCGCCGCTCCCCTTCGGCCGGTGCTTCGACCGGATCCTGGTCGACGCGCCCTGTTCCGGCACCGGAACGCTGGCCCGGAATCCGGAGATCAAGTGGAAACTCCAGCCAAAGGACCTGGCCGACCTGCAGCGGCGCCAGAAGCTCATGCTCGATCAGGCCCTTGCGGTTTTGAGGCCGGGCGGAATCCTGGTCTACTCCACCTGTTCGCTGGAGCCGGAGGAAAACGAACAGGTGGTGGACGGCCGTGCGTCGGCGGTTTACTACCGCCTTCCCGGCCGCGAGGCGGGAGATGGTTTTTTCGCCGCCGTGCTAAAATCGGGACTACCGGTAAATGGTTGAAATCGTGCCGTCCATATTGTCGGCGGACTTCGCGCGCCTGGCCGAGGAGATCGCCAAAGTCGAAGCCGGTGGGGCGTCGATGCTCCACCTCGACGTCATGGACGGGCATTTTGTGCCGAACCTCACGATGGGCCCTCCGGTAGTCGCTTCCGTACGTAAGGTCACCCGGCTCACGCTCGACGTGCATCTCATGATCGAAGATCCGGACCGCTATGCGCCGGAGTTCATCGAGGCCGGGGCGAACCAGGTGTCGGTCCACCAGGAAGTCTGTCCCCACCTCCATCGCACGCTCCAGATGATTCAGGGCCACGGGGCGAAGGCCGGGGTGGTGATTAACCCGTCGACCCCGGTCAGCCTGCTGGACGAAGTGCTGGAAGTGGCTGACTTTGTGCTGGTGATGAGCGTGAATCCCGGGTTTGGCGGGCAGACGTTCATTCCCCGCTCGCTCGGCAAGGTTCGCCAGTTGGCTTTGAAACGGCAGGAGTTGGGCTTGGAGTACGCCATCGAAATCGATGGCGGCGTCGGCCTGGACAACCTGGCGTCGATCGTAAGAGCGGGCTGTGACTGGATGGTCACAGGGTCGCACGTGTTTCACACACCGGATCCCGCCGCGACGGTCGCGGCGATGCGGCGCGTGGCGATGGAAGCCGCCGCGGTACCGAATTTGAATTAGGGGTAGCGATGCTTTTGAACAAACCGATCCTTCGTGCAATGTGCGTGCTGGTGGCGTTGGCCGGCCTGCTGACAACCGGCTGTTTCCGTCGCAAAAAGTACGAGAACCCGATCACCAAGGACACGCTTCAGCCCGACAAGGTACTGTTCGACAAGGCCATGAAGGACGTCGAAAAGGGCCGCTACGAAGTGGCCCGGATCACCCTGAACACCCTGATCAATACCTACGACACGAGCGAGTTTCTGGCGAAGGCGAAACTGCTGATCGCCGACAGTTGGTATCGCGAGGGCGGCAGCCACGGATTGGCACAGGCGGAAGCCGAGTACAAGGACTTCATCCTGTTCTACCCCACCATGGAGGAATCGGCCGAGGCCCAGGAAAAAGTCTGCACGATTCACTTCAACCAGATGGAGAAGGCGGATCGTGACGAGACTCACGCCCTGCGCGCGGAAGACGAGTGCCGCCAGGTGCTGACCCAGTTCCCCAACAGCAAGTTCGCGCCTCAGGCGCAACAGCGATTGCGCGATATCCAGGAGGTTCTGGCCGAGGGCGAGTATCGCACCGGCCACTTCTATCACACCAAGGGCAGCCACCCTGCCGCCGCCAATCGCCTGCAAGCTCTCACCGACCACTTCCCGCTCTATAGTCAGTCCGACGAGGCGCTGTGGGAATTGGCGGACTCCTACAGCCGGATGGGCCCTCGCTTCCGCGAAAAGATGATCGCGGCCTACGCCAAAATCGTCAAGGATTATCCCCTTAGCGCCCGAGTGGAGGATGCCAAGGCCGCCCTGACCAAAGCCGAGGCGCCCGTACCGGAAGCCGATCCCGTGGCGACGGCCCGCATGAAGTACGAAATGGAGAACCAGACCAAGCCCGGAATGATGAGCCCGTTCTGGGACATCTTCAAGAAGAGCCCCAACATGAGCATGGCAGCCAAATCGGGGACTCCGGTGATGGAGAGCTATCGGCCTTCGATTCCGGTCAGCGTGCCGGCGGCCGCCGCGGGCGGGGAGACAGGAATCAACGCGGAGGTTTCGGTCCAGACGGTCACCGATACGACCGCGCTCGACACCAAGCCGGACGCTCGGCTCAATCCGCCGTCAGCGACCCAGAACCAGGCTCAACCCGGAACGGCGGCGCCGCCGGACGCTCAGGGTGAAGCGGAGAAACCACCCGCCTCGACGCCTGAGGCCGTAACCGCACAACCGCTGCCGACCAATCACCCCGTGCCTGTCAAGGCGAAGGGAAAGAAACAGAAGGCCAAGAAGACCAACTCGAAGAAATGAGCCTGATAGTCCTGGCCGACGATAGTCCGCACGCCCAGCGCATGGGCGAGCGTATCCTTCGCGAAGAAGGATTCGACGTCGTTTTGGCCGCGGACGGGGAGGCCGCGCTCGAGCGGCTGAAAGAGGTCGACCCCGACCTGGTATTGGTGGACGCGCACCTGGTGGGCCGGTCGGGCTTTCAGATCTGCGAAGCGATCCGCGCCGACTCCCGGTTGCGCCATACCCGCGTGGTCCTCACGGCCGGCGCTCACGAACCTCTCGATGAAGCCGAGGCGGCACGGGTCGGCGCTGATTCGATCGTGCGGCGCCCGTTCGAGGCGTCGGTGGTTATGTCCACCATCAAGCCGCTGGTAGCCGAAGCCGAGCAGATTCGGAGCGTGCACGGGCCAGCGGGCCAAAGGCTCGATCCGGAGCACGTCCGCGCAGCCGTGACCCTTGCGCTGGACGCGGCCATGCCGGAGTTGATCGACACCATCACCCGGAGGGTCCTGGCCGCGCTCAACCTCCGATCTTCGAACGCGAGTTGACCCCCGTGTTAGCATCGAGTCTTCGAGTTCTCACCATATGCCCGACAATAGCTTCGACGTTGTCTCCCAGATCGATCTGGCCGAGGTCTCCAACGCCATTCAACAGGCCCTCAAGGAGATCGGCCAGCGCTACGATCTGAAGGATGCACACACTAAGATCGAATTGAACGAGAAGGACAGCAAGCTGATCCTGAGCAGCAAGGACGAATTCAAGCTCAAAGCCTCGAACGAGGTCCTGCAGGCGAAACTGGTCAAAAGGCAGGTTCCCCTGAAAGGCATGGCTTACGGCAAGGTGGAGCCTGCCGCAAGTTCGACCGTTCGCCAGGAAGTCACGCTCCAGCAGGGGATCCCCACCGAGAAGGCCAAGGAGATCGTGAAGCGGATCAAAGAATCCAAGCTCAAAGTGCAGGCTTCGATCCAGGGGGATCTGGTCCGGGTCAGCAGCAAGGACCGCGACACCCTCCAATCGGTGATCAAGCTGCTTCGGGAAGCCGATTTCGGCATTGATATGCAGTTCACGAACTATCGGACCAACTGACCTGTGCGCCGCATCGAAACTCACTTCATTTCCGGCCCGGCCGGACCGCTGGAAGCCCTTCTGGAAGAGCCTGAGGTGAGCGAGCCACACACGGCGGCGCTCGTCTGCCACCCCCATCCTCTATACGGGGGGACGATGCACAACAAGGTGGTCTACCGTATCGCCCGAGGTCTGCGTGCGGCTGGCTGTGTGGTCCTGCGATTCAACTTCCGGGGCGTCAACCGGAGCGGCGGGGTGCACGACGAAGGTCGGGGCGAGGTCGAGGATGCCCGGGTTTGTCTGGAGTGGCTTCGCGCCCGGTATCCGAATCTCCCCTTCCTGCTTGCCGGTTTCTCGTTCGGGTCGCGAGTGATCCTACGGCTGGGCTGCTCGCTCGCCGGCGCCAGACAGTTGATCGCGGTGGGCTTCCCCACCAAACGTCGCGAGTTCGATTTTCTCCAGGCGTGCTCCACGCCAAAGGTATTTGTCCAGAGCACGAACGACGAACATGGACCCGCCAGCGAACTCGAAGAGGCCTTCGACACCTTTGCGGAGCCTAAGAGGCTGGAATGGATCCCCGCGGCCGACCACTTCTTTCAGGATGCTTTGGACGCCTTGGAAGAGAAGGTTTCCGGGCTGGTCAAACTTTAAAGTGGGCGGTCAGCCGGCGGGCTGGCAAGTCGCGGCCAATCTCAGGTTGCGCGCCACCCGGCGGCTTGCCCGCTCACCCAGAAGTTCGGCCACCTCGGCCAGCAGCGTCGGAACTCCCTCGGTCTTGACCAGCATTTCGGAGGGTCTTCCGGTCGGTGTGGACTCCAGTTCCGAGCGGATCAGCGCGGTGGCGGGTTTGTACTCCTTCATGCGGGCGTGCGCCAGCACCTTCAGACCCGCGTCTTCCGATTCCATGCGAAGGTCGCTCAGCACCAGGTCATACCGGGCGTCGTCCAGTTTTTCGACCGCCTCGGCAGCCGTCGCCGCAACGTCCACCCAATATCCACCAGCCCGAAGAACGGTCTGCAGCGTCAGTCTCGACGTCAGGTCGTAATCGACGACCAAAACCCGGGCCAGGGCCAGCGGTGCGAAGTCTCGAGAAGGTCTCAGGGCGATTCTCCTATTTAAGGTAGCTCTCTTATTACTTTACAGGAACCAGCGGCCAATACAAGGTCTAATTTTGTCCGGTGCGAAGAGGATTGTAATCTGGCAACTATTGTGGAATCATTATCTTGGCCGATTGACACCAGCCTGCCGAAGAGAAGACCAAGCGAAACCGGGACCCTTGGTACCTTGGCCCATCCCAAGCGGGCTCCCCGGGAGCTGGCGGCCCGGTCATCTGCCGAAGTGGCTGGCAGAGCGGCATTTTCACTAGAGCCTCGACAGAGGTGTGTGTTAGCCTTGAGGTAGTCTTTTGGTCTGATTCGTTCGGCGGCGTTCATGTATAAAGCGTTCTTCGGTCTCAAGCTGAACCCCTTCAACCTGAGCCCTGACCCGGCGTTTCTGTACCGGAGCTTTCAGCATGAGGAGGCCCTCGCCAACCTCATCTACGGCGTTCACAGCCGCAAGGGCTTCATCGTTCTGACCGGCGAAGTCGGAACGGGCAAAACGACTCTCCTCGAATGTCTGCGCGACTTTTTGGTCACACAGCGAATTGAGTTTGCGTACGTCTTCAATTCCCGGTTGACGGTCGAGCAGTTCTTCGACATGATTGCCTACGACTTCAACCTCAACTGTCGGCGGGACAGCAAAACTGAGGTCCTTTTTGCCTTGAACGAGCTGTTGATTTCCCGTGCAAACGCCGGGTTGAATACGACACTTTTGGTGGACGAAGCCCAGAATCTGGACTGGAATGTGCTGGAGGAAATCCGCCTCCTGGGGAATCTGGAGACCCGCCACGGGAAACTGCTCCAGATTGTACTGGCCGGCCAGCCGGAACTTGACCGCAAATTGGATGCGCCCGACTTCCGCCAACTCAAACAGCGGATCGCGCTTCGCTGTCTCCTGAACCCGTTCCAGGAGGCGGACACGGTCGAGTACATCCAAAGCCGTCTCGCCAAGGCGGGACTGCAGGACCAGACGATCTTCTCCGCCGAGATTCTGTCGGAAATTCACTACCGCACACAAGGCATCCCTCGCGTCATCAACGCCGTTTGCGACAACTGCCTGCTGACCGCATTCGCCTCGGAAACCGATACCGTGACGATGGAGTTCCTCGACGAGGTCACGCAGGACCTTCGGCTGGAGTGGCCGGGCCGCCGGCCTTACCGTGTGCGCTCGGAAAATCCGTTCCGCTCCGAAGCACAGCAAGTCAGTCGCGGCAGTAAGTAACTTCCCTCTCCTCATACCCTTCCCACTATTCTTGCGAAGTCTTAAGCAAGTTGCTGAGTACTAAGCCCTTGCAAAGCAAAACAAAGCATGGCAATCTAAAGGTCTAGGTGCTTTCCCCAGGGGGACGTAAGTGTTCGACCGGGGTAGCTTATGGAACCGAAGTTCTGTAGCAATCCCGGCGAGACAGTACGAACCGCACCAAAGAGCTAAACCGGCAGCCCAGGTTTGGCTACCGGAAAGCCAGTAGGGGACCCAGGTGTATTTTCCTAGCAAAGTACTGTATCTCACTGGCTGACTATGAAGGCAGTACTATCTAGAATAGGCTCTTAGGACAGAAGTACTCAAGGAGATATCTCAATGACCCGTTTGCTTGAAAACAAAGCCGTTTACGCGACTCTGTTCGTCTTGTTTGCTCTTGCCATTGTTGTCAACACGTTGGCGGGCGGAGCAATGCCCTTATTTGGTAGCAATTTCGTCATGTTACAGGACCCCGCCAACCAGCTTGTTGGCACCCCTGGCCTCCCCAGCACCGAGTTCGCCTTGGCAGACGGCCCGCTGTTCCCGCCGGATCCCTGGGACGATGGTTCCACCGGCAAGCGTTCCTCCGATGTCGTGGTCGCCTTTGCGGACGGCCCGCTGTTCCCGCCGGATCCTTGGGATGACGGCTCCACCGGCAAGCGCTCCACGCCGGTTTCGTTCTCGCTGGCCGACGGCCCCCTGTTCCCGCCGGACCCCTGGGACGACGGCTCCACCGGCAAGCGCTCGACTGGCGCCACCGTGGCGCTCGCAGACGGCCCGCTGTTCCCCCCGGACCCCTGGGACGACGGCTCCACCGGCAAGCGCTCGGCGACACTCA
>CAZGUX010000180.1:0-2988 GCA_964529305.1 uncultured Solibacteraceae bacterium | reverse complement strand
GCAAGTTTATCCATCTAGGGAGCTTTCTCGTGTACGGCCGCCAGGAGCGCGCCTTGCGCGAGTCGGATCCCATCCGGCCGTCGACCTTTCGCGGCACGGCAAAGGCAGCGGCGGCGGCCTGCCTGGGCCAGTTGGCTTCTGTCCTGAAAATGCCTGTGGTCGAGCTTCGAGTGTTCTCAGTGTACGGACCCTGGGAACCGGAGCACCGGTTTATCCCCACTCTGCTGCGCGCCGCCGCAACCGGAGCGGCGCTGCCCCTCCGATCCGGTCCTCGACATGATTTTGTGCACGTGGACGATGTGGTCGAGGCTTGCCTGCTGGCGGCGCAATCGGCCCTGGAGCCGGGCGCCGTGTTGAATATCGGTTCGGGGCGGCTGTGGGCGAACGAGGAAGTCGTGGACACGGCGCGCCAGGCGATCGGCCGGACGGTGACCGTGGACGAAGGGGCCTATCCGCCCAGCCCGGCGGATGATGGCTATTGGCTGGCGGATATTCGGGCGGCGCGGGACCGGTTGGGATGGTCCCCGAAGCGTTCGCTGGCCCAAGGGCTGAAGTCGACGTACGACTGGATGCAATCATGCTCAGCGTCGTGATTCCGGTCTACCGCAACGCCGAGACCCTCGACGAGTTGTACCGGAGGTTGACCCAAACCCTGGAGCCTCGGGCGTTTGAACTGATCTTCGTGAACGACGCCTGCCCGGCGGGATCGGCGACCGTACTGGAACACCTGGCGGCCGCCGATGCGCGGGTACGCCTGATCACGCATCCCCGCAACCAGGGCCAGCATCGCGCCGTCCGGCGGGGATTGGCGGAGGCTCGCGGCGACATTCTGGTGACCCTGGACGGCGATCTGCAGGATCCGCCGGAAGCCCTTCCCCGGTTGCTCGCCGTGCTCGACCAAAGCCGTGCCGCGGTGGTGTTTGCCGGAAGACGGGGACAGTACCAGGCGGCGTCGCGCATGATGACGTCGCGCCTATTCAAGCAATTGATGCACTGGGTGTGCGGCGTTCCCGCCGACGCGGGATCGTTCGCCGTCATGCGGCGGGAGGTCGCCGGTGAACTCCTCCGCTTCCCGGTAAAGAGGCCGTATATGCTGGCGTTGATCGGATCCACGGGGTTCCCAATGACGTCGATCGCCGTGCCGCGGGACACCCGGCCTCGCGGCGAATCGGCGTATTCGGAGTGGGCGCGGCTCCGGCTGGCGTGGAACGGCCTGATCGCGGCGCTCTGGCTGAAATGGTGGAAATGGACAAACAGGCAATCGAACGTCACAACCAGGCACAACGCGAATACTACAGCCGGAACGTGAGGTCGACCATTGCACCGGGCTCGACGCCATATGTCGAGCGCCACATCGACGAGGCGCTGGCCTTCGGTGCGATCGAGCCCACGAGCCGAATCCTCGATGCCGGCTGTGGCATGGGACGCCACGCGTTTCTGCTTGCCGGGCGCGGACTCCAGGTGGAGGGCCTGGAACTCTCGCCTCACCTGGTCGAGCGGATGCGCGAGCAGGACCGGTTCGGCATCCCCGTTCACTGCGCCGATATGGCGGATCCACCGCCGGCCTTGGATAACCGCTTCGAAGCCGTGGTCGGCTTCTTCATCCTGCACCACGTCCCCGACCTCGCGGCCGCGTTCCGCGGAGTGGCTCGCGTTCTTCGGCCGGGGGGCAGAACCGTGTTCGTGGAGCCGAATCCGTTCAACCCTCTGTACTACGCCCAGATTGCCATCACTCCAGGCATGCGGTGGTCGGCCGAAAAGGGCATGACCCGGATGCGCCCGGCCCCGATGTTCGCCGCCTTGGCGGAGGCGGGTCTGATCCGGCCGGCCATTCGCCGGTTCGGCTTCTTTCCGCCGTTCCTGCGCAACCGGTCCTGGGGTGGGCCGGCCGAATCCATCTTCGAACGCATCCCGCCGTTCCGCCCCTTCCTGCCGTTTCAGTTGTTCCGCGCGGAAAAGCCATGAGCGGGTTCACTGCCGACCGCCTGCAGCGGCTCATCGACATCGAGAAGCGGCACTTCTGGTTCGACGGGCGGCGGCGCATGGTCGAGCGCCTGATTCGCGAACATGCCGGTCCTCCCCCGCGGCGAATGCTCGACCTGGGATCGGGAGGCGGCTACTTCTGCGAGCAACTCGCGGCCCAGGGTTACCGCATGACGGCCGCCGACTTCCTGCCCGGTGGTCTGCGCTGCCTGCAGGCGGCGGGAGTGGCCGCCGCGGCCGCCGTGGCCGAACACCTTCCCTTCCGCGACGCTTCGTTCGACGCCGCGCTCGCGCTGGACGTGCTGGAGCACGTGGACGACCAGGCCGCGGCCCGCGAACTCGCCCGGGTGATCCGGCCGGAAGGTCTGCTAGTGGTCACTGTCCCCGCATTTTCCTGGTTGTGGAGTTACCGCGACGAGGCGGCCGGTCATCGCCGCCGCTATCATCGCGCCCTGCTCCGGCAACTGCTCACCGGCGCCGGATTTCACGTCGAACAAACGGGATACTACCAGTTCGCTCTCTTCCCGCTGACCGTGGCGAGCCGCTGGCTTGGCCGCCGCACGAAAGCTACCCGTGACCTGGAGGATCTGCCTCCCGCCGCCATCAACTCCGTTTTCCGCCTCGTCACCCGCGCCGAAGTATTCCTGGGACACCGCTGGCCTTGGGGCTCATCGCTGGTCGCTGTCGCTCGACGAAGGCAGTGACTGCGCCTGATGTGTTGTAATGAAAAGTACACCGCTCAGGAGATTTTTGGCATGAAGTTGTACTCCTTCGCTCTTTTTCTTCTTTTTCTCTTTCTTAATTCTTCCCAGGCCCAAACCGTGTTGGGAACCATCACGGGCCGCGTCCTCGACCCGCAAGGCGCCGCCGTCTCGAACGCCGTTGTGCAAGCGACAAACGCGGGAACCGGCCTGGTGTACCGCACCTCCACCAACGAGGCGGGCAACTACGTCCTGCAACAATTGGCGTTGGGAAGCTACGAGGTGGTCGTCCAGGCCAGCGGCT
>CAZGUX010000179.1:0-6313 GCA_964529305.1 uncultured Solibacteraceae bacterium | reverse complement strand
AGCGCGGGTGTGAAGATGTGATAGTTTTGCGCGTGCACGCCGTGAAACAGGAAGTGCGCCTCCTCCTTGCCGAGCTTCGGATACGGGTGCATGTGCTTGATGAACGGGCCGCCCGAAAGATCGCCGTCGACGACCAGTTCGAAGATGTCGTTGTGGAGGTCCGGCTTCGAGAAATCCCAATAGTCGTCGGACGCCTCGTAGAGGAAATACAGCCGGTTCATTCCCTTGACCCAGCCGACTTTGACCCGGACATCGAGGTCCTTGCGATCGATATTGGTGCCTCGGCCGCCGACGGTGTCGGAAAGCTGATCGGTGCCGATGACATACGACTGCGGGACCACGTCCCAGTCATCCGTCTTTCCGTCGATGCGAGGGATCTGATCGGCCGGGAACTGGAAGACCTTGAACTCGACGTTCGGCCGTTCGAGCGCGGAGAGCGGAACAGCCAGTGCGAGGGCCGGGAGCCACATGTGTTTCATTGCGTTCCTTTTCGGTGCGTCGAGACGAGTCTCGGCGCCTGGCGCCGGTCGGAGACTGGCGCGGGGGGGGGAACTAAAGTTCCCATGCACGCTGAAGCGTGCGCCACCATAAAATGTCCAAACTCCAGGAGCCGCCACCAGAACAGCGCGGTCAGCCGTCTGCGGTCGTATCACACGAACCTCAATAGTAGAACACGAGACTGCGGCGAGGACCCGTTCGCGCGGCGTCAGTAGAGCACCAGATCCCGCACGCGCGCGTGGCGCGATGCTCCCTCCGGCCCTTCCACGTAGAGCACGACCGTGAACTCACCCGGTTTCGAGTACTCGTGGGTCGGGTGACGTTCGGTGCTCGTGGTCCCGTCCCCGAAATCCCATTTCCACGACGTGATGTCGCCCCAGGACTCGTCGCGAAAGGCGACCCGGCGGCGGCCTCGGTCGATTACCTGGAAGGAGTGGTAGGCTTCGATCGGCTTGTGGAATCGGGTCTCGAGCGGCATCAGGCGGAACGCCACCAGATCGGAGGCGTCGCCGTACATGGTCGTTTTGTGGGAGAGGTTGTAGAAGCCCGTGTACTCGTCCTTGGCCGGATCGTCGTAATCGAGCACGGCCCACGACATTCCGATGACCTTGTTCTCCGAAAGCTTGGACGCCAGAGCGCGCTCGGGGCCCTCACAGGGCGCGTAGTCCCACGGCGTGACCATGAACTCGAGGACCAGTTTGCCGGGCTCCCCGGGTTTGAACTGGTAGGAGTACGCGGCGTTGGCAAACGGCAGGTCTTTGATCCAAGGTTGACAGCCCCACACCATCGTCCACTCCTTACCCTCGGCGGGAGTGAAGATGTGGTAGTTCTGCGCGTGGACGCCGTGAAACCGGAAATGCGCCTCCGCCTCGGTCATCTTCTTGTTGGGGTGCATGCCCTTGATGAACGGGCCGCCGGAGAGATCGCCGTCCACGACCAGTTCAAAGATGTCGGCGTGACGGCCCGGGCCGGCGAAGTCCCAATAGTCGTCGGAGGCTTCGTAGAGGAAATAGAGCTTGTCCATTCCCTTGACCCATCCCACCTTGACGCGGACGTCGATGGTCTTGCGGTCGATGTGGGTTCCCTTGCCCATGACGGTGTCCGACAACTGGTCCGTGCCGATGACATACGATTCGGGAACGACGTCCCAATCGTCCGTTTTGCCGTCGATGCGGGGGATGCGGTCGGCGGGGAACTGGAAGATCTTGAACTCGACCCCGGGGCGTTCGAGCGCGCCTGCCAGGGTGCAGGCAATCAGGAAACAGAGGAGAAAGCGGATCATGGATGGGAGCAGCATATCTTCGCCCGGGCCGCGGATCAAGACGCGCCGGGCGCAACGGAAAGGCCGGCCCTGTTTGCGAGCCGGCCGATCGGATAAGCGGCCACCTGGAACCGCGCTTTCTTACTCTCGAATCAGAAACTGAACCGCAAAGCCATCTGCATGGTCCTGGCGGGAAAGACCCCCGTGATCTGACCGAAGAGAGCATTGTTGGCCTGAAGGATCGGGTTCCCTAGCCGAACACTGTTGGTGGCGTTGAACATGTCGACGCGGAACTTCAGAGCATAGCGCTCGAAGAACCGGAAGTCCTTAGACAGTGACAGATCCAGATTCCAATAGCCAGGCCCCCGAAGAGCGTTCTTGCCCAGGTTGCCCGGCCGGATGGGAGCGCCACTGGGTCCGGTAGGAATCAGGGTGAACGCGCTCCGATTCAGATAGAGATACCGGTTGGTCCCGTTCACATAGGGATCCCCTCCGTTGTAGTCCGGACGGGAGTTCAAAAACGTGCTCGGCTGGACTACATTCAGCCACGCCCCGTTCGCAACGCCGAGAATACTCGCGATCTGCCAGCCTCCCGCCACGTGCTTCAGGGCCGAACTTGCCTTGAGCCACCGATCGAACGGCAGGTCGTAAATCGAATCCAGGGTCAGGCTGAGGGTGCGGTTTTGCGTGATGGGACCATAGTCTGCCCGGTAATTCGTTTCGTCCTGGACTTCGGGATCGTTCCCGCCCCAATAGTCGCCCTGCGACAACGCCATGTTGCGGCTCCAGGTGAAGTTCACATTGAAGGCGAGATCATGGGACATTCTCTTCTTCAGCGAGGTTTGCCAGGCATGATACACACTGAAGTCCGAGGCGTCCCGCAAGTTCGATTCCAGGATCGCCGGCACCGGTCGGATCCCGGTGACCCGGTCGGGCAGGTTGAAGGTATGCGATTGACTGATCTTCAGGCCTTTGTTGCCAACATACCCGGTCTGGAAGACCAACGTCGGGGACAGTTGACGCTGGATGTCGAGTGTCCACTGCATCGTATACGGGTTCGGGTTGTCCTCAAAGAAAATCTCGAACGCTCGAGGGATACTTTGGTTCTGCACCACGGGCAACATCTGCGCGTTGGTGATGGGATAGCGTAGATTGAGACGGGTGATATCCGCCCCGGTAAAGCGATAACGAAAGATCACCTTTGGGTCGTAGGCTGCCAGGGTGTAGAAGTTCCGCAGGTTGAAGGGCGCCACCGTCATGCCAAATCCACCTCGGACCACATTCTTACCGCTTTGTCCAGGGCTCCACGCGAAGCCAAACCTAGGCAAAATATTGTTTTTGTCGGGGTTATAAAACGAGCCGGTTGGACGATAGCGAGGCGGGTTCGAAAACGCGTTGGATGGGTTTCCGGCGTTGACCAGGGAACCTTCCTTGTCTTTGAAGACGGAGTAGTACTCATAGCGAACTCCCAGGTTCAAGATCAGGTTCGGCTTCACCTTGAAGTCATCCTGCAGGAACGCCGCCATGTTCCAGGTCTTGCCATGGAAGCGCGGGACTCCGAAGGTAAACTGAACCTGACTGGACTGATTCGCCAGAAAGGCGGCAGGGTTCGCGTAGGTAAATAGGGGAATCTCTTCGTCGAAGCGGCCGGGAGCCTGAACAAAATAGCTTCCTCCGAACTTCACGGTATGGCGCCCGACGGGCTTGCTGACTACTTCTTCAATGCTGTAGGTGTGGCCGGTCAGCGTCAGAAGCTCGGCGCCGACCGAAAAGTTCGCGCCTTGAACCGTGATGCCGGGAACACCGTTGGTAAACGCCTTTTGCAGGCGCTGTGCGTCCGTATAGTTCACACCCATCCGAGTCTCGGTGGTCCAACCGGGAGCGGAATGCACCCAACTCACGTTGCCGGAGTCCGCGGCGTAGTCATACGATTGGCGATTGGTCGGAAGGGCGTTGGGCTGGTTCCGGAAGGGTCTTCCCCGGGTGTAGCGGCCGGACAACCGATCGTTGGAGGTGAGGTTGTAATCACCTCTGAAGACGAGGTGGTTGTCGTGTCCTTCATCCGCGGAAGCCCCTCGAAAGAGGCCGCTGGCCGCACCCGCGGCGTATGGCTCGGACGGATTCTGGAAGAGCGCAAGGATATCTCGATAGGCCGGCACGGCGGCGATCGCTTGAGCCTTGAACTCCGGAGTCGGCATCTGAGCCGTCACGATCGCAAAATTACTTTGCCGGTAGCCTTCATACGTGAAGAAGAAGAAGGCTTTGTCCTTGATGATGGGCCCGCCAACCGAACCTCCAAACTGGTTAAACCGGATGGGAGGTTTCAGGGCCGTCGGAGCCAGCAGAGCATTTCGCGCGTTCAAGATGTCGTTCTGCCAATTCTCGAACAAGGAGCCGTGAAACTGATTCGTGCCGCCTTTGCTGATGAGATTGATATTGCCGCTGAAGGCACGGCCAATCTCGGCGGAAACCACGCCCTTGGCAACGTTCACTTCCTGGATCGCTTCCTGGCTGAGGACGTTGATGACATTGGCTCCTTGGAACGCGGAGAGCGACGAACTCTCCGAGTCCCCGCCCGCGTCGACGCCGTCTACGGTCACAGTGATTCCTACACCGGCGAGCCCGTTGATCTGGATGTATTCGGTGGTGTTGCGCACCATTCCCGTCTGCAAGGTCAGTAGCTGCGTAAAATCGCGGCGAGCCTGCGGCAATTCCTGGAGCTGCTGGGGGGTTATGGTGTCGGTGAGCTGCACCGAAGCATTCTGCAGAAGTGGCGCTTCGGCATTTACTTCGATCTTCTCGGTGATGTTCCCGACCTCCAAGGTAATCGGGTAACGAATCTGTTGCCCCGCCGTCAGCTCGAGGCCCTTTTGGACGAAGGTCTTGAACCCTTGCGCGCGGACGGTTACGGTGTACCGGCCGAGCGCGAGAAACGTGGCGGAGAACTCGCCAAGCTCATTTGTCGTCACGTTCTGTTCCGTCCCGGTCAGCTCATTGAGCAGGCTGACCGTGATTCCCGGCACGGCAGCGCCAGAGGTGTCCGTAACGAAGCCGTAAACGTTCGCCGTCGTCCTTTGCGCGACGGCCACCTGACCGGCCAAAAACAACCAACCCAAAAGCAGACCCGAAACCAGTGACTTACCTTTCATGGTGCGTCTCCCTTTTGAAGAGCCTACGCCGGCCCCGCACTAACCCGGTAGAAACCAGGCAATTACTCAACGCTACCAAGCGCCAATGAACCCGCAGCATGCGATCAGATCGGAAAAGGTGAGAACCAGTTTGAATCCGGCGGCGGCCTGAGACACTCCCCGAACGTACCGGCGATACTTCCTTCTCCGGCCTTTAGCCGTGAAGGAGGGATCGCCACCAGCGCCAGAAACAACGTGTATCAGTCCATCTGGCCTCCGGCCCCCAACCGAGCGTCCCTCAATTCTCGATAGAACCGGGCGGCAAGTCAAGAGAATTGACGCGCCATGCACGTTACAAATGATGTCAAAGCGATGAAACCTGCTTTGGGTTGCAGCTCTAGTACCGTGAGCCTGTAGGGATTCGAGCAAAAGCCCGGGGGCCCGCGGCGGCTTCGCTTGTCCTGGTTCCAGGGCGAAAGGCGACGTTTACCGCGGGCGCGTCTGCGGACGAGGCGTTGGCTGCGTGGGTCTGGCTGAAGGGCGACGCGACCCGTCGCCGCACTCGCGGGAGATTCAGGTGGGAACACCCAAACGCGGAAGGACCCATCGCATTAGCAACAGGTAACCGGCGAGGCATACAATTCCTACCATCCAGTCGGGCAGGCTGTGTAACAAGGGTTCCATCTCTCTTTAGAGTAGATGCACGGCAACGCCCGCGGGTGACAGATCGCCTTCAAGGAAACTCGCGCCCACTTTTGGTATTGTGATCGCCATGATCCGCCGCCAGTTGCTTGCTACGCTCGCCGCTCCGCTGACGGCCGCCGCCCTCCAGGCAATCCGGCCGGCCAAAGCACTCCACTTGAAGATTACCGGCATCAAGACGTTCATTGTTCATGTCGGCAGCGTGAATTGGGTCTTCTGCAAAGTCCTGACGAATCAGGGACTCAGCGGTTTGGGCGAGGGATCGATCACCAGCAAGGAGGCAACGCTCTCGCAGGCGATCCTGGAGCACGAGCGCTATCTGGTGGGAAAGGACCCCACCCAAATCGAGTTGCTCTGGCAGGCCATGTTCCGGTACCCCCGGTGGCGCGGCGGGCCGATCCTGAACAGCGCCATCAGCGCCATCGAGATCGCGCTGTGGGACATTCTTGGCAAAGCGCTCGAACAGCCGATTTACCAATTGCTCGGCGGCGCCGCGCGGCGCCGGATCCGCCTCTACAAGGACGTGGGCGGTACGGTGGAGGCATTCGAGCAGGCCAAACAGGAAGGCTATACCGCGGCCAAGTCGGGGTTCATCACCGTGGACAAGAACCTGGTGAGGCCGGCGTACGCCGTGCGGGAGGCGGCCCGCAAACTGGAGGCTGTTCGGAAGGCCGTGGGCGACGACTTCGATATCGCCATCGACGCCCACGGCCAGTTGACCACA
>CAZGUX010000178.1:0-85152 GCA_964529305.1 uncultured Solibacteraceae bacterium | reverse complement strand
CCCCATGGGGATCTGCGCGACGCCGATGGGGTTCTCGATGTTGCCGCGCATCTGTTCGGTATCCCACGAGCAGGCGGCGACATGCTCGAGTTTCGCGCCGGTCTTGGCCTCCACCCACTGGCGGCGGCGCGCGACACGCTCGGGCTCGTACCCTTGATCCTTGAGCCGGGGCAACAGGTCCGACGGACCCATCTCCGGCAACGCCACTTTGGAGGCAGCCACTATCTTCCTTCCGTAAATCGCTTGCCCGCGTGAGCCATGCGATTCTAAATCTTCCTCAGAACGAGGGAGGCGTTATTTCCATCGCAGCCGAAGCTGTTGATCAGCACCGCGCCGCTGAACGGCTGAGGCGACGCGGAAAGTTTCAGGCGCAAATCCGAGCCCTGGAACCCAGCCGTGGGCGGGGCGCACTGCCGCACCAGGGCGAGCGCTCCGGCGAGGGCGGAGAGGGCACCGCAGGCGCCCATGGCCTCCCCGAACGCGGCCTTTGGGGCGGAGACGGGAATCTCCGCAAGCCGCTCACCAAAGACCTGTTTCAAGGCATGCATCTCCATCTGGTCGGCGGCCGGACTGCCGGACGCGCCGGCGATGATGCACCCGATGTCGGCTGGGGTGATCCCCGCGGCAGCAAGGGCCTGTTCCATCGCCTCCCCCGCGCCCCGGCCCCGCACATTGTAGCTATTGATCGAGTGGGCATCGTGGGCGGAGCCGAATCCCGCGATTTCAAACAACGGCTGGACGCCGCGGGCTCGCGCCCGTTCTTCGGTCTCCACGGTCATGAGAGCGGATCCCTCACCGATTACGACGCCGTCGTGTCCGGGCTGGAAAGGACGGCACAGGCCTGTCCCGGAAACCACGCCCGCCTTGCGAAAGCTGAGGAACGACTCCTCGCACAACTCTTCGACGCCGCCGGCCAGCAGCGCGGTGGCGCGGCCGAAGCGCACGAACTCGGTGGCGTAGTGAATCGCGAACAGCCCCGACGCCAGCCCGGCCGAGATCGTGGAATTCACTCCTCGCAGCTTGAACTTGATGGCCGCCTGGCCCGCCGGGGAGTTGATCACCGTGTTCGGGAACTCCATCGGGTTGACGTACTTCACACCCTCGGTCTGGCCGCTCCAGTCGAAGGAGGTGATGCTGTGCACGCTGCCGAACATGGTGCCGCACACCATGCCGAGGTTCGGATCGCCTTCGGCTCCGTCGGGCTGTTTCAAGCCGGTGGAGGAGAGCGCCATTTCCGCGGCCACGCACAGCAGGCGCGCCGCGCGGTCAAGGACACGTATGCCTTTCGTCCCAAGCCAGGTTTGAGGAGTGAAATTGCGAACCTCGGCGGTGATGGCTTCCCCGCCGAAGATCTGGCTGGGACCGATGCCCGAGTACCCGGCGAACAGATTCTTCTCGAACTCTTCCAGCCCCGCGCCGATCGAGCAGAGGACTCCGGCGCCGGTGACGACGATTCGGGAGTTCATTGCGCGGCCCCCTCATACCGCGAGAGGCACAGTGACGCGTTGTTGCCGCCAAACGCGTAGGCATTGTTCAGCACGATGCGCGGATCCGCCTTGCGGGCTTTGTTGGGCACGTAGTCGAGGTCGGCTTCGGGGTCCGGTTCTTCAAAGTTGATGGTCGGAGGAATCACGCCCGTGTGAATCGCCAGGGCGCAGGCCACCGCCTCGATCGCGCTGGCCGCGCCCATGGTGTGGCCGATCATAGACTTGATCGAACTCATGGGCACCTTCGTGGCGCGCTCGCCGAACAGAGACTTGACGGCGATGGTCTCGACCCGGTCGTTGGTGGGCGTGCCGGTTCCGTGGGCGCTGATGTAGCCCACGTCGTTGATGGTCTGGCCGGATTCGGTCAATGCCATGGTCATGGCGCGGATGGCGCCGTCGCCCTGAGGGTGCGCGGCCGTCATGTGGTGGGAGTCGCAGCTTACGCCGTAGCCAAGGACCTCGGCATAGATGTTCGCCCCGCGGGCGAGAGCCGCTTCGAGCGGTTCCAAAACCAGCACCGCCGCTCCTTCGCCCGGAACCATTCCCTTGCGATTCCGGTCGAACGGCTGGCATCGTTCCGGCGCGATCGCCCCCAACCGGGCGAATCCGGTGTAAGTGATTCGGGAGAACGGATCGGCGCCGCCGGCCAGCATGACATCGGCCCGGCCGCTGCGGATCATGTCGAATCCGTAACCGATGGCGTAATTCCCGGCAGCGCACGCGGTGGGGATCATCAGGCAGGGCCCGCGCAGCCCCAATTCGATGGCCACATTGCTGGGGATGACGTTGCAGGGATACTTGGGGCCCAAGTCCCCGGGAATGGCGTCCAGACCCTGGGCCTTTCGGATGTCGTTGTATTTCTCCACAAAGCCGGGTTCACCGGAGGTTGTCCCCATCGAGACGCCCACGCGGCGAAGGTCATGTCCGGACAACGCCAGATTCGAGTCGGCGATCGCCATGCGCGCGGCGGCGATCGCCAACTGAGAGCCCCGGCCCATGCTATCGGGCTCCCGGGTGAGGACGTGCGCACCCGGGGTGAACTCCTTGACCTCCGCGCCCAGATGGACCGGATAGTCGGAAGTGTCGAACGAGCGGACCGGGCCGATTCCGTTCTTCCCAGCGATCAGGTTTTCCCAAAACTCGACCCGTCCGGCGCCGATCGGCGTAACCAACTCGACACCGGTGATGACGACCCTTTTCATACTTGTGCTCCCTGCGGCTGACGGCCGGCTGCGCGGCTGTCGCCAGTGCCGCCGTTAGCGCACGCCGCCGCGCCAGCCACCCGCCAAACCACCGCTCCCTTACGGTCGCGGCTCTGTCCGGTCACGGCATTGTCCGGTCACGGCACTGTCCGGTCGCGGCACGGACTACGCGCCGTTGAGGTGCCTCTGCACGACCTCGACCGTGTCGTCCACATTTCGGATCTGGGCGAACTCGTCCTCGGGGATATTGATCTTGTACTTCTTGTCGACGGCAACCATGACTTCCATGGCCATCAGGGAGTCGACTCCGAGGTCCTCCTGGAAGCTGGCGGTGTCGGAAATTTCATCGGGCGTGCGCTCCGTCACTTCCGCGATCAAGCGCTTGATCTCAGTCCGAATGTCTTCTGCCGTAAAGGCTTGCATTGTTTTCCTCCAAAAAGATTGACCGAAGGCGGCGCGGCGGGATTACAGGCGAATCACCGGCGGACGCCGCACAGAAACGGCGCCGGGATTTCACCCGTTCGTACCCGGCGAGAATCGTCGGCCGATTCTGCCCGGCGGCCTTCCTGCCGCACTCGATGATTCCAGGAGCGCGGCGAACTGAAGCATGGTAATGGTAGCGTATTCCGGCGTCAAGACAAAATTTTCCGCACCTGAATCAAGGGGCGCCGGATGTTGCGCCCTATTCCGCAGGTGTGTACCAGGCAGGTTCGAAGGCGTCAAATGGGCTAACTCTCGATGAACGAGAGAACAGGCCTCGCCGCCGCGGCGGCCCAGCGCGGGGAAGGCGCCTGGAAGCACCGCCTCCTCGGAGCGGGCCTCAAGTAGAACGCGTCCCTCCGCCGCGACAGTACGGAACACGGGAGTGGTCGCGAGAAGGGAGGCGGATTCCGTCATCTTCTGATTATCGGGCCGGGGCGGACTTGGCGACGATGCCCTTTCCCTCCTCCACGGTAATGAATTGATTACTGGCGACATTGGTGAGCTTTTGCTTCGCCCCGCTCGGCCATTCGATCTCCATGCTGCCCACGGCCGGATCGCTTCCCAACCCGAACGTTACCGGAAGGTCGCTCTGCGAGCAATAGCTGGAACCGCTACGAACGGAATTCCACTGCTTGCCGGACGCGCTCTCGATACGGACGACCGCTCCAATGCCGTTCCGGTTCGATTTGGCGCCCACCAGCTTGACACAAAGCCATTTGTTCTTGTTTCCGCCGTCGTTGCGGTACAGAAACGCGGGTCCGTGATTCGAGGTGATGAGCAGGTCTAAGTCGCCATCCCGGTCAATGTCGGCGTAGGCGGCCCCGCGCGCCACGATCGGCCGATTGAACTCCGCCCCCATCTTGGGGGTCACATTGTCAAACTTGCGTTTGCCGAGGTTGCGGAACAGCAAGGGCGGTTCCTTGTAGGCCACCTTCGGCTGAACCCTTCCGATTTCCTCTTCGATGTGGCCGTTGGCTGCAAAGATGTCGAGATATCCGTCCAGATCGTAGTCCCAGAAGAAGACGGCGAAGGCGAGCGTCAGCAGGCTGGCGCGCCCGACGGTGGAGGTGGGCGCTTCATCCACAAAGAGACCGGTACCTTCGTTGTGATACAAGCCCAGCATCTGGTTGGAGAAGTTGCCGACGAGCAGGTGGGGACGGCCGGACCGGTCGTAGTCGCCGGCATCCACGCCCATCGCGCCGCGCGCCACGCCATCTTCCCCGAACGCTACGCCCGCGGCCATGCCTTCTTCGGTAAACGTACCGTTCTTGTTGTTGCGGTACAGCTTGTTGGGCTGCGTATCATTGGCGACGAAAATGTCCGGCCAGCCATCGCTGTTGAAGTCGAACACCACGATGCCGAGAGACTTGGAGTTGGGGTCGCCCACACCGGCTTTCTGGCTGGCATCCTCGAACCGCCCGCCGCCGAGGTTGTGATACAGCTTGGACTGCGTTCCTTTGTAGGACTCGGGCGTACAGTACGATTTGCTCGCCCCGTCGAGCGAACACCACAGGTCGCCTTTCGCGGTCCACTGGACGTAGTTGGCGACAAACACGTCGAGTTTGCCGTCGCGGTCGTAGTCGAGCCAAGCCACCGAGGTCGCAAAGTTGGCGTTGTTGATGCCTGCGGCCTTGGTGACGTCGCGAAACTTGCCGCCGCCCTCGTTGTGGTACAGGCGGTCTCCCTCGAGGGCGGTAATGTAGACGTCGTCCTTGCCGTCGTTGTCGTAGTCGCCGGCGGCCACGCCGAGGCCGTACATCTCGACATCGAGCCCGCTGCCCGCCGTGATGTTGGTGAACGTCCCGTTCTTGTTGTTCCGGTAGAGGGCGTGCATCGACTTGCGGCCGCGAGGCGCCCAGTCTTTGCTGTTGACCAGCAGGACATCGGGGTAGCCGTCCTGGTCGGCGTCCAGGAACGCGCCGCCCGCCCCAAGAGTCTCGGGCAGCCATTTCTTGCCGGCGCGTCCGCTGTTATGGGTGAACTTGATCCCGGAGGCGGTGGTGATGTCGGTGAACTTCACCGGAACGGGCGCGGTCGGCACGGCCGCCGCCAATGCGGCCAGCGCGGCCGCCGCGAGACCGAACCCCACTGGACGCCAATTGGAAATCGTCACTGTCCCCCTCCTGCCACGGGCTCCACTTTTCCGGACTTGCCCGGCTTCTCCACCATCTTTGTGGGTATGGGCGTTGTCAGCGGCGGCCGGATCGCCGGCCGGTCCAGAGGCACCGATTCATGGTCGTGTATCTGTTGCCGCTCGTTGTTGTCCTCGGGGCTGATCAACCTCCGCTTGCCGGAGATCGACATCGAGGATTCTTCCGCTTTGAAACGGCGGAACAACTTCTCCTCCCGTGCGGCGTTCTCCTTGTCGCCCAGTCCGCGGTAGCAGAGCATCGCCGTGTAGTGCATCTGCAGATCTTCGGGGTCGACCAGGCAAACGCGCTGCAGCATTTCCAGCGCCTGCTTGTACTCGCGCTTGAGGAACAGAATGCGCGCCGCGTTGTTCAACACCACGCGATCCCGGGGATACTTCTCCAGGGTCTTGTTCAGGGAAACCAATGCCGCGTCGTAGTCGCCGTCAGCGCGCTCGATCTGCGAACGGAAGAAGTAGATTCGGCCCAGGGACGCATCAACGTCGATGGCTTTCTGGATGAAAGGCTTGGCGGCTTCGGTCTCGCCCTCCTGGATCAGGGCGCGAGCCACGTTCAGCCAGCCGTCGGCATAACCAGGCTCGGCCTCGGTGACCTTCTTGAACGCATATTCGGCGCCCTTCAAATCGCCTTGCAGCAGGAGGCCGATGCCCCAATCGTTCCACCTCTCGCGGTCGACTTTGGTGACCACGGGTTCCCACTTCGGCGTGCCCATCTCCAGTTTCGCTTCGGCCTGGGCCAGCGTCGTGATTGGCAGCACCGGGATCTCGCCCTTGATCTGGCCGGAGACGTTCTTCGGGACGTTGGCGTGATCGAAGGAGTATTCCATGCTGTTGTGGCTGTCGCTCAAGAGGGCGGCGTTGTGATGCTGGCCGTCCTTCGGTTGGCCAGCGTACGCAAATTGCGTGTAGTAGTGCGCGAACTTGCGATGGTTGAGCTTGGCCGTCACAGTGATCGGCCCTTTGACATCCTTGGGGATCTTCAGCCTGAAATGGCCCACGTCGGCTGCCCCGGGCGGGATCAGGCGCACGTATAAGACGCTCCGCATCTGCCACGCGTTCCGCTTGTTGATGGGGTTGCCTTCACCGTCCAACTGGTACGCCTTGTAGAAGTGCGCACCGGGCTCGACGGGTCCGGCGCCGTTGTCTTCCACGCGTCCGCTCCAAAAGATGTTCTTGCCCGCCGCGTCCTTGGCGATCAACTCGAGCCAGATGTCGAAGGCGTCCACGGTACCGCCAGGGAAGAAGTGACCGATCTTCCGAGTCCGGACGACCACGTCGACACGGACCGTCGACCCCGGTTCGATCTTCGCGTTCGCCGTATTGACGGGGGCGGCAATCTTACCCACTTCCCGGATGAACCCTTGTCCCGACTGCTCCGCTTCCTCGCCCACGGCGAACCCGGTGGACAATTGCGGCGTGTCTCCGGAACGGCGGACCATCTGCGTATCCTTGGTATCTTCGACCGGCGAAACCGAGAAGATATCCACCGTGATGAAGCCTGACTTCAGGAACCGCTCGATGGCGCCTGCCTGGGCGTGATCGCGGTTGACGAACGGCAGCGCCGTGTTGGCGCCCGGAAAACGATGCGAGTGCACTTGGCCGTTGACGTTGCCGGGATCCTTCGACGGAACCAGCGGCATGTGACAGTTGCCGCAGTGCTGGCTTTCCTTGGGGTAGTAGAAGGAACGCGCACCCTGTCCGGAAACGCCGCTCGCCTGCCAGTTGTCGTAGTCGTTAAACCCGCGCACCCAGCGGTATTTGTTCACGGGAATGTCGAGGTGAACCTTGTGGCACGTCGAACAGTACTCGGCGGTGTCCTGCCGCATGAACGGCTTCATGAACGTGCCCTTGTGCGGCCGAGGCTCCACAAACGTCAGGAACCGGTCGAAGGCACGGATGTACTTGTTCTTGCTGGTGGCCAGCTCATGAAGGGGCGGGTACTCAATGAGGAAATTCCCTTGGCCCATGCTGGAGCCAACATGCACGATGGAGTGGCAGGAGGTACACGCGAGGCCGGCGTGGGCTTCCGGCGTGTCGATCTGCTCCTTCATCGGACGATCGAACCGGCCATTGAAGAAGACCGCGTGATCGTGGCAACCGGCGCACCACTTGCTCGGCTTCGTCCCCACGACGTCCTGCATGTACTCAATCGACTTGCGATAGAACTGATTGTTGAACGACGCAAAGTGATGAGCCGAGCTTTTCCATTGCTGGTAGATGTCCTTGTGACACTCCCCGCAGGCCTCGGAGTCCATGAAGAAGTTCGAAGGGATAATCCCGTTGACATTCGTGTTCGCCGAAGACGGGAAGAAGGGAGATTTCGGACCCGCGCCTTCCTCCTCCATCTGGGTCGGCACCACCAGCGGATTCCTGATTCGGGACGCCGTCTCCGGGAAAGCGGTCCGGTACAGCCCAGCCGCCGCCGGCCACAACAGAAGGAGCGCGAAGGAGGCCTGAAACGCTTTCCTGAACTGCAGCCAGCCGCCGCCCTGCTCTTTCGCCTTTCGCCAGACATACGGCGCCAGCAACGCCACGCCGACGATGGCGCAACCGATATGCGCCCAAAACGCCCATCGGTTCGGAGTGATGTTGCCCGCGCCCTCGATATAGGCGCCGAGGCAGAGAAACACTCCCAACGCTAGGGAGAGCAGGAAGAGGCCGATCGCTTTCGACGTTCCTTCGCGAAGGTCGGCATCTTTCAACGCAACCCAGATCAGCGCGCCCAGAAGCACCGTTCCACTGCAGATGTGGAACATGACGTTGGTCATGTAGAAGATGGTCGGGTCGGCGAATGCCCACAGGTAGGCGGTGTTGATCAACAACACGATGAAGAACACGGCGATCAGCTTGTGCAATTTGGTCGTCATGGCTATTAACAGACTCTACCGTTGCCCTTCGCCATCTCTCAATACTAGAAATCCACTATCGCCGGCGCATCTCGCTGAGCGGCCGGAGCAGGCGCAACGCCGGCCGGGTCGTAGTTTCCCGCTGCAACGCCGAGTTGGGGCGCTGCTCATTTTCCCGATACGGGTAGCCGGACATCCCGTGGAACGGAAGCGGTTCGACCGACTGCGAGAACGCCGTATTGGCGTCGCCGTCCTTGGCCCATCCATCCACCAGGAGCAGGAAATCCCGTTTCCATCCCGCCGGGAGAGCCGGCAGGGCCGCCGCGGCGAAACTCAACCGCAGTTCGTCTCCCGAACCCATCAGCAGGAGATTGTCGTCGATTCTGTCAATCAAGCGGCGCACGTCGCCAAACCGCGTGTACAAGCCGGGCGTCGGGTTCCACATCGAGGACGGCGTGACCCTCGAATAAATAAACGCTTCCGGCTGCTTCCGCTCCGGGTGGATCACCGGCTGGGAAAATCCCCGGAACCGCAGGCCGGCCGACTCGACCCGCAGGGGCGTCAATTTGACGTCCGGCGCCGATGGGTCATCTCCCAGAAAGATTTCGTCCCAGTAGAGGCAGAGGTTCGTGACGATCCTCACCTGCCTGGCTTCGGAAAGGAATTTGCCGGTCAGGTCAACGGCAATGGTCTTGGGTTTCCCGGCGGGGATACCCAGGTCGTCGACGACCGTCCGCCATTGGCCATTGGCATCCTTCACCTGCAGATACGGGAAGACCAATCCTTCGCGCGATGACTGCGCCGCGCCGAGGAAGGTGCTGCCGTCGGCCCAATCGACCCACCCCGAGAGAACCAGGACGGCGCGATTGGCGGGCGCCGATTTGCCGAAATCGAGTTCGAGCGAATGCATCTCGGCCAGACCCGCATAGTCGCGGCGGAACTGGTCCGGATACAAGCGGTCCTTCGCCCGCAGGCGTTCGGTCACACCGGTGCGCGGAACGGTCCGGCTCTCGAGCCAGGCCGAGCGCGGATGCTGCTTCGTACGGACCCCGTACAGGCGGAAGGGCGGAAAGGGCGGGGCCTTGAATTTGTCGTTGGTAAAGATGTCGAGATCCGCGGGATGATCCACGGCCGTCAGGCGGATGTGGTCGATGTAGGAAACTTCCCGCAGTTCCTCGGTGATCCGCATTTCGTAACGTCCGTCGACCGGCTTGAACGAGTCGCCCGGAATCTGGACGAACTCGTCGTGGTCGACCGGGAAGAAACGGCCGTCACCCGCGCTGGCGCCCAGCGGCGCGACGCCCAGGACATCGGTGATGAATTCGAACTCCTGGCCGTTCCAGGTGAAGATCATCGGACACGAGCCGGACAGGCGCTGCGCTTCCTTGTAGGAGAGCGGCTTGTCGACAGCCTGCTTGGGCTCGTTCTGGATCAACCCGTTCGGCCACGTGATCCGGACCGTGTCCACCTGGGTCATCGAGCGTAGGCCGAAGACGAGCGGCAACCCCCGATAGACCTGCTTCTGATAGCGTGGTCCGGCCTTCACTTCCACTTCGGCGCCCGGCGCCAACTTCATGTTCTTGACCCCCAGGAGCGAGATCCGCATCCAGTGGTGGGTCCCCGCGGTTTCGTTCCGGAGGAGGTGGACGCCGTCGCCCGAAGCCACGGCGAGATCAATCCGGCCGTCGGCGTCGAAATCCGCTTCCGCCACACTCGATCCGGCGGGAATCTTGCCTTCACCGGACTGAAACTTACCCTGTCCCTGGTTGCGAAACACGGCGCCCGAGGCGATCAGGTCGGCGAACGACCGGTTCTCGAGATCCGCGAATACCAGAGGACCCTTTGCCGTCAGCGAAGAGGTAACGGCCAGCTTGCCCGACTGGTTCACTACCAGGGATACTCCCTGCGGTCCCGCAACCGCCAGATCCAGCCACCCATCGTTGTTGAAGTCGCCGGCCGCCACATCCGTCGAACCGGACGGTAGCTGATCGAGGGGCGCGGCTTCGAACTTCGACAGCAATTTATCACGGTACAGAACCGGAGTACGGTCTTGGTACAGGACGACAAGGTCGCTGCCGCTCGTGTCGGAGATCAACTCGTAGACCGCCCCCCGGGTTGCTTTGCCCTTCACGAACGGGAAGGCGGCGGTTTGATCGGAGAATCCGGCCTCGCCGTTGTTGCGCGCCAGCCGAGAGTCATCGCCCAGCAGCACCAGATCCAGGTCGTAGTCGTGGTCGTAGTCGATCCACACCGCGCTCCCGAATCGCCCGGCAGGCAGCGCCGCCGGGTGCGCGGCGAACTTCCCTTTCTGATTCACGAACAGCCGGGCCCCGGAAGCCGTGAGAACCGCCAGGTCGGCCAGACCGTCGTTGTTGAAATCGCCCGGGATAATCGCGGTCACGCCCTTGAGCGAGGAAAGCCCCGAGTCGGCGACCGGCTTCGACCCTCCCTCGAGAAGGGTGACCGAATCCGCGGTCCAGGCAACCAGGTCAACCCGGCCCTGTCCCGTCGAATCGAGAGCAGCCAAGCCGCTGGCCGGCACTTTGATCGCGGAGGCGGTGAGCTTTACCGCCGCGGGCTTGTCCGCATCCGCGCGCGGATCCACCGTGTCCAGAATCTCGGAGTAGAAACTCCACTCCATGTCTTCCGGTACGGCCGCGCCCTGGGTTATCTTTTTGATGTCCTGAAACAGCTTCAGTTCGCGCGAAGCGTCCTCGGTGCGGCCCGCCTGGCGATAGGCGTTGTACAACTGGAAATGCGGACCGGCGAGATTCGCATCGAGGCGCGAGGAAATCTCGAACTCCTTCAGGGACTGCTCCGCTTTCCCCGTCAGTTTGTAGAGGACGCCTAGATTGTAGTGGGTGACTGGTTCGCCGGGAACCAGTTTTGCCATCTGCTCCAACTGCTGGATGGCGCGGTCGTACTCCGATTCCTTCTTGAAAACAATGCCGAGGTTGAACCACGTGTGGGGGATCTGAGGATCCTGCTTTTGAGCGGCCTCGATCTCCGCGATCCCTTCTTTCGTCTTCCCGGCGCGCAACAAAGAAAGACCGTAGTTCAGCCGTTCCCGCGCCGACTTCGGGTTTAGATCGAGAGCCTTCTTGAACTCTCCAACCGCCTGCAACTGGGTCGTGGGATTCTCATAGAAGGCTTTCCCCAAGTTGCGATAATGCCAAAGCTGTTCTTCGGAAACCGGCACCCGGTCGGCGGCACGGACCAGCAATAGCGCCGCCAACAGGACACCTCCGGCAATGACAGGAACCGCGATCCTCCGCATTCGTCTCTCCCCAGGGACAGTTTTTCGTCGGTTCAGGGCTTCTTCGGTCCCCAAGCGGGAACCGTGCCCTTGCCTTCCTGCACGTAGGTCACTTGATTGATGGGCGCCGAGATTTTCTCCACTGCGCCGCTCGGCCAGCGGATCTCAATGCTGTCCGCCTTCGCCGCCTTGCCCACTCCGAAGTGCAACCGAAGCGTGCTCTGGCCCGCGTAACCATTTCCGCCGTTGACTTCCCGAATCTGCTTGAGGCCGCCGGCGGCAAGGGTGACCTTGGCCCCGATGGCGTCCCGGTTCGACTTCGTGCCGATGAGCTTCAACTCGATCCAGTTTCCCGCGCCTTCCGCGCGGCCGCGGTACAGCAGCGACTTCTGGTCGGCGTTGGTCTGATACAGATCGAGCAACCCGTCGTTGTCGAAGTCGCCCATGCCGATGCCGCGGCCGTCCTGGTCGTTGTCGACGCCGGCCTCCGCCGAGATCTCCTTGAACGCCTGGTTCCCCAGATTGCGGAACATCTTCTTCTTCTGATACCCGCTCCAGGTCATGCCCCCGATATTCGGCCAGTTGTTGACATTGGTGAAATCCACGCCCGGAGTCGTGATCATGGTGACCAGCACGGGGATGTAATTTTCCTTCCCCGCCGATCGCAGGCCGTTGACCACGAACAGATCCTGCCAGCCGTCGTTGTCGAAATCACCGAATTTGGCCGCCCAACCCCAGAGTGTCGGGCAGGTGCCGGTTTCCTTGGAGAGGTCCGTGAACGTGCCGTCCCCGTTATTGTGCCAGAGCATATTGCACTCTTTCATATACTCATCGGTGATATTGGTGACGTAGATATCCTGGAAACCGTCGTTATCGTAATCGCCGACGTCGGCGTTCATGCCCTTCTTGGTGTCGATGCCAATCGACTTCACTGTGGCGTCGCGGAACGTTCCGTTCTTGTTGTTGAAAAAGATGCGGTCGGTCCCGTAATCGCAGGCGAGATAGACGTCCTGCCAGCCATCGTTGTCGAAGTCTCCGTGACCGATATCGAGCGTCCAGCCGGTGTGTTGAGCGAAGCCCGCCTCCTTGGTGACGAGCTTGAAGCGGCCGTTTCCTTCGTTGTGCCAGAGGTCGACGCCTCCGCCGTTGACGGCATTGTCGAGGTCGTTGGGCAAAACGTGAGGGGTCTTCAGGTCGAGCAGGTTCTCCGCCTTGAAGTAGTGTCCGAGCATGACATCGAGCTTGCCGTCGTTGTCGTAGTCGAACGCCACCGCGGCGATCGTATTGCCGAACTTGTTGAAGCCCGACTGCGCCGAGACATTCTTGAACTTGCCGTTGTGCTCGTTGTGATAGAGAATCGGCAGGCCGAAGCGTACTGCCATCAGATCCTGCCAGCCGTCGTTGTCGTAGTCGAACCACAGGCCGTCGGCCACGATGGACAGCGGGTCGTTGCCGCCGTTGACGCCCGCGGCCGCGCCGATCTCCGTGAACTTCCAGTTGCCGTCGTTGCGGTAGAGTTTGCTGAGAGTGCCTTCGGCCGAGTCGGTGACAAAGAGGTCGTCGAGACCGTCATTGTTAAAGTCGCCCACGGCCGCCGCCGCTCCCCCGGACGTGAACATTCGCAGCACGTCGCCGCTCTTGCCTTTAAATCTACGGGTCTGATGGGTGGTCTGGACGCCCGCCTTGACGGAGACCTCCTCGAACAGGATCTTAGCCGTGCCGTTCCAGGCCAGCAGCGCGAGGGGCAGGCCAGCCAGGGCCGCGATTCCGAGGCGACGCTTCACTTCCCCTCCCAGATTTCGTGCAGGTTCGTATCCACACGCTTGTTGGGGTCGAGCACGTCGTCGATATACTTGGCGAGTTCTTCCCCTTGCCTCGACAGCCGTGCCTTCAGCCGTTCCTCGGCCGGAAACAGCTTGGCGCCTTCCAGCCACACCGCCCGGGCTTTCTCGATATTGTCCATCTTCCAATAGCCGTCGCCAAGCGAGATGTAGGCCCGCACGTGGTAAGACAGGGTCTTGCCGGTCTGCTTCTGCATCTTCATGGCGTTTTCGAGGTCGTTCACGCCAAGCTGCGCTTTCTGGAAGATCTTGGGCCAATACAGGTAGCTGTTGCCCCGGGTGTAGAGCGCAATCCACGAAGGCTTGATTTCGATGGACTTGGAAAAATGGGTCAGCGCGGTGTTGGCGAGAATCACCTGCGTGATGGCGCCGGCATCGGGGATCTTATCGACGTACGCGAAGCCGTAATTCAGAAACGCGTTCGCCGCCGCTCCATTCTTCGCCGTCAGGTCTTCAAAGAACTTGATGCAGCGGTCATACTGCTTGAGTTGGATGACGGCCTGGCGATACTCGCTGCCGGCCCGGATATCGTCGGCATTCGAATTCAGGGCCGCCTCGTACTTGTCCAGGTCGGCAAGGGTCGCGCTCCACCCGCTCCCTCCTGAGAGCGCCAGAGTGATCAAAAGAACCGCGGTGTTGTTCATTTCTTTGCTACCAAAGTCTCCGTTTTGTTCTTTCCCTCAACAACCCGATAGACGCGGTCGGGCGAAACGTTCTCCAGAGTCTGTCTGGCGCCCGAGGGCCAGCGGATCTCCACCTTCTCGACCTTGTCCGTCTTTCCCAGTCCGAAGTGAACCCGGGTGGTCGACTGCGCGGCAAACCCGTTGCCGCCGTTCACGAAACTGAGCCTCGTCTTGCCTCCCGCCGTGACGCGGATCTGGGCTCCAATGGCGAAGCGGTTGCTCTTGGGACTCTCCAATGCGAACTGGATCCAATGAGAACCGCCCGGCATTGCGTTGCGATAGAAATAAGGCTCGGCGTTGGCGTTGGCGACGTACATGTCCAGTTTGCCGTCGTTGTCGAAATCACCCAAGCCGATTCCGCGCCCGTCCTTGACGGAGTCCACGCCGTGCCTGGCCGCGTGATCTTTGAAGACCCCGCCTCCTTCGTTGTGGAACAGCCTCTTCTTCTGATAACCGCTCAAGCTCTTCGATCCCATCGGGGGCCAGTTGCGGGCATCGGCAAAATCGATGCCTGGCTTGGTCACCATCGTGAAGATGTCCGGAACGTAGCTCTCCTTCCCCGCCGAGACCCAACCGTTGACGACGTAGAGATCCAGCCACCCGTCGTTGTCGTAGTCGAAGAACTTCGAGCACCAACCCCACCCTGTGTTATAGGTGTCCGTCTCGCGTGAGACGTCGGAGAACGTCAGATTCCCGTTGTTCTTCCAGAGGAAGTTGCCTTCCCGCATGTAATCGTCGGTGATGTTGGTGACGTAGATGTCGAGAAATCCGTCTCCGTCGTAGTCGCCCCAGTCGACGTTCATGCCTTTCTTGGTGTCGACGCCAATCGCCTTCTCCGTCATGTCGCTGAACGTTCCGTTCCCGTTGTTGACAAAGAAGTGGTCGGAGCCAAAGTCGCAGGCCACGTACAAATCTTCATCGCCGTCGTTATCGGCGTCGGCGTGGCCCAGGTCGAGTGTCCAGCCGCTCAGTTTGAATCCGGCCTTGCCGGTCACGTCGCTGAACGTTCCATCCCCGTTGTTGTGATATACGGTCAAGCCGCCGCCGTTTTTGGCGGTTTCGAAACTCTCGGGAAAGAAGCGCGGCGTACTGGGATTGAATACGTTCACCGGCTGAAAATAACTGCCGACAAAGAGGTCGACCCAACCGTCACGATCGTAATCGAAGGCGACCGAAGTGATCGCGTTCTTGTAGCCCATCAGGCCGGACTTCTGTGTCACGTCGCGGAATTTGCCGTTGCCCAGGTTCTCGTAGAGGAGGTTCTGGCCGAAGCGAATGAGCAAAAGATCGGGCCGCCGGTCGTTGTTGAAGTCGAACCACTGGGCGTCCGCAACCGCGTTGGAGGCGTCGTTGCCGTTGGCGAGGCCCGCTTCCTCGGCCACGTCGGTAAAGGTGAAGTTACCGTTGTTGCGGTAAAGGCGATTTTTGCCGGTTTCCGCGGAGTCCGTCACAAACAGGTCGTCGTAGCCGTCTCCGTTGTAGTCGGCCACTGCAACTGCCGCGCCGAGCGCGGTATAGCCGGCCATGATGTGGGCGTACGGGTTCTTGAACACCCGGTTGACATGCTTGTGCTGGATCCCGGCGCGCTGTGTGACGTCTTCGAACCAGCGTTCTCCAATACCATTTGCCAGGGCGATGACCCCGGCGCCCGCCAGGACAATGACGGCAAATGCCCTCATCGGCGCACCGCCGTATATTTCTTTTCCACCAGCAAGTCTTTGCCCTCCGTAATTTCAAAGACTCGATTGCTTGCCACGTTCTGGAACTTCTGCACCACTCCCGACCGCGGCCACTTCACCATCACTTCGTCGACCGCGGTCGCGTCACCGAGGCCAAAGTGCTGCTGCATGGTGTTCTGCGATCCGTAGCCGTCCCCGAGGAAAACCTCCCGCATCTGCGGCTTGCCGTTTACCTTGATGTACACCCTGGCGCCGACAGCGTCCCGATTGGTCTTGGAGCCTATCAGCTCAAACGCAATCCAGTTCCGTTTTCCTCCGATATTGTTCTTGAGGAGGATGTGTTTGTCGGTGGAAGCCGACACGGCGATGTCGAGCACGCCTCGATTCCAATAGTCGGCCGCGGCGACACCGCGAGCGTTGGTGATCAGGTCCGTTCCGGTCGGCCGGCCGATCTCGGAAAAGGTGCCGTTTCCGTTGTTGCGCAGGTAGCGCTTGCGCTCCCATCCGTGCCACGACGTGGAACCGAAATTCGCCGGATTGAAGAACGCCCCGGTCTTGTACTCGTTCTGGCGGCTGACCACGTTGTTCAGAAAGTCGAGTTCGATCTCAGTGCCCTGATCGTTGTAGACCCAGCCGTTGACCGCATAGATGTCCTTCCACCCGTCGTTGTCGTAGTCGCCCAGGTAGGCGCCCCAAAACCAGCCGATCGGGTTCGCGTTTGCCTTCCAGGTGGTGTCTTCGAACGTCCCATCACCCTTGTTCCGCAGCAGAGTGTTGCCGGAGGCCATCTGCTGGAAGACCTCCACAAAATTGAAGCCCGATTGCTTGAACACTTCGAAGTACAGCGGCATGTCCGTCGTCCACACGCCCTGGCGCATGCAGTTGATCATGTAGCGCATGACGGTAGGCATTTCGGCGTACCACGCTTCCTCCGACCGGATGTGCGTGACGTACAGGTCGAGTCGATTGTCGTTGTCGTAGTCGGAGATCGACGCGTTCATGCCGGCGCCGTATGCCAGGGTCCCGGTCTTCACGGTGACATCGGTGAACGTTCCGTTGCGGTTGTTGTGGTAGAGCGTCTTGCGGCCAAAGTCGTTCACCACGTAAAGGTCGACATAGCCGTCGTCATCGTAGTCGCCGAAAACAGTGCCGAGGCACAGGCCCAGTTCGCCTACGCCGGCTTCCTTCGTCACGTTGGTGAATGTGCCGTTGCCGTTGTTTCGGTAAAGCTGATTCGGCTCGCCGTTGCGGGCGTAGAACGTCGTGGGAATCGCGGTGCGCGGATCGAGATAGCGGCCGACGTACAGATCGATGAAGCCGTCGTTGTTGTAATCGGCCCAGGAGGCCACCGTCGTGCAGCAGTCTTCGCCGATTCCCGACTTCTGGGTCACGTCGGTGAAGGTTCCGTTGCCGTTGTTGCGGAAAAGCTGGTTGGGTTTGAAGGTGCGGCTGACAAAGAGATCCTTGTGTCCGTCGTTGTCATAGTCGGCGAACACGCCAACGCTGACGCCGTCGAGTCCGGAGAGACCGGCCTTCGCCGTCACGTCGGTGAACTTGCCGTCACCCGTGTTGCGGAACAGCTTCGACTCGACGCCGTCGGGGATGAACAGGTCGTACCAACCGTCGTTGTCGTAATCCACGGCGCTCAGGCCCGCCGGACCGTACCGGATCATGGCGAACTTCAAAGGCTGGTTGAGAAACGGCGGATAGTAGCGGTTTGTAAAATCGATGCCCGCGGATGCGGCCACGTTTTCGAAGTGCGGCTGGTCGCTGATGAACCGGTCGCCTTCGATCAGGGACGACTCGACAATCCGCATCGCCGGCCCCACGCCCTCGAACCGCATGCGGAAGTAAGCGCGATCAATTCCATCCTGCTGCGCGCCCTTGGGCTTGCCGATCACTTCGAAGCGGACGCTGGCAATGAGTTCCCCCGCGTGCTTCCACTCCTCGATGCGGTGAATGTACAGCCCGGCTTCGCTAATCGACTCGAACGAATCCAGGTAAGCACGCCACTCGGCCATGGCGGCTTCGCGCGAGTGAAGTTCGCCATCCGACTCGAGCACATACCGGCGTACGCCATCCTTGGTTTCCGCCAGCTTCAGTTGGTTCAAACCCAGGCGTTTGCCCTTGAACGACGGCGCATAGAACGACTCGATCACCGGCAGGCTTTTCTCTTTGACAGCCTTGCCGGTCTTGCGCAAAACGATCGTCGCGTCTTTGCCGGTATTGAAGAATCGCCAGCCCTCGCTGTCCATGTGGTCGACGGCCATCGACCCCCCAAAGTAGAAGGCGACAGGCGCCAACACCGATCCGAAGATCACGATACGTTTACGGTTCTTCATCATGTGGAAAGCGAACTACTCTGTACGAACCCTTCAGGGACCTCGACAACTTCCCCGCAACCCCTATCAGTGCCTGAGGAACTTTGTTTGACGCAGCTTGGCGCCGGAACCTGGCAAGACCAACCTGGTCAAGAGCCAAAACTAGAGCAGTACCGAGGGTACCAACCGTCAAGTTGAGGTGTCAAGAATGCAACCGCGCCCTTCGATGAAAATTTGGTGACGCCATTTTTGCTCCGGGTGCGCGGGCGGTCACTCGCAATTCATCGAGCGCGCCGCCCACGCGGACCAGCCTCCGAAGCGCCGTTCCTCCGATCGGCGCAGTAAGACCTTAGCAACTGTCTTGCCGTCCTCCAAGTGGTTGATATTGCGTCAAAATCGCGAGAGCGGTTGTCTACTCCCTGGACAACGGGCGAGGCGGCATCGGGCCCGGAAACCTCGCGGCACATCGACGCCCCAGCGGTTCAAACGCGGTGCCTATTCCGTTTACAGCCCCGACAAGCCCAAGCTACACTTGTAAAGTCCGCCATGCTCTCCGCCTCTTCGAGCCACCGGTCCGACTTGCAGCCTCAGGAGAAGCTGAAGACCCTGCTGGGCATCTGCCAGTCGATGAATTCGGAACGCGACTTGAACCGTCTTTTGGACCTTGTGGCGCGGGAGTCCACGGTGCTGCTCGAATGCGACCGGGCGAGCATTTTCCTGTACGACGCCGACAAGCGCGAGTTGTGGTCGAAGGTCGCGCTGGGCAGCGACGAGATCCTGCGATTTGACGCAAGCAAGGGAGTCGCGGGCGCGGCGTTGAGTACGGCCTCGACCATCAACGTCCCCGACGCGTATCGGGATTCCCGCTTCAACCAGGCCATCGACGATCGGACCGGATATCACACCGAGAACCTGTTGGCCACGCCGTTGCATCTTTCCAGCGGCGAAGCCGTCGGTGTCTTCGAGGTGCTCAACAAAAAGGGCGGCTCTTTCGGAACCGAGGATGAAGAAATCCTGCGCTCGCTCGCCGCTCAAACCGCCATCGCCATTCAAAACGCCCGGCTGATCGGTGAACTGCGGAAAAAACGCGACGAATTGACCGAGGAAAACACCATTCTTTGGCGAGAGGTGAGCGGCAAGTTTTCGCAACCGCTGCTGCTCGGCAGCAGCGCGCCCATCCAAAACGTTTTGCGGTTGGTGGAACGAATTCGCGACACGTCGGTCAACGTTCTGATCGGGGGCGAAAGCGGCACGGGCAAGGAACTGGTCGCCCGCATGATTCACTACACCAGCCTTCGCGCGCGGAAGCCGTTTGTGGCCTTGAACTGCGCGGCCCTTCCGGACACGCTGGTCGAGGCCGAACTGTTCGGCATCGAGAAAGGGGTCGCGACGGGCGTCGATAAGCGCATCGGCCTTTTTCAGTCCGCGCACGGCGGCACCTTGTTCCTCGACGAAATTGGCGACCTCAGCCTGACTGCTCAGGCGAAGATCCTCCGCGTGCTGCAGGAGCGCGTGATTGAGCGAGTGGGCGGGCGCGCCGAAATCCCCGTGGACGTGCGCGTGCTGTCGGCGACCAACAAGGATCTGGAGCGGGAGATCCGCGAAGGCCGGTTCCGCGAGGATCTTCTGTACCGGTTGCGTGTGGTCCAGATCGAGATGCCGGCCCTACGCGACATTCGCGAAGACATTCCCCTGCTTGCCCGGCACTTTGTCGCGGAGTGCTGCCGCGAACAGAATCGCCCGCTGCTGGACATTGCACCGGAGGTGACGCGCCGCCTGTGCGAGCAGCCGTGGCCCGGCAATACCCGGCAGTTACAGAACGAGATCCGTCGCCTGGTTGCCCTCGCGCGAGGCAAAGGGATCGCCGAGGAGGATCTGTTCGAAGGGCTCCCCGGACGTCCGGTCCCCGCCGCTGCGACCGCCAGACCGAAGACGATTCCCGAAGCGATCGAAGAAGTGGAGCGCCGGTTGATTGCCGATACGCTCGCCTTGACCCGCAACAACCAGGTGCGCACGGCCAAGATCCTGGGTCTCAGCCGCCAGGGACTGATCAACAAAATGAAGCGGTACCAACTCTCCTGAATGCCACCACCCATCAGCCTGATCGACCGCGTCGGCCTGCGCGGCCCGCGCATGAAGTATTGGTTCCTCTACATCGGGATTTTCTATGTCGTGTGGCTCGTCATTGCCTTCGGTTTCGGCTACTGGCGCCACATTCCGAGCCACTGGCCCATCGGCCTGGTCATGATCTTTGGCTCGCTGGTCGCTGGGTCGACGCCGATGGGAGGCGGTACGGTGGCGTTCCCGTTTCTCGTGCTCGCCTTCGGATATCCGCCGTCCCTCGGCCGGAATTTCGGCCTCGCCATCCAGGCCTTGGGCATGACCTCGGCGATGATTTTCATCCTCGGCCGCAAGACACCGATTCAGATGCGCCTGCTCGTCGCCGCCAGTTGCGCTTCCGCCGCCGGCTTGCTGCTCGGCACGTTCGTCATCGGCCCGGCGATCTCCTCCACGATGGTCAAGTTGTTGTTCTCGTGCTTGTGGATGAGCTTCGGCCTCCTGACCTTCGCCCGCAACGCGGAGTTCTGCTCGCTGGAGAACAAGCCGCAACTCAGTTGGGCCACCGCCTGGCGGCTGGGCCTGCCGGTCGGAGTTCTGGGGGGCATTGTCACGGCACTGATCGGCGTGGGGGTGGAAATGCTGATCTACACCGTGCTGGTGCTGTTATTCCGCAGCGATCTGAAACTCGCGGTGCCGACGGCGGTCTCGACCATGGCGATGGCCAGCGTGTTGGGCACGGCCCTGCACCTGTGGATGGGCGACATCGAGGTGGAAGTGCTCTACAACTGGCTGACCGCGGGTCCCATCGTGGTTCTGGGCGCGCCGACGGGCGCCTTCCTAGTGAGTGTGATCCCGCGCATCCGGACGTTGTATTTTGTCTCCGCGCTGTGCGTGGTGCAGTTCGTCTGGACGTTGTGGCAAGTGCACCCCGGCCCCCGGGAATGGGCCTTTGTAGCCGTGTGTCTCGCGATTGCACTGGGTGCATTCTGGTGGCTTTATCGGATCGGCCGTACGCGCGCCGCGGCGCTCGGTGCAGACCGCGAGCGCGCAGTGTCCGTGTAGCGGTGACAAACTGAACCGCAACTTCTCGTAACTGAGCCGAGAGCGAGAATCTGTGAAAAAATTGGGCACTGACACCGTTTTCCGACCACAACTCGTTGATCTTCCACGAAACGTTGATCGGAAAACGGCTGTCTGTCCCCATTTTTCACAACCCCTGAGCGAGCGGTGCCGTTGAGGAACGAACGAAGATCCAGAGCCACCGCTCCCTGACGGTCGCGGGTCCGTAAGAACCCGCGGGTGCGCCGCGACGGTAGGCGCCGGAGGGGTTAGTTCTTCTTCGCCGCGGCCGCCAGCATTGCGATCGCGATCGAGCGAATCTTCGTCGCCGGATCTTCCGCTCGCGACAGCAGGATGAGGGGCACTTTCGCCCCCACCACGATGCCGCCCGACTCGCCTTTGGCGAAATACAGGATCGCGCGGTAGAGAATGTTGCCCGCTTCGATGTCCGGCGCCAGGAAGATATCGGTGTTCTCGACAATCGGGCTGTCGATGCCTTTACGCGACGCCGCGAACCGGCTCAGCGGCACGTCCAACGCGATCGGCCCTTCGATGTAGCAGCCGGTGATCTGGCCGCGGCGGTTCATCCCGGCGAGGCCGGCCGCGTCCACGGTCACGGGCATGTCCGGATTGACGAACTCCAGCGCGCAGAGCGCGGCGATGTTCGGCTTCTCGATCCCGATCGCCCGCGCCACGTCGACGGCGTTGCGGCACAAGTCCGCCTTGTGCTCGAGCGTGGGCGCGATGTTGATCGCGGCGTCGGTCATCAGCATCAGGCGGTCGAAGCCGGGAACCTGGAAGACGATCACCTGACTCAGCAGGCGTCCCCCGCGCATACCGGTCTCCCGGTCGAGCACGGTGCGCACCAGGCTGGCGGTGCTGATCTTGCCCTTCATCAACAGGCCGGCTTTGCCTTCGCGAATCAGGCTGATTGCTTTCCGGGCGGCCGCCATGTCGTCGGGCTCATGGACGATCTGTTCGTCCGGGATATCGAATCCGACCGCGGCGCCCATGGAACGGATCTTGTCGGCGTTGCCGCAGAAGGTGGCGAGCGCCAGATTCAGATCGCGCGCCTGCTTGAGGGCTTCGATCACGTCGGGATCGTGCCCCGCGGCGACGGCGATGCGCGCCGGGCCCTGCTCGAGCGCGGCTTGAACGATTTCATCGAGAGTGCGGAACATGGGTGGTATTGGTCCTGCCGCGAGGGGGGGAAGCGGCGGCTTCGGGCTACCCGGGGTGAGCCGGAGGCCACCGCTCCCTCACGGTCGCGGCTCTGTCTCTATTGTCGCGGCTCTGATTCGGGCCTACCGGGCCGCCCCTACGGGAGCGCCGATCACGGCGTTGGCGATCTCGTCGAACTCTTCGCCCGTCAGCAGGCGCTTGTTCTCGATCGATTTCGCTTTCACCTTGTTCATGATGTCCATCACCTGCTCCGGCGTCGCCGTCCGGCCGCGCCGTTCCAGGTGCTCTTCGATATTGGCCGCGCCGCTACCCTTGCCGAGCGCGATATCGATTCCCGGCCGGCCCACCAATTCGGGCGCGAACGGAATGTACTCGAGCGGCTCGGCCACCTTGCAGCGGCGATGGAACATCGACACGATGCCGGACTCGATGTAGTACAGCCAGTCGCCCACGATCGGCCGATTCGGAGGAATCGTGAAGCCGCACAGTTGCTGCACCAGTTTCGACATCTCGTAGAACATCTCGGTCTTGATGCCGATGTCGATGCCGTAGAGGCACTTCAACGCCAGCACCGTATCCTCGAGCGGCACGTTGCCGGCGCGCTCGCCCGTGCCCGTGATGGTGACATGCGCCACTTCCGCGCCCGATGCCAGAGCCGCGATCGTGTTGGACACACCCAGGCCGAAATCCTCGTGGCAATGGATCTCGACGGGTTTGCCGAGGCGCTTCTTCAGCTTGCTGACCATGTAGGACACGGCCGCCGGCGTGCACCCGCCAAAGGAATCGGCCAGCGTGCAGGAATCCATGTGGCCTTCGGTCGCGACCTTCTCCATCAGGTCGAGCAGGCGGTCGGGATCGGAGCGGGTGCTGTCGATGGTGAAGAACACGGTGTACAGGCCGGCGTCCTTGGCGGCCAGCGTCGTCTCGATCGACGACTTGATCGCCCAGTCCATGTCCTTGCCGTAGGCGTTCTTGATGATGTGATCGCTCGACGGGATCTCAGTGATGATGCCGTAGACGCCGCACTCTTTGGCCAGTTTGACGTCAGCGGGCATGCAGCGGGCGAACGAGAAGATCTCGGGGCCCAGGTTCAACTGCACGATGTCTTTGATGGCCGCTTCATCTTCGGCGGAAACGGCGGGCATGCCCGCTTCAATGCGGTGGACGCCGGCTTCGGCCAGTTTCTTGGCGATCTGCACTTTTTCGTGGCGGCGAAGAATGATGCCGGTCTGCTGTTCTCCGTCCCGGAGGGTTACGTCGTGGATGCGGATCTTGCCGGGGAAATTGTATTGGCTGCGCACTTCAGGCGCGAAATTCCATGGACTCGTAAACCAACGGTCCGTCTTATAGGGTGTGCTCATGTAAGGGAGTCTCCTCGATGTAGACGAGTTGCGACGCACTCATTATATCGAAGGCCGCAAGCGAGATCCGGCGGCGAGATCAACGGCGGATCCAGCGGTAGGCCTCGAGCGAGTTCTTCCAGAAATAGTTCTCGGCCGCGGCGGCTCCTTTGAGGGCGAAGTACTCGCGCACGACGGTCAAGGCGCGGCTGTAGGCGGCCAGCCGGTCGCTGACCGGCCAGTTGCTGCCATAAATCAGACGATGCGATCCGAAATTGTCCCAAAGTTCGTCGAGGGCCGCGCGGTAATACCCGAGATCCGCGGGCGTGCGGTCGCCGATGCGCCGCAGGACTCCCGAGACTTTGGCGTAGACCTGGCGGTGCGGTTTGAGCGCGGCGAAGGCCTCCCTCGCCGCGGAGCCTTCCGCCCCGGCCGGCCAGTCGAGCGGAAGATGGTTGAGGACGATTCGCAGGTTAGGAACGGTTTGCACGAGGGCCAGCACGTCGCCGTACATGGCTGCTGATCCGATGGCGTCCAACTCCAGGTCAGCGGCGGCCAGGCGGCGCATGTCGTCGACAAAGGCCGGTTCCTTCATGCCCACGGCGATGTGCGTCGAGCCGACGCGAATTCCCCGGAACAACCGGTTCTTGCGAAAGCGGTCCAGGTTCGCGGCGAACCCCGGCGCGCCAGGATCGAGATGGCCGACGACCCCGACAATCACCTTGTCCTTCTCCGCCAGGTCGAGGACCCACTGGTTGTCCTCCAGCCATCCGCTGGCCTCCACCACTACTGTTCCGGTCACTCCCAGCGGCGTGGTGATCTGGCGGAAGTGTTCAGGCAAAGTCGGCCGGTAGAGCAGTTGATTGTTCTTCGCAGGCCAGGGGACCCCTTGCGGACGGCGCGGATCGTAGAAGTGCGTGTGTGTGTCGATGAGGTGGGCCGGACCCGCCCAGGACGTCAGCGGCGCGGCGGCCAGGCCGCCCAGGAATGTTCGGCGATGCATGAACCGATTCTACTGGAAGGCCTCGGGACCCTTTCCCATGCCCGTCAACTCTTCTTCTTCGATTCGCCCTTGCCGCCCGCGGCCTTGGCGTGCTGCCAGCAGAACTGGCTGCCCTCCGGCGCTTTGCGCTTGCAGCGGTGGCCTTCCTTCGTCATCGCCGTGCACTGGTTCGCGGCGGCCGCGGGCTTGGCCGGCGCGCCGGCCGCGGGCTTCTTGGCGTCCCCCTTCGACTCGGCAAACACTCCGCCGATGGCGAGCATCGCCGCCAGAACGATGTGAGTCAGTTTCATCCGGATCCTCCCCGGCCAATGTTCGACCGGCCGCTAAGAGTAGCAAAGCGGATTTGCGGTGTAAATCAGGGGCTGCGTTCGTACAGGCACTGCGATAGATTTGATGCCGTATGGTCTGGCTCATCGCACTTCTCATCTGCGGCGCGGCTTACGCCGAGGAGTTGTACAACGGCATACGGCTCCCCGCGGAGTGGCCGCCTCGCATCGCGTTTAACTACGAACCGATGGATCCGCCTTACCTGAAGAACCCTCCCGCGGTGATTCCCATCGACGTCGGACGCCAGTTGTTCGTGGACGATTTTCTGGTCGAGCGCACCGATTTACAGCGCGCATTCCACACCGCCACCTACCATCCGGCAACGCCGGTGCTGCGCCCCGACAAGCCCTGGGAGCAGGAGGGCGCCTCGCCCACCGCGATGCCCTTCAGCGGAGGCATCGTCTACGATCCCAAGGACCAACGCTACAAGCTTTGGTATATGTGCGGGTACGTCGGCGCGCTCTGCTATGCCGACTCGGCCGACGGCGTTCGCTGGCACAAGCCCTTGTTCGAGACGCGGCCGGGGTCGAACATCGTGATTCCGGTTCCCCACGACACGTCCACGGTCTGGCTCGACCACGAGGAAAGTGATCCGCGCAAGCGTTTCAAGGCCTGGCTGTCGCGCCCGATGGGTAGCCTGCTGCTGCCCATGTACACGTCTCCCGACGGCATTCGCTGGAAAGATGCCGACGCGCGACCTGCGGTGAACATCGGCGACCGCTCTACCGTGTTCTACAATCCGTTCCGCCGCGTCTGGGTGTACAGCATTCGCAGCGGCGCGCCCAAGTTCGGCCGCTACCGCCACTACCGCGAGCATCCGAACGCGGCCGAGGGAACCCGGTTCGGCAAGGACGATCTGGTGCCGTGGGTCGGCGCCGACCGCCTGGACGCGAAACGCTCCGACCTCAACACCGATTGCCAGCTCTACAATCTCGACGGAGTCGCCTACGAAAGCCTGATGGTCGGCCTGTTCAGCATCTGGCGCGGCCAGCCGAAAGATCGCGCCAAGCCGAATGAAGTACTGCTTGGCTACAGCCGCGACGGCTTCCACTGGTCGCGGCCCGACCGCCGGCCGTTCCTTCCCGTTTCCGAGCGCTACGGCGATTGGAACTGGGGCAACGTCCAGTCCACCGCCGGCGGCTTTTTGGTGGCCGGCGACCGGCTGTACTTCTACGTCAGCGGCCGCGGCGGCGTTCCGGGCACCACGGACTCAGGCGCTTCTTCCACCGGATTGGCGGTGATCCGCCGCGATGGCTTCGCGTCGATGGACGGCGCGGGAACCCTGACCACGCGCACGGTGAAGTTCAGCGGCAAGCACCTCTTTGTCAACGTGTCGGGCGAGGTGTGCGCGGAAGTGCTCGACGCCGGCGGCCAGACCATTGCCCCGTTTACGGTGGCCAACTGTACGGCCGTGAAGGAGGACACGACGCACAAGGAGATTCGCTGGACGTCGGATCTCGGCGCCGTGGCCGGCAAGCCGGTGAAGTTCCGCTTCCACCTCCGCCGCGGCAGTTTGTACGCGTTCTGGGTGAGTCCCGAGGCGACCGGCGCGAGCCACGGTTACGTCGCCGGCGGCGGCCCCGGGTTCACCGGACCCACCGACACCACCGGGCGCTGATTTCTTTTGTATGATGTCTCCTGCCTCCCGGAGACAAAACATGAAACTGATCGCTTTGACCTTATTGACCGGAGCCCTTGCCATGTCCGCCGAACTCGCAACCAAAAAATCGCTGACGCTCGCCGTCGCCAAGCAGATTGCGGCCGCCGCCGAGCAGGAGGCGTCGGCCAACAAATGGAATGTGGTCATCGCCGTCCTAGACGACGGCGGCCACCTGATTTACCTGCAGCGGATGGACGAAACGCAGATCGGCAGCGTCGACGTCGCGCAGCAGAAAGCGCAGAGCGCGGTGAAGTTCAAGCGCCCGACCAAGGTCTTTGAAGACGCCCTGGCCGGCGGGCGGCAGGCGATCCTGAAGTTGCCCGGCGCGATTCCGGTGGAAGGCGGCCTGCCGATCGTGGTGGACGGCAAGGTGCTCGGCGCGATCGGCGTCAGCGGCGTGACGTCGCAGCAGGACGGCCAGATCGCCAAAGCAGGCGTGGACGCTCTGGCGAAGATTCTCGGCCGCTAGCAAGTGGCGCCGGTCCCCGGCCGGCGCGTCGGCGATGCTCCGATCAGCGCGCCTGACGGCCGATCGCGTACTCGGCCTCCAGCTTCAGCTTCTGCCCCGGCGCGAGCGTCACTTCCGGCGACCACAGACCCAGCGTCACCACGCTGGCGCCGCGCAACGACCACTGCATCAGGCAGCGCCCTACCTGGCCACGTTGGAAGCGGTTCACCAGAGCCGGCACATCACTCTTGTGGTACGCCGTCCACTCTCCGGCCGGGCGCGCGTCGCCGGTCAGCGTCTCGTTCGACGAAGTCTCCTGCCCGGGTTGGAACAGAAGGCGATCCACAAGACTCCCACTAACCGGCTGATACCGCCAGGCCAGTTGCTGCCCATCCAACTCGTCGCGAGGGCTGTAGTCGGCGCGCACCTGGATGGCAACCGGAACCGCGGAATCGCCACGGTGATCGACTTCCGTTTGCGTCGCCACGCCCGCTTCAGTGAGCGAGATGCGGCGCCGGACGGTCATCCAGGGCAACGAACCCGTCATGACCAGCGCCGATCCCACCTTCTCCGCTTCCGGACGCCACTGAAGCTCGTACGCCTTGCCGTAGTAGCCGCTGTGAACGGAGACGGACGCTCCGCTCAGGTCGGGGTAGCCGAAACTGCCCGAGTCCGGCACGCGCAGGACGTTGACCCCGGTCGTCTTGTCCACGATCTCGATGATCCGTCCACCCAACTCGGGGACCACGGACACTCGCACCGCGGAGTTCTCGAGTGTGTAGGCCCGATAAGGACGGATCCTCTTCTCGAAAGCCTTGGCATGCGTGTCGACGCTTCCGCTCTCGCTGAAATACTGAATGCCGAAACCCTTCGCCTTCTCGACAAACGTCGCGAACCGCGTCTTCAGACGGTCCGCATCGCGAGGCCCGTACGTTCCGTCGCGCAAGTCAAACTGCTTGGCGCGCGCCAGTTCGACGTAGTCCAGCGACAAGCGAGCTTTGGCAATCCTTTGCCGGATGGCCGGGCTCTCTGCCTTCTGGTCTGCCTTGCGGAACAGTTCATTGGCCTGTTTCAGAAACTCGGGGCTGAGGTAGGGCAGGCGGGGATTGACGAAGATCCAGAAGTGATTTCCCTTTCCGCGGGGCGCAAACCGCACCTGCCGGTGAAGCAGGTCGAAATAGGCGCGCATCGGCTTTGCGGCCTTGCCGTAGTAGGCCGCGTGGAAATCGTTGATCTCCTGCTCGGCGTTCGCGGCCGGATTCCACAGGAGGCGCGCCATCATGTACGACCGCAACTCCGCGTTCTCGCCGCCGCCTCCCTGCGCGTACGCACCTTGCAGGAAAAGCCCGACCACGCCATGACGCTTGTACATCGGGATGTCCGCCGCCAGTTCGTCGAAGTCGGGATAGGGGATGAGATAGTGCGAAAAATTCGTGTTGTAGTGCCAGATGTACAGGCGGTCCGTCATCTGGGACCAGGACTTGAGAATGTCCACGAAGAACCGGTTGTACGGGCACTGCTCGTAGGGATGGGCCTCGCACGCCCCGATCGGGCACAGGCGGATCCTGACGTTCCGTCGCGGGCGCACGTGCCTGGGCGGGCGCTCCGTATACCAGTAGGCCAGCGTGTCGATCAGCTTGTCGGGATGCTTCTTCTCGATCTCCGCAGCGAGTTTGTTCACGTAGTGCAGCAGCGGCCCCGAGTGCACGCCGCCTTCCTGCTCCTCCACGCGGCGGCAATTGTCGCACTCGCACCAGCCGGTCCAGTCGTTCTGAGAAACAGAAAAAATGGTCGCCTCGGGATGCTCCCTGATCCACCGTTCCACCGACTCGATGCCCAGCCGCAGCACGTCGGGGTTGGTCAGGCACAACTGGCTCTTCTCTTCCCGCCGCTTGCCGTCGATCAGCGAGAAATACTCGGGATGAGTCTTGAAGTACTTCTCCGGCGGAATCAATTCCAGGAAGGAATGGACGAACGGATAGTATTGCACCTTGCCGCCAGTTGAAGCGTCCAGATGGTGGCTCTGGCCGTTCACCCGGTTGCGGGCGGACCAGTCCTTGTCCCAGGCTTCGGTGAAGAAGGTCTCGCGGTATTCGAACGCCGGTTTCTGGGTCTCATCGAGCCGGGGAATCACGAGCTTCGGCCTCTTGGGAATGCGGTTGACCCCTTTGGCAAACCAGCGGCAGCCGAGTTTGTCGAGCAGTCCGTAGACGCCGTACATGGTTCCGCGCTGGCGGCCTCCGGCGATGATCAGATGCTCGCCGGTCGTCTTCAGCGCGAAGCCCTCGGGGCCGAGCTGTTCATAGGGGACGGTCGCCAGGCGGTCGGCGACGGAACTGCGCCCGATCAGGATCAGGGGACCCGCCGGGTTCTGGTTGTCGGTGACGATGGGCAGCGTGGCGCCGGACATTTCGCGGAGAAATTGCTGCAATTCCGCGGCGGCTCGCTGTTCGGAAGGAGAGGCATCGCGCGAGAGGCAGATGGAATATTTCGATTGGCCGTTGCGGGCGATTTCGAGTTCTTTGGGAGCATCGGCGGCCTGCGCACTGGTCAAAGCGACGAGTGCGGCTACAAGGAAAATGAAGGCATTCACTGGCGTCATTCTAACGCTCGACTCCCTGGGTGAAAAGGAGTAGCCTCATGGGCGAAGGAGGTTCCTGCCATGGCAGCAACCCTGACGCGGCGCTGGTTTGCGGCGACATCGACCGCAGCCGCGTTCACCAGAATCGTGGGAGCCAACGACCGCATTCATATCGGAATCATTGGCACGGGCGGGCGTGGCAACAGTCACCTGAGCGAGTTCGCGAAGAACAAAGAAATCAACGCAGACATCACGGCGGTGTGCGATGTCTGGCGGCCCAATCGCGAGCGGGCAGCTCGCGCGGTGAAGGACGCCTGGGGCGCGGAGCCGAAGGCGACATCCCGCTTCGAGGAACTGCTCGGCTGGAAGGACGTGGACGCCGTCGTGATTGCCACGCCGGACTTCGGCCACTCGCGCATTCTGGAAGCCGCCGTCCACGCCGGCAAGGATGCCTACGTGGAAAAGCCCTTCGGCGTCGAATTGGGCGAGGCGCGGGCGGCGTTTGACGCGGTGAGGAAGAGCAACCGTGTCGTCCAGGTCGGCACTCAGTGGCGCAGTGACGGCGTCTATATCACCGCCAAGAACCTGATCGCCGATGGGGCCATCGGCCGGGTGACCCGCGCCGAGTTCTGCGCGGGCTTTTACGAGCCCCGGTGGGCGCGCGACTACAGCAATGTCGTGGAGCCCGATGTCGACTGGAAACGCTACCTGATGCATCGTCCGGACCGGCCGTTCGACGCACGGCGATTCCGCCAATGGCAGTTGTTCCGCGACTATACCAACGGCATCCCTGGTCTCTGGATGTCGCACTGGGCCAATCTCGTCGGCTGGTACCTGAACGATCCCTTCCCTGCCAGCGCGACGGCGCACGGCGGAGTGTATCTGTGGAAGGACGGACGGGAAACCTCGGACATTTTCGAAGCCATCCTCGAATACAAGTCCGGCGTGTTCGTGACGTTTGAGATGCGCCTGACGAACTCGGCGGGAAGCCGCCACCGCTGGTACGGAGACAAAGGCACCATCGATCTTGCGGCCAAGACGATCAGCGGCGAGGGCTCGACGCGCGCGGACAAGCCAGCCGGTTCGCGGCCGATTCAGCCGGAGCCTGTAACGTCGCACCTGCGGAACTTCATCGACTGCATGCGGAGTCGCGAGACGCCGCGGTCGGACGTGACGATGGGACTCGGCCATGCCGTGGCTGGAATCATGGCGGCAGAGTCGTTGGAGACAGGCCGCCGGGTACGCTTCGACCGCGAGCGCCTCGAGATCGTCTGAACCCATGCTGACGCGACGCTGCTTTCTCGGCGCTGCCGGTGCGGCTCTGCGGGCCGCTACGCCCCGCATCCGTTCGATCGAGGTGTTCTCCGCGCCTTATCCAGTCGCCGGCTTTTTCAAGTTCTTCACCAAGCCGGAGCGGCCGTCGGTGCTCGTGAAGATCACGCTCGAGGACGGCGCGGCGGGTTGGGGACAGAGCGTGCCGGTCCCCACTTGGAGCTACGAGTCGCTGGAGTCGGCGCTCTCGACATTGCGCGAGTATCTGTCGCCGGCGCTCATCGGCCACAACCCCCTGGACATCGCGGGAGCGCACGCCCTCATGCGCAAGGCCATTTCTCCCTCGTTCTCCACGGGAATGCCGATCACCAAGGCGGGCATCGACCTGGCCCTCCACGACCTGGCGGGGCAACTGGCCGGCAGGCGCATCCACGAAATCTGGGGACAGTCCGCGCTCGACCGGATCACGCTGAGTTGGACGATCAATGTGCGCTCGATCGAGGAGACGGAGAAATCGGTGGAGGAAGGACGCGCGGCCGGCTATCGTAACTTCAACATGAAGATCGCGCCCGATCCGAAGTTCGATGTTGAGCTCTGCAAGAGAGTGCGAAACCTGGCGCCTGATGCGTTCCTTTGGGTGGATGCCAACGGTGGATACGAACTCGCCGATGCGTTGTGGGTTGCGCCCCGTTTGGCAAACATCGGCGTCAATGTGTTCGAACAGCCGATTCCCGCAAACCGGCTGACCGGCTTCCGCGAACTGCGCCGGCAGCGGGCGCTCCCCATTCTGATGGACGAGGGCGTGGTGTCGTCGGTCGAGTTGATGGAGTTCATCCAACTCGGCCTGCTCGACGGCGTGGCGATGAAGCCCGCGCGGACGGCGGGGTTGTGGGATGCGAAACGCCAGGTCGAGATCCTGCGCGACGCGGGGCTGATGTTCCTGGGCAGCGGATTGACCGACCCGGACGTGTCTCTGGCCGCCTCGCTGCAGTTATATGCGGCCTACGGATTGAAGTATCCGGCCGCGCTGAACGGCCCCCAGTTTTTGCGCAAGTCGTATCTGCGTTCGCCGATTGAAGTGAAGGACGGCGCGGCCCTCGTGCCCAAAGGCACGGGTCTGGGGGTGACTGTGGACGAAGACGCGGTGAGGAGAATCTCATGAAGTGGGCCCTTCTGATCATGGCGACCGCGGCATTCGCGGCGCCGCGTTTCACCGTAACCGAGATCGAGCCGGGCTCCGTCGAGGTCCGCGAGAGCGGCAAGCCGGTGCTGGTGTACCGCGCGAGCCCCCAACTCAAAACGGGCGTGGCCGAACGCTACCGGCGCGGATGCTACGTGCATCCCCTGTGGGCGCCGGACGGCACGGTCGTGACCGATGATTTTCCCTCGGATCACTTTCACCATCGCGGCCTGTCGTGGATGTGGCCCGAAGTGTTCTGGCGAGGCCGGCAGTTCGACATGTGGGTCCCGGGCGAACTGCGGGACCGTTTCGTCAAATGGCACGAGCGAAAGGCCGACGGCAAAGCCACCCGATTGCGGGTGGAGAACGGCTGGTTCCTCGGCGAACAACAGGCCGTGCGGGAGACCGTCGCGATCACCATCCATCCCGCGAAAGGAATGACTCGCGATCTGGACGTTGACCTCGAGTTCGCCGCCCTCGACGGCCCGGTGACCGTTCGTGGAGTGACGCCGGACAAGAAGGGCTATGGCGGCCTGGTCATTCGATTCGCTCCGAGAACCGTAACCAAGGTGACGGTTCCCGGCGAAGAGGACGCCAGGGATTCCAACCTGCGCCCGCTACCGTGGGCGGAGATCGAAGGCGTGTTTGGCGGCAAACGGGCGGGCGCCCGCATCACGATCGACCCCTCGAATCCGGGCTTCCCGAACGGCTGGTGTCTGCGGCACTACGGATTTCTGGGCGTGAACTTCCCCGGGCTCACGGGACACACGATCGATCCGGGACGTCCGTTGCGGATGAAGTATCGCGTTACGGTCTTCGCCCGCGGCGAAGCGCGGCCCTAGCCTCGGTTCGCAAGGTGACCTCCCACCGCAGAGTTTCTTTCCGTTTCCGATTTGATGATAAGAAAGGATGATGCGAATCGCTTCGGTCGAAGCCTGGGCCGTGAAGATCCCTCGTGAAACGGGTCCTCACACAGGACTTGCGGGATCGCCGGCCACGCTTCAATCGGGCGCCGCCCGCTACCGGGTGGCCGAGACCTTCCCTACCGTCTATTCGAGCGACATCGAAACCACTCTGGTCCGCGTTCGCACGGAAGCGGGCCTGACCGGTTGGGGGGAAGCACAATCGCCGGTGGCGCCGGAGGTCACCGAGACCATCATCCGCACCCTGCTCGCGCCGCTGCTGGTTGGAGAAGACGCGCTCGCTCCCGACGCCGCCTGGCAGAGGATGTACGATGCCATGCGCGTGCGCGGCCACCGTGGCGGCTTTTATCTGGACGCGATGGCCGGCATCGACATCGCGTTGTGGGATCTTGCCGGTAAGGCTTGCGGCCAGCCGGTTTATCGGATGTTGGGCGGGCCGCACCAATCCCTGCTGCCCTGTTACATCTCGGGCGTGGCCGGATCCTCGCCGGAAGCGCGGATGGACTTCATTGCCGGATACGTGGAGGAGGGCGCTCGAGCCTTCAAGTTCTTCCTCGACGCCGGGGAGCGCGACCTGCTCGACTGGATCGACCGGCTGCGCGGCCGGTTCGGCAACACCATCACGATCTACGTCGACGCACTGTGGCGGCTCGACCTGAAGCGCGCCGTGCGCCTGGCCCGCCAACTCGAAGCACGGGACGTGGCATGGTTGGAAGCGCCGCTCGCGCCCGAATCACTGGACGGGCATGCGGCTCTGGCGCGCGCGACAGAAATCCCCATCGCGATCGGGGAGTGCTACCGGACCCGGTTCGAATTGCTGCCGTTTCTGCGCCGCGGCGCCATGGACATCGCGCAACCCGACCTGGGCCGCACCGGCATCACGGAAGGAAGAAAGATCGCCATTCTCGCCGACACGTTCCTCGCGCCGGTCGCGCCGCATCTCAGCATCGGCCTGGGCCCGCAGATCGCGGCGGCCTTTCAATTCGCAGCCGCCACGGCCAACCTGCTCACCGTGGAGTGCAACCCGAAAGTGCTCGAAACCGCGAACCGCTATCTGCGCGCGCCGCTCGTGCGCGAAGGCGGCTCCCTGCAACTGCCCGAAGGTCCGGGACTGGGCATCGAAATGGACGAAGCCGCACTCGCTCACGTGATCTCCTCATGAAGACCCTCCAAGGCATCATTCCGATTGTGATTACGCCGTTCCATGACGACGGCCGCGTCGACTACGACAGCCAGCGCCGCGTCGTCGGCCATCTGCTGGAGGCCGGCGCTCACGGCCTTGGCCTGTTCGGCAATGCGAGCGAAGGGTACACGCTTTCGGCGGAAGAACGCGCCGAGTTGATGCGCGTGATCGTAAGGGAAGTGGCGGGCCGTGTCCCGCTGGTGGTCAGTAGCGGCCACACCGGAACCGACGTGGCGGTGATGCAGAGCCGCCAGGCCGAGCAGGAAGGCGCTGATGCCCTGATGGTGCTGCCGCCTTATCTGTTAAAGCCCGGGCCGGAAGGTATTTTCGATTATTTCCATGCGATCTCGAACTCCGTCAGCATCCCGATCATGGTGCAGGACGCTCCCCTGATGACGCAGGTGGCGATGGGTGCCTCGCTGCTGGCCCGCATGGCCAAGGAAATCGAGAACGTCCGCTATACCAAGGTGGAGGCCCCACCGACCGCCCCCAAAATCAGCGAGGTCAACCGGCTGGCCGGCGATTCGCTGACGATCCTGGGCGGGTTGAACAGTCACTTCCTGCTGGAGGAACTGGGGCGAGGCGCGGTGGGCACCATGCCGGGCAGCGATATGATCTCCGGCCTGGTCCGTGTCTGGAACCTGTATCGGGAAGGCCGGCACGCTGACGCTCGATCGGAGTTCAACCGCCACCTGCCGCTGATCCGCTACGAACTCCAGCCGGGCCTCGGGGTTTCCGTGATGAAGCACAACTTTCAGGCGGCCGGCATCATCGCCTCGGCGCGGGTGAGACAGCCCACACAGTCGATCGATGCCGAGGGCGTCAAGGAAGTGCAGACGCTCCTTGCGGATTTGCGGCATGGTTAAACCCCGTCCGAGGATTCACCTATCGTGACGGCGCGCATTCCTGGCGTCCGATGGATCATCGCCGCGCTCGTCTTCTCGAGCGCGGTCATCAACTACATCGACCGCCAGGTGCTGTCCGTGCTGGCGCCGCAACTCACCCGGTCGCTGCACCTGTCAGAGATCGAATATTCCCGTGTGGTGCAGGCGTTTCTCATCGGCTACACCGCAATGTACATCCCGGCGGGACTGGCCTTGGCGCGATGGGGCGTCCGTTGGGTGTACACGGCCGCGACCGTGTGGTGGTCCATCGCCGCCATGCTCCACGCAGTCGCCACCTCGGCCCTGGACTTGGGCGCTTACCGGTTCCTGCTCGGCGTCGGTGAGGCGTTCACGTTCATCGCGGCGACCGTGGTCGCGGCCGAATGGTACCCGCCCAAAGAGCGGGCGTTGTTGAACGGCATCGCCAATGCGGCGGCCGTCACCGGGGCGATCGTCACGCCGCCACTGGTGGTCTGGATGTCCTTCACCTGGGGTTGGAGGGCCACGTTCATCGTGACGGGCGCACTCGGCATCATCTGGCTGGCCGGATGGCTGTTTTTCTACTACCGCCCGGAGCGCCACCCTTTCGTCACCCCAAAGGAACTGGCTCTGGTGACCAGCGCTGGCATCGACCAGACGGTTCTTCCGGAATCCGGACGCGGCCATTGGCTGGAACTGCTGAAGCTGCGTGAGACGTGGGGCCTGCTGGTCTCACGGATCTTTTCTGACCCCGTCTGGTGGTTCTACCTGTTCTGGCTCCCCAAGTATCTGACCGAATCCCGAGGAATGTCGATGCAGGAGATGAGCGCCATTGTGTGGATCCCTTACCTGGCTTCAGACATTGGCTCGATCGCCGGAGGTTGGTTTTCGGGCTGGCTGATCCGTCGAGGGTGGAGGGTCTTGCCCGCGCGCGACCTGGCGATGGCTCTTTCGGTCGCGCTGATGCCGATGGGTGTGCTGATCGTCTACACCAAGTCATCGTTCGTGGCCGTGGCCTTGATGTGCGTGGTGCTGTTCGCGCACATGAGTTGGAAGACGAACCTCATGACCCTGACTGTCGACGTGTTCCCGCAGCCGGTGGTCTCTACGGTTGCGGGAGTGGTCGGCACCGGCAGCGGAATTGGGGCGGCGTTGTTCACTTCGTTGGTGGGCTATCTGCTGCAGCACCTGTCCTACACGCCGGTCTTCTGGATCATCGGGTTCCTGCATCCCATTGCGTACCTGTGTGTCCGCGCGACGGTGAAGGATCGCGCGCGGGTGGACGAGGGCAGGAGCTAATTGCCAGGAATCGGAATGTTGCTCAGGAAGGCTTTACCAGAGGCTGTTCCAGACGTTCGACGCGTCTGTCCAAACGGACCAGATCGGCGCGTAGGCCGGACTCAGCTCGCTCGATGGCGCGCAAAATCCGCTCCTCGCTAGCGTTGATTCCAGCCCGTAGCAGGTCTTTGAAATCGTCCAGGCGTTTGTTGTTGTATAGCAGTCCGAACCAGATGGCCAGCAGCATGACAGCCACAGGCATCCACTGTGAAAGAAGTGGATTCACACCTTGATCTTACTACCGTTCCCGCCTGGGCAACGGGCAGCGGCAGCGGATCAGCGTACCCCACGAGCCCGCAAGTCACCGCAACACATATCCCGTGGCGAGCGCGTGAGCCCAGTCCGGCCGCTCCGCCTCGCGGGCGATCGCCGACGCGGCCTCCCAGTCGTACTCGACCGTGCGGAAGGTTACCCGCCAGGAGGCCCCGGCCTGGTCCAAAACGGCGTAACGTGCGTGCGGGCTTCCGATCTCCACTCGATACGGGTGGGGTTTCGTATCACCGTATGCCTGCAGGCCGACGCTTCCTGGATTGACAATGGTCGTCCCGTTCACGGCCACGATCCGCGGAATATGGGAGTGCGCGCACAACAGCAACCGCGGACGGGATTCCAGTCGCGACTCGATCACCTCCCGGGAGGCCAGGGTCATGCCACTCTCCGTAAACTCCTCCAGCAGGAACACCATGTCGCTGCTCGGAGATCCATGGCAAAGATGAACCGCTCCCGCGACCTCCGCGGTTGCCGGCAGGGACCGCAGCCAGGTCCGATGCCGCTCCGTCAATTGCCGATGGGCGGAGAAATCGGATGGCGACATCTTCTCTGGTTCCCGCTCCACCAGGTGCCGGTCGTGATTGCCACGGATGGAAACCCAGTCATGGGTCAGCAGCAAGTCGGCCGTCGCGCCGGCCTGCAAGGGTCCCGAGAGATGATCCCCCAGGTCGACGACCAGGTCGGGGGCCATCTCGCGGAGGTCCGCAATCGCGGCTTCGAGCGCCAGTAGGTTCCCGTGAATATCGGCCAGGGCGGCAATTCTCATGTCCATTTTCTCGATCGATGGTACCGCACGCCCTTCGAAAACAGGCACCGCGGGACCCTGTGCCATAATTCGGAGTGTGAATGCCGAAGCCGCCCTGCGTTCTCTTCCTGCTTGATTGGAAACCCGCCTTCTGGAGCACGCGCGAGGAGTACTTCCGCCGGATGAGCTGCGCCCTGACGGCACAGGGAATCACGCCCATCCTGACGGTCTCCGAGGAAGTGGAACCCAGGGTGCGGGCACGGCTCGAGAGCGCCGGGGCACGGGTCATCGCGTGCCCATACGCGGGCCGGTATCGCGATTACCTCCGCCACCTTGGGGACATCACCTCCCGCTATTCCGTGGAACTCGCCCAGGTGCGATTCTTCGACTACTTCAGCCTGGTGCCCTGGTTGTGCCGCTCGAAAGGAATCCGCCGGATCATTTTCACCGAATCGAACGGCGGCGTGTGGGAGCGTAACGGAGTGAAGGCGTGGCTGGTCCGTCAGCGGACCGCCGCGGCTTGTTATCCGCTGACACAGGCGATCGGCATCTCGCGATTCATTCGAGACCGCCTGGCGAGTATCGGGATTCCATCGCGCAAGCTGCGAGTGGTATACAACGGCATCGACACCGATGTGTTCTCGCCCGACCCATCGCAGAGGGCGATGCTGGCCGCCGAACTCGGCATTGAGGAAGGCACGCGGCTGGTCGCGTTCGCGTCCGCTCTGCTGGACTCCAAGCGGCCGCAGATGGCCATCGAAGCCATCAGCCGCCTGCCCCAGGGTTCGCACCCCGTCCAATTGTTGGTGGCCGGCAAGGGGCCGAAACTCCGTGAACTGCAGGAACTGGCGGCGCGCCTCAGAGCGCCGGTGCGCTTTCTCGGCTATCATCCGGCGCCTCAACGGCTCCTGCAGGCGTCCGACCTGTTTCTCCACACGACCTTGGGCGAAGCGTTCGGCAACGTGCTGGCGGAGGCGGCCGCCTGCGGTGTGCCCGTGGTCGCCAGCCGCAGTGGAGGCGCCCCGGAGGTCGTGGACGAAGACCGGACCGGTCTCCTGGTCGATCCGGGGGAAGATGAAGCCGGCAGGCTGGCCGCGGCGATGACGCGGCTTCTGGAAGACGAGCGGCTACGCAGCGAATTCAGCCTCGCGGGCATCGACCGGGCGAGGAGGCTCTTTGGTGTTGACCGATCCGTCGCGGAAACCCTGAACGTGTATCGGGAGGCCACCGGCGGGCGAATCGCTCCAACTGAAACTCCCCCTCACCGGTAGCGCGCCCGAGCATGCAGCCCGAAGATGCAGACCCGAGCGTAGCGAGGGGGGTTGCGCCTGCCTCGAGCCCACGGCGTCAGCCGTGGGGTTCCGTTCCTTCCGAGCCGCGAGCGGAGTGAGCGGGCAATCCAATTTCTCGCTCAACGACAACGCTCGCCTATTCGTTCGGATCCTCGCCAATCGGATCCAGGCAATCCGACGGCCGTCCCATCGCTACCGATCCCTTCTCCCCTTCGCACTCGTAGATGCTCTTCAGATCGGAGGGAACTACGCCGGGGACGTCCACCCTATCCGGCAAGACGGGAGGCGCCGCGTCGGGACTCACGATCAAGTCCAGTTCCTTGTCCGGCATCAGCCGCATGATCTCCCGGAAGGCGCGGAACGCGTGCCCAGCGGTCGCCGCTCCCGGTTCCTCCGAGTACAAGTGAAAATTGATCGCCGGCTGCCACTCCTTCAGATTGGTGAGTCCGAATCCGCCCGGATTTTCCAGTTCCCACACCAGGACGTGCACCATTCCGAATTCTTTAGCAATAACCTCGGTGGCGCTACGGCCCACGACGTCAATCGAATCGGCGGCGCGGGGAACGGTGCGTAGCGAATGAATTTCCAGCGGAAGGCTGGGAATCACCACCGTGCGCCACTCGGCCGCTACCTTGCGATCGATCGTCGGACGGATCAGCTTGACGTTCTTCAGCGGATCGAAGCGGGCTTTACCTCCCCGCAGGCCGTTCAGGACATGCTCGGCAGCGGCAAACTCCAGGCCGATCGTGCCGCAACGGCCGCCCACGCGAAGGACGTGATCGTGAATCGGAGGGATGAGGATCTTGATCCCCGCCTCGCGCTCGAGGATGGCCACCATCCCGTGAATGATCAAATTGAAGCGAACGCTATTGGTTTGCTCCGTGTGAGTGTCGCCAGATTGTGCACAGGTCATAGAAAGTCACTCTCGCCGGACACGGTCGGCCACTTGGCCGTAAGGTCACTGGTAAACCAGTTTAATCCGCCCCGACCTGTTGAAACGCGGCCCAGTAATAGGGATGAGAGGTCGCGGGCTCGGAGCGAATCACCGCCTGCGCCTGATACAGCGCTTCGGCCGGCGACTGCCCCCGGGCCATGCCGGCGTACAGACGCTTCATGATCCGGGCGCTCACCTGCGAATCGACATCCCACCGGCTGGCCACCACGCGCGCCGCGCCGGCTCGCCGAAAGCCGCTCGCCAGCCCGTCGGGATTCCAGGGTCCGCGCCGCTCCCCAACTCCGGTGGAGCAGGCCGACAAGACCACTAGCCGGCACCGGCGCAGATCGAGCGAGGCCACCGAACTGGCGGAGAAACGCGCCGCCCCCTCGTTGGAGGCGAGCAACAAGGCGCTGGTGCCGTCCGACACCGCGTGGCCGGCAAAGTGGAAATAGGTCGCGCCCGGCAGCAGGCGTAGAACCGTTTCGATCCGGGCGTCGCGGCCCGTGAGAAACCGGGCGTTCGGCAGCAGCGCCGCTACGGCTTCGGCTTCTTCCATCGCGGAGCGAAGGGGCGGAAACTGGTCCGCCAGGTCGCCGCCGATTTCCGGGGCGCCCACGACCAGCGAAGATTCAGGCGCCGGAGCCAGCGGGCGCGCCGGCGGGCGTCCCCGGTCGAATGTCACGAATCGCAACCGCTCCGCCAGGGCACGCGAACCGCTGCTGGTCAGCGTCTCGATGGGAACGGCGCCGATCTCGCCGTCCGGTTCCACAAACACCGACTCGCCGTCGCGCAACTGCCCGGCAATGGGGGCGATCAGAAGGTCGAACAATTGCCGGCCATCGCGCGCGATCACCGCGGTCGAGGATTGTGGGTCGGCGCAAAGCCGGGTGTATCGATCGATCAACGAATCGAGCCGGTCCCGCGGCACGGCCACCCATTGCTGCGTGTTCGCGCCCTCGCGCGCCAGCCAGATCGAAAGGCCGTCCCGGAAAACGGCATACGCCAGCAGCGGCGATGGCAGGGCTGCGTCCTTGCCGGTGTGGTCGAGATCGCGATAGCTCCGCCAGATCCGCCAGGCGGCTTCCGGGTCGTTGCGGCTGCGCAGGTGCAATTCGGTGAGAAGCCGGTAGACGGCGTCGTTGTCGGCGCTCCACAGTTCGCGGTCGCGTTCGCCCGCAAGGGCCGCGCGGCTGGCGGCGGCAATCGATCGCGCCTCGTCCAGCGCGGACTCGGCTTCCTGATCGCGGCCATCCCGCAACCGCATCGCGCCCGCGGTGCGCAGATAGCGCAGGCGGACGAGTTGATTGCTGATGGCCCCGACCTGAGGCTCCAGCCGCGACAGGCGCTCGCGGGCGGAAGTGATGTCGCCGCGGTCGAGTTCAACGCTCGCCAGTCCCAGTTCCGCGTAAGCACGAAAGGCCCGGTTCGCTGGAGTGTCCTTGAGCGACGCGAACAATTGCTCGGCGCGCACGAACTCGCGGGATGCCAGTTGAGCCTCGCCGGCCGCCGTGGCCGCGGTGGCCAGGCCGAATCGCTGCATCGCTTCCACCGCCGTGTTGGGCGTCAGCGCAATCAACTGCACGGCCTGCTGCCGCGCGGCCAATGCCGCGCGCCACCATTCTTTTCGTTCGGCGAGCGCGGTCATTTCGGCGTAGAACTGAAAACCGCGCGCCGGCGGATAACCGCCCTCCCAGTACGTTCGCAGTCCGTCGGCGGTCCGCGCCCATGCCGTCGACGTGTTCCCGGATTCGGTGGCAATGAAAGCGGCAATCCCCAGCGCGCGGAGTTCGAGATACGGAAACTGCCGCTCCTTGGCGCGGGCAGCGGCCCGGTCAATGAACTCCCGCGCCGTCTCGAAATCTCCGGCCATCTGGTGACAGGTGGCCTCTTCGACATCCAATTGGGTTTCGATCCACGTGTACGATCGTCCCTGCAGCAACCGCCGGAGTTCGGGCGACAACTCCAGGCATCGCCTGGCTTGCACCATCCGCCGCAATGCGTAGATCTGTTCCAGCCGAGCCCGCGCCTCCAGCGAAACGGCGCCCGCGGCCATCTGACGCGCGACCGCGGCCTCGGCTTCCGCTTCGGAAGGAGTCGAGGCGAGATTCATTCGGATCGCCGCGCCCAGACGGGCAACCGCCTGCGCGGCGCCTTGGGTTCGCGGCAGCGCCAGGACGTCGCGCAGCCACTGGTCGCCGTGACGCTCCGACATCGCCGCCGCCACCGAGCGCAACGCCCCGATGATTTCCGTCGAGGCTGCCGGCGTCACTGACACCGGCAGCCATTCGGTCCACGCAGTTTCCAGAACCGCCTCCGAACGGCTTGGAACCCGCGCGGAAACTTCGCCCGCATCCATTCTCGAAATCCCCGCGCCGCGATCGTGCTGCTCTTTCCTCTTCCGCAGCGTCTCCAACCGCTCCCGGGCTTCGGCCGACCACTTGGAAGACGAGTCGATCCGCAGGTAGCGCTCCCAATCCGCGATGGCCTGATCGATGAGAAACAGGCGTTCGTAGGCGATGGCGCGGTTAAACAGGTAGGTGGCCTCATCGGGACGCGCACCCAGAGCCTTGCTCAGCAGTTCCACCATTGCGGAGTAGTCTTCAGGGCGGTTGGCGCGCTCGGCGCGCTCGAAGTGAGCCATGGCCAGGTCGGAAAGAATCTGCGGCGAATCGGGCTGAAGTTCCAGCGCGCGCCGCAGGCCGGCGAACGCCGCTTCGTATTTCCACTGCAGCAATTCGGTGCGCGCTTTCACCTGCAGCCATGCCGGATCGTCCGGGTGGGACGGCAGCGCTTTGGCGACCATCAACTCGGCTTCCAGCAGGGACGCGGGCCGGTTGGCTTCGCCCCGCTCCAACCGGACGGGCGTGCGGTCCGCTCCCGGGAACCGCAACTCGAACGGCCGCCGCTCCTCGAACGCGCGAGCCAGCAGTTGCTGCGGATCGCGGGGCCGCTGAGACCACCAAAAGCCCCCGGCCAGCAGGACCACCGCGGCGGCCGCCGCCATCCACGCGCGTGCGTGCGAAGGGCGCCGCGTCAGTTGCGCGGCCATGTCCCGTTTCCATTCCGGTCTCGCGCTCGCCAGGGCCGCGAGCGCCTGCTGCTCCTCGGCCGTGGGATCGGCCCGAAAAGCGTCTGTCTCGCGACGGAGAATGCCTCCGCAGCGGTCGCATGTGGCCGCGTGATCGAGCAACGCGGCCGACGTGGCATCGCTCGTCTGCGACGCCGCGGCCATGGCCCACATCTCGTCCGGCGGGCAGCCTTCGCCCTGCCTGCCCCCCTCGACCCTCAGTCCCCCCAACTGCAGATCTACGTGCTGATATCTCGTCCAAAGTTGCCGACAGGCGTCGCACCCCTGGATGTGCTCGAGAAGGCGGTTCGCTTCGCCTTCTGGAAGGGAACCATCAATAAGGCCGTTCATGTGTTCACTCGTCAAATGGTCCGACGGTTTCACAAGTGCTTCCTTCCTCTCAAGACGAGAATGAGCCCTGGCTTCCTTTTGCGGCCCCCTTGGCCTTGCGCGGCGGGGTGGCGAGTTCCTCGCGAACCATGCGGGTCAACCGCTGCAACAGGCTCTCCACCCCCTTCGAAGAAAGCCCGATGGACGGCAACTCGGCGATCGCGGCACTCGTAAGTCCTTGACGGTAATAGAGCCAGAACACCTGCCGGTCTCGTTGGCGCGTGGGTCCGCTGATCTGGCGCTCGATCACGGCCTCAATCTGGTGCAACAGAATATTCCGCTCCACCTGCTGGGATTCCGCGGTTTCCGCTTCCACATCGTCGGCCGGCACTGCTACCTGCAGTCCGCCCCGCTTAGAGGCCAGCTTCAGCCGGAAATGGTCTCGGACCACGTTCGACGTCACCACTTTCAGGTAGCCGAAAAAGGCCTCCGGATGGTCGGAGTGAAAATCGCGGAGGACGCGATAGTTGTCCGCGCACAACTTCAGGTAGGCCTCCTGGATGAGGTCGTCCAAGGCGTCGGGCGAGGCGACTCCGTACGGCCGGGCGCACCGCATCACCACGATCGAGATCAACGAGTGGAAGCGGCGGATGAACTCGTCCCACGCCGTCCGGTCGCTCCGTTCAGCGCAAAGACGGATTAGTTCGGCTGATCTGAGTGACCGATAACTCACGGGAGAATAAAGGATTATATCGCAGCCGGAGGAGCGCCGTGTCTGAAATCCCTCGTCCCATCCCGCGCCCCCGCCATCCCTTGACCGAAACTCGCCGCCCAATCATCGCCCGGATCCCAGCCAGACCCACGACCCGGAGGGGAGGTCACGAATCACCGATATCGGGGACATCCGCGAGGGCGAGCGGATCGAGCGTGACGATTCGGCGTCCGGCTCCATGCCTCAGCGTGAACGATTCGCGCCGTTCCGCCAGATTCCACAGCAGCACGCGCCGCGCCGTTGGCAGCCAGCAGCAGACGACGGGCTTCTCCTCTTCCACGTGCGGCACACTCGCTAGTCTTGGCAGGATGCGGCGTTTGAGCGCAAACAGGTCTGCCATTGTCTCCGGCGTCGTTCTGCGCGTGATCGCCTCGGTTGCCCCCATGGGCTCGGCTTCGTCTGCTTCGGCCAGAAACGTCCAGCCGCCGGCCGGCGGGCGATCGCAAACTTCAAACGGGACGCCACTCGCCAGAAACAGGCTGAACGGCTTGTCATCGCCGGCGTACCGGCTGGCTTCGCCCCAGTAGTGCTTGAACGGCCCCCGCGGCCGGTGTCCGGCGATCCGGTCGTGGATGCGGGCATTCCCGCGCATCGCCGGCGCAAGCGTCTGCCAGTGCGAACTCGGAAACGGGGCGATCCCGCTCATGAACATCGTGTTCCGGACATCGCTCAGCGTCGAGATGGCCAGCTTGGCCGCCATGTTCGCGGCGGAGAGCTGATCGGAGGGAAACGCCGTCGTCTCGCTGAAAGCCAACTCGGGCGCGGCGGTGCGCCGATGAAACAGAGAGCTGAATAACTCATCGGTCTTGCCCTTGACCGGTGCGAAATCGCGGTCCCGGAACATCAACTCGCCGACGCGAAAGGGGACCGGCCGGTAGTCGGAGAGCCGCAGGCCGGCTTTCTCCGCGCCCAGCCACATCACCATCACTCCCAGCGGGAGATCCGGCGCAGCGGCTTGCATGGCGCGAAAACACTCCGTCATCCGCCGGCAATGATCGTCCACCCAGGACCGCAGCAGCGGGGTCGCCCGGCGGTCCCGGATATCGGTGATGAGTTCTTCTTTCCGGAACGGCGCCAGTCCGTGCGAGCGGCTGAACTGGGTCCAGTGCTCGTCGCAGAAGCATCCGCCGATTTCGCCCGGACCGCGCGCCACGCGAAAATCGTCGTCCAGGAAGAGGGATCCCGCGCCGAGCGAGTGCAGCTTGTGAACAGCCTCGGCATTCTCGCGGGTGGCCGGTTCATGGAGCGAGGTGCCCCAGTAGCGCTTCCCATCCCAGCGCACCGTCTGCCGCCAGTGAGGCGGCGGAATCAGTGGCGGCTGGCCGCTGGCGCCTCCCAACGAATCCCCCGGATGTCCCAGCGGCAGGTTGACTACGCCTGCCGAGAGACCGGCTTTCCGGATGCGCCGGAGCCACGAGCCAATTCTCTCAGGCGCATAGTGCCAGTGCCCGTAGAAGTAGCCGGCCACCCACACGTGCGTGACGCCGGCCCCGCGAATTAGCGACAACCACTCCGGTTCCGCGTCCAGGCTGTCGCAGGTGACGCACAAATGGTAGGTCCGGCGCGGGCTGCCCGCCGCCAGCACGGACGGGACCAACGGCAGGCGGAACAGCAGTTCTCGCCGTGTGGGCATCGTGATCTCAGTGTACCCGCGCGCGTCTCAGCCGGCCACGGCCACCAGCGCGCGGCGGTAGCGGGGATATGCCGCCAGCAGATAGCCGAACAACATATGACTCGCCACCATGTCGAACCGGGCGGTGTACAGCGACAGGTAGGGAGTCCAGTTCTGCCACAGCCAGAGGTCGCATAGCCAGTACCAGCCGATCGCGCTGCTGACCCCCAGCAGGCGCAGGTACGTCCGGTTTTCAATCGAGCTGGTGGCGAAGGCGAACAGCACCCCGAACATCGCGCTGACCACCAGGTGAAACGACGCGCCGCTCAGTGTAACCCACCGCAAACCCCGCCGCAGGGCCTCGTCCCCGTAGAACAGAGTCGCGAAAAGGTTGGAAGCGCTCCAGACGGACCTACCATGGCGGAGCGAAATGAGAGAGAGTAGTAGGAGCATCCAAATACCACCGAGGATGCCGGTCTGCAGTCCGGCGAGCATCGTGAACATCGCGCTCATACGGGCGTGGTGGGTTTCGGACTGCATGAAATCAGCCTATACTAACTCCTATCCGGAAGGGAACCAGCAAACCTCAATGAAGCGTCGCGTAGTAGTCACCGGCATCGGATGCGTGAGTCCGAACGGAATTGGCCGGGAAGTCTTTTGGCAGAGCACCAAGCAGGGGGTGAGCGGGATCCGCCGCATAGAGCGTTTTGATGCGTCTTGCATGCCTGTCCAGGTAGCGGGCGAGGTGGTCGGCTTCGACGAAGACAAATACGTCTCCGCGAAAGACCGGCCCCACGTCTCCCGAGCGGCGCCCCTGGGAATCGCTGCCATTCAGGAGGCCATCGCCGACGCCGGCATCGACCCAACCCACATGAGCCGGGACGAACTGCGGAAGATCGGCATCATGGTCGGCTCCGGAGGGGGGAGCCTCGAGTTCACCGAGGAGCAGTACCGTCTGTACTACTCGGGCAAGCTGAAACAGTGCAGCGTGTACACCATTCCCACCTCCACGATCGGGACGCTGGCCAGCGAGTTCTCCATGCGCTTCGGATTCCGCGGTTTCAGCCACGTGGTCTCCACCGGCTGCACGTCGTCGACCGACGCCTTGGGATATGCGATGCGCCACATCCAGTCCGGATCGATCGACCAGGTGATCGCCGGCGGCGTCGACGCCCCCTTGGCTCCCTTGATCCTTCGGGCGTTTATCCTAATGAGAATCATGACCACCCGGTGGAATCATGATCCGGAGCGGGCCTCCCGGCCGTTTTCGCGCGACCGCGACGGGTTCGTCATCGCCGAGGGCGCCTGGTTCCTGGTTCTGGAAGAGTTCGAACACGCCAAGGCCCGGGGCGCGCACATCTATGGTGAGTTGATGGGCTACGGCTCCACGTGCGAGGCCTTCCACCGGGTTCGGTTGGAAGAATGCGGCGAAGAGCCGGCGCGGGCGATGATGATGGCCCTGGAAGAGGCGGACGTGGCCCCTGAAGCCGTGAGGTACGTCAACTACCATGGCACCTCTACGGAATTGAACGACCGCATCGAGACGCGGGCGATGAAGCTGGCCTTCAATGGGCACGCTTATCAGCTCTGCGGCTCTTCCCTCAAGAGTCTCATCGGGCACCCGCAGGGCGCTTGCGGGGCGGCCGGCGTGGTGGCCACGCTGCTGGCCATGCGTGACTCTGTCGCCCCTCCCACCCTGAACGTTGACGAACCCGATCCCGACTGCGATCTGGACTACATTCCCGGCGCGGCGCGGTCTCTCGATTTCGAGTACGCCGTCGCCAACTGTATTGCGTTCGGCAGCAAGAACTCCGCGTTGGTCTTGCGGAACCTGCGGTAAATGAAACCACTCCTCAGGATTCTCGCCGCGGCGGTCCTGGTGGCCGGCGCGATTCTTTATTTTTATGCGCCCGCCAGGCTGGCGGCGCTCGTGCTCGTAGGCCGCGGTTCGCATTGCCCCTTGGACAAGGCGCTCGCGAGCAAAGAGCACGCCAACCAGTTGCGCATCCACAAAGACCGGATCCTGGCCGCGTCGAAGCGCCTGGAGAAGGACGCCCAGGGCTTCACCCTCTGGGACACGCCGCACGGCAAGTTCTGGATCCCCGAGGGCAGCGACTATGTCTTGCCCTTCAACCTGGCGGAACAGGAACTCGAAATCTACGGTACGGGCGAACAGGGCATGCGGCAGGGAGATGTGGTGCTCGACTGCGGCGCCAATGTCGGCGTGTTCACCCGCGTGGCGCTGATCAAGGGAGCGCGAGTGGTGGTCGCCATCGAGCCCGCGCCCGAAAACATCATCACGTTGAAGCGCAACTTCGCGGACGAGATTGCGGCGGGCCGCGTGATCGTTTACGAGAAGGGGGTGTGGGACAAGGACGATACATTGGTCCTTCAGGTAGACCCACACAACTCGGCCGCCGACAGCTTTCTGATTCACCGCGAGGGCGGCGTCGAAGGCGCCAGGGTAGCCCTCACCACCATCGACAAGATGGTGGCCGAGCTCAAGCTCGATCGGGTCGACTACGTCAAGATGGACATTGAGGGAGCGGAGCAGCGGGCCATCAAGGGCGCGCGGGAGACCATCGCCAAATTCCGCCCCCGCCTGTCCCTCTCCGCCTATCACAATCCTGCCGATCCGGAGATGATTCCGAAGCTGGTGCGGGAAGTATGGAACGGATATCGGATGGAGTGCGGCCCTTGCGCCGACGGTGGTTCCTTCGTGCGGCCGGACGTCTTGTACTTCCGCTAACCGCCTCGACCGCTGCCTCGGCCCGTACCTGGTCCGCTCGTGGCATGGTCATCGCGGTCCGGCCCGCCGACCGTACGGTGGTCATCTCGCACCGTGCAATTCCCGGATATATGGAAGCCATGGTCATGCCGTTTCGCGTGCGCGATGCGCGGGAACTGGCCGGCCTCGCTCCCGGAGACCTCGTCACGTTCGACCTGGTCGTGGGAACCGCTTCTTCGTTCGTTCGAAACCTTCGTCATCAGGGACGCGTTCAGCCGGATGCGGATCTCCCGCGATTCGACCCTCCGGCCGAGCGGGTCGATCCCGGCGCGGAGATGCCCCCCTTCGAATTGATCGACCACCATCACGCCCGGTTCCGTTCGGCCAGCCTCCGGGGCCGCGTCGCCGCCGTGACCTTCGTCTACACCCGCTGCCCTCTCCCGGACGTCTGCCCCCGCCTATCGGCAAACTTCGCCTACCTGCAGCGTCGATTTGCCGCGCGCCTCGAGCGCGACCTGGCGCTGCTCTCCATCACCCTCGATCCCGAACACGACACGCCGGAGGTCCTTGGCCGGTACGCTAAAATCTGGAAAGTGCGTGATCCGGGGTGGCGTCTGCTGACGGGCCCCCCCAGCGAGGTGGAGCGAGTCGCCCGCATGTTCGGTGTAGTCTATTGGGCGGAAGAAGGCCAGATCGCTCATACCACCCTGACCTGCATTGTTGGTAGAGATGGCCGCTTGGCGGCCCGGGTGGAAGGTTCCAGCTATCCCGTCCGTCAACTGGCGGACCTGGTCGAAAAGGAGATCGAACGATGAAATGGTGGTGTCTTCTCCTCGTGGGCGCGTCCAGTACGCTGGCGCAGAATGCGGCGAAACCGGCCAGCCGCGACGCGTGCGCTCCGCCTCCCGGAGGAGCAGCGCCTTCCCTCCCGGCTCGATTGATGACCGGCCAGGGCGACATGCCTTTCCCCATCACGACCAAGAGCGCCGAGGCGCAGGCGTTCTTCAACCAGGGTATCGCCCAGCTTCACTCGTTCTGGGCGGTGGAGGCGGAGCGGTCGTTCCTGCAGGCAGCCGCCCTCGATCCCGAAGCGCCCATGCCGCAGTGGGGAGTCGCGATGGTCGCCGCCGGTGACTACCGGCCCAAGTTCCAGTTGGAAGGCTACAGTATCGGGCGTAAGAAGGGGACCAAACCGCAAGGCGCGGAGTTGCGGGCGATTCAGGCGGCAAAACGCGCCCTCGAATTGAGCGCCGTTCCGGGCAAGGCCACCGACCTCGAAAAGCTCTATATTGCCTCCATCGCCGCCCGCCGCGATGAGTCCTCAAAGGACCCCGACGCGGGCTATATCGCGGGGCTTCGCGCGGTGATCGCGAAGGATCCGCATGCGGTCGAAGCCAAGACCTACCTCGCGCTGCATCTCATGCGTGGGTTCACGCAGCCCGAAAAGCAGCCGCGCGCGGGATCGATGGAAGCCGCGGAACTGTTGCGGCAGCTCTTGAAGGAAGCTCCCGATCATGCCGGCGTCCACCACTACGTCATCCACGGATTTGAAGGATCCACCTTCGCCCAAGATGCCTGGCCGAGTTGCCGCCGCTATCCCGAGTTGGCCTCCAATATCCCTCACGCTCTCCACATGCCGGGTCACATCTGGGCGCAGACCGGCCGTTGGGATGAAGCCATCGCCTCGTTTGACACCGCCGCGAAGAACGAACTCGGCTACATCCGCGCCGACAAGCTTTACGGCACGGGTCACCACGGGCACAACGTGCACTTCCTGGCCGCGTCGTATTCCTTCTCCGGTCAATACGACCGCGCCCTTCAGGCGGCGCGGGGCCTGTTGGAGTTCAAAGAGAACCCCCGCGAGGCCAAGCAGGTGGACAATTTCCGGACCGCCTACCGGCAGGGCTGGTTCTCCATGCTGCGGACCCTGGTGCAGTTCGAGAAGTGGGACGAGATCCTGGACGGAACCACGCTGCCGGAGTACGACAAGCCTCGCGAACGGGCTTGGCGTCACTGGGCGCGCGGGCTGGCCCGGGCCGCGAAGAACGATCCGGCCGGCGCGCGGGCAGAAGCTCGCGAGATGGAAGCACAACTCAAGATCCTCAAGAGCCGAACCGGCGAAGCGCCCGAGGCCCTGCGAGTGGCGCGCAAGGAATTGGACGGCCACATCGCGCTTGCATCGGGCAAGACCGATCGGGGCCTGCGCGTGCTCGAACAGGCCAGCCGTGCGGAACGGGGCCTGCGGTACAACGAGCCGCCCGCGTATCCGCGACCCGCGGCCGAGGCGTTGGGACGCCGCGCCCTGGCGGCCGGCCGCGCCGCGGCTGCCGAGTCGGCCTTCCGCGTCGCCTTGGAGCAATACCCTGAAGACGCTCATGCCCGCCGTGGTTTGGCGGATGCCGCCCGGCGCGAAGGACGGCCCGTTCCCGCCGGGTTCTGATGCCCATCCGTGTCATTGGCGGAGGGCCGGCAGGCTCGTGCGCGGCCATCCGCGCGTTGGCCTGCGGCCAGGCGGTCGAAGTCTTCGAGAAGAGCGCCTTCCCGCGCCACAAGGTGTGTGGAGAGTTCCTCTCACCCGAGGCCGCGCCCCTGCTCGACTCGCTCGGTGTCTGGAGCCCACTGGACGCAATCGGCCCGGCCCGCATTCGCGAGGTGAGGCTCCACTTCGGCGACCGGGTCAAGACGTGGCGCCTTTCCGAACCGGCCTACGGCATCAGCCGATACGCTCTGGATGACCTCTTGCGCCGCCATGCGGTCGAGCGCGGTGCCGTCTGGATTCGCGAGGCGCATCCGCTCGACTCCGCTCCCGCCGTCATTGCCTGCGGCCGACGGCTGGCCGGCAGCAAGGGCAACCGGCTCTTTGGCTTCAAGGCCCATTTCTCCGGGCCCGCCGATGACGCCGTGGACCTGTACTTTTTCAACGGATGCTATCTGGGGGTGAGCGCGGTCGAAAGCGGCCGGATCAACGTCTGTGGATTGGCTCCCGAGTCTTACCTGCAACGGTTCTCTTTCGATCTGGATGCCCTTGTGTCGGCCCATTCGCCGATCGAGGCCCGTCTTCGGCCCTTCTCCAGGGCGATGGAATGGTTAACGACCGGTCCTTTGTTGTTCACCTCCGCCCTGCCCTCTTCTCCCCGGCGCCACTATTACTGTGGAGACGCTCTCGGGTTCATCGATCCGTTCACCGGGTCGGGGATGGTCTCCGCCATGTGGACGGGCAAGCTTGCCGGCGAGGCTGCGGTGAGCGGCCTTTCCGCCGCGGAACATCTCGCCGCCTGCCGGCGTGTGCTTTGGGCACAATACCGGTTCTCCGCGATCGCGCGCAAGGCGATCGAAACGGGCATCGCAGGCTTGGCGGCGGCGTGGATCCCCGGCCGTCTGCTCTTCCGCCTGACCCGGCCGGCCTTCGGTTGACCGGGGCCGAGCCGCGAGCGTCAGCCGTGGGGGGGGCACTTCTGAGCCGTGACCGGCAGGGAGCGGCAATCCAATTTCCGCACACGCTCTCAGCGAGGCGGTGGCTTGCTGTCTAAAATGGAACTTTGGAAAGCAACTAAACTAGGTCCGGTGGGCACTCGGAGGAGTGTGCCCACCGGTGAACCGGCGCGCGAACCCTGGAAGGAAAGCGCGGGTCCTTTTTAGTTATCCGGAATTGTAACATGTCTAGGGCAAAAGCACTAGCCTACCGAGATTAATGTTTTCCAGGGAATGACCCGATCCGGCTCCAGTACCGCTTGAGACTCGTGGCGGATCCAAACCCTAAAACATTTATTATCATTGTGATAAGGAAGTTCACGGAGACTTGGCTTCGCCGTCCGCTCAAACTGTCTGCCCGGCCCCAATACCCCGAATTACGGCTGAGAATATCAGTGACTCGCGCCATGACCGCGATGCCAACAACTTGTAGCCGAGCCATCGGTATTCGCACACGAGTATGAGCAAAGACAGACGGCGCGACAAGAAGATCCGAAGTCTCGGCGGGCTCGGATCAGAATCGAGCAGCCTGGCCGACCGCAAACCAGCTCTTACGGGCGGCACTCGAGCAGGGTCTGCTTATTCGCGTTACCATGCTCCTGTATGGGCCTGATTTCCACGGTCGTGACCTTCGAACAGTTTCAGGCACTCCCGGACCAGCCAGGCAAGCACGAACTGCTGGAAGGACAACTCATCGAAATGCCGCCGGCCGGTTTTCGTCACACCCGGGTCCAGCATCGGATTTTTGAAGCACTGCACTCTCACCTGCGCGAGCGGCCTCACGCCGCGACTGCCTTCATCGAAGCCGGTTTCGTTCTGGGACGAGAGTCCTGGCTGCAGCCGGATGTCAGCCTCGTGCTCGAAGAGCAAATCAAAGCCGCCGGCGACTTCCTGGAAGGCGCCCCCCACGTTGCGATCGAGGTGATCTCGCCATCCAACTGCGCGGAGACGGTGGACCGCAAAATCCGGCTCTACCTCGATCACGGAAGCCGTGAGATCTGGGTCTTTTATCCGGCGACGAGACGGGTGTGGCTGTACGCCCCTGACGGCAGCGCATCGGAATTCCGCCAGCAGTTCTCGTCGCCCCTTTTGCCAGGCTTTGCGTTAGACCTGACGACCCTCTTCGGCCAATAATCTCACTTCACCGGCCAGCCGTAGGCAGCCATCATGATTCGGAACAACTCCGTGTTCGGCATGTAGCCGCGCACCCGCTCCGCGCCCGGACCGGTCGCGGCCGCCAGCACTTCCTCGCCCGTGTGCCCGCTGTCCACCCACAGATAGGGCAGGTGCACGCTGCCGGGTTTGCCCTTCCACTCCGCCATCCCCTGCAGCAGCGGCACGCCGGGTTTGCCGCCGCGAACGCTCAACCCGAAGGAGTGATCGGCGGTGAACAGCAGCAGCGTTTCCTTTGGATCGACCATGCCCGCGATCTCGCGAATGAGTTTGTCGAACGCAATCAGCCGCGAGATCCCCTTCTCGGGATGGTCCGTGTGCGCGTCGGACTCGATCATCAGGAAGAAGCCCTTCTTGTTCCGCGAGAGCGCCTTCACCGCCTTCTTCGAAGCGGCCGCAAGGTCGAAGTCCCCGTCCCCGACCGCTAAGGCGCGGGTCGCGTCGTCCGGCGCCTCGGTGAACGAAGCGTAGAGCGGCCGCTTGGCCTGGCGGGCCGCCTCGTCCAGGTCTTTTCCCACCGTGCGGGCGGATTCGGCAATCCGTTTCCTGCCGATGCCGAACACGATGTCCACGCCGTCCCCGAACCGCGGGTTGAAGATCTGGAGGAACAACTCGCCGTGCTTCCTCCGGTCGTTGGCATGGCCGTAACACGCGGCCGGAGTCGCATCCGCGATCAGGACGTTGGACAGGACCCCTGTAGACAGGCCCCGCTCCTCGGCGTATTCGAGTATCGTCTTCAGCACGGTGCCGTCCTGCTTGCCGCGCACGGCATCCGGCCCCTGGCTGATGACGCCGTTCCAGGTCTTCTGGCCGGCCACGATCGCGGTCATGCCCGCGGCCGAATCGGTCACCCATCCCCCGTGAGGCGACGTGTCCGACAATGCCACGCTCGGCCAACTTTGGACGAACAGCTTTTGGGGCGCGTCGTAGGCGACCAGGCTGGCAGCGTGCACGGTGGCGATCCCGCCCGCGTCCGCGAGCAGCAGGATAACGTTTTTGGCCCGTCGCGTTTTGGCCGGCGCGACTGTGGGCCACAACGAGAGCATCAAGGAGAGAAATGCAAGAGTACGGAGCATGTCTGCTTCAGTGTACTGGAATTAGCCCAAGCGGCCTCTCGGATCGGCCCTTTCACGTGGGGGCGGTCTCGACCAAGGTCTTCGACCCATAGAACTGCCCGCGGCTAGTCAGAATTGAGGATGAATCCGGGCGGCGACACGATAGCTTCCGGCGCCCGCTTTCTATCTTTTCGGCACCAAGCGCGAGCACGTAAGACACCACGTCGTCAGTGCGTCATCGCGTAGACGATGTAGTTCAGCCCAATCCGATAGGCCAGTGACGCGAATGGCTCGGGGTACGGAGGGTAATCGGCCCACTCCCAGGCATCGCCGAGATCCATGTTGTGACAGATCGCTACCTGAATGCGCCGCTTATCGTCAAAAACGGCCCGCCACCGCGCTTCCACGCCGTCTCGTTCATAGGTGCTGCCGGTATAGAGATACTGCCTGCCGGGAACCTGGATTCGCCCTTCCAGGTCGTACAACACGTGGAAGATCGCTTCAGGATCCTCGAGTTCCTCGATCGGACGGTCGGGAAAGATCCGTCGAAGGCCTGCTTCAAATACGGCCCATTGGCGCGATCCGTGAAAATCGTCCACCATCAGGAATCCGCCGCGGTTGAGATATTCCCGAATCCGCCTGGCCTGAGGTTCGCTGAGCTCCCAGTATCCGACTTCGACCGCATAGAGCCAGGGCCAGTTGAACATGTCGTCGCTGTCGACGTCGACAATCTGCTCGACCGATCGGGCGTGGATGCGCGTCAGCCGGCGGACCCCCTGGAGAAACTGTCGCTCGGCCTTGTTGGAATCGGTGCCCCAACTGCTCCTTCGCCATCCTCCGTAACCGCGGTAACGGAGACGCGCGAACGCAAACTCCCCCGGTTCGGCAGCATCCGGCGGATCGTCCGCCGGATTCTGCATCTCGTCCTCGTAGGCCTCGTTCACCCGCCCCGTCTCGGTGCGGGCCCGGAATCGTTGGAATCCGTAGGACGCCATCGCGACGAATAGAACTGCCATGGCGATCTTCATTGCCGCCGCCCCGACTGACACGGTACCATGAGCCGGCCGGAACCAGCCAATCAGTAGCTGGGAAATCGCAATCCTCTCCAGAAATCCGCGAAGCGGGGGACCGCCCCCAGAACGATTGCGGGCGGTGCACGCAGGTCATCGAAGCGTGTACCGTCCGACGAAGTCGGTGGCGATGGTGCCGAGATATAGCTTGCCGTCGAATTCGTTGACGCTCGTGATGCTGCCCCACCCCGCGGGGTCCTGCAGGTTGCTCACGATCCTGCCGGCCGCGTCCACCCCGGCCACCCAACTGTAACGCCGCGACTGGCCCTCGATCAGCCGGCGCGGCAACCGCGCCATGACTTTGCGGGGGAAGACGTACCCCCATGATCGTTCCAAAATCTCGTCGCGCGGTGCGGGAAGGGCCACCCAGAAGACGCCGCGGCCGTTGTAGGAGAGGTTGTCGGGATAGGCGGGAAGGGTTAGGAACGTTTCCTGCTTTCCGGCGCGGCTTCCCCGCAGCCAGAGACGAGTGATCCGGGCCGCAAGCGTCTCGTTCACCAGCACGAACTCGTCGTTCGGGCCGACCGCGACGCCGTTGGCGAACATGAGGCCGCCGAGGCGCACTTCGGTGACGCCGGTCTTCCGGTCGTAGCGCAGCAGCGAACCCGTGCCGCGGGTTTCCAGAAAGTCGAAAATCCAGTGGTGCTGGTCAGATCGCTGGGAGGCGTCGGTAAACCAGATGGAGCCGTCCGACGCGATATCGAGGTCGTTGGGAAACAACAAACGCCTGCCGCCCGCATGGTCGGTCAGGACTCTGGTCTCGCGGCCCGGCGAGATCGAAAGCAGTCCGCGAAAAGCATCGGCAACGATGAGATTCCCTTCGGAATCGAACTGCATGCCGAGGGGACGTCCGCCGGTATTGACCCAGTTCTCCGGAAGCGGCCCATCCTCGCGAAATCGGACGATCCGGCCGTCCTGCAGCCCGGTATAGAACAAGCCGTCCGGGCCGCGAGTGACGTCTTCGGGACCCGGCCCGATCCCGGGTGCGACCTTCTCGGCGGTCCCCAGGGCGTGGTTCGGGGCGAAGGCTCCCCCCATCCCTGGATTGGGAGGAGGGTGAAACGGAACGGGATCGACCGCGACCGGCCAGAACAGCAGATAAGCGGCCGCGAGGCCGAACACTCCCGTCAGGATCCCCACCAGCCGACGCATAGGAATGGCTCAGTGCCCAGCGCACATTCTTGCATGAATATCGCGCGGCCGCATGGAATGCGCCGTGGTACACTCCAGCCGGAAAGGGCACTTCATGAACGCGAGAGCCTGGGACGCGCGCGGCCGCATGGGTGCTCCGCAACCGGGCATCCTCGACGATCCGTAGGAGGGCCAACTCATGTGGACAGACACAGAGCTACAGCATGATGTCGAAAACGAGGTCCGCTGGGAACTCAGGGGCGACCCTGCACAGATCAGCGTCCTGGTCAAAGGAGGAGCCGTTGAACTGGCCGGGCACGTCGACAGCTTCTGGGAGAAATGCGCAGCCGAGCGCGCGGCCTGGCGCGTAGCTCACGTCACTCAGGTCACCAACGGAATTCGTGTGGTCGTTCCTTTTGATCAGCAGAGGGCCGACGACGATGTCGCACTCGCGGCGATGAGCAACCTCGAGTGGAACGGTCTGGTGCCGGAGACGGTCGAGGTGCAGGTGGCCGGGGGATGGGTGACCCTTTCCGGCAGCGTCGAGCGGCAACTGCAAAAGGAAGAGGCCGAGCGCGCGCTGCGCACCCTGAACGGAATCACGGGCATCCGTAATGACATCGCCATTCAACCCTCCGTGAGTCTGGCAGACGTCAAAGCGTCCATCGAAGCCGCGCTGAGACGCAACGCCCTGGTCGACAGCAGTCGTATCAAGGTGCATGTGACCCATGGGGTCGTGAGCCTGCGCGGCACTGCCCGCTCGCGCTCCGAACACGAGGAAGCAATGCGCGCCGCCTGGGCCGCTTTCGGCGTCACGAAGGTCGAAGACCACATCACCATCGGCTCCGGTAAAAGCGATTAGCTCACTTCCGGCTCTCCGGATCGCCGTCGGGAACCAGACCCTGGTTCAGCGGCGCGAAGTACTTCGCCGTGGATGCGTTCACTTGCCTGGTAATGCGAACGCGACGTAGCCTTTGGGCAGGTCCGGGCGCACCGTCCGCGGGGCGCGGCTTCCCGGATGCCCACCCCCTGAGTTGATATTCGATGACGCCGGAACCACCAGGAATTGCCGTCCGCCGGCCTCGTACATCGCGGGGATGCCCTCCGAGCCTGCCGGCAGCGTGGCAGTCCACAAAACCTTGCCCGTGTCCTCATCGAGCGCGCGGATCTTGCCGTCGCTCGCCGCAATGAAGATCAGCCCTGTCGACGTCACGATCATTCCGTGATGTTCGGCCATGAAGGCGCCTGTGTCGCGCGCCCCCTCGGCCTCGGCGACGGCATCCTGCCCCAAGGGAACCTTCCACTTGATGGTTCCCGCGTTGAGGTCGTAGGCCACCACCGACGACCAGGGCGGACCGAGGATATAGGGCTGATTGGGATAAAGGCCCCAGTCCGTGTAGTAACGAACGCGCGGCGTCTGGCTCCCCGCCGGATAAGCAGGGCCGCCGAGCGGCGTGTACTGATCCGCGTTCCCTGGGCGGACCTTGAGCCCTCCTGGCGCTCCTCCGGAGGCAACCACCGGCCCGCGCGTGGCCGCGCTCTTTGCCTGCGCTTCGCCGGCGGCACCCGCCGGCAGATCGAGGGTTCCGAGATACTCGAAGAGTCGCTGGACGGCGGCGTCCTCCAGATCCCGGAACGCGGGCATCTTCCCCCGTCCGTTCCGGACCGACAGGCGGAACGAATCCAAGCTGCGACGCTTGCCGATGGCGGCGAGCGGGGGTGGACCGGATCCGGAGCGCACGCCGTTCACGCCGTGACAGGCCTGGCACCGGGCCTCATACACCGCTTTGGCGCTGGTATCGGTGGCGGATTTCGCCAGTGGATCTTCGAGACCCAACTTGTAGATGGTTGGCCAATCCTGCGTGTTGAGGTACATCAGTCCTTTGGTGGGGTTGACGGCGCCGCTGCCCCAATTCGATCCTCCGCGTGCCCCGGGCATCGAGATCGTCTCCGTAAATCCCGGCGGAGTGTACAGCCCTTCGTTGCGCATGGCGGCAATCCGCTTCTTCCACGCGGCGCGCTCCTCGGGCGTGAGGATATACGGGTTCACATCGTCAGCCGTGGCTTTCTGGCGTGCGAACGGCGGGGGCGCCGTCGGGAATGGCTGCGTCGGCCAGGCCTCCTCACCCGGCACCAGACTTTTGGGCACGGGCCGTTCCTCGATCGGCCACAGGGGTTTGCCGGTCACGCGATCGAACACGTACAGGAATCCCTGCTTGCTCGACTGCGCCACCACGTCCACCGGTTTTCCGTCGTGCCTCACCGTGAGCAACTGCGGCGCGGCCGTGGTGTCGTAATCCCACAAATCGTGGTGGATCAACTGGAAATGCCACAGACGTTTCCCCGTGCGCGCATCCAGCGCCACCAGGGAATTGGCGAACAGGTTGGCCCCGATCCGGTCGGCCCCGTAGTAATCGTAGGTGGGAGATCCGGTGGGGAAGTAGGCGATTCCCCGCTTCGTATCGACCGTAATCTCGCCCCAGGTGTTCGCTCCCCCCGAGTATTTCCACGCATCTTTCGGCCAGGTGTCATAGCCGAACTCCCCCGGATGCGGAATGGTATGAAAGGTCCAGACCAGCTTGCCGGTTGTCACGTGATAGGCGCGAATGTCGCCGGGAGGCGCCAGGTAGGCTTCGCCGGGTGTGGAGCCCAGCAGAATCAGGTCTTCGAAGACGCGCCCGGGCGTGTCGGTTTGAATTCGATTGATGGTCCTGGGATCGCGGCCCAGGCCTTGCTTCAGGTCCACCAGTCCACCCTTCCCGAACGTGAGAATCGATTTGCCGGTCCGGGCGTCGATCTCCTGGAGGTAGTCGTTGATGGCGAAGATCAGCCGCCGGTCCTTGCGGTTCCTGCTCTCCCAGTAAGCGATGCCGCGGGTGGACAGGCCGGGGAGGTTCTCATGGATCCAGATTTCCTTTCCCGTGGTTGCGTCCAACGCGACGAGCGAACTGTTCCTCGCCAGCACATACATCACGTGATCGACAACGATCGGATTGAACAGGTAAGCCGTGTCATCACCCGTGGGATACACCCAGGCCACCCGCAACTGGCTCACGTTGGACTTGGTGATCTGGTCGAGTGCGATGAAATGGGACGAATCGGGTCCCCCGCCGTAATCGGACCAACCTCGATGGTTCTGCTCGGCGGCGCTCAGCCAAACGGTCATTCCCACCGGGAGCAACAGGAGCGCGGTCTTCAGGCAGCGGGCGAGGCTTGCAGTGCGTACGGGGTTGAAGTCAAGCATGGATGTTTCTTTGCATGATCCTCTATTTCGGCTCGTTTCCGCTATGACGCGCAAGACTCTCCGGCAGGCGCGACGGTTCGAGATCGGCAGTGGCTTCTCCCGTATAAAGACTCCGCAAGGTCGCTTGTGTCGACCGTTCCCGGACGGAAGACAAGCGATCCCGACCGGGCTGGAAATGGGAGAGGCCGGCTGCGTGAGCAACCCGGGGGAGACGGCGTTTGGAATCGAACGACAGGAGGCCGCACCGGGTGGGCTGCCGGTTGGGGAAGGCTTCCGTGCCAATCGGAAGAGCCATTGGGAAAACGCCTGTGACCGAACTGGGCGGGCCGGCGTCAGAAGCCACACATTCACAAAATTGGAAAATCGATTTTCATACACGTTCTTACGCCGTGGGCTCCAATCGCGACCGTTGTATGCTGATACCTTCATGCGCTTCCGGCTCCTCCTTACCGTTCTTGCCACGGTCGTCGGCATTCCCGCGCTCGCCCAGCCGATCACCCGCGCGGAACTCGACACGCTCGTCCGCGCCGAAGTCAGTTCGCTCGACACGCTGTACCGCCACCTCCATGCGAACCCCGAGCTTTCGTTCCTCGAGAAGGAAACGTCCGCGCGGATTGCGCGGGAGTTCCAGGCGGCGGGCTTTCAGGTCACCAGCAATGTCGGCGGGTACGGAGTGGTCGGCGTCCTCAAGAACGGGCCGGGACCGACGCTGCTGATCCGCACCGACCTCGACGGCCTTCCGGTGGACGAGAAAACCGGCCGGCCGTATGCGAGCAAGGTGCGCACCAAGAACAACGAGGGACTCGATACCGGGGTGATGCACGCCTGCGGTCACGACATTCATATGTCGGCCGTGGTCGGGACCGCGCGATTGCTGCCGAAACTCAAGGACCGCTGGAGCGGCACCTTGGTGGTGATCGGCCAGCCCGCCGAGGAGCGCGGCGGCGGCGCCCTGGCAATGTTGAAGGACGGGCTCTACCAACGCTTTCCGCGTCCGGACATGGCCCTCGGCATCCACACGGACGCGGCTCTCGAGACAGGATACGTGGGCTACCGCGAAGGCTTTGCCATGGCCAATGTCGACTCCGTGAATCTCACGGTGAAAGGCGTCGGGGGACACGGCGCCTACGCCCACGCCACCAAGGATCCGGTGGTGCTGGCGGCGCAGATCATTCTTTCGCTCCAGACCATCGTGAGCCGCGAAGTCAAAGCCATCGACTCGGCCGTGGTGACCGTCGGCTCCATTCACGGCGGCACCAAGCACAACATCATTCCGGACGAGGTCAAGCTACAGCTCACCGTCCGGTCGTACTCGGAGGAGACGCGGGAAATGATCCTCACGTCGATCCGCAGGATTGCCAACGGGCTCGCGCAAGCGGCCGGCATTCCCGCCGGCCGCTTGCCGGTGATGGAGGTGGTGAGCGACGACTTCACGCCCGCCACCTACAATGACCCGGCGCTGGTGAAGCGGATGGTCGCGATGTGGAAGAAGCTGTTGGGCGACGGGAAAGTCGTCGAACGCGACCCGGAGATGGGCGGCGAGGATTTCTCGCGATTCGGCAAGGACCAGGCGCCGAAGATTCCCATCTTTCTCATGCGCGTCGGCACGATCGACGCGGAGCGAATGGCGGCATCCAAGCGAGGAGGTCCGCCGCTGCCGTCGCTGCACTCGCCCCTCTACTGGCCGGCGCCGCACCCCACCATCGAGACCGGCGTGATGGCGCTGACTTCCGCCGCTCTCGAGATCCTGAAGAAGTAGCTCAACGGCGGCGGACGTTGATCACCGCGTTCGCGACCGACGAGATTCCGCCGACCGTTGCGACCACGGCCAGATCGCCATCCGGCGCATTGGGCGGAATGCGGATGGCCACCTGGCACAGGGCCGTGAACGTCGGCGTCATGGCGGCCCCGAAGTACTCCGCCTCGATGCCGCCGACGGTCACCCGGACCGGACTGACCACAAGGCCCGTGTTAACGACCACCTGACCCGCGGGGGTCGGCGGGTTCGTCGGACCAAAGCCCGTCCCCCACAGCACCACCACTTCGCCGGGTTCGGCCGATACGGTCTGCAGGCCCTCGAACGTCCCGGGCCGCACCCGCAGCTCAAAGGCGATGTTGGTGGCGACCACCTGGTTTCCGGGCCACTGGAAGAACCCTGGCGCGAACTGCTGCAGTTGCGCCGTGGCGACCTCGCTGATCAGCGTGCCCACGGTCACGGTGACCGGGACTGAGCCCACCGCGGGGTCATCGGGGGCGGCCACGTTCAACTGCGTCGGGCTGATGTAATAGAGAAACGCCGGCCGCCCGTTCACGCTGACGCGAACGCCATCCATCGAGGTTGGATAGCTCCCGTTCACGATCTCATCGGGCCGGTTCACGCGGGTCGTGGTCGCCAGGTTCGTGCCCTTGATCACAATCCAGGTGCTGGGCGCGATCGACGGCGCGAAACTGCCGCCCTGCTGGATCTGGCTGATGACGGGCCGCGCCTGGGTGGCCACGGTCACCTGGACGTTGAAGCTCAGCGTGGGATTGGTCGCCCCAGGCGTGTTGAAGACGATCGCACCGCTGTGAACGCCCAGCCCCAGAGAAGCCGGATTCACCGTGATGATCAAGGGCGTTGGTGTGGTTCCGCTCGACGGCGACACGGTCAGCCACGGCACGATCGAACTGGCCGAGAAGGACAGCGGCACTCCGCCGGACCTGATTTCCACGGCCCGGGTCGTCGAGCCGCTCCCGAGCACAATGTCGAGTGAGAGCTGCGTGGGGTTGGTCGTCAGAGTCGCCGGGCCGGATGAAAGGGTCAGGGTGACGTTCACCGTCACCGGGCTGTTGGACGCGTTGGCCGCGGCGATGGTGATGGAGCCGTTGTAGGTCCCGGCCGGGAGGCTGCCGGGAGTCGCCGTTACGGTCAGGTTGGCGGGCGTGGTCGAGCCGGATGGTGAAACCGCAAGCCAGTTGGCTCCGGACGTGGAGGCGTTGAAGATCAGGGCCGATCCGGTGGAAGTGACGTTCAGCGTCGCGGTTTGAGCCGCTGCCCCGACCGCGGCAGAAATCGACAACGACGGCGGGCTGACACTCAGGGCGGGCTGCGTTGATCCGCCGCTTACCGTAAACGTGACGGAGACGCTGGCGGACACCTGGCCGCTCGGCGGACTCGCTGTAAACGTAACCGAGCCGTTATAGGTTCCTGCGCTCAGTCCGGCAGGGTTTGCCGTAATGGTGGCGGTCCCGGGCGTCGAACCGCTCGAAAGCTGGACCCCGAGCCAGGAGCCCCCCGACGCCGTCGCGCTGATGGAGGCCGAACTGCCGTTCGACAGCGAGTATCCCACCGACTGCGATGTGGCGCTTCCGTTTACCGGCGACGAAAGGGAGATCGACTGAGGGGCGAGATTCAACTGGACCGATGCCGCGGGAGCGATGGTGACAGAGACAGGGGCCGTCGCGGAACTGTTGGCCGTGTCGGCCGCTCGTACCGTGAACGAGAACGTGCCGGCGGTGGTGGGCGTGCCCGACAGGCTGCCCGACGGCGAGAGCACCAGTCCAGGGGGCAAGGATCCGGCCGAGACGGACCACGAGATCGATCCCGTCCCTCCGCTGGCCGCGAACCCGAACGAATACCCCACACCCACGGTTCCTCCCGGAGCGCCCGCGGAGGTGATCGACACCGGCTGGCCCTGAGGGGCCGTAACGGTTAATGTCAGGGGCACGCTGATCGGACTGTTGGAGGCGCCGGCGGCCGTGATGGTAAGCGATCCGTTGTGAGTTCCCACCGAGAGCCCGGCCGGGTTGGCGGTAACGGTCACGTTGCCGGGCGTGGTCCCCGAACCGGGGGAAACAGAGAATCCCGCACCGGAGGTGGAGGCCTGGAAGGCAATGTTGCCGCTGCTCGTCGATACCGCTACCTGCGCGGTCTGCGCGGCCGCGCCCTGCTGGATGGTGAACGACAGGCTCGGCGGCGCCGCCGAGAGCGACGGCGTTACCGCGGCGGACACGGCCAGAGTGACGCCGACCGTCACAGGGCTATTGGTCGCGCCGGTAACGGCGACGGTTATCGCGCCGGCATAGTTTCCGGCGGCGAGGTTGGTCGGGTTCACCGACACGGTGGCCGTGCCCGGCGTGTTTCCGGTTCCCTGAACGCTCAGCCAGTTGCCTCCGTTCTGCGTCGACGGCGTTAGGGTGACGGGGCGGTTGCCTCCGTCGGTGGTCACGTAGCTGAAGGTTTTCGAAGCGGGTGCGGCCGCTCCCACCGTGTGGGTGAACCCGCCAAGGGCGCTGACCTGAATCTGGAACGCCGGCCCGACGACGCCGAATCCCAAGGCATTCGACATCGCGCCGCCGGGGTTCTGCAAGGTGACCGTGTAATTTCCGGAAGTCGAAATCAGCGAGCCTGGGATGACGGCGGTGGCCGTGCCGCTGTTGACGAAGGTGGTCGACACGGACTGGCCGTTCACGAACATGGTAATGCCGGCTTGAAAGCTGGAGCCAGTTGCCGTCATGGTGAAGGTGGTGCCAGTGGTGACCTGTGTGGGGTTCAAGCCCGTGAGGTTGGGGGTGGGCACCGTGCAAGAAAAGCTGACGGGCACGTTCAGTTGCTTGGTGCCTAGATAGGCAAATCGAGCCGATGCCGTGTGGGTACCCGGGGACAAGCTGTTCGTGTTGATGGATACGGTGACGGTCGTCGGTGCCGTTCCGTTGAGTGGCGAAATGGTCATCCACGGCCGGTCGTCATCGGTCGATGCTTGCCCTTGAAAACTGATATTGCCGCCAGAAGTGGTCAACGAGAGATTTTGCGACAGGGTTCCGCTCCCGATCACGCAGTTGGGAAACGTAATCGGGCTTGGGCTTCCGAACAGCGTCTGAGCCTGTGCGGAGGCGCTGGAAAACCCAACAGCCAGAACCGCCAGAGGAAACAGGAATCCCTTTTGAAGTTGACCGATCATCTCTCCTCCGATTCCGCCCGCACGGGCAGATATAGGCTTTACTCTACCAACTTGACGGCTCTTCCTTCAAAGTGACCAGCCCAGTTGGCTCCAAACCGCGGGCGTCAGTCCGCGGGTTCTTTCGGAGCCGCGACCGTCAGGGAGCGGTGGCTCCTCACCGGTCAACATGCATCGCCACCGCTCGCTCACGCTCGCGGAAGGCTTCATGGCGGCGATCGGCCGATTTTTCACAGCCTCTGATGCCCGCGGTTCGAGGGCGTGTGGGCCGGAGCCAGAAAATGGGGCTTGACAAGCGCTCACTTCAAGCGAATACTTCAATCGGACACTTTAATCAAAAAGGCAGGCAACCCGATTTTCGATGAATGCCATTGAAGCCACGACCAAGTCGACCAGCGAGCGGGTGATGGATGCCGCCGAAATCCTCTTCGCCCGGCAAGGCATCCGCGGGACCTCCCTCAAAGAGATCACGGACCTGGCCGAGGTCAATATCGCTGCCGTCAACTACCACTTCCGATCCAAGGACGCTCTCGCCAAGGCGGTCTACGAGCGCAGTTTCCGGCCCCTAAACGAGCGGCGTCTGCAAGCGTTGGAGGCCGCCGAGGCCGCCGGCGACCAGGCTCTGACCATCGAAGCCGTCCTCGACGCGCTCTTCGCTCCCATGGTCCAGCTATGGACCTCGAATCCCAATTTCATCCTTCTCGTCGGACGGCTGCACCACGAGCCGGACACGGAGATGAGCGCGTTTGTGCAGCACATGTACCAGGAATTGATCCCCCGCTTCCTGGCAGCTCTGAAGCGGGCGGCTCCGGGAGCGCCGGAGTCCGACCTGTTCTTCTGGACCCATTTTCTGTTCGGAGGCGTGGTCTACACCCTGCTGAACAGTCACGACATGCGGCGGCTCCACGAAGGACAAAACCTCCTGGACACGCCGGAACTCTTTCTCGACCGGCTGATTCTTTTTGGCGCTTCGGGCCTTCGCGCACTCATGCCCACGGAACGGGCGGCCCCGAAATCGCCGGACTTCCACGGTTGCAAGTGCGCAAAAGTCTCGCGAGAGCAGGACAAGTCCCGGCCCTCTCGCACGAGTAGAGGTTGATCATGCTGCCATTCAAAAACTTCATACGGGCAACCGGGGGTTCCGCCGTCTGCCGGCTGGGACTCGCGGTTGCGCTCCTCTGTCTCATCGCAAGCCCCGCCATGGCCCAACTGTACAGCGGAACCTTGACCGGAGTGGTGACCGACCCGTCCGGCGCCCTGGTTCCGGCAGCCAAAGTCGTTGTCACGGACGTTGGCAAGGGCCTGACCTTCACCGCGGCCACGGACGCAGGCGGCCGCTACCTGGTACGGGCCCTTCCGCCCAGCACGTACCGCGTGAGCGTCGAAGCCTCCGGCTTCAGGACCTTCACGCAGGAAGGCATTGTGCTTGCGGTCAATCAAAACGCCAGCCTGGACATCGCCCTGACCCTGGGGGCCGGTGCGCAATCGGTCGAAGTGACGGGTTCGGTCACAACGCTCGGCACACAGGACTCGGCCACCGGGCAGGAACTCAACCGGACCTTCATCAATGAACTCCCGCTGCTCGGCAGGGGGGTCTTCGATCTGGCCGGACTCGCCGCCGGGATCACGCAGCCCTCGGGCGGGTTCAAGATTTCGTACTATTCCACCAACTTCATCTCCAACGGAAGCCGCAACGCGCAGACGGATGTCCTGCTGGACGGAGTGAGCACGTCGACCCACGAGGCCGATGGGATCATTCCCCTGTATCAGCCTTCGGTCGACGCGGTTCAGGAGTTCAAGGTCCAGCAATCCGGATTCAGCGCCGACCTTGGGTTCAGCGCGTCCACGGTGATGAACGTCGTCACGCGCTCCGGATCGAACGACCTCCATGGAAGCGCAAGCTGGTTCCTGCGCAACAACGTACTGACCGCCAACACCTGGTATGGCAATTCCTACAATCAGCCGCTTGCCGGACGGAGGTACAACCGGATGGGCGGCACGATCGGAGGGCCAATCAAGAAGGACAAGACGTTCTACTTCGCCAACGTCGAAGGACTGCTCGACACCAGCGCCCAGACCTATCAGGCCGGCGTGCCGAGCGCGGCCATGCGCAAAGGCGATTTCGGCGAAATCTGCTCCGCCGGATTCTCGGCGAGCGGCATGTGCGCCGACCCCAACGGGCAGCTCTGGGATCCGTATACCGGCATCTACAACGCGGGCCTGGGTGTCCCGGTGCGTACCGGGTACATCCCGTTCAACAACATGGCCACCTACATGAGCCCCGGAAGTCCGCGGCTGAACGGCACGGGAATGCAGCTTCCGGCAACTCCCGGCAACTTGATGGACCCGGTGGCGCTGAAGCTGATGCAGTACTTCCCAATGCCGAATGTCGGCGTGGGGCAGGCGAACTACAACCGCCGCCGCAACTGGGCGGGCGTCGGCAACAGCACCACGAACGGCTATCAATGGGACCTGAAGCTGGACCACGCGTTCAGCGATCGGGACCGCAGCAGCCTCAAGTTCTCACGGCAACACGGAAAGCTCTCGGGGACGAATCCGTACGGCAACGTCTTCAACCCGACGATCACCGGCCCGGCCGTCATTACGGCGCCGTTGCTCGCCGCGAACCACACCCACACGGTGAACGCCACGACTCTGCTCAGCTTCTCCTACGGGTTCACGCGGCAATTCACCGATCAACGGGACGTCGCCACCAATTTCCCCGAAGATCCCGTTTCCACGTTGGGCCTGCCCGATTACATGCGGCGGTCCGGCTTCAAGACCAGTCCATCGATCGCGATCAACTCGTACGCGGCGCCCCAGGCGGTCAACATCGGTTCGTTCCCGTACCTGATGCTGCGCAGGGGACTGGATGTTCACGACCTGAACGGCAGCGTCAGCCGCATTCAGGGCCGTCATGAGTTGAAGGTCGGCGGAGGCGCGCGCGCCCACCGGACCAACTTCGTTCAACCCGGCGTCCCCGGCGGCCTGTTTGCGTTTGCCTACTTCTCCACGGCGCAGTATTACTACGCCGGCGGAGGCGACGACATGGCGGGCTTTCTCACCGGCATTGGCGTTCCGTCGGCATCCTTTTACTCGATGCCCGCATGGGTCAGCACGCAGAACCTGGCGTTTACGGGATACCTGCAGGACAACTGGCGCATCACGGACCGGCTGACCCTGAACCTGGGGGGACGCTACGACATCGAGACTCCCCGGACCGAACGATACAACCGGCAGAGCTTCATCGACCTCGACATGGCCTCTCCCCTTCAGGTGCCGGGCATGCCCAACCTGAAGGGCGGCATGCAGTTCGTGGACGACTCGAACCGCCACTCGTTCGGATGGGACCGCAACAACTGGTCGCCGCGGGTTGGCTTTGCGTACCTCCTCTCTCCCAAGAATGTCATCCGCGGCGGCTATGGCATCTTCTTCGCCAGCACGATTCGCGGCGCGGCCGGCGCGGGTAGCGGCACCCAGGGATTCAGCCGCAGCACCCCCTGGATCACCAACTATCAGGGCGACGGGCAGACTCCCTGCTGCCGCCTGTCCGATCCGTTCCCGGGGACCGGCCCGCTCGTGCCTCCCGGCTCCAGCCTGGGCGCGATGTCCTTTGTCGGCGAGGCCATCACCGGATCTCCGACGCGATCCGACGCTCTCACCTCGACGCCGTACGAGCAAACCTGGACGCTCAGCTACCAGAGAGAACTCAACGGCGGCTTCCTGTTCGACCTCAGCTATCTGGGCAAGAAGGGAACCAAACTCTACTACGGCGGCAGCGGCGACGCGAACACCTTCGGTCCGGAAATCGAGAAGTACAGCGCCGCGCAACTCGGCGATCTCACCACCCTGGTGCCGAACCCGTTCTACGGGTATGTTCCGGCCACTGCCACGCTCGGCACGCCGGTGATCACCAAAGGGCAACTGCAGCGGCCGTACCCGCAGTTCTCGGCCTTCTCCACGGTGCCCTTACCGGTGGCGAACTCCATCTATAACGCGCTTCAGATCAAGGTCGAAAAGCGCTTCTCTCGCGGGCTCCAGATGCTGGCCACCTACTCCTGGTCGAAATCGATGGACGACGCTTCCGTCGGCAGCCTTGGCTGGATGGCTGGCATCGGTTCCAGCCTGCAGAATCCGAACGACCGGAGCATGGAGCGTTCCATCTCGCCCTTCGACATTCCGCACGTGGTGGGAATCAGCTACGTGTATGAACTGCCATTTGGCCGCGGCAAAGGCCTTGGCGGCGGATGGCATCCGGCCGTCAATGCCATCCTCGGAGGCTGGAAGACCAACGGCATCTGGCGATTCTCGGCCGGCCAGCCGTTGTCCCTGTCGTTCAAAGGAAGCCAGCCCCTGCCGACCTATGGAGCGCAGCGTCCCAACCTCACCGGCGACCTGGTCAGGGCCGATGGCGACAATTTCCGGCAGCAATACTTCGCCAATCCGGAAGTCGCCGTCAAGCCGGCGAAATACACGCTCGGCAATGCTCCGCGCACGCTCGCCAGCATCCGCACTCCGGGTGTGAACAACGCGAACCTCTCGCTGCTGAAGTCCTTTGACTTCCACCTGTGGAGCGAGAGCATGAAGCTGGAGTTCCGAGCAGAGGCGTTCAACGCCTTCAACCACCCGCAGTTCTGCGGGCCCAACACCACGATCGACGGCGGAACGTTCGGCCAGGTGTCGTCTACCTGCAACGATCCCCGTGAACTGCAGCTAGGTCTGCGGCTCTACTGGTAACGCTCCTCGAAGACGGCTCCCGCGCCGGGTCCCGGAACCCGGCGCGGGGCTCCGAGGCGGACTCCATGACCCATCATCCAGCCTGGACTCTCTGCGGGCTTGCGTGGTCCATCACGTTCTTCGCCCAGGCCTCCGCGCCGCGGAAAATCTCCGTGGCCGAGTACCGCGACAAGGTTTACGCGTCGTGGTTGGGACAGTGCGCCGGCAACATCTACGGCCTGGCGCACGAGCAGAAGTATTTCCACGAGCCCGGGCCGGATCGGTTTCCTCTCGGCTACGGCGGGCGGGGCGCCCAGCGGATGAAGTCGCTGAATGGGGCCTTTTCCGACGACGATACGGACATCGAGTACGTGTATCTCGCCGCCATGGAGGCGCACGGGCCAGAGCCGACCTATGAACAGCTTGCCCAATTCTGGCGGAGGCATGTCCGCAAAGATGTCTGGCTGGCGAATCGAGCCGCCGTCGCGGCCATGAACTACGGCCTGACGCCGCCGTGGACCGGAATGAAATCCGTCAACCCTCACTGGTTTCAGATCGATCCTCAACTGGTGAACGAGATCTGGGCCGTGACGGCGCCGGGGATGATCCCGTACGCCACGGCGAAATCGGCGTGGGCGGCGCGCATCATGAGCGACGATTGGGCCATTCAGCCAACCGTGCACTACGGGGCGATGTACGCCGCCGCGTTCTTCGAGGGTGACGTCGAGAGGCTGATCGCGATCGGGAAGGCTGCGCTTCCGCCCGGATCGAAGTATGCGGAAATGATCGATCACATGATCGCCCTTTACCGCAAACACCCCACGGACTGGAAGGCGGCCAGAAAAGAATCGCTCCAGAAGTTGTACTTCGGGGAACCGGAATCCACCCGCACAGCTACCAATGCGAATCTCAACGGCGCCCTCGGCATTCTGGCGCTGCTCTACGGGGGCGGCGACTTCCAGCGGACCTTGGACATCGCCTGCGCGCTGGGGTTCGACGCAGATAACCAGGCGGCCACGCTTTCGGGTCTGCTGGGCATTGTGCACGGGACCCGGGGGATTCCGCGAAACCTGTTGTATCCATTTCCGGAGCGGCAATGGTCCGAGCCGTTCAACGACCGGTATTTCAACGTCACGCGCGAAGGAATGCCGGATGCCAGCCTGAAGGCGATCGCCCGGAGGATGGCGGATCAGGGCGAGAAGGTCATTTTGGGTCGCGGAGGCCGCCGGGTTGTCGAGGACGGCGTTGAATATTACGAGGTGAAGGCTGACGCCGGGTTTGTTCCGCCCTTCGAATTCCCCTCTGGTCCTATGCCAGTGGTTGAGGCCGGGATGCCGGTGAGCTACGAGTTCCTGGTGACTGGGTTTGCAGCCCCGACCGCTGCAGCCCCGACCGTCAGGGAGGGGGTCCCTCCCGCACCATCCAAACCCCCGCTCCGCTGGAAGCGGATCAACGGCAAAATGCCGCAGGGCCTGCAATTCAATGCCGGCCGTATTTCCGGGACCGCCCACAGCCGCCCCGCCGTATACCCCCTGACGCTCGAAGTCCGCTCCGGGCCGGCGACCCTGCGGAGAGAGGTCCATCTGGTGGTCCGCGGGGAGAACCTGGCCCGGAAAGCCACAGCCATTCTCGCGCCGGTCGAACGCCCGGATCTTTCGCTGCGCAAGCTCCTGATCATCGACACGCCAGCCACGGTATTCACCAACTCGGTCGAGGCCCTCCGCGACGGCCGGCGCAACGGCGAGGGCGCGACGTTCCTCAGCCTGGGCGCCGGATCGGCCCCGCGAACCGATGCCTACGGGTACGAGTGGGCGGAACCGCAGAAGATCGGGCTCCTCGCCTTGACCACCGGGTTCATCGAGGAAGCGTCCGGATGGTTTACCGATCTGAACGTGGAGCACCGCGACCCGGACGGCGCCTGGCGTGTGGTGAACCACCTGCGCGCCTCTCCCTCGGTCCCGCTTGGCGACCGTCCTGTTGTCAAAGCTCATTTCGCGGAGTACCTGTTGTTCTTCGATCCCGTCGAAACCCGGGCCATCCGAATTGTGGGCAATGTTGGCGTGGCGCGGGGATTGGCGAAGGATCCTCCGCGATTCACCTCGATCACGGAGTTAGGGGCCTACGGGCCTATACACGGACAGTCGCTTCTGCACTGATGAAAAGAGGACTCATTTATGACCTATCGCGTACTCGCTCGAACGGCACTCCTGGGCTCGATTGCCGGTAGTGTGCTGTTTGCGCAAGCGCCCGCCGCTGGATTCTTCGGCATGTCGGGCCTGTCGTTGTTGCGCAATTCGGAGACCCGGTCCATCTCCGCCGAGAACCCGACCGGAGAGAGGGCCGGGGGAGCGAGGGCTGTCCCGGTTCCCCCGAGCGCGGCGACGCAGCTTGGCCTCGGATGGAAGGTCCGGCCGGCGATCGACCTGGAGAGGCGCAAGACGGTCACGCTCGCCGACGTCGCGGGGCCCGGCGTCATCCAGCACATCTGGATCACGGTCTCCGAGAAGTGTTACCGCAATTGCATTCTGCGAGTGTATTGGGACGGCGAGGCCGCGCCCTCGATCGAGAGCCCGCTCGGCGATTTCTTCGCCAACGCGCACGGCCTTCGCTACAACGTCAACTCGCTGATGATCGCGGTCAATCCCGCGGGCGGCTTCAATTCGTATTGGCCGATGCCCTTCCGTAAGCACGCGAAGATCACGATCGAAAACCAGAGTCCGGAGGATATCGGAGGGTTTTTCTACCAGATCACCTACGCGCTGGAAGCGGTGCCGGAAGACGCCGCGTACTTCCACGCCGTCTGGCGTCGCAGCATGGGTACCCGGGAGCGGCCGGAGCACGTCATTGCCGACGGAATCGAAGGACAGGGTCACTACGTCGGCACCTTTGTCGGCTGGGAGCAGCTTTCGAACGGGTGGTGGGGCGAGGGCGAGGTCAAATTCTACCTGGATGGCGACGCGCAGTTCCCGACCATCTGCACCACCGGCACGGAAGACTACTTCGGCGGCGCGTGGGGCTTCGCCGACACGACTTTTTCTACGCCGTTTCTCGGTTATCCCCTGTTCCGCAAGGATGCGGGCAAGATTCCCAAGCATGCCCTCTACCGCTGGCACGTCCCTGATCCGATCCGGTTCAAGAAGAACCTTCGCGTCACCATCCAGACCCTGGGCTGGTGGCCGAATGGTAAGTTCCAGCCGCTGACCGACGACCTGTCCTCGGTCGCCTATTGGTATCAGACGGAGCCCCACAAGCCATTTCCGGCGATGCTCTCGCGCGAGCAGAGGTTCCCCAGGTAAGCGCGATGAAACGAACGACTCCGCTCAAAATCCTGGCGCCTGCCGCCCTTCTGGGGCTGGCTATCTGGTTCCTTGCCGCTCGAACCCCGACGGCGCTTCGGACCGCCGTCTCCGCACTTGCCGCGCAGGGTCCGGGCGCGCCCTCGATCGAGCACGATCGGGTGTACGGCCAGGCCGGCGGCGTCGACCTTAAGCTGGACTTCATCAAGCCGGAAGGCGCGGGGCCCTTCCCTCTGGTGGTTTGCGTACACGGCGGGGCCTGGCAGAGCGGCAGCAAGTCAGGGTATGGCGTGGCGCTTGGACTGCTCGCGCAAAACGGATACGCGGCCGCCAGTGTCGACTACCGCCTGGCGCCGCGCTACCCGTTTCCCGCGCAGATCGAGGACGTGCGCGAGGCGGTGCGGTATTTGCGCGCGCACGCCGCCGAGCTGAAGATCGATCCCGGCCGGGTCGCCGTTCTCGGCGATTCCGCCGGAGGCCATCTGGCCTTGCTGCTGGGCCTGTCCGAACCTGGAATCCGGGCGGTAGTCAACCTCTATGGTCCGGCCGACCTGCCCCGCTGGCAGGCCGAACCCGAAGGGGAAACCCATCTCGGCATGTCGTCCGCCCGTTTGCTCGAGACTGTGTTCGGCACCAGCGACCGCGCCTCCGAAGTTCTGCGCATGGCATCTCCCATCCATCAAATCGGCAAGGCCCGGCCGGCCGTGCTGACATTTCATGGAGAAGCCGACCCGCTGGTGAAAGCGGAACAGTCGATCTGGCTGCACCAGGCTCTGCGCTCCGCCGGTATCGACGAGAAACTCGTGCTGATCAAAGGGGCGTCTCACGGCCTGCGGGGATCCGACCTGACCTCCGCGATCAACGACGTCATCGAGTTCCTGGCCGTGCATGTGAAGGCGGGTGTGGCTCAAGCCACGCAATAGTCCGCAAAGGAGACTTCTCGTGAACGCACTCATTTCGAGGCTGGCGGCTGGACTGATGGCGATGGGATTGGGGTGCGCCGGAGCAGAGTCCGGGAAGGTCCCGATCCCCAGAATCGATGCCCACGCGCACGTCTGCCCTCCGCCCGATGCGTTCCTCGCGATGCTGGAGCGGCTTGATGTCCGCCTCGTCGACGTCACCCTGATCGATCCGCACACGCCGGGGTTCGACAAGACCGAGCCGCAAACGTCATGGGCGGCGAACCTTGCGTCCCACAGCCGCGGCAGGATCGCCTGGGCGTCCACCTTCGATCCGGCGGGTTTCGAGCAATCCGGTTTCGCCGGGCGCACGATCCAACACCTTCAATCGACCTTTGACCGCGGCGCGGTTGCGGTCAAGATCTACAAGTCCATTGGCCTGGACCTGAAGTCCGGCGACGGCCGCTATGTGATGCCGGACGATCCGGCGTTTGCGCCGGTGCTCGACATGATCGCGGCGAGCGGCCGCACCGTGATGGCGCATCTGGGCGAGCCCAGAAGTTCCTGGCACCCCCCCAATCCGGCCGACCCGCACTACGGTTACTTCAGGAGCAACCCGGACTGGCACATGTTTCTCCACCCAGAGCGGCCCTCTTATGGACAGATCGTCTTCGCACGGGACCGTATGCTCGCCGCTCATCCCAAGCTTCGGGTGATCGGGTGCCACCTGGGCAGCCTGGAGCACGACGTGGACGAAGTTGCGAAGCGCTTCGACCGCTATCCCAACTTTGCGGTGGACACGGCTGCGCGCCTGCCCAATTTGATGCGGCAGCCTCGGGAGAAAGTGCGGGCTTTCCTGATCCGTTACCAGGATCGAGTGCTCTGGGGTACCGATTTGATGGAGATCACGTGGCAGAATCCCGGCGCCGCGATCGAGCGTTTTGAGGCGCGTTACCAAAGCGACTGGAGGTATTTCGCCACGAACGAAACGTTCGCATCTGGCGGCCGGACCGTTCAGGGGCTGGACCTGCCTCCGGCTGTCCTTCGCAAGATCTTCCACGACAATGCGGTTCGCTGGATGACGGGGCTGAAGAGCGCGGCCTGCCGTGGAGGGCTCCCTCATGACTGATGGGAGCGTCTCCGAGCGCTGCGGCCCCCAGCCTTTCAGCCCCGAGCGTGAGCGAGGGGGTCCCGCGCACCACCACATCAGAGCCGTCCTATTGATTCTGTTCCTCGCCACCGCATACGCCGACACCTTCGTGCAGTCCGGCCGAATCCACCTGACCCTTGACAGTCACTTCCAACGCCGCACCGTGTGGCGCGCCGCGGGCTTGGAGGGCAACATCCTTGCCTACGACCCCAGCGTTCAGGACGGCCTGGTGATCTCGGGCGTCGACTGCTTCGCCTTTGCTGTGGATGGGAAGCGGACCTCCCAACGCCGCGTGGACGATGCGGAGTTCGGCCCCGCCCTCGAGGCCCAGATCACCGGCGTCCTCGACGACAGGACCCGGTCGATCCGCATCGAACGGACCACCCGCGTGCGCCTTCCCGACCAGTTCCCCGACACCGCCCTCTTCGAGACCACGTACCGCAACCTGGGAGATCGGCCGTTGCACCTCGACCGGGTCTACAGCCAGCGCGTCCTGCTCGACCGGCATCTCGCCGAGCCCGAGGCGAAGTCGTTCGAGTTCGCCTCCTTTCAGGGCGGCGCGTACAAGTGGGGGAACGACTACGCCCTGATACGGCTTGACCCGGACTTCCGCCAGAGCAATTTCCAGGGAGTGGGCGACGTGCGCGGGGCCGAAGGCATGGGCGGCGGCATGCCGTTCATCGACGTGTGGAGCCCGCGCATGGGCGTCGCGCTGATGCACCTGGAGAAGACTCCTCAGTGGCTATCGCTCCCAGTGGAAGTTCGCCCCGACCGGAGGGTGGACCTCTCCGTGATGGAGGCGCCGCTGGCGAAATTGGGCCAGCTGGAGTGGCTACAGCCGGGCGCCGAATACCGGACGGTACTGACCGCGATGGTCTTCCACCACCTGGACTATTTTGATGCGTTGAAGACCTATGGCCGGCTGTTGCGGCGTCGCGGCATCACGATCCCCGACTCTTCGTCCGACTACGCGCACGAGCCCTATTGGAAGAGCTGGGGCTGGGTCGAGCGCTTCACCGTCGGCAATATCCTCGACGCGCTGCCCGAGCTGAAGTCCATGGGCATTCGGGTCGCCAATGTCGACATGGGATGGTTCGACTTCATGGGCGACTGGCAGATCAACCGGCAGCCCGGGAAGTTCCCCAATGGCGAACCCGACATGATCGCCCTGGTCAGCAAGCTACACGGCGAAGGCTTCCGGACCAGTTTCTGGTGGTATCCGATCGGAGTCGATCCGAAGAGCCGCCTCGCCCGGGAGCGCAGGGATCTGCTGATCGAGGACGAGAACGGCAGGAATCCTCTGGATCTTCCCGGCCTGCTTCAGCTTTGCCCGGCTTATCCGCCGAGCATGGACCTCATCCGCCAGGTATTGACGCGGGCCGTTTCCGTTTGGGGATTCGACGGCGCCTACAGCGACTACCAGGGGCTCTCCGCGGTGCCGGCGTGTTTCAATCCGGCCCACCATCACCGCTCACCCATCGACTCCTTCCAGGCCATGCCGAAACTCTTCGAGATGATCCAGACGACCCTGCGCCGCCTGAAGCCGGGCTCGCTGCACGAGGTCTGCATCTGCTCGCTGCCGCATTCTCCGTATTACATGCCGTATTACGATCTCGCGAATGCATCCGACCCCGTCAGCGCTCAACAAGCCCGCGGCCGGGTGAAGGTGGAGAAAGCGATTCGCGGGGGCACGTTTCCGGTCGGCGATTGCTACCAGGTGCCCATGCACGAGTGGACGGGCTACTCGGTGCCGGAATCGTTTGAAAGCGCCATGGGCACGGGCGCGCAGTTGACCACGTTCTACCGCCGCCTGGACGATCGCCAGCGCGCTCTATGGACGCGCTGGTTCCGGGAATATCGGGAGCTGGATCTCTCGCACGCCGAATACGTGAACCTGTACGACCTCGCCTTCGACAAGCCCGAAGTCCATGTTCTCCGCAAAGGGCAGGACCTGTACTACGGCATCTTCGCCGACGTGTGGCCGCGCGACAAGTTCAAGATCGAACTCCGCGGCCTCGATCCACACCGCACCTACGCGATCTACGACTACGCCAACCGGCGCAGCCTCGGCTTGCTCGACGGAGTGAACCCGAAGCTCAATTTCGCCTTCAAAGACAGCCTCCTGCTGCGGCTCCGGCCGGAGGCTCGAACGGATTAGGAGGTCTCATGCGAAGAATCACAATCCTGTTTCTTGCGGCATGCACGGCCCTGGCGCCGCAGGCAGCCACGCTGCCGTCGGCTGACGAGGTGATCGACCGGCACCTGCGCGCACTCGGCGGCAAGGCCGCACTCGAGGGAATCGCCACTCGCGCCGCGATGGGGACCGTCCAGTCCCCCACGTTCGGTTCGTTCGGCCGGTTCGGGGAGTTCTTCAAAGCGCCGAACCGCCTGCTGCGGGCTTATCACGTGGAGCATTACGGGGTCGTGCAGCAATGTTTTGACGGGAACAAGGGATGGATGGAAACTCCCGAATATGGTGTGGAGGAGTTGACCGGGGGCCGCCTTGCCGAAATGCGCCGCGATGCCCTCTTCGAGAACCCGCTGACGTGGAGAGAACTCTACGCGAGATTCGCCGTGACCAAGCGGACCAGGCAGGACGGGCGGGACGCCATCGAGGTGCTCGCGTCCACGCCGGAGGGATCGAGGGAAACCTTGTTCTTCGCGGCGGACACCGGCCTGCTGCTCTGCCGCGAATCGCCCGAGACCGGGCGAGACGGAAGTTCCCGCCTGGTTCGCGTCTACTACGAAGACTACCGGGAGGCCGCCGGCGTTCAGGTGGCCCACACGCTCCGGCACGTGAGCCCCGACCTGATCCGGATCGTGCGGCGAGGAGTGTCGCCGAATGTCCCGGTCGACGACAGCCGTTTCAAGAGGCCCTGAGGCAGAGGAATCCATGAGTATCTCCAGACGAACCTTGCTCCAAACGTCAACTGCCGCCGTCGCTGGCGGAGTCTCGGCCGCTCCCGGCGGCCCGCGGAACGTCCTCGGCCGGACGTTTCGAGGCGAAGCTCTTCGAGAGATTGCCTTCCCGTTGGGCGGCATCGGCACGGGTACGGTCTCGCTGGGCGGATTCGGCAACCTTCGTGACTGGGAGATCTTCAATCGCCCGAACAAGGGCGGCGTCCTGCCCTTCACCTTCGCCTCCATGCGCCTCTCGGGCGGAGGCCTTGCGCGGCCCCTCGCGCGCGTGATCGAACGGCGTCCGCTGCCGCCCTACACCGGCGGATTCGGCGCGCACCGCGAACAAGGACTCGGCCTGCCGCGCTTTCGGGATGCGGTGTTCACCGGCGCCTACCCGTTCGCACAGATTCAGTTTCAGGATCCGAAACTGCCCGTGACTGTGTCGATGGAGGCGTTCAACCCGATGGTGCCGCTCGACACCGACAGCTCGAGTCTTCCCGTGGCGGTCCTGTCCTATCGCGTGACGTCCCGCGCTCCGTCCAATCTCGACGTGGCCCTCGCCTTCTCGGCCATGAATCCCGTCGGCTACGACGGCAAGGCCAAGTTGTACGGAAATCTGTCGGACCGCAAGGCCGCGTTCTTTGGCGCAAACGTGAACGAGTTCCGGAGCGAGGCCGGCCTGCGGGGAGTGTTGATGAGCTCCCGCAAGCACCGGCCGGATGCCGCGCGTTACGGGTCCCTGGCTTTGGCGACAGAAAGCGCAGACGTCTCCTACCGTCTGGCTTGGGAGCACGGAGCGTGGTGGGACGATTTCCAGAAATGGTGGGACGAGTTTCTCCTGCAGGGCCGCTTCCAGAACACGCCGGCCGAGCCTTCCGCGGAAGGCGCCACCGAATACGCCACCCTCGCGTCCCACTTCACGCTGGCTCCCGGCGAATCCCGGCTCGTGGATTTTGTCTTGAGCTGGCACTTCCCCAACGTCGAGAACTACTCGCCCGGCAAGGAAGGCGGGGCCGTGATCCGGAATCACTACGGTACGCGCTGGCCGTCTGCGTGGGAGCCGGCGGTCTATCTGATGCGGAACCTCGCGGAGTTGCGGCGCCGGTCTCGCCGCTACCGCGACGTTCTCCATGGGTCGACGCTCCCGCCTTCGGTCATTGACGCGGTTTCGAGCCAGGCCTCGATCCTGCGGACCAACACCGTGATGGTGGCCGAGAACAAGGTGGTGATGGCCTTCGAGGGCTGCGGCGACAACGAAGGGTGCTGCCCGATGAACTGTACCCACGTGTTCAATTACGAGCAGACGCTGGCGCACCTCTACCCCGATCTCGAGCGCAGCATGCGCGACCTGGATTTCCTGATGAACCTGCGGCCCGACGGCAGCATGAGCTTTCGCACCCCCGTTCCGCCTCGGCCCGGCGGTAACAACAACCATCCTGCCGCCGACGGCCAGATGGGCTGCGTCCTGAAGGTCTACCGCGAGTGGCAGATCTCCGGTGACGATGTCTGGCTGCGGCGGCTCTGGCCGCAGGTCAAACGGGCGCTGGAGTACGCCTGGAATTCCTGGGACGCCGATCGCGACGGCGTGATGGAGGGCGAGCAGCACAACACCTACGACATCAATTTCTACGGCCCGAACTCCATGATGGGCACGCTCTACCTGGGCGCGCTGGCGGCCGCGTCCCGCATGGCGCAGCATCTTGGGGACCACGGCACGGCGGAGGAGTATGAGGCCCTGCGGTCCAAAGGCAGCGCCAACCTCGACCGGCTTCTGTGGAATGGCGAGTATTACGTCCAGAAGGTTTCCGAGGATCGTCCGGCGGCGGCCAAGTATCAGTATGGCGAGGGCTGCCTCTCCGACCAGGTGTTAGGCCAATGGTTCGCCGAGGTGGTGGGCCTGGGCAAGCTTCTGCCGCATGACCATCTTCGCGCCGCGCTCCAGTCCATCTTTCGCTACAACTTCCGTCAGAGCTTCGAAGAGTTTCCCAACACGCAGCGGATTTACGCCATGAATGACGAGGCAGGACTGCTGTTGTGCAGTTGGCCGAAAGGCAAGCGCCCTGCCCTTCCCTTCGTCTACTCCGATGAAGTCTGGACCGGCATCGAATACCAGGTCGCGGCGCACCTGATTTACGAGGGGATGGTGAATGAGGGTGTCGCGGTCGTGGATGCCGTGCGCGCCCGCTACGATGGCGAGCGGCGGAATCCCTGGGATGAAGTGGAATGCGGCCATCACTATGCCCGCGCGATGTCGAGTTGGTCGCTGCTGACGGCTCTTTCCGGATTCCACTACTCGGCGCCGTCCAGGGCAATGGCCTTTTTCCCCCGGCAGGCTCCGGGCGCCTTCCGCTGCCTGTACGTAGCGGGCTCTTCGTGGGGAAGCTACTCGCAGACCCTCACGGCGCGGAAACTGGAGGCGGCCATCGATGTGGACGAAGGACAACTGGACTTGGCGACGCTCCGGTTGCCCTTTCTGAGCCGGGCGGCGAAGGTCGAATGCGGTGTCCCGGTGACAGCGGCTGTGGAGAACGGAGAACTCACGATCCGCTTCCGGCGGCCGCTGGTCCTGACCGCGGGCGGACGCCTGTCGATCTCCGCGGTGCCCGTGTAGCGTCGTTAGTCCGGAAGGGGCGCAGCTCCGGGAGGGCCGCGCCCCTTTTGTCGAGGTGAGGGCTACACAAAGCCACACGCTACGGTGCGAAGTACCCGTTGATGTCGATCACCACGTCCGTCGTGTGCGAGACGAATACGCTGACCGCGCCGTTTGCACCCGCGGGCACGATGGCGGCATTCGCTACCACCCGGCCGTCGAACGAATTCAGCGTCGACACCAACGGCTGGGGAAAACCCGTCGGCCACGCGGTCAGGTACGCCAAAGTCCCGGCGGGCACTGCCGTGAAGTTGAGCGAGTACGCCTGGGCTGTTGAGGGGATCGAACACGAGCTGCTCGGAATGGCGAAGGCTCGCGTGCTCCCGGCAGCCATCGTGGGGGCTCCGAACGGGGTCGTGGCGACGCGCGTGTCGGCGACCCTGCAAGGGGTTACCGGATAGAACGAGAGCGCGTTGGCGCGCCCGGGGGGGCCGAAGTACCCGTTGATGTCCAGAATCAGATCGGTCGTATTGGTCACGAACGCATTGATCAGGCCATTGCTTCCGGCGGGCACCAACGCCGCGTTCGCCACCACCTTTCCCAGGAACGAGTTGAGCGTCGAGACCAACGGCTGAAGTTTGTCGGAGGGCCACAAGGTCAGATAACTCAGCGCGCCGGGTGGAACCACCGTCGCGTTCAGGGAGAAGGCCTTGGCCGTGTCCGGAATTCCGCACGGGCTGAGAGGCATGGGGAAGGTGCGGCTCCCGTTCGCCGCCATCGACGGTGGTCCAAAGAAGCCGGTTGGCCCCTGGCCTGGGCGCGTGTCGACAACCCGGCAGGGCGCCAGGCTGTAGAACAGGAATCCGTCGTCACCCGAAGGTTGCACGAAATACCCATTGACATCGATCACGACGTCGGTGGCGCTCGTGACATAGACACTGACCGAGCCGTTCACTCCGGCGGGCACGATGGCGGCGTTGGCCACCACGCTGCCGTCGAAGGAGTTCAGCGTGGAGACAAAGGGCTGGGGCTGGCCCGTCGGCCAGATCGTCAGGTAGTAGAGCGGATCCGTGGGAACCGCCGTCACGTTCAACGAGTACGCCTTGGCCGCGGCCGGCAGCCCGCAAGGGCTGGTGGGCAACGGGAATTCCCGCACGCCGCCAGCGGCCATCGAGGGTGGCCCGAACGCGTCAGTCGTGCCTTGGCCGGCGCGAGTATCCACAATCCGGCAGGGAGCGACCGGAACAAACCGCACCGGGGCGGACGTGCCGGACGACGGGCTCAACTTGCGCACCCGGTTGTTGAACGAATCGGCGATGAACAGGTTTCCCGCCGCGTCTTTCTTCACCGTGGCGGGCCAGGAAAGGCTTGCGGAGGTGGCCGGTCCGCCGTCGCCGGTGAACCCGGCGGTTCCGTTGCCCGCTATCGTCGAAATGACGCCCGAGGTATTGACCCGGCGGATTCGCTGGTTGGACTGATCCGCGATCAGGAGATTGCCCGCGGCGTCCACCTCGACACCGTCGGGAAAGCTGATTCCCGCCGCTGTCGCGGCTCCCCCGTCTCCCGAAAACCCGCCGGCGCCACTGCCCGCCACCGTCGCAATAATCCCACCCGTCACCTTGCGGATTCGCAGGTTGTATCGGTCGGAGATGAACAGATCGCCCGCCGCGTTCACTGCCACCCAGGATGGGTAGTTGAGTTTTGCCGTCGTGGCCGCCCCGCCGTCGCCGCTGTAACCGGGCGCTCCACTGCCTGCTACCGTCGTGATGACTCCCGCCACACTCACCTTACGGATGCGATGGTTGAACGAATCGGCGATATACAGGTTTCCGTCGCTGTCCAGAGTCAGGCCCGTGGGCCAGTACAGTTGTGCCGTGTTCGCCAGGACGTTGTCCCCGTTATATCCTCCAGCGCCCGTTCCCGCGACCGTGGTGATGATGCCGGCGGTTGTGATTTTTCGCACCCGCGAGTCGCCGCGTTGCGAGACATACACAACACCCGAAGCGTCAATGAACAGTCCTACCGGACTGCAGATACCCGCCTCCAGCGCCAGCCCGCCTTCGTTGAGCGGGCTGCATTGGCCGTTCCCCGCAAAGGTCGTGATGATCCCGGCCGGCGTCACCTTCCGGATCCGGTTGTTCTGGGTATCGGCGATGTACAAGTTGCCCGCGGCATCGACGGCCGTGTCTTCCGGGTTCCGGAGTTCAGCGGCCACCGCCGATCCGTTGTCTCCGAGAGAGCCCCCGGTGCCGTTACCGGCGACCGTGGTGATGATGTATTCCTGCGCAAGCGCAAAGCTCGCGGCGCACACGAGGACGCTGCAGGTCACCAGGGGCCTGACGTACTTCATTGAAGTCTCCCTTCGCTCGCAACATACTACCGCGGACGGCCAAAGGGAAGGTGGATGCCCTGCGGCCGGCGACCAACCCTCGCGGAAGCCTCTTGACACAGAGGCGAACATAGGGCGAACATCAGGTATGTTGGTGGGCATCGCCAAACTGGCTGCCGACAGCCCGCGTCTGGAAGCGAAGCGCCGGGTCGAATACTTCGACCTGCCGGCGCGCAGCATCGTCAACCGCGTCGAAAACATGGGCAACAAATCACTTGACTCACACACAGTGGCGATGATAATATTGGTCCATGGAAACAGTTAACCTCCACATCACGAGTGGCTTGATGGACGCCATCCGGTACTTTTCGGACCCCATGGTGTGCTTGGAGACCGTTTCCAAGGCGAAGTGGGCGAATGGGCCGGAGTGTCCAAAGTGTCAAGGCAAGAAGGTGTCGTTTCTTAAAACGCGCCTCGTGTGGACGTGCCTTGCCTGCCGCAAACAGTTTTCGGTGAAGGTCGGAACGATCTTCGAGGACAGCGCCATCGGTTTGGATAAGTGGCTGACGGCGATGTGGCTTCTTGCCAATTGCAAGAACGGAATCAGTTCGTATGAGTTGGCACGAGATATCAAAGTGACGCAACGGTCGGCGTGGTTTATGCTCCAGCGCCTTCGCTACGCGATGCACACTGGCAGTATCGACAAGATGACCGGCACTGTCGAAGCCGACGAGACCTTCATCGGCGGCAAGGCTCGGAACATGCACGCCAACAAGCGCGCGGGGAAGATCCGCGGTCGCGGGCCAATGGGTAAGGCTATCGTGTTCGGCCTGCTTGAGCGTGAGACCGGAGAAGTGCGAACTTCGGTAGTTGACAGCCGCCGCAAGCATCATATTCACCGCGAAGTCCGCGCCCATGTCGAAGTCGGTTCGGAACTCAATACCGATGCGCTGAAGTCTTACGAGGGGCTGGATGAATATACGCACAAGGTCATCGACCATGCAGAAGCATACGTTGACGGTACGGTGCACACTAATCGACTGGAAAACTTCTGGAGCCTGTTGAAGCGCTCCATCAAGGGCACGTATGTGAGCGTCGAGCCTTTTCATCTGTTTAGATACCTTGACGAGCAATCATTCCGCTACAACGAGCGCAAGGCGACTGATGCCGAGCGCTTCCAGAAAGTTCTTGGATGCGTAGGCGGGAAGCGACTGACCTACGATCAGGTGAGGGGGTAGCTCGGATGTCAAAACCAAACGACAAGGCCGAGGAAGAAAGGCTAGAGTCACGTCCACCAAAACCGCTGGGGTATCGACGGTTCGAGAAGCTGTTAAAGAAGGTAGTCCATGCCCCCCCGCTACGCCGCGATAAAGAATCCGCACTTGGCGCGTCCACGGCCTGTAGCGAGTAAGGTACCAACAAGTGCAATCCGACAAGGCCGACGGGAACAGAGGACAGGAGCAACAGCAATCCGGCCAAGATTCTTCCAGTCTTCCCGAATCGACTGATCCCACTCCAGCGGAACCACCGATCCCGGACACTGGATCCAAAATCGCAGACAAAGAGACAGAAGACTCCGAAGTAGTCAAGGGCGAACATAGCAACGAAACAGAAATACCCAATAGCGCTCCGAAGCAACCTGGGACGAGTGATCGCCTCATATTGATATTCACCGGCGTCGTTGCGTTCTCCGGTTTCTGTGAAGTACTTGTAAGTTACTTTCAACTGAGGTCGATGAATAACCAACTGGCAGTGATGGACAGACAACTCAACCAGATGATTTCTGATCGCGCACCTTCGGTGTCTCTCACTAAAGTTGATTTTATTGCTAAGTTGAGTAAGGGAGCGCCAATCCTCGTCGGTATTGAACTCATCAACTCCGGTCCGTCCGATGCCTTGAAGACAAGGGGGCATATTCATGTGCTGACCGGCCCAGGCGCGCGTGAACAAGTCGGGAAGGTAGGGGTCTTCCCGCCCGAACAATCGGCCTTTACGATTGCAGGAAACCAGTCGAGGGGATTTACCGCTATGACGGTCGCCGACGAGACTAAACCACTCGGCCCACCAAAGCGGTGGGACGGCTCCCATCCTATTGTTATATGGGGAGAGTTCGTTTATCACGACCAGTCCAGGAAACAGTTGAAGATGGAGTTTTGTAATGAGTACCTCAATGTGGCTGGCTTGTACTTCCTGGCCACTTGTGACTTCTACCCAAAACCCAAGCAATAGCAGAACCCAGCCCGCCAGCATCAATCTACCTCCTCGTCCTCGTCAAGAAGTGCCTGAATGATCGGCTCAGCGCCGATACTCACCCTGATCTGGTCCATAATGCTAAATTGGTCAATCAATGTAGAGTGACCCATCAGTGGACCAATTACCAACCCCATAGGGCTCTCAAAGCCAAGTGCGGCGAGACGCTTCGTCCAGTACTCGTAGTCGTGTCCCGGCTCTTGATATATCAGACGGAGCAACACTTTCTGTGGAAACGATAGAGCACTAAACTCGGCTCTCAGTTGGCGATGGAGGGGGGAGGACTCGGTAGTTTTCTGGTCTTTTGATCGCCCTGCCTGCTCTCGGAGTTGGAGGATCTCTTTGTCCTTCTGTTCGATGATCAGGTCCAGCGCTTTGATATCCAATTGACGCTTGCGTTCGTACTCAGAAGCTGTCTTCTCAATGAAAGATATATCTTCTGGTAGGACTAGGCGGCTTCCGAATGGCCGCGTTGCTTTGAGTAATGGACCATCGCTATACGAATATTCCACTTCGAGATATTTATTGTCATTTCCCGGCGCAGGATCGCATCCCTTCGGCGCTACGCAAAAGTGACCCATTAGCGCTGCGCTGAAGTGACCCACTCAAAGAACAGGACTGGGAACAGGCGGCCTTCATCCACGCCGAAGGCGTGCTTGGTTTGGGTTGGAGGGGAGCAGCATGATCATCCACGCCGCAAGGCGTGCGGGTTGCTGTTCCAGCATCCGCGCAAAAGCGCGGCAGCGTGCGGCAAGCCTATCTCGGCGACGCCGTGCGTGTGAGTTTATGACGGAGATATTCGAAGTAGGTCGGACGGACA
>CAZGUX010000177.1:0-66020 GCA_964529305.1 uncultured Solibacteraceae bacterium | reverse complement strand
TCCCCGTTTTGCCAGGACAACCAGTCGAGCGGGTCCGGACTCGTAAACCTCCCCTGCGCGCTCGACATGTACCGAGCCCCGAAGTAATCGAGGCCGGTCTCGGCATCGCGTTCCTTGCCGGTACTGCGGGATCTTCTGCCGGAATCGTACAAACATCCGCACAACCCCGGCGCGATCAGCGCGTTAGCAGTGGCCGGACCCCGATGCAAGCCCTGCGCAAGCTCGGCGCCCCCCTGATGCGGTTTTTCGGCTACGAGTGAAGCTCGCGGGATGTTGGCGAGGGCGGGAAGGCAGAAAGCGGCTAAAGAAAGAACGAGTGCTCTTGCTTTTGCCGCCATGAAGGCAGTGTACGTTATTCAGCGCTGTCGTTGTCGTCGTCGGCCAGCGCGTCGGCGATCTCGCGCTTCGAGCGCTCCAGCTTGGCCGGATGCGTGGCGCGATGGATCTCCTGCAACTGCCGGATCGCCACGTGCGTGTAGATCTGCGTCGTCTTCAGGTCCGCATGCCCCAGCATTGCCTGAATGAACCGGATATCCGCGCCGCCTTCGAGCATCAACGTCGCCATCGTGTGGCGGAACAAGTGGCACGCTCCGCGCTTGCCGATACCGGATGCATCGACATGCACGCGAACCAGGTCGGAGAGATGATCGAGCGAGAACGGCTCGCCGGCGTTCGACAGGAACACGGTCTTGTCGTCGGGCTCCGACACCAGCTTGGGCCGCGAGTCGGCGATGTACTTGGCGATCCAGGCGGCCGCGCGATCGCCGAGCGGAATGAAGCGGTCCTTCTTGCCTTTGCCCAAACGGATCGTCGCCGTCGCGCGTTCGAGATCCAGGTCCCAGAGCTTCAGTGTTGCCAGCTCCAGACGCCGCATGCCGGTCGAGTAGAACGTCTCCAGGATGGCGCGATCCCGCAGTCCGAGCACGTCGTGGATATCGGGACAAGCCAGCACCAGTTCTGCTTCCGAAGCCGACAGCACGGCCTTGGGCAGGCGTTGCGGCGTGCGCGGCAGCTCGATCTCCGAAGCCGGGTTGTGCAGGATGTGATGATGCCGCGCCATCCACTTGAACCACACGCGCAACGGCACGATGCGGTCATGCTGGCCGTTGAAGCCCAGCGGCTCGCCGTTCGCTTTGCGGTAATCGAAGACGTGCTTCTGATAGCGCTCGAGGATAGTGCGCGTCACCTCGACGGGCTCGGTGATGCCGCGTTCGAAAGCCCAGTCCAGGAAGAAGCCGATGTGCACGCGCCGCCCCTTGATCGTGTACTCGGAATAGTTCTTCAAGCGCAGATCGTCGAGATGTTTTTCCATCAGCACGGCCAGCGCGGACTTCGGCGGCTCGACCGGTTTACGCTTACGTACGACGCGTGCCACCTCACGCCCCCATATCTATGCGTTTTTCGCTTTTCGCACGGAAAACGCCATTCGGAGCAATGTTCATGCGGGTCTCAGCAACCCGCGAAGCCCCCGCGATCCCCCCGTTTTGGCCCCGCGAACCGGGCGCGAACCCGTCGCTGGACCCCGCGAAGTTCGCGTCATAGACATCGATCAGGCCGATGAAGTGCGCTTGTCCAGGCTCATGCACAAGCTCGTAAACGAAGCTCTGACCGCGTCCGCCGCGATGCACCAGCAGGTATTCCATCTGCTGCAGCCGGTCCAGATGCAGGCGCAGTTGCGTCTCATTCCAGCCGGTGGCCGTGCGCACATCGCGGCGGCTAAAACGAAACTCGGCGCGATCCACGTTGAGCTTCTGGCATTCGGCCTTCACGTACTCGCCGATCAGCGACAGCAAGCGCCTGGTCTGCGGCGGCAACTCGTCGAGCGAACGGCCCATGATCTCGACCGTGAGTTGGTTGGCGACTTCCAGGTCTTCGCGCGTGACTTCGATGTACTCCAGCGTTTTCCCCCGCCGCATCGCCGTCAGCACCGGACGCTGATGCTGATGCAACAACGCGATGGCGCGGATGAGCGTGAGGTACTTGGCGTGGTCGCGGCGGGTGCGGGTCAGCCTGTCCAAAAACGTCAGCTTTCCGGCGAAGGGATTGGCCACGAACAGCGGACGCAACAGCCGCTGCGCGTTCTGATGCAGCCGGACGATGTCGCGGCGCTCTTCGCGCTTCAGCAACCCTTCGAGCGTCTGCGCCTCGCGTTGCATGCGATGGATGGCCTGCGTCTGCTCGCGATCCTCATCGACCGAGAGCACCAGGCAGCGGTTGAGAAGCTCCTCGTCGATGTCGATGGCCGTCGTTGTGAGGAACATCATCACCGGACCTTCGACGCGATATTGATGCGTGACGAGCTTGCCGGTCGAAGGATCTTTGCCGGTGGAGGCGATCGACAACGCGCCTTCGCTCTGCAACAGCTTCAACGCGTAAGCGGCCTTGGCCGCGCCCTCTTCCTCGACGATGGCCAGCACCTTGTGCTTCAAGTCGAGCTCCATGTAATAGAGCGACTGGCCGGTCATCGCGGAAAACTGGATACGCTCTTCCTCGGGCACGAACTGAAGCGCGGCGTCCATCAGCGTGCTCTTGCCGGCGGCTGAGCTCGATTGCACAACAACGGCGAGCGGCGAATCGAGATGGCGCGACACGGCGGCCAGGTACGCGATCTTCTTGTTGGTGGTCTCGCCCACCAGGCCGCACCGCTCGAAGTCCTCGACGATGCGGTCGAGCAGGCGCGGGTCCTTCAGGAAGGCGAGAGCCTCGGCGCGCTCTTCTTCGCTGAGAATCACTTCGGGCTTCGCCGGCGTCAGCGCCTTCTTCACCAGTTCGTCGCGCACTTCTTCGAGCTTGCGGAACAAGCAGCCGACGTCCTTGCGGATCACGTCTTCCTTGACGTGCAGTTCCTCGGCGGCGCGCTTGATGAAGACGATCCGTTGGCGGTCCGCGTTCAAGTCGAACGTGTCGATATGAAAATCGTCCTTACGGGAGACGAGGACGTTGATGCGCATGATCTCGTGCGTGGTGTTTTTCCCGAGTCCGCGGACGCGGTAACGGCGGTCCTCGCGTTCGAGCGTGATCTCGTCGCCGTTCACCGTCACCTGCGGATCGGCGGCAAAAGGAATCACGGGAGCCGGTGTTTCTTCTCTAGCCGCCGGTTTTGGCTTCTCCAGAAACGTCGCCCCGTTGAGCAGCACCGCCAACGATTGCGCGGCTGGAGTGACTTTCAACGCGTACTCGTTGGCGTCCACGCCGTGCGGAAACAACACTCGATGCGAACCGATGCCCATCGCGGCCAGTTCTTCTTTTAGCCGCTCGGCCGCCGTGTCTCCCGCTTCGTCGCGGTCGTAGGCGATCCAAACATTCTTGACGCCGTGCCTGGCAAACGCCGCCTTGTGATCCTCGGTGAAGCCGTTCACGCCGTAGCTCGCCGTCACGTTGCGGAACCCCGCGCACCAGAACGTCAGCGCGTCGATGATCGACTCGCACAGAATGATTTCCTTTGAAACCTGCAAAGCCTCTTCGTTCCACACGCCACGATGCGGACCCGGCAAGTATGTATGCAGCGGCGTCCCCGTGCGCAAGCCCGCCGTGATCTTGCGCCCGTAGATCTCGGTGACTTCGCCATCCAGCGACACCACCGGAAACACAACGCTGCCCATGAAGTGCTCATGCCCGCTCTCGCGGATGATGCCCAACGTCTGCAAGCGTCCGCGCAGGACGGCGCCTGGGTTGCGGTTCTTATCCGGCAGCCGGTAGCCCAGCGTGCGATTCGCAAAGCCGATCTGAAACCGCTCGATCATCTCCGGATGCGTAAGCCCCCGCGATTCCAGATACCGCAACGCTTCCGGCGACTCCTTCAACGTCTGGTGATAGTAGGCGACGACTTGCTTCAGCGCCTCCTGGTCGTCGGCCTCGACGCTCACCGGCGCTTCGAGCTTCGCTGTCGTGCCCTTCTTGACGACTCGCGCTTCGCCAGCGGCTAAAGAAGAATGATCGGCGCGAAGAAGCTCGACCGCATGACGGAAGCTCACGCCCTTCGTCTTCATCACCCAATCGATCGTTGAGCCGCCGATGTTGCACTTACCCATGCAATGCCACAGATTCGTCTTCGGCGAAACCACCAGCGACGGCGTCTTGTCCTCGTGGAACGGACACGTCCCGATGAGCTCGACGCCGTGCCGCTTCAACTCCACGCCGAAACCCATCACCAACCGCTCAATGGGAACTTCTTTCTTTAGCCGCTCGATCTCGCTGTCCGGGATTCTCGCCATGAAAACGGCCTCCTCTCAAAAACCTGTCAAGAGGCAATGCACTCTTTTTGTATGCCTGTTGACCGGAATGTACCGTCCATGAGAGTATACACAATGAGTGCATCGCTATCCAAGTCCACGCTCCAGTCTCGATTCCAGCCTTACAATCGCCGATGAGATGCCACGCAAGAAAAAAGAGGACGCCAGCTTCGGTCCACGGCTCACCGCGCTTCGCAAGGCGCGCGGCCTGACTCAGATTCAACTGGCCGAAGCGGCCGGCACCACGCAACGCTCGATCTCCTACTACGAGAACGACGACGGCGTGCCGCCTTCGTCCGTCGTCATCGAGTTGGCCAAGGCCTTGCAAGTCTCCGCCGATGAGTTGCTGGGATTGAAGCCCGCCAAGGGCGCAGCCGTTCCCATTGAGGACGATTCCGAAACACGCCGCCTGTGGAAGCGATTCCAGGTCGTTACGCAGTTGCCGGAGAAAGATCAGCGCGCCGTGATCCGACTGATTAATTCTTTAGCTGCCGTTGCCGCGCCTCGCAGAGCGCAAGGAGAACACAATGGCCGCTAATTCCATCGACGCCACCCTCGAAGCCAAGGCCCATGAACTGATCGGCCAACTGAACAGCAGCCCCGGCAAGCTCGCCGCCGTGGTTCATCTGCTCGAAGTCATGGTCCATGACAACGAAGAAGACGAAGAGATCAGCGCCGAAGAAGAGGCCGCCGTAGCCCGTTCCAAGGAGTGGTTCAAGCACAACGAGGGCATTCCCTTCGAGCAGGTTGTCAGCGATCTCGGCTTCACCATGGATCAGATCCGCGCCAACGCCAGCAAGGAACCCGCCGCTTGAAGCGGATCATCATTTCCGAAGAAGCCAAGGCCGACATTCGCGCCATCCCGCAGCACATCGCCATGAACATCCTCCTGGCGATCCACCGCCTGGCCGAGCACGGCTCCGGCAACGTCAAAGAGCTCAAGGGCAAGGCTGGCGAGAATCGCCTCCGCGTCGGCGATCACCGCGTCCGCTTCACCGAAGAGCACCCCGACACCCTGCGCATCCACACCGTCAAGAACCGCAAGGACGCCTACCGGTAACACCCCAAAACGGCGTCATACATCTGGCACCGCCCGCCACCACTTTGGAGCACGCGATTTCCCCAGCGCCGCCAATCGCTTGCGCCCGATTCTCCCGCGTCCCGTATGACAACCCTTTATGTTCCACTACCAGCCACGCTCTGCGATCTCCAGGACATCTTCCTCACGGTCGCGGCGGCAAGGACGTCCCAAGCCGTCTTCGCGGCCACGTGCGGGCATCGCGCCGGAGTCAGGCGAGATCTCCTTCGGCGCTCTTCCGGCACCGCGCGGGAATCGGGCGCGCCAGTCCCGGCCACACTGCGGCATCGCTTCCTTGCAGCAACCCGCTCGGGGTGACGTGTCACCCCCTTTTTCAGCCGTCGCAGACGGCTTCCGGGATCTTTCGGTTATACGTGGTTACCGGTCGGTAACCTGTTGCAGTTGTGCGGCTTGCGCGGTTTCCGGCGCTTCGCATCGCTCGCGATGGTTATGCGCGCCGGTAACCTGTTGATTCCACAAGCGGCTTCTTCACGCCGATTCCCGCGAACCTGTTGATTCGGCGTGGTTACTGCGTATAACCTAGCTCGCGACCCATAAGAACAGAGCCCCAGCAGCCCAGGCTGAGTACAATCCGAGAATCGAGAGGGCCGCTACTCGGCTCTTGTAGGCAGCGACCCATTGCACAAGCCTCCCAAGCAGAAACCACTGAAGGGTCCCGGCCAGAAGTATCAAACCGCCGAAGGCGATCGTCAGAGATGCGCCGCTGTCCCACGAGAACCAAGCCGACGCCACTTGCGCAACCTTCACCGTCAACTCGTGGACAATCCCGGAAACCAATACGTCCACCTGACTGATGAACGTCTGAGCTGCGTAGTAAAGGGGGCCGGAGGGCGCGGGGCCCTCTTGCGCCCATTTCACGCCCCAGGTGACCGCTGCGGCACACCAAGCGAAGAAGTGAACCGTGACGCAAATCCTGTCGGCCAGTCCAACAATCCTATCGGCCATAGCTTCGCTTCCGGGGTACCAGAATGTTCTGCAACCTTCCGGTATCGATCGGGTGAAGTCCTGGAATTCCGGGGCGTCCGCGGCCATAGGCTCCACCCACAAGAGTGCCGAGTTGGTATTTTTCAAGGCCGCCAGCTTGATCGAAGGGGGATCCGATCTGGAGGTCATGGGCGATCTTCTCGTGGAGAACTCTCCACCCGATGATGTTGGACCACTGGCCTGGGTCACTCTTGCGCAAATCGGCGAAATCGCCTTTGCCCGTCATGTCTCCAGCAAAGATGTACCCTTGTGCATCCTTGTAGCTGGTCCGTCCAAAGTCTACAGTGACGGACTGGAAATCCTTGTTGAACAGATCTTTGAACGCCTGCCCCCACGTGCGCTTGTTGTCGCTCTTCACTGCGGCGTCGCGCACAACAACATTGCCGATCTTCTGATTGACCAAGTACTGCCTGATCGCTGCCAAGATGCGGGCCTTCTCTTCCTCGGTAGCGTCGCCAGTGAAGGTCACGGCAAGCTCGAAATCCTCGCCGGTTGGGTCGATGTACTTCAGCGGGTTGTTCCGCGCATAAGCGTACTTGTTGAAGCTCTGCGGGTCACTGATGAACGCTGGAACTGCTCCTTGTCATCATCGTCCCCGTTTTGCCAGGACAACCAGTCGAGCGGGTCCGGACTCGTAAACCTCCCCTGCGCGCTCGACATGTACCGAGCCCCGAAGTAATCGAGGCCGGTCTCGGCATCGCGTTCCTTGCCGGTGAACCGCGCTTTCTGCCCATCGACAAACAGCCCATCGGTGTACTTCATCGCCGTCGTCCGGCCGCCGGTGCCCGCGAAGATCTGCTCGCCGAACGGGAGGTAGTCGTACCGCCGCACCACCTCTCCGTCCCGCGCCGTCACCAGCCGCGATGAGCCCAAATGATCCGTGGTCACATACACGCGCCCCAACGACGGCTGCGCCGCACCCGCATATTCCGCCGCCAGCCGCCCGAACGCGTCATACACCCACACCGTCGTCGCCCCGTTGTACGTCCGCTGCACCCGCCGCCCGTCGGCATCGTAGAAATACGTCGCGCCTCCCCCGCTCTTTTGCCGGCTCTCCCCGTCGTACGTCATTGCCGCCGTTCCCACCTGCGTCACATTCCCGGCGTTGTCGTAGATGGCGCCCGTCCAGCGATTGTTGCTCCCGTACGGCACGCTGCCCGTGCCCGGCGTCTGCGGAGTCCACATCGTGTTCGGTACCCAACTCCCCGCCAGCACCGCCCGATTGCCCCACCCGTCGTACACGTACGTCTGCGACCACACGCCCGACTCCGTCGCCGTCTGCAACCGGTTGTAGGCGTCGTAGCCGTAGTTCTGCGTCCAGCTTCCCCCCGGAATCGTGATCGTCTGCTGCCGCACGTTGCCGGTGTTGTTGCCCAGGCCGCAGGTATAGCACAGGCCGAGGGTCAGCAGGCTCGCGCCGCTCTTGGCCAGCGACACCGACGTGGGTTGCAGTGTCGCCGGGTCGTAGCCCCGCGATTCCACCGTCCCGTTGGCCCGGTTCATCGTCTCCGGCGCCCCGTGCACGCCGTAGGAAGCGCTGGTCAGGTAGTCGGCATCCAGCGACAAGTTCCACGGCGACTTGCCCTCCACCTTGTCCGGCTGGCCAGAGGCGTCGTAACAGGCTTTCGTCTGGCGCCCGGACGGGTAGGTCTGGGTTTCCAGACCGCCCGCCAGGTTGTAGGTGTAGTTCAGCATGTAGAACACGCCTGCCGTCCCTTGTCGCGATTGCGTGACCCGCCCCATCGAGTCGTAGCCCAGATATTCGGTCATGGACAAGCCGTCGGCCACCGCGACTTTCAGTCTGCCACGGAACCCCGCCGGGTCGCCAACCGGTCCGTACGTCCAGTAGCGTAACGGCGGGTCGAGGGTCGATGAGGGGAAACGGGGACGGCTACGAATTCCCGAATTTGGTGCGACACCTGCCGGCTGTACAGCGACTTCCATAGGCGCCAGTCCTTGGCGGATGAAAACAGGTAATTTGTTCATGTCCCGGTTTCCGTCCTCCGGTTTCCGTCCCGTACAGCCCGTCGAAGCCTTTTCTCATGTCCACTGCATCGAGGCACACATAGATCCGCGTGGCCAAGCTTAGCCCGAACATGGGTCAGGCTTCCTCGACCAGGCGGATCAATCGCGCCAGGAGCGGCTCGCTGCGGTGGAAATCGGCGATCTCCAGCCGCCGGCCGTTGGCCAGTGCGAGGGTGAAGCCGAGGGCCTGCGCCGGGGTTTGGTGAACGTTCCCGCCGGCGGTGTTGGAAAGCCGGACCCGGGCCATTCGCACGGCAGGCGCGTGCTGGTTGGCCGGCGTGGCTGCCAGGGCCTCTCGCTGTCGCAACTGACGCAGCCGCCGCTGATAGTAGTCCAGCGTGGTTTCCGCGATGCCGTGCCGCTGGCAGTACTGGCTGCGCGTCAGCCCGCTCTGCTTGTAGGCGCTCAGCATCTGCTCGATGCTTTCTTTGCTTGCTCCGTTCATGCGTGCCATGCAACGATCTTCGCCGCATGGGCGCCGGCGCTCAACAGGGGTTCGCTATACGCTTACGTTCCATACGAGAACGTTTCGCTGTTCGGGTACTCAATCGCACGAACCATGAACGTCGCCATCTGGGCCTTCGTCAGCGTATCGTTCGGGCAGAAAAGCGTGAGAGATCCGCAGCCGTTGCTGATTCCGTAACGCTTCATGAGCATGAGGTAGTTGCAGGTTCCGGAGGTGGAGCGGTCGTCGCCGTAGGGCATGTCGTCAAACCAGAACTCGGGACCGTAGTAGGGCCCTTGGAGGAAACGGTTCTTCTGACCGCCTGCGGTGACGGACCCGCTGCGAGGAATGTCGTACTTGACTGGTGCGCCAAATTCCGAGATGGGGCCGGCGTTGGTGCTACGGATGTAGATTCGAATGTCCGCTGTTCCCTGGCCGGTGGATGCGGAATTCAAGTCGATCCACGAAGCGGGGTTTCGCGTCGCAGACCAGGAGCATGTCGGCTCGACTGCCGCCAGATTCTGCACATATTCCACGTAGCCGCCCGGATTCACTGCGCCGAGGGGCGCAAACGTGAAGTGGCACTTCTGATTCTCCGTGGCAAGGAGCCGGTCGCCCAGGTAGACGTGCTCCTTAGCTGGAGTCGACGAGGCCAAAGTTTGTCCTCCGACGGGCTCAATGCTCGACTGCAGCCCAAGAAACAGGAGACTGATGAATACTCTGCCCAATCTGGGGGTACGCCAGTTGCTTTTCGACGGTTCACAACAAGACATAGCTGGTTTCCGATGAATTGTCTCTCTAGAAATCTCCCGCCAGCCCGTGCTGGTTTCCGGATCCTGGCTTTCTCCTGCCCCGGGGGGACTTCGCATGAGAGCCATGGTCGCGGTTCAAGGTGGCGGCTTTAGGAAGCAAGCATAAGAGATCCCCCCCTGTGAATTCGTCCCGCTCAGCGCCGGCCTGTTCGAACGCCGCCGCCTCCTGGCGGAACCACCATTCGCAGATGGAGCGGCGCTCCTCGTCGAGGAAGGCGGCGGGGAGGCGGGTGCATTCGGTGGCGGGGATGGCATGGGGGACCGGGGCCGTCCAACGCGTTTCCCGGTTTCCCTGATCCACACTAGAATCCAATCAACCACTTGCGCACGAGCGACCACGCCCACAGACTGGGCCCTATCCCATCCCCCGGCAAACGCGCGGGTGCAACTTCTGCGAGCGCTCGACGATCCGGCATCGCCCTGCCGGCTGGCTCCGCTCGACGCGTCGTTGCGGCCGCCCTCGGCGATGGGAGGACAGGGGCCGTCCAGTCTTGACACCACGAGCCAATGAGGGGCTTACGTGGGTTCAACGAGACCGGCGGGGGAAGAGCCCTCGTGTGGGTGAGCTATTCTGCCGGATTCTTCCGCTGATGGGGTAGATACCCATGACTTCGACTCTCACGTTTCGTCCCCGCCGAGCGATCGTCGTGACCTTCGTCGCACTGGGCGCGTGGATGTTGCTTCTGAGCAGCGTCATCCCCGCGGTGGCGGGCTGGGCGGGGTTGCTGGTCACGCTCATCCTGGGTCCTCTCGGCGGATGGGCGCTGCGGATGGCCTGGCTCATCGCCCGCGGCCGGGTGGTGTTGAGCGAAGACGGTGTGCTCTTCGACATTCCGAGATGGAATCGAGGCTGGCTGCGGAAAGGCATCCCGGTGTCCATCCCGTGGGCGTCGGTTCGGGGAGTGACAGCCCGATGGATTGAATATACGGGCACGGCCGTGGAAGAGTTTACCGTCGAGACGGAGCAGGGCAACCACATTCTGACGAGAAGCATTTGCTCCCATCCGGAAAGGGTCGCCGAGGTGATCGAGCGGCAATTGCAGAACGCTCCCTGGTCCGAGGTGATCGCCGTGGAGTCGCAGGCACGCCCTCGAAAGTCCGGCCGGCAGTTGACCAAAGCTCAACGCTGGGCGATCATCATCCTCACCGGGTCAGCAGCGCTGGCCGGCGTCCTGATTGCGCACTACCAGTCGACCCCCACCGGGTCCCTGCTTCTCGGGTGGCTTGATCGGGCGGGGCTGGTGAGTAGTGCGGTGGCCCTGGTGGCCAACCTCTACTATCTGGGCAGACTGATGATGCGCCGGCGGCCGAGGTCGCACTGAGGAGAGGCACCATGACAGCGAAGAACATCCTGATTCCAGCAGCCGCCGCCATTGCCGGCGCAGCCGTTGCGGTGGGCGTGCTCCTCGTGAGCACACAGGTGCAAGAAAAAGGTTTGGAGAAACCGGCGACGCCCGGTGCAAGCTCGATCGCGGCCCCCTCCGTCCCCTCCTCCCGCGCGATCGCGTTCGCTGACCCGAACGCACAAGATCAAGAGCAGCTTCGAGCGAAAGAACCCGTATCCGCGCCTGTGCCCGTGGCGGCGGACGCGAAGTGGGTTCGAACGGCGAATCCGGCTGGCTTCGAAATCGCACATCCGGAAGGCTGGACCGTCGAGACGCCCAGGCCTCAAACCGTGCTGGTTCGACACCCGGGTGGTTCGTTCGTGATGATTCACGGCTTCTTCGAGCGGAACGGGGTCAAGGCGGCCGACTGGATCCGGAAAATGACCGGGCAGCAGGGATCGATGTTCTCCGGGGCTCGCGTGACGTCGCTGCGCCAGGTGAGAACGGCCCCCGACGAGGCGGCCGGCGCCTTCGCCTATGAGGGCGGCGAGGGCCGGGCGGCCATTTTGTGCTCGATCGATCGAGGCAGCGGCATGATGTTCCTGATGTCCGCTCCCGCGGCGGAGTTTGACGTTCGCAAGCAGGAGATGGCCAGGATTGCCCAATCGTTCCGCAGGACGGCGCGCGCGGCGAGCGAAACGCCCCCGGCGCCCGTGTCGCCGAGGATGGCGTTCACGACGTTTACGGACCCGAAGGAAGGGTCGTTCCAGGTGCAGGTTCCCGCGGGGTGGAAGGCCCAAGGTGGACTCGCCCGCGCCAGCGCGGTGGACGTCCGGATGCACCTGCGGTTGCAGTCACCCGACGGGCGGATCACGATCCAGGCGGGGGACGCGCAGATTCCGCCGTTCGCCGATCCGAACGGCATGGCGGTTCCCATGCGGGAAGGTACCTGGTACAGCCCGGGCTACGGAACGAACCTGATGGTGGCCCGATACCAGCCGGGGCTGGCGTTCGCGCAAGGCTATGCCTCCCGGTTTGCTGGAAGCGGGTGCCGGGTGGCCGATCAGCGGCAGCGGCCCGACCTGGAAGCTATCGCGGGGCGGGGCTTGCAAAACGGACCTGGAATGAGCCAGCAATACACGGCCGGCGAGGTCTCGCTCGAGTGCAACCGAGGCGGGGAACCAGTGGCGGCAAACGTATTGGCGGGCACCACCCGCACCACCATGATGGGAATGACGCAGTGGTACGTGACGACTCTGGTTGCCTATCTTGCCCCTCGAGATCAAACGGCGACCGTGAACACGGTGGTGGGGAGACTGCTCGAGACGCTGCAAGTCAACCCGCAATGGGCCGCGGCCCAGCAGCGAACCACGGGAGCGGTGAGCGGCATCGTTTCCGACACTTCACGGCAGATCGCCAAGCTCTACAGCGACTCCTACTGGAACCAGCAGCGGACGCAGGACCGGACCCATCAGAACTTCTCCGACGCCACTCGAGGAGTGCAGCGGGTACGCGATCCTTACACTAACGAAGAGTTTGAAGCCGCCGCCGGCTTCAACTACTACTGGCGGCCCTTGGGATCGGACCAGCCTGTTGGGACGAACAACACGGACCGGCCCAACATAGACGTGACCGAAATGCTGCGCGTGGAGTGAAGCGGGCGGCGGGGCCGACGATTCCAGGCGACCGCGGCACACAGCTACAATCGGGAGGAGTGCAGAAGCGCATCCGGTTCGCGGCGGCCCTGTTGATCGTCGTGGTGCTCCTCATCCTTGGCGGCTCGCTGCTCCCTGTTTACATCCGTAACGTCCAACTCCAGCGATTCGTGGCAGAACTGGCACAACGCGAGGACAGCCAGACACGGCCGGACGCGATGCTGCGCATCCAGGTGGTGCAAGAGGCTCAAAACCTGGGCCTTCCGGTAAAGGCAAATCACGTGCTGATCGACCGGGCAGGGGACCGGCTTCGCATCGAGGTCAGGTACACGGTCCCCACGTCGGTAGGGCCGTATCGCGTGGATCTGCATTTCTATCCGGGCGCGGGCGGCCGTTGACCGTGTGCGAAGATGAACATGGGGAGCATGCCCGGGAGAAAGGTCAAGGTCAAGTCGGGTACGCGGCTGGGCAAGTTTGTTTTCAGCCGGGCCGGCAAGATCGTGTTCAGCCTGATGCTGGTGGCCTTAGTGGCCGCGGGCGCGACCCTCACCCACTTCTACGTCAAATACGCCAAGCTCATCGACCAGAAGCTGTCGGTGGGACCGTTCGCCCGTACCTCCAAGATCTACGCCGCTCCCCGGGTGGTTTCCGTGGGGGATATCCTGTCCACGCCGGAAGCCATCGCGATGCTGCGCCGGGCCGGCTACGGCGAATCCCGGAACAACCGCACGGGTTGGTATCACCTCCGCAATGACGCGATCGAAGTCTTCCCGGGACCGGACGCTCTGCAGCAGGAAGCGGCGGTTCTGCAGATTGTCGATCATCGGGTGAAGGGAATTGTCTCCGCGCAGGACAACACGCGGCGAACCCAATATCTGGTCGAGCCCGAGTTGATCACCAACCTGTCGGATCGCAAACGCGAGAAACGGCGCCTGGTGAACTTTGAAGATATCCCGCCGGTGCTGGTGAACGCGGTGATCTCGGTGGAAGACAAGCGGTTTTTCCAGCACTCGGGATTCGACCCTCTGCGGATCGCGAAGGCCGCGTACGTCGATTTGCGGGAAGGCTACAAGAAAGAGGGCGCCTCGACGCTCAGCATGCAACTGGCGCGGGGGTTCTGGCTGAACCAAAGCAAGAGTTGGAAGCGCAAGGCCGCGGAGGTTTTGATCACGCTCCAACTGGAACAGCGCCTGACCAAGAAAGAGATCTTCGAATACTACGCGAACAACGTCGACCTGGGGCGGCGCGGCAGTTTTGCCATCGCCGGCATCGGGCAGGCGGCGCAGGCGTACTTCGGCAAAGACATTCGCCAGATCGATCTGCCCGAAGCGGCGATGCTGGCCGGCCTGATTCAGTTGCCAAGTTATTACAACCCGTTCCGTCATCCGGAGCGGATGAAGGAACGGCGCAATGTCGTGCTGTCCCTGATGAGGTCGAACGGGTACATCACGGACCGGGAGTATGCATTGGCCACGCAGGCGCCGTTGAAACTGGCGCCCGGCGCGGTGGAGTCGAGTGAAGCGCCGTATTTCGTCGACCTGGTGAACGACGAGTTGCAGAGCCGCTTCCAGGACCGGGACTTCCGGGCCGACGCTTACCGCATCTACACGACGCTGGACGCGAACCTGCAGCACGCGGCGGTGGAGGCCGTGCAGATCGGCATGGAGAACGTCGATCAACTGCTCAGAAAGCAGAAGCGTTTCAAGGGACGCGCGGTGCCGGAGGCGCAGGCGGCCCTCGTGGCCATGGATCCTCATACGGGAGAAGTCAAGGCGCTGGTGGGCGGCCGCAACTACGGAATCAGCCAGCTCAACCGGACGCTGGCGAAGCGGCAGCCCGGGTCGGCATTCAAGCCATTCGTCTATACCGTCGCCATCAATTCCGCGCTTCAGGAGGGGGCGAGGGAGATCCTGACTCCGTCGACTCGGCTTCTGGACGAGCCCACCACGTTCTGGTTCGACGACAAGCCTTACGAACCAGGCAATTTCGGCGATAAGTACAACGGAGAAGTGACACTACGGCAGGCGATGGCGAAGTCGCTGAACGTGCCTACCGTCAAGCTTGCCGAGATGGTCGGTTATGAGCATGTGGTGGAACTGGCCAAGCAGGCCGGCATGAATTACGACATCAAGCCAACGCCCGCAATTGCCCTTGGCGCCTACGAGGTGACTCCGATCGAAGTTGCCGGCGCGTACACGATCTTCTCGAACAACGGGATGTTTGTGAAGCCGCACTGGATCACCACGGTGCGCGCCAGCAACAACAGCGTACTGTTCACGCACAAGCCGGAAACGCGCCAGGTGCTGGACCCGCGAGTGGTCTACATCATGACGAGCATGCTCGAGGAGGTGACCCGGAGTGGGACCGCCGCCGGCATCCGGTCGCGGGGGATCACGGTACCGGTCGCCGGGAAGACCGGGAGTTCCAAGGACGGCTGGTTTTCGGGATTCACCTCGGAGTTGATGTGTGTGGTGTGGGTGGGCTTTGACGACAACGCCGATCTGGGGCTGACGGGCGACAAATCCGCGTTGCCGATCTGGTCCGAGTTCATGAAGCGGGCCCTCCAATTGAGGGAATATCGGGACGCCAAGCCGTTTGAACCGCCGGAAGGGGTCACCACCATCCAGGTGGATCCGCTCTCCGGGCAACCGGCCACTCCGAACTGTCCCTCCACCCGGACGGAAGTGTACATCGCGGGAACCGAACCGTTGTCGCAGCGCTGCTTTTTGCACGGCGGCGGCCAGACGGTAACGCACGTCGCCGGATGGGACCAGCCTGCTGCGCCGGCTCAGCCTGTGGAGGTTGCTGCCTCGACGCCTCCGCCGACGCCTGCGCAAAGCCCACGTCGCGCCTCGGCGCCCGCCGCGGCAGAGCAGGACCCGGGCGAGGAGGCCTCGCCCGAGAAGGCCAAGAAGCCCAAGAAGGGCTTTCTCGACCGATTGTTGGGTGTGTTCAAATAGGACTGGAGTGGGAAAAATGAGGCTCACCCGCCTAGTGCTGAGCATAGTGGCCGGCGCCGGCCTGCTATGCGGGGCGAACGACACGGCTGCTCAGCCGTCGTCCGTTCCCGAAAACACTGCCCGGCCCGAACCCCCTCTGACCGAAGAAAGGCGCGCCGACATTCTGATGGCGCGCAAGATGTACCGGGAGGCAATCGAGAAGTACCAGTCGATCGAGCCGCAGACCGCAATCATCGCCAATAAGACAGGGATCGCCTACCACCAGTTGATGCAGTTGGACCGCGCCAAGAAGCACTACGAGCGGTCGATCAAGATGGACCGCCGCTACGCGGAGGCGATCAACAACGTGGGCACGGTTCACTACGCGCGCAAGAGCTTTCGCCGGGCGGTGTCGTTTTACAAACGGGCGTTGAAGATCACACCGAACTCCGCGTCGATTTACAGCAACCTCGGCACCGCGGAATTCGCCCGGAAGCGGTACAAGCAGGCGGTGGAAGCGTACCAGTTGGCATTGTCGCTCGATTCGGATATTTTCGAGCATCGAAGCAGCTACGGCACCATCCTGCAGGAGCGCACGGTCGAGGAGAAAGCGAAGTTCCACTACTATCTGGCCAAGACCTACGCACAGGCCGGATACAAGGCCCGCGCCCTCCAGTACCTGCGCAAGGCCCTGGAGGAGGGCTTCAAGGACAAGCAGAAGATGGCGGAAGATCCGGAATTCGCCCCATTTCGCGAGTCACCGGAGTTTCAGGAACTGCTGGCCTACCAGCCTCGCGTGTTGTGAAGACGGCCCTCTCGGCGGCGCTATGCGCCGCGCTGATCGGGGCGTGCGCCCGTAAGCCGGCGGCCGCACCCGCGCCCGAGAAGCTCGCCATCCTCTATTTTGACGACCTTTCGCCGGACGGCGATCGCGCCTGGATGCGCCGGGCAATTCCCGAACAATTGAATGTCCAACTCCGGGCCACCGCGCGGACGATCCTGTTGCTGCCACAGGAAGACAAGGCCGCACGGCGGGAGCAGGCCATCGCCGCTGGCGCGACACGGCTGCTGAGCGGTTATTTCGTCGCAGCGCGTGGGGAACTGACGGTTCGTGCGTTTCTCGAAGAGGCCTCCGACCGGAGCGCCTCCCGCCAGATCGACGTAACGGGACCGTTGCGGCAAGGGCTGATTCCGCTGGTGGACCGGGTGGCGCACCAACTGGACGCGGAAGCCCGTCCGTTCACGACGCATTCCGAAGCCGCGCTGGAGCGATTTGCCAGCGGGGTGGCGGCCACCCGGGCTGACCGGGCCAGGGAACTGCTCGACCAGTCGATCGCGGCGGACGGGGAGTTCGGCCTGGCGTACGTGGCCGCGATGCAACTGGCGGCGGCGACGGGGCAGGCCGAATGGGTCGCAGGCCTCCGGCGGCGGGCGGGCAGCCACACGGTGCGGGACGAGATTGACGCGGCGCGCCTGGCCGTGGAGTCAGCTTCGTTCTCGCAGGACAAAGCCGGCATCGCCGATGCGTGGGGACGGCTGTCGAGCCTGCTGCGCGACCCCATGTTCCAACTCCGCGCGGCGGAAGCGCGGATGCAAACGGGAGAATTCACGGCGGCGGCGGCGTTGTACCGACGCGTTCGCGACGCGGCGCCGGACAGCGTGGAAGTGCTGAATCAGTTAGCGTACGCGGAGGCCTACAGCGGCGACCTGGAGGGCGCGCGGAAAACGGTCGCGGCCTATCGCGCCCTCCGGCCAGAGGATCCGAACGCCTTCGACACCCTGGGCGACGCGTTGTATTACCACAACCGCTATGTCGAGGCGGCGGGAGCGTTCCAGCAGGCGTTCCGGATGAACCGGGACTTTGCAAACAGCGTGCCGGAGTACAAGGCAGCCTACGCGCTGTTGTGGGCGGGCGACCGCGAGCAGGCGGACCAAGTGTTTCAGAGTTATCTGGCGACCCGCGAACAGAAGAAAGATCCGCAGGCGCGGTTCAAGGCAGCGGAGTGGCGCTACTACAGCGGGCGCAGGGCCGAGGGACTGGCGGCCATCGAGCGAATTGCCGATGAACCGAACATCCCGCGCGGTCTTCAGGCCGTGGCCCACGCGCAGGCGACGTTCTGGAGTCTCCAGGCCGGGGATGCATCCAGGGCGCGCCGCCACGCGGCGACATCCCGGGCGATTGGCTCGAATTCTCCCATCGCGGCGCTGGCCGTGTTTGTGACGCAACCGGCCGGGTCGGCCGCGGAGTGGGTGGCGCGGGTCGACCGCCTGTTTGCGGGGCGGCCGGCGGCGAACACGCTGCGGCCGACGTTCCTGGCAGTCCCGTTGCTGCTGGGAGGGCATTTCGCGCAGGCGGAAGGGCCTTTGGTCGAGTGGCAGAAGCAGACCAACGGGCAGGTGGGCGATCCGGTGGCGGTGTTTCGGGCCTGGGCCCTGATCGAGAACGGCCGCGTGGAGGAGGCAGCGCCGTTGCTGCAATACACGCCGCTGATTCCGGCCACGGGCATGCCGGCGCTGGCGACGCTGGGGTTCCCGAGGATCTTTCAGCTTCGGGCGCGGGTGGCGGAGAGGGCGGGGCGGAAGCAGGAGGCGGATCTCAACGCCCGTTTGTGGGAGCTCTACCGGCGGCTTTGAGGGACCGAGCCGCGACCGGAAGGGAGCCCCCATGGGCCCGCGGCCCACCAAAACGAATCAAGAACGCGCTGCAGCCCACGGCGTCAGCCGTGAGGTTGCCTTGTCCGGAGCCGCGACCGGAAGGGAGCGGGCAATCACACGTTCTCAGCGAGGGGGCCTCTGTCCCATGCGAGTCCGTGATCCAGGACCGATTCTTGAACGGAGCGGCCGCAGGCTGTTCCCGTCGCCCAGTCTCTGGTGGAAGCATTTTTCCACCCGCTCGAACGGTCTCCTTCTAACACCGAAGTGACATAGTAGTGTCTATGCCCCTCCGCCTGGCCGCCCTCCTCTGCGCCCTCGTTCTGCCCTCCGCCGCCGAGCTACGCCTCACCGTCACCGTGACCGAGCGAAAGACGGGCCGGGCCGTGACGGATCTCAAGGCGGGCGACTTCTCGCTGTTGGAGGACAAGAGCCGGAGGAGTGTCGAATCGGCGCAGTACCAGAGGGGCATCGTCGACGTAATGCTGCTGCTCGATTCGAGCCTCGTCGGTGAAATGGTGCGCCCTCTGGCCGCCGACATCATCGAACAGCTTCAGGAGAAAGAGCAGATGGCCGTGGTCTCCTTCCATACCTCCGCGGATCTGATTCAGGACTTCACGTCGAGCAAGCAACTGTTGAACCGCGCTGTCGAGTCGGTTCGGTACGGGAATGCGCCGAACGTGCTGGATGCCGTCTACGCGGTTCTCGACACGGGCTTCGAGGGCGCCACCTACCGGCGCGTTGTGCTTGTGCTCACGGCAGGCGTGGAAGGCCAAAGCCGTGTCACCGAGCAGCAAGTCGTCCGGATGGCGCGGCGGCGAGGAGCATCGATCTACCCCATCTTTGTTGTGGGGTATGAACGGTCGATGTTCGAAAAGCTGGCGCGGGGAACCGGTGGGGCCATGTTCCAGTTGAGCGAGATGAAGAAGCAGGCTCCGGGCGACATCGCGCGCCGAATTTTCGACACCGTGCGCGGGTACTACGCGGTAACCGTCTCGGGCAACCTAAGCCTGAGCGAGAAGGCCCGGCTCGAGGTATCCCGGCCGGAGAAGGCGTTCGTCGGAGCGCTTCCACTGGAGTAGCGTGGCGCCGGGCGGTCGTTTTTGGTCGCCCGGCGCCGTCCGCTCACCTCCGCCAGCCGGCCGGCACAGCCGTCCTGCGCTAACAAGCCTCAACAAAAGTACCGCGGCGTTCCATTCCTGAACAAACCCGAGAGTTGGTTCACATCGGAACGAGAACCTAAGGCGTCCGCGCCACTATCTAAGTGATCCGCAGAACCAAAAATCCGGCCGGCCCTGAGGCCGGCCGTTCCGGCACTGGAGAGAGCGCAATGTCTTCCTTTTTCAGAACGTATATCCCGTTGGTGGCATTCCTGACCCTGTTGCTGGCTGTCATGCCGGCGAACGCGGCAATCGTCGCGGCCTACACGTCCGCGGAGGCGCTGGTGAACGCCAGCGATTCTCCCGCGCAGATTACATTTGAGGAGATCACGAGTGAGGGACCGTTCAACAATTACAGCGAGTTGAACGTCAGTACGACCTACGGCTCGGTTGGGCTAAGGGGTTGGAAGTCGTTATCGACCCGGGAGAATCTCTGGGTACCGCAGAGCCCGAACCCCACTTGGACCGGCAAATACTTGACTCAGGAGGGCAACAACCCTTCCGCCTCGCCGTTCATCTCTGTGTCGATCCCTGATGGAGTCTATTTCGTGGGCATGAATGTGATGCGGATCAGTTTCGGGAACGTACAACCCGATGGCGTTCAGATCCGAGTGACTGATGTCGAGAATAACGTGTACATTCAGGATGTGCCGACTCTCAGCAGCGCCGGTTCGACCGGCGGGTATGCCAATGCGGCGTTCCTGGGTCTCCGTTCCGACGTGGCTATCGCGCGGTGGGATGTCTATCAGTTCACCGGGACCTGGAGCGGTCTGGCGATCGACAACGTGTATCTGGCGCAGAATGCGGCGGGGCCACCACCAGATCCGCAGGGCACTCCGGACGCGGCGACACACTTGCTCTGCGGCGGAGGAATCCTCCTCATCCTCAGCCGTAAGCTGCGCAGGCACTGGCAGGCTAGCCACGCGGCCGCCTGACTACTATCTCCGGGGCGACCATGTCTGAAATGGCTTGTCCTCACTGCGGGGAGCACAAGGTCCGCGCGGTGTTACATCTCAGCCTGATCGACTACATCTTCAACCTCTTCTCGGCGGACGCCTACCGCTGCCGGGCCTGCCGCAAGCGCTTCCATCGTTTCCGCTGGAAGGCGGCCGCGCAGACCGAAGCCGACGCCGCACCCTGAGAAAGGTCCCGCAGCCAACAGATTCAATCCAGTGCCGAACAGGGGCAGGCGGAGACGGCTGCCCCGCCGCAAGGCGTCAGGCACTTTCGCCGCGAACCAGATCCTCGAACGATTCCCGCTGGCGCACCACCCGCCACGAGGATCCGTCGACCAACACCTCCGCCGGCCTGGGGCGGGCGTTGTAGTTCGACGAAAGCGCAAACCCGTACGCCCCCGCGGTGCAGACCGCGAGCAGGTCGCCCGGGACGACGTTCGCCAGATCCCGGTCGCGCGCCAGGAAATCGCCGCTTTCGCACACCGGCCCGACAACATCGGCCCGGATGGAGCCGAGGCCGGTCTTCCGCACCGGAATGATGTCGTGATAGGCCAGATAGAGCGACGGGCGGAGCAGATCGTTCATGGCGGCGTCCACCACTACGAACTCCTTCGACGAGGTTCGCTTCCGGTTCAGGACCCGCGTCACCAGGATGCCGGCCTCTCCCACGATGGAGCGTCCCGGCTCCACCATCACGTCCAGGCCCTTCCCGCGAACCTTATCGCGCAACCGGGTCACGTATTCACGAATCACCGGCGTTTCGTCCTGGGGTTTGTAGGCCACGCCCAGTCCGCCTCCCAGGTCGGCGTGCCGGATGTCGTGTCCGGAGGCGCGAAGCTGATCGACGAGGTCGAGAAGCCGGTCCACCGCCTCCATCACCGGAGCAGTGTCGAGCATCTGGGAGCCGATGTGACAGCTCACCCCGCTGGCCGTCAGATTCGGCAACGCCGCCGCACGGGCGTACACGCCGGTGGCGAGCGAAATGTCGATACCGAACTTGTGGTCGCGCAGGCCCGTCGAGATGTAGGGATGCGTCTCGGCGCCGACGTCCGGATTCACCCGAAGCGAGAATCGCGCCTTCAAGCCCAGGCGCCCGGCGAGGGCATCGATCAGTTCGAGTTCCGACTCCGACTCGCAGTTGAAGCTATGAATCCCCTTGCTCAGCGCGTACTCGATCTCATCGGCCGTCTTGCCGACGCCGGAGAACACGACTTTGGCCGGATCGCCTCCGGCCTGCAGGACCCGGTACAGCTCGCCGCCGGAGACGATGTCGAACCCGCTCCCTTCCCGGGCCAGCAAGGCCAGGATCGCGAGGTTCGCGTTCGCTTTCACGGCGTAGCAAATGGTGTGCGGCTGGTCGCCGAAGGCCTGCGTATAGGCGCGGTAGTTTCCGCGAATCGCCGCGGAGGAGTACACGTAGACAGGGGTGCCGCAGCGCCGGGCAATGTCGGCGACGGGCGCCTGTTCGCACATCAAGGTAGCTGAGTCGTAGGGGAACATTGGGTTATCAGGAATGCGGTGTTTGGTTCAGTCATGGTCTAGTGAATCTTCAACACCAGCAGCGTGCGGTCGTCGCTGATCCCGGCGCCGCCAAACCGGTCGAGGTCTTCCAGAATGGCCGCGATGATTTCTTTCGGCGGCAGGTGGGTGATGCCCGGCAACAGCGCCGCGAGGCGTTCGCCGCCGTAGTCCACGTCTTGCTCGTTGGTGTGGTCGGTGATGCCGTCAGAGTACAGAACCAGGACGTCACCCGGTTCGGCGTTGAGAGTGAGTTCTTCGTACTCGCGCCCCGGCAGCAGGCCCAGGGGCACGCCGGCCGCGTTGACGGTGCTGGCCGCGCCATTGCGGACCAGCATGGGTGGCAGCGCGCCGGCATTCGCAATCCGGAACTCCCGGCCAAAGGGGTCCCACAGCAGGACGAGCAGGGCTACGTAGCGCGCGTCGACGCGCCGTTCGACCAGAGCGTCGTTCAGGGCCCGCAACAACACCGAGGGCGAACGCCTGCGGGGCGCGAGGGTTCGCAGCAGTCCCCCCACCAGGGTGCCGTACAGGGCGGCGGCCACGCCCTTTCCGCTGACGTCGCCGAAGGCCATGGCCGTCTGGTTGTCCCCGTGTTCGAAGAAGTCGTAGATGTCGCCGCTGATGATCCGCGCCGGAACGAGTCTGGCCGCCACCTCCAGGTCCAGCATCGGCGGAGGCTCGGACGGCAGCAGCGCGCCCATCAAGCGGCGCGCCGCCACCAGGTCGCCTTCGATCTGGCGCTGCCGGATGGCGACCTCGCCGTACAGCCGCGCATTTTCGATCGCACTGGCGATTTGCGGCGCCACGGTCGACAACACGCGGACGTGCGTGTCGTTGAAGTAGCCGAACCGTTCGCTCTCGAGATCCATCACCCCCACCACGCGGTCGCTCACCATCAGCGGAACGGCGACCTCGCTGCGGACTCCTGGGTGGGATGCGATGTAGCGGGAATCGTTCTCCGTATCGTCCACCCGGACTGGTTCGCGCGACCGCGCCGCCGCGCCGGAGATCCCTTTGTCGAGCGGCACGCTTTGGATGTACACCCGCTGGTCGTGCCGGATGCTGAAGCGGTGGCGGAGCAGGCGGTGCTCTTCGTCGAGCAGGAAGATGCTGAACGCGTCGTACTGGATGACGCGGCGCATAAGCGTCGAAATGCGGCCCAGCAGTTCGTCGAGATCGAGAATGGAGGAGATCTCGTTGGCGATTTCGGCGAAGGTGCTCAGCGTCCGGTTGGTGCGTTCCACCCTGCGGTAGAGCCGTGCGTTCTCTACCGCGAAGGCCACCCGCGAAGCGATCAACCGCAGCAGTGCGCGGTCATACTCGGTGTACGCGTTAGGCCGGGTGGATTGCACGTCGAGCACGCCGACCAGCTTTTGCCGGGCCATCATGGGCACGGCCAGTTCGGTGCGGACCGCGTCGACCGCTTTGAGGTACCGGGGGTCCTTGCGCACGTCTCCCACCAGCACGGCCTCGCGAGTCCGGGCCGCCGCGCCCGTGATGCCCTCGTCGAGCTTGATCTCCAGGTGCTCGATCAACTCCGGGCGGTGCCCCACCGAGTGGCGGATCCGCAACGTCTGGCTGCGCTCGTTATAGAGCAGGATGGCGAAAAACTCGCAGTCGATGACTTTTTTGACGATCGTGGAAACCGATGCGAGGAGACGATCGAGATCGAGCGTTTCGGACGTGACCCCGACCACTTCCAGCAGAAAGTCCAGGAGTTCGGAACGCTCGCGAAAGCGAACCGCCGATTTGCGCGGGCCGGCCATCACCGCTACGCCGCCTTCCGGCCTTCCTGCAGGATTTTGACGCTGGCGCTGGCGCCGATGCGGGATGCGCCCGCGTTGGTCATCGCCTCCAGGTCCGCGAGCGTGCGAATCCCGCCGGATGCCTTGACGCCGAGTTCCGGGCCCACCACGCGACGCATCAGGGCAACATCGTGAGTGGTCGCGCCGTGAGGTCCAAAGCCGGTCGAGGTTTTGACAAAATCCGCTCCCGCCAACCTGGCCAACGCGCACGCCGCGGCCTTCTGGTTGTCGTCCAGCAGGGCGGTCTCGAGGATGACTTTGACGATTGCGCCCGACCGGTGCGACAGATCGCAAATGGCCCGGATGTCCTGCCTGGCCGTCTCATGATCTCCGGAGCGCATGGCTCCCACGTTCATGACCATGTCGATTTCTTCGGCGCCATCCCGGAGGGCGATTTCCGTTTCCGCGAGTTTGGCTGCCGTGGTCGTAGCGCCCAGAGGGAATCCCACCACTGTGCAGGACTTGACTCCGCTGCCCTTCAGTTCACCGACAATCAACCGGACCCAGTACGGGTTGACGCAGACGCTGGCGAAGCGATGTTCCCGGGCTTCGGCGCAAATCCTCCGGATATCGGCGTCAGTGGCATCCGCCTTGAGCAGGGTGTGATCGATGAGCGCGGCCAGTTCCGCGTCGACACGGGTGAGCTTGCCGCTGGCCGAGAGGCGGTTAGCGCCCGCGGCGACGATCTCCCGGCTCTTTTTCGAACAGGTCTGGGCGCAGCGTTGGGTGCAGCCAGGGCACACCAATTCGGGAATGTTCAGTCCTTCGGCTTTGGCGGGAATCCGCCGGTCCAGCCTCGCGAGAAGTTCTTCGCCGATTTGCGCGACCAGACGATCCAATTCGGCGGGGCTCACGCTTTCTCCTCGGGGCTTTGCTTCAGATGTTTGCGTTCAACGGCGGTAATCTTGTCGATCCGCGCCTGATGCCGCCCTCCGGCGAAGGGCGTTGCCAGCCACGTCCGGACAACTTCCTCGGCCTGCGACTCGGTCAGAAGCCGGCCGCCCAACGTCAGGATGTTGGCGTTGTTGTGTTCCCTGCTGTTGCGGGCTGATGCCTTATCGTAACACAGGGCCGCCCGGATACCCGGTATCTTGTTGGCTACCATGGCCGAACCGATGCCGGCCCCGTCCACGATGATGCCTCGGGCGGCTTTACCGGAGGCGACCCACCCGGCCACCTCTTCAGCGATGTCGGGATAGTCGGCCGGCTTTTCCTCGTAGACCCCCGCGTCGTGAACCGTAAGGCGAAGGCTCTCGACCACCGGCTTGAGAAACTCCTTCATGCGGAATCCGCCATGATCGGAGCCGATGCAGACAATGAGGCCGGCGGGCGCTTTGGGCAGGTCGTCCGCGTCGGCTTCCGTCACTCGGATGCCGCGTTCCCGGGCCAGGTCGCGGGCTGAAGGAGTCCAGGCCGCGTCCTTCGGGACGTGCCACTCGCCCACGGCCGGGACATCGTCCGACGTGATTACCCGGCGCATACATCCGAATCCGTCGTAAAATCCGTAAGGATCATTGCCATGATTCTAACCCGCCTGTGTGCGCTGCTTCTGATTTCGGTCGCGCTCTGGTCCCATCCGATGGGCAACTACAGCGTCAGCCACTACACGCGCTTCGAGCCGCGGCAGGACGGTGTAGCCATGGTCTACACACTCGATCTGGCCGAGATTCCCACCGTGGAGTTGCTCTCCGGCTGGAGTCTCGATCGCAACTCTCCGCGCGGCCAACTCGAGGCGCGGGCACAGCAACAGGCGCGGGAGTGGGTGTCCCGTTTGAAAATTTCGACCGAGGGGCGAACGGTCCGGCCGCGTTTTGACGGCGCTCGTCTGACGGTAGAGGACGGAGCGGGTGGAGTGCCGGTGATCCGGATTGCCTCGAACTTGTGGCTGCCGGTGACGCCGGGGAGGATTTCGTTCGAAGATCCCAACTATGCCGAGCGCGCGGGTTGGAAGGAAATCGTGGTCAGGGCGGGGAAGGGCGCCAGCGTCATCCGCTCGTCCAGCGGCGCCGATGAAAAGAGCCAGGGTCTGACCGCCTACCCGCAAGACCCGACGGTCGCGCCACCCCAGGACGTGAAAACGGAGTTCGAATGGACGTCCGGGGCGCCGCCGGTCTCGCCGGTGACTCCTCCGGCCGTGTCGGCGGCAACGCCCGCTGCCGTGCCCGCGGGGAATACAGGGCCTACGCCGCCGCAACCGGCGCCGCCGGGCACCGTCGTCCGCGGCGACTACCTCTCCCAGTTGTTGAAGAACCGGGATCTCACCTTCGGCATGATCCTGGCCGGACTCGGGGCCGCCTTCGCGTTCGGAGCCATGCACGCTCTCTCGCCCGGCCATGGCAAGACTCTGGTGGCGGCCTACCTGGTAGGGGCCCGCGGGACCTGGAAACACGCCGTCTTTCTTGGCGCCATGACCACGTTTACCCACACCGTGTCGGTGTTTTTGCTGGGCTTCGTGACATTGTTCCTGGCCGACTACGTCGCGCCGGAGACGCTCAGTCCGATCCTGGGCGCGATTTCCGGGTTTACGATTGTCTGGATCGGCGGTTCGCTATTCTACCGGCGGCTGCGGAAATACCTGGACTGGCGCGCCCACGAGCGCGCTCACGCTCTGGGCCTGGACCACGGCCACGTGCATCAACGCGAGCAGGTTCACACCCATGCCTTGACCGCCGCCGGACACCACCACGGCCATTCGCACTCGGATCCCGAACACCATCATCATCACCACCATGATCACGATCACGAGCATCACCACGGTCCGGGCGGGCACACGCACGTGCCGGAAGGCGAGGTGACGATCAGTTCGCTGATTGCCCTGGGAGCGAGTGGCGGGCTGGTGCCGTGTCCGTCGGCCCTGGTCCTTCTGCTGAGTTCAGTCTACTTCCAGAGGGTGGGGTTGGGCTTGTTGCTGCTGGTATCGTTCAGCGCGGGACTGGCCGCGGTGCTGACGGGCATTGGCTTGATGATTCTCTACGCCAAGCAATTGCTTCCCAATCGGGAAAGCACCGTGAGCCATCCCTTGTTCCGGCTGGTTCCAGTGGCATCGGCCGCGGTGATTTTTGGTATCGGTGTGGTGATGACGGCGGTGTCGCTCGGCATCGTCAAGCCGGAGCGCCTACTCGGATAGGAGCGGTAGCCTACGCCTCATGAGACAGGGTGGGAAAGCAGGCAGGAAACCAGGGGATCCGGAAAAGCTGGGATGGGTGAGGAACCCGTGGATTCCCCACCCCCGACCCTTCCCAAGGAGCAAGAAGGACCGGTAACCGCTAGCGATCAGCCGCCGTCAATTTGACGCCGTCCACCGCATTGGCCACGAAGACTTTCACCTCCACGCGGCGATTCTTTGCTTGCGCCGCGCGCGTCTTCCCTTCATCCACCGGATTCTCCTGGCCGAGTCCGAGAGTGTGGATCCGGTGCAGAGGCAGGTTGTGCTTGGACACCAGGTAGCGCACGACCGCATCGGCGCGCCGCCGGCTCAGTGCCGCGTTGTAGTCGGCCGAACCGGTCTTGTCGGTGTGGCCCTTGACCGCGAGAATATAGTGCTTCTGCCGGGCCGCCTCGGATGCCAGTGCGTCCAGACTCTGTACCGCCTCGTCGTTCAGAGTCGCTTTGTCGAAGCCGAACAGCACGGTAGTCTCGCGGAGCGGTTGGTAATCATCGATGTTGGCCACGGCATCCCGCAGGCTGGCCAGATCGCGGCGATTCTCTTCCGACATCGTTTTCGCCGTACCCGCCAGTGAGCCGGCGTCCTCCGCCTTGCGGAACGCTTCACCGGCGCGGTTCTCGGCGGTCATGGCGCGCTCTTTCGCGGAACTGATGCCGCTGGCGGCCCGCTCATCGACATCCTTCAGATTCTTGTTGGTGTCCTCAATCGCGGACGCGTTCTTGTTCGAGTGCTCAGCCACCTGATCCACTTTGGTCTGGATCGGCGCCGTCTGCGTGCGGACGAATTTCTTGGTTGCGCAGCCACCCGTGATCACGCTCACGGCGGCAATCAGCGATACGGTCAGTAGACCCTGGGTCATGTTTCTCTTCGACCTCCCTCGGTCCTGGGATCAGCAAGGCTTCTGCCAAACTATTAACGGTAATTGAATGAGTGCCTTGTGACTTGTCCTTCCGCTCCGGCGCCGGGTAACTTTTTCTGTCTTCCCGGTTGTCCCGTAATTCTTACCTGCCCCTCGGGCCGGGCGGAAGGAGTACAATCAGGGTGTGCTATCCGGCTGGCGCCCCACCCGAGCAGTCCTTTCCGAACTGGCACAGCGGCAGCCCACGAGAGGCTGAAAAAGCGAGCGCCCGCCACAGCGAAGGAGGATTTCCCCGGTGAACGATCACTCCATCCACCGCAGAGAGTTCTTGAAAACGACAACCCAGATCGGCGCAGCCTTGGGCGTAGCCGGCAACGCCGTGGCGGCCCGGCCCGGCAAGGCGGCCGCCGGCCGCGTGGTGGGCGCCAACGACCGCATCAACGTCGGCGTTGTGGGAGTCGGCGGCCGCGGCGGCTACCTGGCCAGCATTTTTGCCGGCTTGGGGTCCAAGGAGAACTCCTGCCAGTTGGTCGCCGTGTGCGACGTCTGGCAGCGCCGCGTGACGGAAAACAAAGAGAAGTACAAGTGCGACGGGTACCTCGACTATCGCGAGATCCTCAACCGCTCCGATGTCGACGCGGTGGTGGTCGCGACGCCCGACCACTGGCACGCCAAAATCGCCCTGGAGGCCATGGACAAGGGCAAAGACGTCTATCTCGAAAAGCCCATGTGCCATACCGTCGAGGAGGCCAAGCAACTCGCGGCTACGGTCAAGGAGACCAGGCGGGTGCTTCAGGTTGGCTCGCAGACAACCTCCTCCGACCAGTGGCACAAGGCGAAAAAGGCCATTGCCGATGGCATGATCGGCCAGATGCTGTCGAGCCAGGGCACGTACCATCGCAACTCCATCGAGGGCGAATGGAACTGGAAGATCGACCCCAATGCCGGCCCCGACAAGTCAGGCGATGACTACATCGACTGGAAGACCTGGCTTGGCCCTGCCACCAAGCGCCCCTGGGATGCCGACCGTTACTTCCGCTTCCGCAAATATTGGGACTATTCCGGCGGCATTGCGACGGACCTGTTCTACCACGTGGTCGCGCCGATGAACATCTGTTGGGGCGAACCCCAGTTCCCCCATCGCGTTACGGCCGCCGGCGGCATCTACGTCTTTAAGGATCGCGAAGTTCCCGATACGTTCAACCTGATGGCCGATTTTCCGAAAGGCCATTCGCTCATCCTGTCCTCGTCCATGGCCAATTCGCACCACTCGCCCGGCCTGATCCGAGGGCATGAGGGGACGATCGTCATGGTCGAGCACGGCCGCTTCGAGGGCTACGCCGAGAACATCACCGTCTACCCGGAAAAGCGGGTCATCAAGGACGAGTACCGCAAGAAGTGGGGCGAGGAGCCGATCAAGATCCCGGTGGAGCAGACCGAACAATCGGCCCATATGAAGAACTTCCTCGAGTGCGTCCGTTCCCGGCAGAAACCGGTCCTGGATGTGGAGACCGGAATGCGCGCCCAAGTGACCATCACGATGGCGGTCCAATCGTACCGGGAGGGCCGTGTCCTCTACTGGGACGAGGACAAGATGCGGGTGACGGCAAAGCCGCCGCGAGCGTAATTTCGGGCTCGCTTCGTTCAGGCGACGTAGTCACCGGGTGAGAATTGTCGAATCCGGAGAACTGTGTTATACCTGAATCTTTCAAGCGGGTTCGAACATCTAAACATAGCTTATGGCCTACGTGATTGCAGAGCCGTGCATCGGCACCAAAGACACCGCATGCGTTGACGCCTGCCCCGTCGACTGCATCCACCCCAAGAAGGACGAGCCACAGTTCGAAACGGAAGAGATGATCTACATCGACCCGGTCGAGTGTATCGACTGCGGCGCATGTGTGCCGGTGTGTCCGGTGTCGGCCATTTTTGCTCTCGACGACCTGCCGGAGAAGTGGAACGAGTTCACCCAGCGGAACGCGGCCTATTACGGGAAGTGAGCGAAGCTGAAACTCGAAGCCCCGGGGTCCTGGAGGATCCCGGGGCTTTTCTTATTGAGGCGCCAACCCCACCCGTGGGCATGCCTGACTCGGTCCGCGGCGACAGCCGGCCTCAGGGGAGGCACCGCGCCTCGGGTCAGCGGGGCAAGTCAGTCGACATAGAGGAACTCATTGGAGCTGACCAGCATCTGTGCAAAGCTCGCGAAGGACTTTTCGGCCGCCCGTGAGGGTTCGTCGCCGCTGCGGGCGTAGATCGCCTGCTGTTCCTGCAAATAGCTCCCCGCCGCCCGCATCTCGGCCTCGGCCGGCTTTCGCGACAAGGCGAGCAGATAGGCCGCTTCGATCCGGGCCGCGGTTGAGGCCGCTTCGCCCGCCAAGCGGGATGCGCGCGCGGCCATGTTGGCGGCAGCTTCCCACACAAAACGGTCGTTCATCATCGTGAGCGACTGCAAGGGAGTGGCCGAGGGCACACGCTGTGTGCAATTGGTGTCGATGATCGGATAGTCGAAGACGCCGAGAAAGCTGACAGGATAGGTGCGGCGGGCCGTGAGGTAGATGCTGCGCCGCCATCGTGCGCCCGCGGGCTCTTTGGAGGAGACCACCTGTACCCCGTCAGGCTGCATTTCGAGAGCGATCGCAGGTCCGCCCTGGACGGCGTTGAGCTTGCCCGAGACGGCGAGCAGGGAGTCGCGAAGCGTTTCCGCATCCAGGCGCCGGAGACTCATGTGCCACATCAGTGAGTTCTCCGGATCGCTGATCTTCGCCTTCGCAACCCAGGCGTCGGTACCTTGACGGGCCGACTGGCGGTAGACGGACGATTTCATGATCAACCGGTGAAGGTATTTCGCACTCCAGCCATGGTTCATGAAATCGACCGCGAGCCAGTCGAGCAACTCCTGGTTCGCGGGCCGTGAACCCATCTTCCCGAAGTTGTCGGGCGTGGCCACAATGCCGGTTCCGAAATGGCCTTGCCAGATCCGGTTCACGATCACGCGGGCGGCAATCGGATTGTCGCGGCTGGTGAGCCATTTCGCGAAGGCCAGCCGCATCCCGGACGACTTGCCCTGGGTTTCTTCGGGCCGTTGCGCTTCCCTGGCGCGGCCATCGCTCAAGACTTCAAAGAAAGCCGGCTTTACCCTCGGCCCCGGGGAGTCGGCGCTTCCGCGCTGAAGCAGCCGGATGGACGGGACTTTGCCCACATCCCAGAGGGCCTGGATCTTTTCCAGCTTCTTGCGCTGGCCTTCGTAGCCCTTGATCTGGTCGTCCAACTTCCGGGCTGTCTCCTGATCGGCGGAAGAGAACAACTTTCGTACCGCCTCATCGGTGACTTTGAGGTCGGGGCCGAACTTCTTGACCAGGTACTTCTGCACTTCGTCGCGTTTGTCGGCGGGCGTGTCGAGCGCGATGCGCGTATCGTCCCGGATCGATTCGGGCAGCGTGGAGAGCTTCTCGTTCAGGATTCGCTCTTCGTAGGGCTTCTTCACCGCCGATAGCTGTTTGTTCAGATCGGCCAGGGGCGCCTCAAACTGCTTGTTGTGGCGGTCGACGGCTTCCTTCTCTTCCTTCGAGATCGTCCACAGGTACCGGTTCTGGGGCTGGAGCCAATCGGTGGGGTTATAGGAAGTCGTGAAGAGCGACAGAAACTGGTAGTAATCGCGTTGCGGAATTGGGTCGAATTTGTGGGTGTGACAGCGGGCGCACCCGACGGTCAGGCCCAGGGTACTGCTGGACACCTTTTCGACCAGCTTGAACAAAGCCTCGTAGCGCTCGACGGGCAGGTTGCTGATGTCCTCCTCGGTGATGTCGAGGATATTGCGCAGGTAACCGGTGGCGGTGAGCAGGTCGACGATCTCCGGAGTGAACTGCTTCGCGGATTGCCAGTCAACCAACTCGTCACCGGCGATTTGTTCGGTCAGGAAACGCGACCACGGCTTGTCGGAGTTGGTCGCCCGCACCACGTAGTCGCGATAACGCCACATCCCGTCGGCATATTCGGTTTTCGTTGGCTCGAAGTCTTTTCCGGTCGTATCGACGTAGCCGGCGGCATCGAGCCATTGGCGTCCCCAGCGTTCGCCGTAGTGGGACGACGCCAGCAGGCGTTCGATCAATCGTTCGTAGGCGCCGGGAGCCTTGTCGGCGGTAAACTCGCGAATCTGCTCCGGCGCCGGCGGCATGCCGATCAGATCGAGATAAGCGCGGCGCATGAGCTTGAGGTCCGGCGCCTCGGGTGAGAGACCGAGCCCCGCGGCTTCGAGCTTGGCGAGGACGAATGCATCAATCGGTGTCCGCACACGATGAGCAGCGCGGACCTCGGGAACCGGCCGGGCGATTGGCTTCTGAAACGACCAGAACTGTTTCTGCTCGGCGGTGATGGGCGGCGCTTCCAGGGCCGTGAAAGGCCGTTCAGCCGAGTTCACGCTCACGCTTTCGCGGAAGTTGCCGCGGTCGATCCACTCGCGAATCGCGCCGATTTCTTTCTCGGTCAGCGGCTTGCCCACTCCGGGCGGCGGCATGGTCTTGGCAACCAATCTTCTGACCAGCAGGCTCCGCTCGGAGAATCCTTCCACGATGACCGGGCCATTGGCGCCGCCGCGCAACACCGAGGCAACGGCGCTCAAATCCAAGCCGGCGGCGGGCTGCCTGCTGCCGTGGCACTGCGCGCAACGTTCCTTGAACAGGGGCAGGAGCTCACGCTCGAAGCGGGCATGCTGCCCAGCCGCCTCTTTGGCCGCGGCGTTTGCGGCTTCGTCTGAAGGCGCACCCATGGCGATCCACTTTTTGATGATTTCCATGTCGCCGTCAGGGATCTTCTGTCCGTAGATCGCGGGCGGCATGGCGCGGGAGGAGACTTTCTGCCAGAGCAGGCTTTCTTCAGGCGATCCTTTGACCACAACGGGTCCGTTGTGGCTGCCTTTCAACGTCGAAGCCGCGGTGCGGAGGTCAAGGCCCAACTTTGGCGAGCTTTGTCCGTGGCAGGTGAAGCAATACGTCGTGAGAATGGGCAGCACGTCCGCTTCAAACCGAGGCGTCTCGCGGGAGGCCAGACAGGGCGAGACGGCGACGGCCATGAGCGCGACGGCCGGCCAGATCGATGTGGCTGGGCGAAGGGCAGTCATCCCTCTAACTCACCTTCGGCGGATCGGTCAGCAGGTCCGGAACCACCTTCGCTCCCGTGACGGTGACGTCGGAGGGCGTTTCCAGGCGGCCGCCGTGCGGGTATTGGACTCGACTGTGGTCGAGTCCTAACTGGTGCAGGACCGTCGCGATCATGTTCGGCACGGGAACGCGGTCGACCACGGCCTTGTAACCGAACTCGTCGGTTTCGCCGTAGACGAGGCCTTTCTTGAAGCCGCCGCCGGCGAACCAGATGGTGAAGGCGTTGCGGTTGTGGTCGCGGCCATCGCCATTCTGGGTGGTCGGAAGGCGGCCGAATTCGCCGGCCCACATGACGATTGTGCTCTCGAGCAGTCCCCGGCTCTTGAGGTCCTGGATGAGCGCCGCCGAACCCTGGTCGACTTCGGTGGCGATCTTGTGCATGTCCTGCTTGATCCGGCTGTGATGGTCCCAGGGCTGTCCGGGACTGGTGGTGACCTGGACGAAGCGGACGCCCTTTTCGACGAGACGGCGCGCCATCAGGCAGCGCAACCCGTAAGGACCGGCAACGGGATGGTCGATTCCATAAAGCTTTTTGGTTGCCGCCGATTCCCCGGACAGGTCGAGCACGTCGCCGGCGGCCAGTTGCATCCTGGCGGCGAGTTCGAAGTTGCGAATGCGGGCTTCGAGTTCGGATTCGCCCGGATGTTCCCGCAGGTGCTCTTCGTTGAGCTTGGACAGGAATTGGAGGCTGGCTTTCTGCGCGCCTTCCGGCAGTGGCTCGGGCGGCGCAAGATGGTGGACCGGCGCGCCTTTCATACTGAACTCGACTCCCTGATAGAGAGCCGGCAGATAACCGTTGGCCCACAGTTGCTTGCCGCCGATGGTGTAGCCTTTCGGGTCGCGCAGCACCACGTACGCGGGCAAGCTCTGATTCTCCGTGCCCAGCGCATAGCTGATCCAGGCGCCCATCACGGGACGGCCCGGAAAGATCTTGCACGTGAGCAGCATGTTGAGGCCTTCGAGGTGATTGTTGTGCTCGGTGTGCATCGACCGGATAAAGCACAAATCGTCCACGATCCCGGCAGTGTGCGGGAGCCTCTCCGAGATGTCCATGCCGCACTGGCCGTACTTCTTGAAAGTGAACGGCGAGGCGAGCAGAACATTGACGTTGTTGGGCTGATGGATCTCAACGCCGCCGGGCAGCGGCTGGCCGGCGCGGCGCTGCAATTCAGGCTTCGGGTCAAAAAGGTCCATCTGGCTCGGCCCGCCATTCTGGACCAGTTGGATTATCGCCTTGGCTTTGGCCGGAAAGTGAGTGGGCCGGGCGGAGAGGTCGTTATGGATGGGCGTTTTCAACGAAGAGGCGCCCCGCAGCAGGTCCGCCAGCACCAGGCTGCCGAAGCCCAGACCTGTCCGCTCCAACCATCGGCGGCGAGAGATGCCCGCTGTGTCGAAATCGCTTCCTGCCAAAATGCGCTCCTCCTTCAGCTCCGAAGGGACCGGCTTGCATCAGTATTTCACTTTTCGGGCGGCGCATTCCAGTTCGGCCAGGGAATGATACGCAGGCGCGGCCTGGGAGTTTGCGCGCTTCCAGGCCAGGCGGGTTCGAGAGCGGCTCTTGCTTGTGTCTGGCGTGTTCCGGCTGCGCGAACGCCACGCCGTGACCCCGCGAGGGACAGGCGGGCAGGCTTATTTCGGCAGGAGCCCGCGGATCGCTTTAGCCACCGCGGCCGGTTTCTTGGTCCCGTCGACATCGCGAATGTCGGCTTCCGGGAAATATACGCGGGCGAAGTCGAGTTCGCGGTGATAGTCCTTGAGGCGCTGCTCGACGTCACTTTGGTTCTTCAGTCGTTTCCGCACCACTTCGTCCGGAACACGGAGGTGGATCACGATCGGCTTCGGCAGATGGAGTCTTTGTCTCAGAACAACGAGATGGTCGCCGTGGATTTTCGCGGCGGGGTATCCATCCAGGACCACGCCCTTCGACAGATCGATTGAGCCGAGCGCTTGTTCCACAAGGCGGTTCAGAGCTGGATCGAGGCGCGGTTCGACACCCTGGATCTGCGGCTTCGCAAACCGTTCGAATGCCTGCTGATTCCGCGCGATCAGATCGTCAGCCGCGACCACCGCCATGCCGCGTCCTTTCCGGAGAATCTCGGTTTGTGTGGTCTTGCCGGATCCCGGAGGCCCGATCATTACGATCACCGGGCCAGCTGTTTGCGCCTGCCCGAGAAGGGCGAGACAAGATATCAGGACGCCAAGACGCGCGAGGCGCCCGATGATCAGATCGTTCGGCCTCACGGGGTTGATGCTTCCGCTTAGCATTCTCAAATCCTGACCCAGCAGTTTTCTTCTGACCTCAACCCGACGACCTGCATCGGATTCTATTGGACCACATAACGTGCCCACCGTCTTGTGACTTCGGTGGACTTCGCCAGGCGGTACTTCGGAGCCGATCTCACTCGGAACGAAGTGCTTCCAGAAGCCGCTGCCGGCGTAATACCTGAATGGCCGCCCACGAGGCCACTGCGCCCACGGCCAGAACCGAAGGCGGGATCCAGACGACCCCTGCCAGCGACTGGACGCCTCCTCGAGCGGCGAGCGCCGGCGCGATGGCGACCAACGCCGCGACGACGCCGATCGTCAAGCCGCACACGACCAGGAACAGGTTCTCCGAAACCACCACACGCGCCAGATCGGCGGCCCGAAAACCCACGGCCTGGAGCAGTGCCAGTTGCGTCCGGGCTTCCAGGATATTGCGAATCAGGACAGCGGCCAGGCCGGCGGTGCCCAGCAGCAAGCCCAGAGCGCCCAGTGCCTGGAAGGTGGAGAGATAGGCATTCTCTACGCGATGGAACTGGGCCAGTTTCTCCGTCGCCGGGCGCGCGTCGAACCCGTAGTCGGCGAGTGTGTCTTCGAGGACATCGGAAACCGACGCCTCCTTTCCTCGAGGAGTGTCGATCAGGAACATTCCGTAGCCTTGGCGAGCGGGATACAGCCGCTGGAAGTGGTTTTCGGCGATCAGAATCTCCGACTGAAACACGCTATCGGCCAGGGCCGCGACAAACCGTACTCTGACCGGTGCGCCCCGGCCGTCGGAGATCTCGAACACGTCGCCAACTTTGCTGTGAAGGATATACGTGAGCGAGTTGGCATCGGCAATCGCGGGGATGATTCCCTGGTCGACCCGGCGGTTGAGCAGCAGCCACGGGTTGTCGCGCTCGCGCTCGGTTTCGGCGAGGGACGATTGAAACCGGAACCGCTTTGTGGCCAGAAAGTCGGGTGTGGGCGCGGCCACCCGCGGATTGCGCGGCTGATAGAGATTCAGGCAACTGGCATCGTCGCCCGGCTTGACCCGGAATCGGAAAATCCGGACTCCGGTCAGCGCCTGATCGTCGAGATTCAGGCTGGCGCGGCCGGCTGTGGTGTTCGGGTTGAAAAAAATGGGCAGAGCGGACTCCGCCATCAGGGCGAATCCTCCGGCACCCGGTAGGGCCGCATTCGGGCTTTGCCGGAACGATTCGAGCGAGAGCAGGAGGAACGTGGCCAGGGCGATCAAGGTCATCGAGAGAAGGCTGCGGCCACCCCGATAAGCCGCGCTCCGCAACCCGAGAGCGGCCAGGCTGTGGACGTTCGAACGATGGTGTTTCCGCATCCAGGCGCGGATCGCGGTGAGCGCGGCGGCCAGCAGGAGGGCTCCGGTACCGAAGAAGGCGCCCGCCGCCGGAACCGCTCCGGCGAATGAGGCGACGGCCAGGCCGATCGCACCGAGCGTGCAGAGGACCGCCGCGCTCAGAGGCCAGACGAACGAACGCGCGGTGTAGTCCGGCTCCGCGACGATCCCCGCCAGCAGACTGCGGGGCGTCCGTTTCCGCAGGGACCGCAGGGTCCACCATGCGGCGCCCAGCGAAGCCAGGACGCCCGCGACAAACCCCATGCCCAGCGCTTCCGGGCTGGCGTGGAGCCGCAGGCGTGTGGTGCCCACCGCATCGATCCAGAACGTCGCCAGGCCGTACAGAATGCCGCTCGCGTAGACCAGGGCGCCTACCAGGCCGAGCAGGCCTCCGGCCAGAGAGAGCAACCCGGCTTCCGCCAGGAACTGGTTGCGGATGCGCTGCCGCGGAAAGCCCATCGCCGCCATCAGGCCGATCTCCCGAAGACGCTGTTCGATGCCGGTGCGGAAGAACAGTCCCGCCAGCAGCAGGGCGGAGATCACCAGAAAGAAGCTGAAGTAGATGAAGTACTCTCCGAAATCCGTCGCGCCGCTGGAAGCGGAAAGGGCGCTTTCGCGAATCGGCGCGAGCGTGAGCCCCTGCTCGAGCGGGTTGAGCTTCCGCCTCAAGGCATTGGCGAATGGCTCTGAGCGGTCTTTCGGCTCGAGACGGATGGACGTGAGCTTGCCGAAGCGTGACTGCCACAACGGCTGCGCGAGTTTGAGGGGGAGGAACGCCTTGGGCGTGGTGCGGTATTGCTCCCAATACTCCTCGTCCCGCGGACGGATGCGGCGGAGATCGACGGGGAAGGGCGGATCCCAGTCGTGCAGGGTCTTGGCATCGGTCATGCCCTTGTACTCGGGCACCAGATCCCGATCGGCGGCCAGTCCTTCTATGGGCAGGATTCCGGCCACGGGAAATTCGGCGTGGCGCTTCGCCAGGCCGCCGGCCGAGTCCCAGACGAAGAATTCCAGGCGAATCTCGCTGCCCGGACGAGCGCCGAGGTCGCGGGCGGCCCAACTGTTGAGGAAGATCGCATCGCCCGCCTCCGCGTCCTCGTCCAGTTTGGCCGGCTCGAGCGCGCTCACGAGCGAGTAGGGAATCTCCCGGTTGCCGTGCCGGATCGTGTTGACGACGTATGTCAGGACGGGCGTCGTCTCGAGGCCGGTTTCCTTGGCGGCTTCGTTCACGGCGGCGGCCACCGAATCACTGATGAGCGCGCCGGTGTGTTCCACCGACAGTGATTCGGCAAGAGGCCGAATGCGGATCCCCAGATCCTGAAGTGTCACCGACTGCGCCCAATCGTTGGGAGGCAGGGCAGGGAACAGAAGCGTATTGACCTCGCCGATCCGGCTGAGCTCACTCTGCAAGGTGCGCAATGGCAAGAAGACCGCGCGGACATCGGCCTGGCTAAGTCGCAGGGCGAACTCGCCCATCTGGTGAGTGGGCAGGATACCTTTCACGCCTAGACGGAGCGCCTTGCCGGTCTGGTCGCGGCGGCCCTGCAGAAATTCGGCTGGAATGTCGGAGGGCAGGCTGAAGCGGACGAGGACGGAACCGCCTGGCTCGAGTCTGAGTTCCCGGGCGAGCGGCGGAGATACCAGCGCCTGTCGTCCCTCCGGCATGGCGACGCCACTCACCGAGTGGAAGCGGAAGAAACGCTCGTCGACGCCGTAGACCAGAACTCCGCCGGACCGCTTCTTGCCGTTGGAGGCAATCGCCTCGAGCGAAATCAAGGGGCTGGCGTTCAGCGGCTCGGCGAGGGCCTCGCGGAAAAAGTTCGCGCCGGCCAGCACGGCATGGGTGTTGCCGATTCGTTCGAGGGCGAGGGCGCGCAGGGAACTCCTCACGGACTGTCCGACTACGAAAGAGCCGGCGAGGACGGCGACCGCGATGGCGGCGCCGGCAATGACCGCCAGGTTGGTACGCCAGTAGTGCTTGAGGCTGCGATGAAGGAGTCCCGCGGTGGTCATGGGTACGCGAGGGGCGGCGAATTGAAGGTCCTCGGTTTAGGTCTCAGCTTATCATCGAAGAGACGAACAGGACGACGGCGCGGGTTCTCGCGGAGGACAAGACGGGCGATTGCAGTCCAATGAAGTCTAGTCGCTCAGACCGAATGGCATTTTGGAAAGACCCAAATGAAGAAGCAAAACGCAAAGCAACCTGAGCGGGTCGTACCGGCTTTCGCCTCCGAGGCCGAGGAGGCGGACTGGTGGTTTAAGAACCGCAACATCCATGGTGAACAGATGCTTGAAGCCGTGAAGAGCGGCGAAGCTCAGGTCTTGACGAACGAGAAGCTGCGCGAAAGGATCGCAGCCTCGCGGAAGGCGCCTTCGCCGGTGGTGGCGCTCCGGATTCCTGCATCGGATCTGGCTTTGGCCCGAAAGCAGGCGGAGCAGAAGGGCCTCCCGTACCAAACCTATATCAAGTCGATCTTGCACGAGACACTGACCAAGCGGGCTAAGCGAAAAGTGGGTTCGTAGGCCAGCTGCACACGGCAGATTGGCGAATCAGGCAACCTGCTTGTTCTTCGCTCCCGGTCTGCTGGGGACCGCCCTACTGAGAGGGTTTCCGGTACGATTTCCCTATCGCTTCTGATACTGATGCTGCGGGTCTGCGACCCGAGCCTACGCAAACAGGTCCGCCACGATCTTGCCCTTGACCAACTCCCTCGGCTGGTTCAGGTGATTGCGGATCTCCATCTCGGGATCGATGCCCAGGGCGTAGTAGATCGTCGCCAACAGGTCGGTTGGATGTACCGGCTTCTCCTTCGGCGACGAGGCCGTCGCGTCGGATTCGCCATACTGCACGCCGCGGCCGATGCCCGCGCCGGCGATCACCGCCGAGTAGCAATAGGGCCAGTGATCCCGGCCGTCCGGCGAGTTGGAGTTGCCCGACGTGGAAACCCCCATCCTCGGGCTGCGTCCGAATTCGCCGACCGCGACCACCAACGTTTCCTTCAACAGGCCCCGCTGGTCCATGTCCTCCAGCAGCGCCGAGAGTGAACGGTCGAGCTTGGGGCAATGCAGATTCTTCAGCGGGCCGAAGTTGGCCGAGTGCGTATCCCAAGCCGTCTTTTCCGGATCGCCATTGGCCACCGAAGGCCAGTTGACCTGCACGAACCGGGTGCCGGCTTCGATCAGGCGGCGGCCCATCAAAAGGCTCTGGCCGAAGGTATATCGGCCGTACCGGTCGCGCGCGGCGTCGGCTTCCTTCGTCAGGTCCATGGCATCACGAGCTTTTCCGGACAGAACCAGATCGTACGCCTTGCCGTAGTATTCGTCGACCGCCTGGCTGCTGACGGCTTTCTCCAGGTCCTTCATCGAACCATTGATGCCCTTGAGCAGTTCGAAGCGGTCGCGAAGACGGTCCGCGGGAATGTCCTTGCGCAGCGACAGATCTTCCAGGCGCACGGTTTCCGCGGGATCCTGATACATGCGGTACGGGTCGTACGCTTTGCCGAGGAAGCCCGCGGCGCCGCCTTTGCCGATGATGCCGGATTCCTGCAGCGGGCGCGGCAATTCCACAAACGGCAAAACCGGTTCCTTCAGCGGCAGGAGCTTCGAGATGTGGCTGCCCGCGGTCGGGAAGTCGGAGGGAGTCGGCGGCTCCAACTGGCCGGAAGGCGACACCTTGTCCGGCGGATACCCGGTCATCATCTGGTAGATGGCCGCGGTGTGGTTGAACAGGCCGCTCGGCGTGTAGGACATCGACCGGATCAAGGTCGCCTTGTCGAGGGCCTGGGCCATCATCGGCATGTGCTCGCCGATCCAGGTGCCGGGGATCTTCGTCTTGATGGGCTTGAACAGGCCCCGCACGTTGTCGGGAGCGTCGGGCTTGGGATCCCAGATGTCGATGTGCGACGGGCCGCCCTGCAGGAAGATCATGATCGCGTTCTTGGCCGCGCCAAACCCTCGCGCACCCGCGTACTTGTTCTCGAGCTTTGCGGCGTGGGCCTTTTGCCAGGCGAAGAAGTGCGGCAGCGCGAGACCGCCGATGCCGAGTGAACCGACGCGCAGCAACTCGCGGCGGGTAGGGCTGTTTTCGTCCGCATCACAATTGCGGACGGCGAAGCGGCTCATGAAGTTCAGCATGCGATCTTCTCCGTTCAGAACACTGTATCAGGAACCAGGTCCCCAGTGGCGCCGGGCTGCCGGTCGGAGACCGGCTCCACCCGGGAATCAGTAGATGTACAAGAAGCCCTTGCTGTTCAACAGCGCCCACAGCAGATCCTGGGCGCGCGCGGTCCTGGGACCCGCGGCCATGTACTTGACACCGCGGTCGGCTTCCTCTTTTGACGGCATACGGCTCAAGGACGCCAGATAGAGTTCTTCGACGATGGCTGCGTCCGGCTTACCGCTCAGGATCAATTTCGTCACGCGGCCTTTGGGATCGGCCACGGCATCCGAGATGGTCTTGCCATTCACCAGGTTCAACGCCTGCGGCAGGCTGAAGTCCGCCCGGCGCTCGCACTCGCACGCCGACTCGCGGCCCGGACGCCCGAAGACATCGAGGAAGCCTTCCTTACCCACGTGCGGGTCGGGCACCTGCGAAGCCGTCGTGTCCGGCGGTACCTCCGGGAAGGCCGGCCGCGCTCCCGCGGCCAACGCGACCGCGTCCATCAACTGCTCGGCGCTCATGCGGCGCGGGATGACATGCGAGAAGTTGTTCGCGTCGCCGGCATTCCACTCGTTCGTCAGGAACGCGGTCTGATACGTTCGCGAATTGGCGATCGTGCGCATCAGGTGCTGGAGATCGAAGTTACTCTTCACGAAATCGCCGGTCAACGCGTCCAGCAGCGCGGCATTCGAGGGCGGATTCGACGCGCGGATATCATCCACCGGATCGATGATGCCTTTGCCCAGGAAGTAGCTCCATACCCGGTTAACCACCGCTTTGGCAAAGAACGGATTCTCTTTCGAAACCAACCAGTCGGCCAAGGCATCGCGGCGGCGCTGGCCGGACGGAATCGGCACCGGCCGGGTCGAGGCGATGAGGTACTCGGGCTTCACCACCCGGCCATCCTTGGGATGCTTCATCTCGTACTCGGCCCGCTGGTCGAAGATGATCTCCTCTCCCACTTCGTACCCTGCCCTCAGGCCGACCGCGGAGAAGAAGGCCGCCATCTGGTAATACTGATTTTGCGTCCAGCGCTCGAACGGATGGTCATGGCACTGGGCGCAGACCATGCGCACGCCCAGGAAGACCTGAGTGGTCTTCTCCATGGTCGGCTTGGCTTCCCGCGTGACGCGGAAATAGTTGGCCGCGGGTTCGTCGTAGGAACTGCCGCGCGCGGTCAGCAGTTCGTGCACCATCTTGTTGTACGGCTTGTTGGCGGTGATGGAATCGCGGATCCACTCGCGAAACGTGTAGACGCCCTTCTCGCCGAGATACTTGCGGCTCGACTGCAGCAGATCGCCCCACTTCACCGTCCAATGGTCGACATAGGCCGGGCTGGCGATCAGCTTGTCGATCAGTTTGGTGCGCTTGACCCGCGAAGGAGTGGGGTCCGCCAGAAACGCGCGAACCAAGTCCACCGTCGGGATCTGTCCGGTGAGATCGAGCGTTGCACGCCTGAGGAAGGTGGTATCGTCGGCGACGGCCGAGGCCTGGAGCTTGAGCTTCTGCAATTTGGCATCGTTCAATTGGTCGATGAAATTGTGCTGCGGCATCGACTGCCAGGCAAAGCCCGCCTTCGGGTTCAAGACCGTGACGGGGATGGTGGAGAATTTCCCCTGGTACCGGACCATCAAGGTCGCTTCGCCAATGCGTTCGCCCTTCACCAGCGACTTGGCGTCGACGGTGGCCAGGTCCGGCGTGTTGGACTCGACGGTGGCATCGCGAGTGACATCGCGCTTCTGGCCGTCTTTGTACGTAGCCACGACCTTCACCTGCGCCGTCTCGCCCGGCTTGGGCATGAAAATCTCCTTCGGCTCCACCTCCAGCGCCGTGACCGAATCCTTCTCGGGATCGCCGAAGGGCACGCCCTGCGCGATCCACTGATAGATGGTCTTGTAGTAATCAGCACTGGCCTCGAATCGGAGACCGCCGCCGTGGGCCACTTCCTGGGTCGGTTTGGCGAGCATCAGGCTTTTGCCCGGTTCCGCGCGATTGAATCGTCTGCCCGAAAGGTCGTAGAGCAATGCCTCGTAGTCAAACCGCGGATCGTAGCCACGCAGAGACAGCTTGAATCCGTTCTTCCCCTTGGCCGCGCCGTGACACGGACCGGACGTACAGCCGGATTTGTTGAGAATCGGCGCGACATCCCGCAGGAACGTCACGCGCGGATCCGCGGCGGTGGCGCAGACAGCGAGGACGCTACCTGCCAGAAGCAGTCGTGGGAGCATTCGTCTTGGCCTCTTCTACGACAACCACGATCGGCCGCGACACTACTTCTTCCTGCTGGCCGTCGATCATGACGCGGCCAGTGACGTACATGTCATAGGGCGCGGGCAGCGTCAGTTTGGTGGTGGTGATCAGGAAGGTCCCGGTCGAGGGATCTTTCGGGTCCTGTTTCATTTCGATGGCGCGAACGTCGGCCGCGCTCACCATGTTGGTGGTCACGGTCTCGGGAAAGGTCACGCCTTGGCCGCTCCATTTCCACCGGAAGCGGAATTCGTCGCCCGCATCCTTGCGCACGGTGCTGGTCAATTCGATGGCAAGCTTGACGGGCAGCGGGCGGGTTCCCGCCGCCGGCAATTCCTGGCCCAGCCACGGGGCGTTCAACGGGCGCTGGCGGTCGACGACGCCTTGCGTGGTGGCGCCCGCAACGGCAACCTGCATTCCCGGTCCTTCGGCCTTCCGGATGACGGTGGTGCCGTCAGCCAGTTGCGCCACGCCCTCGATTGTCAGTTCGCCCGCTTCGATACGAACACCCGGTTCCGCCGTAAGCAAGACGACCCCTTTCACGCTGGAGATCCGATTTCCTTGAATCACCGTCGGCGTCAGCGCCGGAACCGACCCGCCCTCGGCGATGAGACCTTTCGGGACGTTGAGCACTCTCAGTTTCAACGCGCCCAGGTAGCCTTTGCGGCGGACCGTGACCGGCACGGCAACAGATCCGCCCGCCGGGATATTGATATAGGGGATATCGAGTGAAAGCGAATAATCGTTCGACTCGCGGCGCGCGACAAGGCGGTAAGCGTAGTTCACTCCTCCGCGGAGAGCCAGATCTTCGATCGACACCGTGACGGTCGAAACACCAGCCGGGACCTTCACCGCCGCATACGGGTCGCCGGACGTCTTGCTGGACGAGACGCTAAAGAAGTCGTCCGGCAGAGCCTCATCGCCGCCGCGGGCGAGTTCCTTGCCCTTCTCGTCTTTGACGCTCAACACCGCCATCAACTTGGAGGTGCCCAGTTCCCGCGCGCGGATCTCGAAAATCAGGTCGTCGCCCGGTTTCACCGCAAACGTGAACTGGTCGACTTCGCCCGGTTTGCTCAGCCTCCCGTTCACCGTCACCGGCGCCTGAAGAGGCGAGGTCACCGGTTCCACCACCTCCGGATTGGCGCCCAGATCGAACAACAGGGGCAGTGTGGGGGAATCGGGCACGTTCACAAAAGTCGACGGAGCCTTCGCGTTGACATTCTTCAGGTCGGCAACCACCTTCTGCCCGGCGCCGAGGGAGACTTCGACCGTCTCGCCCTTCTTGCCGCCCAGCGGGAACAAATCGCGCGCGTACGCGTAGCTGCCGGTTTTCAGGCGATACGAATTCGCCCCCTGCGCGCTGAAACGGGCATCGTGAATTTCGAGGTAATAATAGCCCTCGCGCGGAAACGTCATTTCCACGCGGGGGTCAAGGCCAAGCAAGGGCGTGTCTTCGCCACGGGCCAGAGTTTTGCCGGACTGGTCGAGTACGCGAATCACCGGGTCAATCGCCGACCCGACGCGGCGGGCTTCCACTTCGAACACGCGCTTCTCGCCGCCCTTGGCATAGATCCGATAGACGTCGCGCTCGGCGCCCCGGAGTGTGCCGTTCACCGTCAGCGGGGTGGACCCGAGCGTCTGGGCCGTTTCGATGGAGTCGTTGCGATTGGGGAGCGAGCCGGGCTGCGACTCGTCCTCGCTGATCTCCGGAAATGCGCCGATGGGGAAGAGTAGGACATTGGAAATGCCATCGGCGGTTTCCACGCGTACCGGGTAGACCCCAACCGCCAGATCGGCTTTCGGCTCGACCAGGAACGAAGCGTAGCGGCCTTCCAGCATCATGCCCGGCGGTTTCTCGGGAGCCATCGGAGTGAACGACGCGGCCATGGTCGAATGCAGCCGCAGAACGTCGGTGAGGTTCCGGCCCGCGAACGTGAGGGTAAAGGGACGACCCTTCTGGGCGCCTCGGGGCTGGAAGTCGGTGATGACCGGAGGCGCCGCGGCCAGCGTGCAGGCCGCCGCGAAAATCAGGACGAGTCTCATTGACCACCTCCCGCGGAAGTCCCTCCGCCCGGTACGACGGGCACGGGGATGAATGATTTTTCGAGTGAACAGTTGGCCGCATTGTAGATGCGGACGGTGCCGTCAAAGCCGCCGGTCGCCAGGTGGGCGCCGTCCGGCGAGAACGCAATCGTGTAGATGCCGGCGCTGTGACCGGAACAGGTGGTGAGGCGACTCCCGCTGTCCCCGTCATACAGGGTGACGTTGGGCGAAGCCCCCGCGACGGCGATCCGCTTTCCATCGGCCGACCAGTCGAGCGCGAAGATCGCGCCGTCCTGCCGTTCCAGGCGGCGGATGAGCGTCGCGTCGTCGCCGACCTTCAGGTTGCGCGGGCGATCCATCATGTACACGTAGGGGTATCGATCCTCGCCGCCAATGACCACAACATCTCGCTGAGGGTGGCGTGCTACCGCGCCGAGTTCGGTCTTCAGCGCATTCACGTTTTCCAGAAACTGTCCCTGAGTGGCGTCCATCAGTTTGGCCGCACGATCGCGGCCGACCGAAACAAAGCGCTTGCCGTCGACTCCGAACACGGTGGCCAGCACCCAGTTCTCATGGCTGCCGACCTTATGAAGTTCTTTGCCCGTTTTCGAATCAAGGATGCGAACCGTGTTGTCGGTTGCCCCCACCACCACCCGGGAAGCGTCCGGAGCGAGCGAAGCGCCAAACACCGTGTCGGACGTGACTTCGGCGCTGCGCAGTTCCTTGCCGGAACGCGGATCCCACCACTGGACTTCGCCGAATCGCGCGGGCGTCCCGCCCCCGGCGATCATCAGGCTGCCGTCCCTGGAGAAGTCGACCGCCAGGATTCGCTCGGCCTGGCCCTGCATCCGGCGGATCAGGCCCGAGCCGTCGGCATTGTGCAGCAGCACCTCGCGATTCCCGGAGACAGCCAAGGTCTTGCCATCGGGCGAGAACCGCAAGGCCGTGATCACCGGCGGTTGGTGATAGACCGTCGGCTGGCTGGAGATCGCGCCGTCGGAAGCGGGCGTATCATCCCGCGCGCCAGCCGTGATCCATTCCCGGACTGTGGCGATCTGTTCGGGCGGCAACGGCGCTCCGCCTAATGGCATCACGGGCTTCATCGCACCCGTAAGGTACTTGATGATCAGGCTTTCGGCGGGTTGGCCGGCGACGAACGCGCCGCCCCGCGAGCCGCCGGACTTGAAGGCGGCGAAGGTAGTGAGATCCAGACCCGACGCTTTCGACGACGGCTGATGGCAGCCGGCGCAGTTCTTCTGGAGAATCGGGCGAATGTCGCGGTAATAGCTGGGCTCAGCGAGGAGCGAGGTCGCTGCCGCCAGGCCGATACAGAGTCGTCCGAGGCGCATGGATGTTCGCCGATTATAACACCGGGGCTTGTCCCCCAATTCGGCGAAGCAGACCTTAGGCCTGGAGAGCGTATAGGACGCCACCACAGGTGGGCAGGCAAATCGAACCCTCGGGACCGACCGCCGGAGCGGCCCGAACGCCCGACTCGGCCCGAAAGGTCCACGCCACATCACCGGTCTCCGGAGCTAGGGCCAGGAGCGTCCCGCTGGTGGAGGTCGCCAACGCCCACTTGCCTGAACGAACAACATCGGCATACAGAGCGTTGCCGGCGGCACGCTGCCAGATCTTCCGTCCGCTTTCCGCGTCCACGCCGTGGACCACACCATCGGCAGAGGCAATCACCAGCACGTCTCCCATCCGGAGCGGCCGGCCCCAGATCCATTGGCCGGTCTGATAGGCCCACCGCTCGTCGCCGGTGCGGGCGTCCAACGCGTAAAGGAACCCGTCGTCCGCGCCGCAATACACCGTCTCGTGGTCCACCAGCGGCGTTCCGGCGACCCCTTCATTGGCGATGCTTCCCGCAACGATCGACGGCGCATATCGCACGTATTTCCCCACGCGGTACTGCCACGCGAGCGCTCCGCAGCGGGCGTCCACGGCACAGATGCGCCCGTCGAGCGAGACGAAGTACACCAGGTAGTTCGCGACCGCGGGCTGACCGAGAATCCAGTTGTAGGTGGGGAACCGCCACACTTCCGCGCCGTCGTTCAACTGGAACGCGTGCAGGTCGCGATTGTGGCACCCGATGAACAGGCGTCGCGGCGCTTCTTCCCCGGGCAAGGCGCCGCAGGTGAACTCGCCGACGGCGGGCGAGCAATCCACCCAGGACGTGTTGGTCGACGCGGTCATCCGCCCGGTCGAGACCGGAGTCTTCCATAGAAGAGCCCCCTTGGCGCGATCGAACGCATAGAGGTTCCCGTCGCGGGAGGCGGTGTAGACCGAACCCTTGTCGACCACGGGCGACGTCGTGATGGAGTTGCCAGTCCGCTGCTTCCACCGGAGGGCGCCGCTGCCCCGATCGATGGCGTAGAGATGCTGGTCCCAGGACGTGAGATACAGCGTGTCGCCTTCGACCACCGGCGGCGCGGTGATCTTCGCTTCGGCGCGGAAAGTCCACCGGACGCGGGGATCGGCGGCAGGCTTGGTCACGATGGCCGGGGCTTCCGTTCGAGCCGCCCCGCGAAGTCCGGCGGCGTACACACGCGCGGCCACGTTGGAACAACTGATTCGCAGGGCCACGGTTTGGCCTGATCGAACCAAGGGGGCGTCGCCGGCCCACTCTACGGAGCCGCGAAGGTGGTCGCCGACCCACGGCTTTCCCTGGGCGATCGTCTTCCCCGCGGTATCCAGTAACTCGACGCGCAGGCCGCCGCCTACCGCCGGGGCGATCGCATTCAGCCAAAGTTCCAAAGGACCGCCTGCCTTCATCTCGAGGGACCGTGACTCGATTTGGGCGTTGTCCGCGCCGGAAGCTGGCCGAAGCGACGCGAACCCGTCCTCCCGCCACTGGGCCAGCGCCGTGTAGCGATACCACGGATTGGCCTTCAAGCCTCGTGGCCCGGTCTGGTAGGTGTCCGGCGACACTGTGTAGTACCACCAGATCTTGCCCTCGTGCGTGAACATCGCCCGCGGCGACACACAGATCTTACCCGCATCCACCTCGCCCGGCCTGCCGTTGGCCAGGAGTTTGACGCCTGCCTGGACGCGCCGGAAGCGGATGCCGTCGCGGCTGACAGCGACCTCGGTCTGGGTGTGGTGGTTCGGCTCCATCGCGTCGTACAGCATCACGTAGGTGTCGTGGAACCGAGTGACGTGCGGCAGGTGAATCTCGCTTTCCATGCCGTCGAGCGCGCTGAAGATGGGTTGCGTTTCGTACTCCACCCAGTTTTCCGGGTCCTGTCCCAGAAATAGACCGACGGCGCGTCCCCGATATCCGTTCTGCGTAATGTGGAGCAGCGAATAGCCTTTCCACCGCCGGGCCGCGTCCAGCTCCTTCGGATCGTGCAAAATGCTGAAGGGCTCGTGAATCCGGCGGGCGCTGCCGTGGAGTTGGCCGAAGTTCTGCCGGCTGTCGCCGCCGGCGACGCTGGGAATCGGCTGCCGCTCGACCCGAGTCCAGCGGACTCCGTCCGGGCTGTGGAGGATCTTGTTGCGGAAGGTGTTCATGCCGGTTTCAGTGATCATGAGAAACCGGCGCTGCGGATCAGGCTCCTCGGGCCGCAGAAATACGCACGGCGCCTGGGCATTGATCTCGAGCAGGTTGTTCTCGCGCGACCCGTTGAATTCGATCACGCCGAGGTTCGGCCGCTCCCATTCGACGCCATCGTGGCTGAACGCATAGCCGACGTGGCGGGGTGCGCCGTCGCGGCGGCGCACCGCGTCGGGCGTGTCCGTGTTGCCGCTGTACCACATCTTGAACAGCTTGTCCGCCGGATCGTAGAGGACGGTTCCGTAGACCTTGCAGCGGGTGCCATCCCAATGGCCGGGGCGGGGGCTCAGGATCGGATTCCGCGGGTGCTTGACCCCTGGTTCCAGGTGTTGTTCCGCGCCGCGCAGGCGGGGGAAGTCGTCGGGGTCAAGGGCGAGCAGGACAAGGTCGGGGGGGGTGCCGGCCGGGTTGCCCGCCGGGTTGCCCGCTCCCTTCCGGTCGCGGCTCTGAAGGTCGCGGCTCTGACGGTCCTGCTGGTCGCGACGCTGAGGGTTGGCGGATTGATTGGCCAGGGCCGCTGTGGCGGCCACGTTGCCGAGGAAAACTCTGCGGTCCATAGGGTCCTATTGGAATTGGAACGAGTAGAGAGATGCGTTCTTGGTCACCAGCCGCAACCGTACCGGCTTGCCGGCCCATTGCGACAGGTTTGCTTTCTTCCACCGGATGGGCAGCGCGACGCCGTCGCCTTTCGCCGGAACACAGTCCTTGGCCGTGAAACCGGGGATCGGCTTGCCGCCGGCGTCCTGCAGTTCCGCCCGGACTTCGCCTCGGGCGTTGACCGAGAGCGAATCGCCCTCAAAGACCAGCGGCTTCGACACCACTTCGCCCGATCCGTCCAGGCTCATGTAGCCGTTCCACCGCAGCGTGGCACGAGCGATGCGGGTTTTGCGCAGAAAGCCGTCTTTGTAGTACGTGCTGCCGTCAAAGTTGTAGACCAGGTGATCGCCGTCCCACGCGGTGTAGTAAAGCCAAAGCTCGTCGCCCACGCGAATCGGATACTGCCCGAACACCAGGCGGTCGTAGCCGTGCTCGTCCTTGTGCGGCGAGAGCCACTCCTTCATGCCGCCGACCCGCTGCCAGGAATTGCCGGCATCGCGGCTGATCACCAGCCGCAGCGCGGTGAGACCCTTCCGCCAGACAATGTACTTGCGCGGCATCCGGTACGCCTCGCTCGTGCGATCCGAGTGGAAGATGATGAGTTGGCCCAGCCATGCGCCGGTCTTCGGCCCGCCGACCCGGTAGGGCTCCAGATCCATGTATTCGATGTAGTCGCGCGGATCCTTGGACTCGTCCGGCTGCAGCGGCAGGACTAACTTTTCCTTCGACCAGGTGACCAGGTCGGGCGACTCCCAGCGGGCGATCTCGCGGCTGTGCTCGGGACGCTTGGTCCAGTTGCCCAGGAAATCCTGCGCCGACGACCACCAGACCCGGGCCTGCTCGTCGTAGCCGGCGATCCTCGAAAAGCCGCGGGGCGACATTCTCGCGCCCGGGATCGGCTCCAGCTTTTGCCGCCAGTTGGGGTCGTGGACCACGTCCGGCCATTCCGCCGCATAGTACATCTGCGACTCCAGGAGTTTGGCGAACGGGTGCGTGTCGTCCTTTCGCGAATACCGCAGAAGATAGCGGCGTTTGGGATCGCGCAAGCCACCGTGCTCGTGCAGGTCCATAGCGAAATCGATGCCGGAACCGAGATTGTTGTCTTTCGACATGCTGGCCGCCACCAGGTACGGTCCTTCCTTGCGCAGGGAGGAAGGTCCGTCGATCAGTCCCAGCTTGGGTTTGACCCAGCGAATGCCGTCGTCGCTCCAGGCGTAAGCCGCTGACTCGCGGAACCAGTGGGCTTTGTCTTCGCCGATGCTCGGATGCAGGTCGCGCACGCCGGGATCGTCCCACGGGAAGCGGTACATCATGTGGAAGCGGCCGCGCTTGTCCCTTGTCACCAGATTCCCGACATACACGCCGCCGATTCCGAATTCGCCACCCTTCTCGTCCTGAATCAGGCCCTTCTTCACCGGGGAATGGAGTGAGCGAGTCAACCCGCTCACCCGATCCACCGCGTAGTCATCCAGAAAAAGCTGGGTCTCCTTTCCGATGTCGAGGGTCTGCGCCATCAACGACGCGGCGCAAAGACCGAGCAGAACCCTCACGGAAGTTCTCCGATGGAGGCGAGCATCGTGCGAACGCGATCGGAGAAGGACGCGGGCGGCCGCCGCAGCGGGAGACGAGCGGGCCCGCAGGGAATGCCGATCAACTCCATGCAGGCTTTGATGAAGTTGCCCTCGCCGTTGAGACCGTGAGCCATGCACTCGCGCATCGCGTCGTAATACACCCACTCCGACTTCATGTAGAGTTCGGTCGCCTCCTCGTACCGCTTGGCCCGCAGATGGTTGAGGACGCTCAGGTGGGCGCGGGGCATGAAGTTGGCGCCTTGGGATACATAGCCGTGCACGCCATGCAGAAAGTAGGAGGCACACAGAGGGCCCGGCAGGTTGCTCACAATGTTGAAGCGATCGCGGTAGTTCCGGATCGCGCTGATCGCGCCTGCCGAATTGTGCGAGTACCACTTCAACCCGATGACGTTCTCGAGTGCCGCGAGGCGCTCCAGAAACGCCTCGTTCATGTCGAACAGCGAAGTCCAGGGCGTCGGGTAGACCGTGATGCCGATTTCAACGGCATCGCTCACCGCCCGGTAGTATTCGAAGATGTCGTCGGCGGTGCCGGCGAAATACCAAGGGGGCTCGATCTGCAGTCCGTCGGCGCCGATGCGGTCAGCGTGTTTGGCGAGGTCGACCATCGTGGCCGTACGGTCGTGCGAGACGCCGACAAACACCGGGATGCGGCCCGCGGAAGCCTCCACCGCCGCTTCGGCGGCGGCCTTCCGCTCGTCCGCGCTCAGCATCATGGCTTCTCCACCGGCGCCGAGAGATACGTAGATGGCGTTGCCCGGTCCCATCCCCGCGTTGACCAGGAAGTCGACACACGGCTTGACCCGCGGCAGGTCCAGCGACTCGTCCTGTTTCATCGGCAGCACGGCCGCGATGAACACACCTTGATACAGTTGCTTGCTTCGTTCGAATCGTTTCATGAGTGCGTACCCAAGAGTCTATCCACCGCCGGCAGGATCCGGCAAACAGGTCCAATAGGCCGGACACACGCCGCTCTGCTAGAGTGAGGGTCTTCACTATCCAATCGCCGTGAACTCCCAACTCTGCCCCGGTTGTTCCGCCAGCATGGCGTTCGATCCCGAGACCGGATCGCTAAAGTGTCCCTACTGTGGAAGCACCCAGGCGGTGCCGGCCCCGCCCGACGCGGCCGCGGTCGACGAGAGGCCGATCGAGGAAGCGCTGCAGGCGTCGGCGCGCGTGGCTCGAATTTCCGACAAGGCCCTGGAGGTGAGTTGCGCCGGTTGCGGCGCCACGGTGCAGTTCGAGCCGCCGCAGGTGGCCGGTATTTGTTCCTTCTGCGCGGCGAAGATCGTGGCTCAGCCCAGGGCCGCCGACCCTCTGATCAGCCCGCAGGGGGTCCTGCCGTTCGCGCTGCCCCAGGCGCGCGCCTCGTCCGCCGTTCGGGACTGGCTGGCCTCGCGATGGTTCGCTCCGAACGACCTGCAACGATTGGCGCGCCCGGAGGGAGTCGACGGCGTCTATCTGCCCTTCTGGACGTTCGACGCGGAGACGGAAACCGGCTACTCCGGCGCGCGCGGCGATTACTACTACGTGGACGAACGCTACACGGCATACGAGAACGGCCGTCCCGTCCAACGCGTCCGGCAGGTCAGGCACACGCGCTGGTCGCCGGCGTCGGGTCACGTCGACAATTCGTTCGACGACGTGCTGGTGCCAGGCACCGTGGCCGTGCCCGCCGAACGTCTGTTGAGCCTCGAACCCTGGCCGCTGGCGGAGGTGAAGCCGTACGAACCGGCGTACCTGGCCGGATTCAAAGCACAGCGTTACCAGGTGGACCTGCCGCGGGGCCTGACCCAAGCCAAGGAGTTGATGGCCCCGGCGATCGCCCAGTCGATCCGCCAGGACATCGGAGGCGACGAGCAGCGGATCGAGCGGGTTTCGACGAGCTATGCGGGCGTGACGTTCAAGCACCTCCTGCTACCCGTGTGGATTGGCGCCTTCCGCTATCGCGACAAAGTGTTTCAGGTGACCGTGAACGCGACCACGGGTGAGGTCCAGGGCGAACGCCCGTACAGCGTTTGGAAGATCGCGTTGCTGGTGATCGGGTTGTTGCTGGCATTGATGCTGGTGGCCTCCCTGAATTCCGGGCGGTGACCGTCCGGCGGGAAGCCGTTCGACCACCCTCCAGCTGAGAAAAGTGTGCGTCCCCGCTTGCATCCCACCGCACCCGGCGGCTACGGTGTCAGAGATGAAATTCCCAGTGATCGAAGTCGGCGGCAAACCGTTTGACATGGGGTTTGAACACGGCCGGCAGGCCGAAGGCCTGATCCGCAAGTATCTGGAGTGGATCGATAAGCTCACCGGCAAGCCCCGCCCGGAGTTGCGCGCCAATGCCATGCGTCTGCTGCCGCACATCCGCCAACTCAGCCCGGCGTACGTCGATGAGGTTTTGGGCTTGGCCGAGGGTGCCCGCATTCCGGTGGAAGACGCGGTGCTGTGCCAGTGCCGGGCGGAGGCGTCCCACACAGGAGAAGGAGGCTGTACGGTGTTTGCGCTCACGGGCGAGGCGACCAAAGACGGTTTGCCCCTCGCCGGTCAGAATCAGGATCTGGAGCCCGAGTATACCGACGTTTCCATCATTCTGAAGGTTCAACCGAACGACGGCCGCCCGCGCGCCACCATGTTCACCTTTGCCGGCCAGCTCGGCTACGCGGGCATGAACGAGCATGGCGTGGCGAACTTCGTCAACGCCTTGTACAACTTCAAATGGCAGCGCGCCGTGCCCTACTATCCCATCCGCCGGGTTCTGCTCGAGCAGCGCAGCGTCGCCGACGGCGTCGAGGTGTTGCGCCGCCATCGTGCCTGCTCCGCATTGAATGTCGTTCTGGCAGATGCCAAAGGAGCCATCGCCGATGTCGAGTGCCGGCCGGAAGAAGCCATCGTCTTCGAGGACGACCACCCGCAATGCCGCCTGCACACCAACCACTACCTCACCGACCGCTTCCGGCCCTTCGAAGACGGCTTCCTTCCGGATTCCAAGCCCAGGCTGGAACGCGTACGCCACCTGGTTCGAAAACACTGGGGCGCCATCACGGTTGACGTGATGAAGGAGATCCTCTCCGACCACGAGGGAGGAAAAGGCGGCATCTGCCGCCACGGCGAAACCCGCATGGACTCCATCTCCGGCTACATCGCCGAGCCGGCCAAGGGTCTTCTGCACGTGCGCCGCGGCTTCGGCTGCAGCGGCGACTGGACCGTCTATCGCGTGTAAACGCACTTGCCAGCCACGGCGGCACCCGCGGGTTTACACCCGCGGTTCGGAGCCATCGCCGGCTGCGGTTTCCTTACCAAACCGGTTTGCCCGGTGGTTCCGCTGCCGGTATACTGCGAAAGCCAAGCGTCTTTTCCATGCGGTGGGTCACCTTTCTACCCGTCCTGATCGCCGTGTCCGCAGCCGCGTCCGACGGCGACGACTTCTTCGAGAGACGGATCCGTCCCGTCCTGGCGAAGAACTGCTTCGCCTGCCATTCACGTTCCAAACTCGGCGGCCTCGAACTCACGTCGCGCGAAGCCCTGCTGAAAGGTGGTAAGCGCGGCGGTGCGATTCTCCCCGGCAATCCCGTGGAGAGCCTCCTCATCCGCGCCGTCAAGAAGACCGGCGACGTCAGGATGCCCCCGCAAGGAAAGCTCAGCGATCAGGAGATCGACGACCTGGCGCTGTGGGTGAAGGCGGGAGCCCCCTGGCCGGACGACCCGGCCGTCAAAGCGCTAACCAAAAACGGCGAGTATGTCATCACGCCCGAGCAGCGGGCTTTCTGGTCGTTCCAACCGGTCCGGCGGCCGGCGCGGCCCGCGGTCAAGAACGCAGCCTGGGTCAAGACCGGCATCGACGCGTTTGTGCTGGCCAGGCTCGAGGCCAAGGGTCTTACGCCGGTCGAACCGGCCGATCGCCGGACCTGGATCCGCCGCGTGACCTTCGATGTCACCGGCCTGCCGCCCACGCCGGAAGAGGTGAAGTCCTTCGTCGACGGCGGATCGGCTGAAGCTGCTGTGGATCGTCTGCTCTCTTCCAGCGCTTACGGCGAACGCTGGGGCCGCTATTGGCTGGATGTCGTGCGGTATTCGAACGACGTGATGTACGGCAAGGCGCCGGCCTTCGACCGCTATCGCGACTGGGTCATCCAGGCCTTGAACGACGACATGCCGTACGACGTGTTTGTCAAAGCCCACCTGGCCGCCGACCTCCTGCCGGACAGCGGGAAATTCCTCCCCGCCCTGACGCCCTTCGTCGACGCTTCGAGCGAGTTCGCCGACGACGACCGCGTCGACGTGCTGGGCCGTGGGTTCCTCGGCCTCACCCTGCAGTGCGCGCAGTGTCACGACCACAAGTACGATCCCATCCCGACCCAGGACTTCTACTCGTTGATGGGCGTCTTCCGCAGCACACGCTCCCGCGAGCAACCGCTGGCGCCGAAGGAAGTGGTCGACGAATATGCGCGTCGAAAGGGCGCCGTGGACCGCGAGGAGAAGGCGCTTCGCGACCTGCTCGACCGCGAGCGCAACCGGGTCATTGATTCGTTGGCGGCCGGCACGGCCCGCTACCTGATGGCCGCCGCCGGCTTCCGAGGCAGCGGAGAACTGGACGCGGAGACCCTCGAGCGTTGGCGGCGCTACCTTGCAACGCCCGTCAAGTCGCATCCTTTCCTGAAGAAGTGGGACTCGCTGATCGCCACCAACGCAGGCGAAGCAACCCTTCGCGCCGAGGCGGCCCGCGTCGAAACGCTGGTCCGCGACGTCATTCGCGAAAAGAAAGCCGTCGACGAGTACAATCGGCAACTCACCGCCGGCGTCGAGGTGCAACGGACGTTAGGCGAAGTGGAAGGCCGCTCAATGTCGCGGGACCGCTACATGCTGTGGCAGGAACTTTGCGCCAAGGGCAATCCCAGCCTGCCCCTGTCGAGCCCGGAAGTGCGGGCCGATGGAGTGCTGTATTACCGCGAGGACAAGCTCTCGCGATTCCTGCCCGCCAGTGCCTTGGAGCAGGCCACGGCGGTGCGGGCGCGGATCGCGGACTTGAAGAAGCACGTACCGCCGCGGTATCCCTACCTGAGCGTCATTGAGGATGTTGCCGCGCCGGTGAATCTCCACGTCCACCTCCGCGGCAATCCCCAAAACCTGGGCGAAGAAGCGCCTCGCCGCTTCTTGCGGATCCTCTCCAGCGGAGCGCCCCCGCGCTTCCAGCAAGGCGCAGGGAGGTTGGAACTGGCGGAAGGAATCGCCAGCGCCGCCAATCCGCTGACCGCCCGCGTGTTTGTGAATCGGGTCTGGGAGTGGCATTTCGGCAAGGGCCTGGTCCGGACGCTGAGCAACTTCGGCCAGACCGGCGAACGGCCCTCGAACCCCGAGTTGCTCGACTATCTGGCCGGGCGCTTCATGGACCAAGGCTGGTCGCTCAAGAAGCTACACCGTGAGATTTTGCTTTCGTCCACTTACGCATTGAGCGCCCGGAGCGTCACGGCCAATGCCTCCGCCGATCCCGACAATCGACTGCACTGGCGCTTCCACCGCCGCCGCCTGGATGCGGAAGCTTTACGCGACGCGATGCTTGCCGCCGCCGGCAATCTCGACCGAACCCGTCCGCCGGGCGAGCCCGAAAAGCTCGAAAGCCCCGTCAATCTTCGGCGCACCGTCTACGGCTTTGTCAGCCGACAGCGCCTCGATCCGATGCTGGCCGTGTTTGATTTCCCCAATCCCAACCTGACGAGTGAACAACGCGTCCCCACCACCGTGCCTACGCAGCGACTGTTCCTGCTCAATAGCGACCTGGTCGTGCGGCAGGCCCAGGCCCTGGCCGCGCGCGTGCGCCGCGAAACGTCCGAGGAGCCCGCGCGCATCGCGCGGATGTACCAACTCGCCTTCCAGCGCGACCCCAAGCCGGCTGAATTGGGGAACGCCTCCCGGTTCGTAGCCGGGAGTGCCGAGGCGTGGCCTCGGCTGGCCCAGGTTTTGCTGGCTTCGAACGAGTTCCTCTATAGTGAATGATGCGTATGCGCCGCCGGGCTTTTCTCAACAACGTGGCGAACGGCTTCGGCCTCTTCGGGCTCTCGCATCTGCTGGCCCGGGAAGCCGGCGCGGCCGCGGCCCTGGCGCCCCGGCAGCCGCACTTCACGCCCAAAGCCAAGCGCGTCATTTTTCTGTTCCTGAACGGCGGGCTCTCGCACGTCGATTCGTTCGATCCCAAGCCGGCGCTCGAAAAGTATCACGGCAAGCCGAGCCCCATCGGCAATCTCCGCACGGAGCGCAAGACCGGGAACCTGATGGCCTCGCCCTTCAACTTCAGGAAGTATGGCCAGTCCGGAATGGACATTAGCGAGTTGTTCCCGCGCGTCGCCGGGCATGCCGACAAGCTGTGCGTCATCCGGTCGATGCACACCGATATCCCCAATCACCCGCCGGCGCTGGTGATGATGAATTGTGGCCGCAACGTGATTGGTGCGCCGTCGTTCGGCTCGTGGATCACCTACGGGCTGGGGACCGAGAACCGCAATCTTCCCGGCTACGTCGTGCTCTGCCCCGGCAAGCCGAATGCGGTCGGATCGCAGTTGTGGGCGTCGCAGTTTCTGCCCGGCGTTTTCCAGGGAACGCACATTCAGAATGACGAGCACGCCACCGATCCTGAAAAGCTGATTCCGTTTCTTCACTCCGCGCGCTCCTCCGGTGACGCTCAGCGCAAACAGATGGAACTGCTGCAGCAGATGAATCGCGACCATTTTCTCGAGCGCAGTGGCGACGCCGAACTCGAGGCCAGCATCCAGTCGATGGAGATTGCTTACCGCATGCAGGCCGAAGCGACCGACGCCTTCGACCTCCGTAAGGAGAAGCCGCAAACGCTCGAGCGCTATGGCGACTCCAACTTCGGCCGCGGCTGTCTGCTGGCGCGCCGTCTGGTCGAGCGCGGCGTCCGCACTACGCAGGTCTTCTTTGAGGCCAGCGACCCCTGGGACCATCACGCCGACATCATGATGCACCAGAAACTGGCGGCGATGGCCGACCCGGCCATTGCCGCGCTACTCTCCGACCTGGAATCCGCCGGATTGTTGGAAGAAACGCTGGTGCTGGTCGGCTCCGAGTTCGGCCGCACGCCCACCTCGGAGGTCAGTGTGCGGCAGTTCCTCCAGAATGGGCGCGATCACAATCCCTACGGGTTCACGATGTTCCTCGCCGGCGGCGGCGTCAAAGGCGGCTACACTCACGGCGCGACCGACGAATGGGGCTGGAAGGCCATTGAAAAGCCGGTCCACGTTCACGACCTGCATGCGACCATGCTCCACTTGCTCGGCTTCGATCACACTCGTTTGACCTATCATTACAGCGGCCGCGACTTCCGCCTCACCGATGTCGAGGGCGTCGTGGTCAAGGAGATTCTCACTTAGCCTTATGCCAGCTCAATCACCCTCTCAACTTCACTCGCTCTTTACGGAAGCCTTTAACCGCGGAGACCTCGGCGCCCTGATGGATTTCTACGAGCCCGACGCGACGATGGTGCCCGCACCCGGTCAAACCTTGAAAGGCCATGAGGCTATCCGGCAGGCGTTGACCGAATTCCTGGCGGTAGGAGGCGCGATGCAGATCGAAACCGCCAAAGCAGTCGAGGGCAGCGGCATTGCCCTACTGTCCGGCCGTTGGCGGTTGAGCGGCAAAGGTCCCGATGGCACCGCGACCGAGGTGACGGGCTCGAGCATTGAAGTCGCCCGCCAGCAACCCGACGGTTCCTGGAAGTTTGTGCTCGACGATCCCAACGGCATGACGTCGTAGCCCGTACCGGACCAATCGTGGGGCGGCCTTTCAGGCCGCGGCGGGCTTCAGCTCGCCCTTGTTCCAGAGCCTCGTAGCGCACGCTTCAGCGTGCCAAGGGACTTTAGTCCCCTCCGACCGAGGACCGCTTCGCGATCCAGACGATCATTCGAGGAGCCGTTACCAGATCGTTTGAATTCCGGCCGACCGGATCATTCGGTCCGCCGTGACCAGCGGCAGACCGAGGGAGAGGGCTGTGGCGGCGATCACCCGATCCGGCAAATCGGGCACGACGTCCCGAGGAATCTGCCGTGAAGCGATCGCGACTCCAAGGTCGAGGGGGGCCACCTCGAATCCCGGTGACGGCTCCTGAAGGATAAAGGTGAGCCGTTCGAGGGCGGCAACCGGTATGCGGCCTTTCTCCGCCAGATAGGTGACCTCTACGATACAAATCGAAGGCACCAGAATTGGGTCTCCCGCTTCAGTGACCGCGCGCAACGCGTCTCGCGCCGCGGAGGATAGGCGAGCGTCCCGAAAAATGTACCAGAGCACCGTATGGGTGTCGACGACCAACGAGGCCATCAACGCTCAACCACAGGGAATTCGCGAGGGAAACCGCCCCACATCTCGCGACGCGCTTCGGCAATCTCTTCCTCGGAAATCGAGACCCGCAGGTCGGCGCATATCCCTTCTACATCGCGCCGTGCTCCTTTGGGCGTGATCCTGGCGTGCAAGAAGTCGGCAAAGTCCAACACTTCCTGCTGCTTTTCGGGTGGCAGTGCCCGAAGTTTTTCCAGAATGGCGTGCTCCAACGACATACGGCGCTGCTTTCATTATGCCGTAAGAAGGCTAGGAGCCGTTCGGCCTGAATCCGCTCTACGACACCGCCAGCCGCGTCAGGTCCTCACCCAGCACCGACGGGCACCAGTGCCGCTCGACGTGGTACACCATCAACTCCGTGCCCCGCTCGTGCGACACCCACGGCCGCTGCTTGGGGTCGTACATCGCATCGGTCAGGTCCCGCGCCAGCGCGACCTTCTTCCCCAGCCGCACCATCTGCCGGATGCCGAAGGGCCGCCCCAGCACGCACATGTTCAGGTGCACGCCCATCAGGACCACGTTCGCGATGCCTTTCTCCTCGAAGTGGTTGTAGATCTCCACGCCTGAATCGCTGATGCCGTCCTGCGGGAAGATCTCGAGGGCCGGATGCTGGCGGTCGAAGCGCTTCACCGCCGCGCCCACCACGTCATCGTCGCAAGGCTGCGTTTTGTCGTCGATGGGGAGTTCCGCCTCGGACTTGGAATCGAAATAGCACCATTTGGCAATCTCGACCGGCGGCGTCGCCGGCTTGGAAGCGATCATGCGCTTACGCTGGTCCATGGCCGCGTAGACGTCCATTGTGCCGCTCGGCGCGTGGATGATGGTCACACCCAGCGAACGCGCGCCCTTCAGCACCTCGTTCATGCGCGGCGCCATCGCCGTCACGCGCCGGGCCGCGTTGCCGCAGTAGTGCCCGTTCCACATGTCGCAGACGATGATGGCGGTCTCGTTCGTCTTCCACTGGAGATCGATTTCCTTTTCGCCGTTCGTGTCCCGGGTTCGGGCGCGCAATCGGAGGAAACCGGCTTTGGACGGAGTCTGTGCCGCCAGGGCGCTGGCAGCAAGCGTTTGCAGGCACGTTCGACGCGTCATGGGCGGTATTCTACCGCGCCGCGGCTATGGATTTCACTTCGCAGTCTCGCCGGCGGCCGGAACCAGGATGCGCTCGGCCAGCGCGTAGCGAAGCTCATCCAGCCCGTTGCCGGTCACCGCGGAGATCGCGAAGAAGTCGAGACTCCGTTCCTCGGCGAGATCGCGGAGCGCTTCCAGCCGCGATCCGTCCTGCAGTACATCGACCTTGGTCGCCACCAGAATCATCGGTTTGTTCCCGAGATCTTCGCTGAAGGCGGCCAACTCTTCCATTACCGTGTGAAAGTCCGCCACGGGATCGCGTCCGCTCCCATCGGAAACATCCACCAGATGCGCCAGTAGTTGGGTCCGCTCGATATGCCGCAGGAATTGGATACCCAGTCCGTGCCCCAGATGCGCCCCCTCGATCAACCCCGGGATATCGGCAATGACGAAGCTGCGGAAGTCGTCCATCTTGACGACGCCCAGGTTGGGTTCAAGCGTCGTAAACGGGTAGTCGGCGATCTTCGGCCGCGCCGCGGAAAGGCGGGAAATCAACGTGGACTTGCCGGCGTTGGGGAAGCCCACCAGCCCCACGTCGGCCAGCAGTTTCAGCTCCAGCCGCAGCCGTTTCTCTTCCCCCGGCTTGCCCGGTTCGTGCTCGGTGGGCGCCTGATGGGTAGCGGTGGCGAAGCGCGCATTGCCGCGTCCTCCCCGGCCTCCGCGCGCGATCGTGAATCGCTCGCCGTTCTCGGTGAAGTCGTGGATCTGTTCCCCGGTGGCTTCGTCGTAGACGACCGTTCCCACGGGCACCGGGACCTCGATGGAAGCGCCATCCTGACCGGTCCGGTTGCTGCCCTCGCCGTGACGGCCGCGCACGGCCTTGTGTTCCGGATTGAATCGGAAGTGGAGCAGCGTGTTGTAGTGTTGGTTCCCCACCAGAATCACGTCGCCGCCGCGCCCCCCGTCGCCGCCGCTCGGTCCGCCCCTCGGGACGTACTTCTCCCTGCGAAACGCAAGGCAGCCGTTGCCGCCGTCGCCGGCCTTTACGTAGATCCTGACTTCATCAACAAACATGTCGAAAAGGAAAACGCCAACCCGGAAGGTTGGCGCTTTTGCTTCGGGTGGCGCAAGCTTCAGCTTGCAAAGGAACTTTTGCTCCCGTGGAGGAATCGATCGCTCTATTGTGCGGGCGCCGGCTTGATGCTCACGAACTTGCCCAGCCGGCCGCGTTCCCGGAACTCGACAATGCCGGTGATCTTGGCAAACAGCGTGTCGTCTTTCCCCAGGCCGACGTTCTCGCCCGGCTTGATCCGGGTTCCACGCTGCCGCACGATGATGGAGCCGCCCGGCACCAGTTGACCGCCGAACAGCTTCACGCCCAGCCGCTGCGCCGTCGAATCGCGGCCGTTTTTCGAACTGCCTAACCCTTTTTTGTGCGCCATATCGAATCCCTCACACCACGATTTCGTTCACCCGCAGCTCCGTATAGGGTTGCCGGTGGCCGATCGTCTTCTTGTACTGCTTCTTGCGCTTGAACTTGAAGACAAGAATCTTCTTCGAGCGGTCCTGGCCCGTCACCGTGGCCACCACCTTGGCGCCTTCCAGTTCGGTGGTCGTGAGGACGTCGCCGTTGTCGCGGAAGACCGCCAATACTTTGGGCAAATCCACGGCGGCGCCCGTCTCCGCGCCGAGTTTCTCGACGCGGATCACATCGCCAGGGGCGACGCGGTATTGCTTTCCGCCGGTCTCAATGATCGCGTGCATAATGACTTCCTTAGTTCGCTTGACAGACCGCGGACGCGGTCCGGACGCGCTGGTCGGTCCTTTCAGAATACTACATTGCCAGCGCTTTTGGCACCAGGTGTTTACGGCGCCAGAGAGATCAAATCGTCCGCCGCCGCGCGACGGGCAAGGTCAGGAGGTCCGGCGGCCCTCCGGTCGAGCCTCCGCACCGGCCTCCCGCGACCCGCTGGTCTCACGATCGAAGAGCACTCGCTCCATCGACTCACGAAACACGGTCTCCGAGAACCGGGACGCGCTTTGCCGCAGGGCATCCGCCCGAATGGCGGGTTCCATGGCGTCGAACCTGCGAATCGCACCGGCAAGGGATTCGGCGTCGGGTTGGTCGTAGAAAACGCCGCCTTCGGGCGGGACGCTTTCGAGAACACCGCCGCGGCCATAGGCAATCACGGGCTTGCCGCTGGCTAATGCCTCCACCGGGGCGATCCCGAAGTCTTCCTCGCCGGGCATCAGCAGGGCCCGGCATTCGGCATACAGGGTGCGCAGATCGTCGTCGTTCACTCTTCCGCAGAACTCGATGGAGGGGCCGGCTTCCGATCGGAGTTTCCGGAGTTCGGGGCCTTCCCCCACGATTTTCAACTTCAGGCCCTGCCGCGAGCAGGCGCGGACCGCGCACTCGACCCGCTTGTAAGCAACCAACTCCGCGACCACCAGGAAGTAGTCCTTGGGCGAGGCCGACCGGAAAGTCTCCACGGCCACCGGTGGGTAGACGACCTCCGCTTCACGCCGGTAGGTCTTCCAGATGCGGCGTCGGACGTTACCGCTGTTGGCGGCAAAGTCATCGACACGCGCCGCGGAGGCTTGATCCCACAGGCGCAGGTGATGCGAGAAGAGCGCTAGCATCCACCGGCGGGGACCGCTCGCCCAATCGTGGAGGTAGTCCGGATAGAGGTCCCACAGGTATCGCATCGGCGAGTGGCAGTAACAGACATGACGCGTGTGTGAAGACGTGATCACTCCCTTCGCCGGGCCCGATTCGCTCGAGATCACCAAGTCGTATCCACGCAGGTCGAAGCTCTCGAGGGCATAGGGCATCAATGGGAGCAGGGAACGGTAAGACCCGCGGAGAGGGTTCAGCCACGACGCGGTGACGCGCCGGCGGCGGATGGTCTCGCTCACTTTCTCCGGGTCGTAGAAGAGCGTGAACACGTCTGCGTGTGGTAGCATCCGGCAAAGCGCTTCGAGAACTTTCTCTCCGCCGCGCATGCCGAGCAACCAATAGTGAACGATCGCTACTCGCTTCATCCAGTTGAAGTGCCTTACCATAGTAGTTTGCCCCGACTCCCGGCGACATGAACCCTCCCAAAATCATTTGGCCGCAGATGTACCTTGCGGTAGCTCTGACCACGTTGGCGACACTTCTGCTCGAACTGTCGCTCACCCGCGTGTTCTCCGTGGTCTTCTACTACCACTTCGCCTTTCTGGCCATCTCGATCGCGCTGTTCGGACTGGGTGCGGGCGGGGTCATCTCGTACCTCCTGGCCGGGCGCGGCGATTTGCTGATGCGGCGCCTGGGCTGGCTGAGCGGACTCAACTCCGCGCTGGTGCTGCTCGGGTTGATTACGGTGCTCGGGCAGAGCCAAGAACTGACCAACCTCCGGCTGGCGCTGATTTACTTCACCACGGCGTTGCCGTTCCTGGTTTCGGGAATCATCGTGTCTTCGGCCATCGCGGAAACGATGGAACGCGTCCATCGCGTCTATTTCTTCGATCTGCTCGGCGCGGCCGGCGGGTGCCTGCTGCTGGTGCCGCTTCTCAACAAGTTCGGTGGACCGAATACGGTCATCGCCGCCGCGATCCTCTTCGCCGCCGCGGGAGCCCTGTGGCACAGCATGTCCGGTTCGGGTCCGGGCCGCGTCACCTCGGTGGCGGCGGGCCTGCTCCTGGTGGTGCTGTTGACGATGAACTTCAAGGCCAAGTTCATCGATGTCAAGTACGCCAAAGGCCAGAAGCTTGTCAGCGAAGTAATGGTGCGGTGGAACAGTTTCTCCCGGATCGCGGTGGCCCCGGAGCGTCAGTCCGGCATCCCGCTGATCTTCATCGACGCCGATGCGTCCACCGGAATTGCGAACTTCGACTTCGACAACCTGCCGGAGAGCGACCGGAAGGGCCTGCTGTCGGAGGGGCCTGGCCTGCCGTACGGCATCCGTCCCGCCGCCAAGACGCTAGTGATCGGACCGGGTGGCGGGTGGGACGTCGCGCGCGCCCTGGCCAGCGGCAGCAAAGACGTTACGGGCGTTGAAATCAACCCGCTGATCGCCCGATACCTGATGGGTGAAAAGTACGGTGAACTTCGCGAGCACTTTCCCAGCCTGAAGCACAACGTCTTCGATCGCGCGGGCGTGCGCCTGGTGGTGGAAGAAGGCCGCAGTTTCGTGCGGCGCAGCGACGAGAAGTATCAGGTCCTGCAGGCGACGCTGGTCGATACGTGGGCTTCCACGGCCGCCGGCGCGTTCGCGCTTTCCGAGAACTACCTGTACACGACCGAGGCGTTCCACGACTACCTGAGCCACCTCACCGGCGACGGCCTGATGGCCTTCACGAGATGGGGATTCTCGCCGCCGCGCGAGTCCCTGCGATTGGTCTCGATCGCGATGGAGGCACTGGGGCAGTTGGGCGAGAAGGACCCCCGGCGTCACGTGATCGTGGCGCGGGAAGGGTCGGTCGAAGGATGGGGCGCGCGGGACACGGTGATCATCTCCCGGAAGCCGCTGCCGCAGAGCGACATCGACCGGGCCCGCCAGATTCTCCAGCAAGCCGGAGTGGAAGCGGTGTACCTGCCGGATGCGCCGGGCGACACGCCATTCGCCGGCCTGCTGCTGGCCAAGGATCCCCGCGAGTATCAGGCCACGTATCCGTTCGACATCTCGCCGGTCTCCGATGACCGGCCGTTCTTCTTCTATTCGGTGCAGCCCCGGGACCTGGTCGAGTTCGTGACCAGTGCCTCCCGTCTCAGCGCCGACTACAAGATCAACCGTGCCGTCCCGCTGTTGTTTGGCCTTCTGGCCACCAGCCTGGCGGCCACCTTGGTGATCCTGGCGCTGCCGCCGTTCCTGCTCGGCGAACGCCTGCCCCGCCAGGCGGAGGTGCAGAAGTTCCTGCTCTACTTTGTCCTGGTCGGAATCGGGTACATTCTGATCGAAGTGGCACTGATCCAGCGGTTCGTGCTGTTCCTCGGCCATCCCACCTATGCGCTCACGGTCGTGATTTTCTCGATGCTGCTTTCGAGCGGAATCGGCAGTTCGTACAGCCGCCGGCTCATCGCCGAATCCGACCGGAAGTTGGCGATGGCTCTGGGCGGCGTGATGGCCATGGTGATTGCATTGGCGGTGGTGATTGTGCCGTCGCTGCCGGCCGCCGTCGGGTGGCCCTTAGCGGTGAAGATGGCTGCCACCGTCCTGCTGCTGGCGCCCGCCGGATTCCTGATGGGGATGCCGTTTCCGGCCGGACTCACGCGGCTGAGGCGGATGCACGCGCCCTCGGTGCGCTGGGCCTGGTCCCTGAATGCCGCCGCCAGTGTCCTGGGGTCGGTGCTCGCCATGGCGCTGGCGATCTATGTCGGGTTGGGAAATACTCTGCTCATCGGCGCGGCGGCCTATGCGATGGCTTTGGTTCTACTCCGGTTGTCGCCCAGGGCCGAGAGCGCGGCGTAGGGGCGACCGCATTCAACCCCCTCGACAACCCTGATAGAACCTCTGGGACTTGCCACAGATCCACTCCCCCGTGGTACACTTCTGTCACTTTACGGATCGCGGAACTGTCGTAACGGGGATATCTTCTTTCGCGACCGAACCCGTGGAGCGCAAAAGGGATGGGTGTCGCCCGGGTCTGGAAGAAGTGTGCGCTGATTTCAGGGACGTTGGCCGCGCTGTGCGCGTTGGCTTACGGCCGTGCTCTTTTTCTGCCTTTTATCAGCGACGACTACATCCAAATCGAGTTGGCCCGGAAGTGGGGGCCCGCATCGGGTTGGATGGATCTCGCCCAGGACGCGCTCTATCGAACGCGCGCAACTTCGCTGATCGTTACCTATTGGATCGAGCGGTGGTTCGGCCTCGATCCCCTCCTATTCAATCTCAGCGGCCTGGCTATCCATTTTGTGAACTGCCTGCTCGTCGCGGCGACGGGTTTTTGGCGGCGCATCGGCTGGCAGGCATCGCTGGTGGCCGCGGGCTTCTTCGCCGTCCATCAGGCACACCAGGAAGCCGTGATCTGGCACG
>CAZGUX010000176.1:0-25530 GCA_964529305.1 uncultured Solibacteraceae bacterium | reverse complement strand
CGGCCGGGCTGCTCTGATGGGCACCAAGGACTATCCCGGCCGTACGCTGCAAAAGAGCTATCCGACCAACCTCGCTCCCCGCGTTGGCTTTGCCTATCAGGTGATGCCGCGGACGGTGATTCGCGGCAGCTACGGCAAGATTTACCTGACGTTGACCGGCGACCGGTTCCTGGGTTCGGCAGTCGACAACGTCGGGTTTGGCGATTTTGCCCGGGTGAGCCAGGACGGCACTCCGGACGGCGGCAGAACCTACACCGCCAGCTTCAGCAATCCCCTTCCCGGCGGATTGGGCTACGTCCCGTTCACTCGCGATGTGACGGCCCTGAATTACTCCACCCTCGGCAACTGGTTTGTCGTCCCGGCGATCGATCAGTTCCCGGGCTACGAGCACGTGGCTCAATTCAACATTCAACGCGAGTTGGGCTCTGGCGCGAACACGTGGGTGGTGGAAGCGGCCTACAACGGCAACTTTGGACGCAAGTTGCCCTTCTTCGGCAACCTGCACAGCGTGAAGAACGCCTATGACACGCTCGCCCGCCCGCTCGGAACCAACTTGAACAAGCAAGTGACCAACCCGTTCTTCGGGCAGATCCCGCCGAACACGACGCAAGGAGGAACCACGAATTTCCTGGCGCGCATCATGCAGGTGATGCCGTTGTGGCGTGAGATCTGGGCGGTGAACGATCCGATCGGTTATTCGAACTTCAACTCGGCGTATGTCCAACTGGAACACCGGTTCTCCAACGGCTTCAGCTTCCTGTCGAACTATACGTTCGGCAAAGCCATGCATGCCGGAGGCGGCATTGGCGCGGATGGGATTCACAACGTCGGCGCCATTGGCAACAGCAATGGACCTCCCCAGGCGAACCAGGCCATGTCGGAGATCTACGGTCTGTCCGATTACGACGTCACGCACCGGTTTCTCTTCAACTACGTGGTGGACCTGCCGTTCGGCAAGGGTAAGCGGTTCGGCGGAAACGCCAACGCGGTCCTGAACAAGTTCATCGGCGGGTGGACCATGGCCGGGACGACGATCTACCGGGGCGGACAGCCGTTCTCGTTGATCTGCTCATCGGGGTTCTGCCGGAACTACATTACAATCGGGCAGGGCAAACTGAGCCGGCCGTCCTTCGTCGAACCGCGGGTGCAGTATAACAACGACGTGTCGGGCCACTCGGCGCTGGAGGGCTCCGCGGGCTTCACGCCGTATTTCAACCCGGACGCTTTCCGCCCGGTGGTGGACGTCGAGATGGGGACGGTGGGCAGCACCCTTCACGGGATGCGCGGCCCCGGGTTCAGCCAGTGGGATTATGCCCTGCTGAAGAACGTCGGGCTAGGTTCGGAGAGCCGCTATCTGCAGCTTCGTTTCGAGGCGCAGAACCTGTTCAACCACATGAACGCGGGCAAGCCGAACAACGCCATTCCCAACCGCGCATTCGGCACCATCACGACGCAGGAAGGCTCGCCGCGGGTGATCATGATCGCGGCCAAGTTCTACTTCTGATCGGCTCGGTCTGAGATCGGGGGCCGGACACGCCGTCCGGCCCTTTTTTTCATTCGAGCCTTCGACGGGGAGTCTTGCATTGCCCGCGCCGGGGTCTACGACGGTGCATTTCTTCTACTGCTGGTGCTTTTTCGTTGTACGGAACCCTCGATCCGACGGGCCACTCGGTAATAAGGTCTGGGTGACCGAATCCGGTGCCAGGCGCCATGATTCGCCCAAGGCGCCCATACCTCTTATGGGGGGCTGAAGCAGCATTCTCCAGGTGCCAGGCACCAAGACAAACGCTCGACCCGTGCCTGGCACCGGTCAAAAGAAGGGGTGCGGGTCGAGCGCTTCCCACAGCAGGTCTCGGTTCTTTTCCCCAAAAGGGGGAATAGGGTCAGGGCTTTGGTCGCGACCGAATCCGGTACCAGGCACCACGATCTCCCAAGGCCCCCATACCTCGTTTGGGGTTGAAAGGAGTCATGCTCCAGGTGCCAGGCACCAATTCAAACGGCTCGACCCGTGCCTGGCACCGGTCAAGAAGAAGGGACCCAGGTCACCTCGGGTCTGGCCTTCTTCCCCCAACGGGGGGGAAATCGGTCAGGGCCTTGGCAGCGACGGAAGATTCGGTGCCAGGCACCGCGTTCTCCCGGTTTTGGCGGGTGCCAGCCAGGCAAGGGTTGGAACGTCTTGCCCTGGTGCCTGGCACTGGGCATTCAGCACAACCAGACTCGGCCGTGCCTGGCACCACGGTGTCCCTTCAGTTTGGGCGGCGATCCGGCACGGGTCCGCGCAAAATTCGCACATCCGCTCGGAGGTTCGGTACGGACGCTCAGTTCCGCCACTCGGCCGGACCCGCGCGGCGAGCGGGCTGGAATCAGGAGGTGATCGCGACCTTCGTCGGGCCTGCCGACCTGCGATAAGCTCTACATCATGATTCTGGTGTTCCTGCTTGCCGCCGTTCCCCTGGTTGCCGCCGAATGGCCTCAGTTCCGTGGCGGGGGCGCGAGCGGGATCTCGGAGTCGTCGACCCGCTTGCCCTCGGAAATCGGCCCAACCCGAAATGTCGTCTGGAAGACTGCACTGCCGCCCGGACACTCCTCTCCTATCGTCACACGGAACATGATTCTGCTGACTGCCGGCGACGGGGGCGAGCGCAAGGACGCCGGACGCGAGAAGGTCGTCGACGAAGGCGGCAAGCTCTTCACCTTCGCCGTGGACCGCAAGACCGGAAAGATCCTTTGGCGGCGCGAGGCCCCTCGGCCCAGGATGGAGCGGTACCAGCCCACCAATTCGCCCGCCTCCCCGACGCCCCTGACCGATGGCAAGAACGTCTACGTCTTCTTTGGCGATTTTGGCCTGGTCTCGTACAACCTGGATGGGGGTGAACGGTGGAGGGTTCCGCTCGGGCCGTTCAACAACGTCAACGGCCACGGGTCGTCCCCGATCCTCGCCGGAAACAACGTCGTGCTGCTGTGCGACCAGGACACTGACTCGTTCCTGATCGCCGTGAACAAGGATTCAGGAAAGGTCGCATGGAGAATCGACCGGCCGGAGTTCACGCGCTCGTACACGACTCCCACCTACTTCACCCCGGCTCAGGGACCGGCGGAGTTGATCGTTTCCGGTTCGTACCAACTCACGTCCTACAACGCCGAAACGGGCGAGAAACTGTGGTGGGTGCGCGGCCTCTCGTGGCAACCCAAGTCCGCACCCATCATCTTCGGCAACATGATCTACGCCCATTGGTGGGAGGGCGGCGGCGAAGCGGAGACCCCGACCGAGACACTGACATTCGAGGAAGTGCTGGCCAAGTACGACTCCAATGCCGACCGCCGTCTGACGGTGGAGGAACTCGCGCCCCTGATGCCGAACCCCGGATCTGTCATCAATTCCGACCTCAATCACGACAAGTTCCTCGACGAGCACGACTGGAACAACTACCGTGCCCGCCGTTCGTCGCGGAACCGCCTGATCGCCGTCCGGCACGGCGGCCGGGGCGACCTGACGAACTCCCACGTGGTCTGGAGCATGCAGAAGTTCCTTCCGAATTGCCCGACTCCGGTCATTTATCAGGGAGTGCTGTACCTGGTGAAGGACGGGGGAATCTTCACCGCCGTGGATCCCAAGACCGGCGAGATTCTGAAGCAGGGCCGTCTGACCGGCGCGCTCGATACCTACTACGCGTCACCCGTGGCCGCCGCGGGGAAGATCTATCTACTCAGCCAGAAAGGCAAAGCTGTGGTGATCAAGGCCGGCGCCAATTGGGAGATTTTGCACGTGGCCGATTTCGAAGAAGACATCTACGCCACACCCGCGATCGTCGACAACCGGCTTTACCTCCGGACGCGCTCCGGCCTCTTCTGTTTCGCGGACGGAAACCCGTAGAAGTACCGAGCCAGCGTTTGCCGGGGAAGCAGAAGAGTTGGGGACGAAAAGCCAGCGCAGTGAAAAATCGGGGACATCCCCGTCCCCAATTTTTCAAGACAGGACAACTGCTTCTGCGATGGTCCCGGCACAAAGGCGGTAATTTTCATCCCAGTTGCGAGCGTCAGCTCATGACCGGCTGTGAAAAAAACGGGACATCCACCCCGTTTCCCGATCAACGTTTCGCGGAGAATCAACGATTTGTGGCAAGTGAAACGGGGTGAACGTCCCTGCTTTTTCACGGCTTCTGACATCCGCGGCACGGATAGAGGTTCGCGGCGATGGGGTCGACACCAGTGCCTGCGATTCGTATCCTGCTGACGGGCCCCACCATGCGCCGTCTCGTCTTTCTTCTGTTCACCGCCGGACCGGTGTTCTGCGCGGATTTCGTGAGCAATCGCCCGCCGCTGGCGTCCAATGTTTACTACCCTCTGCCGCTGACCTCGGTGAAACCCGAAGGCTGGCTGCGCGATCAACTCCTGATTCAGGCCGATGGCCTCACCGGACACGTCGATGAGTTCTGGCCGGACCTGGGATCCAACTCCGCGTGGCTGGGCGGAAGCGGCGAGGGATGGGAGCGCGGCCCGTACTACCTTGACGGCCTCGTTCCGCTGGCGTATTTGCTGGACGACCCCAGGCTCATCGCAAAAGCGAAGCGATGGGTCGACTGGACGCTCACCCACCAGCGCCCCAGCGGCGCGCTCGGCCCCGCCAAGAATGACGACTGGTGGCCGATCATGATCCAACTCAAGGCGCTGACGCAATACCAGGAAGCCACGGGCGATCCGCGCGTGATTCCGGCCATGCAAAAATATTTCGCGTACCAGGCCAGCCTGCTCGAGGATCGGCCCCTCTTCAAATGGGCGGTCTACCGTTGGCAGGACGAGGTGCTCAGTGTCTTATGGCTGTACAACCGGACAGGCGATCGCCGGCTGCTGGACCTCGCGCACAAACTCAAGGGCCAGGGCTTCGACTGGCGCCGCCAGTTCGAGAACTTCGTGTTCACTTCGAAAGTCGAGCGAGACCAGCAGACGCTCGCCACCCACGGCGTGAACAACGCTATGGCACTGAAGACATCCGCGGTTTGGTCCGTGATTAGCGGTGAACGCTCCGATCGCGAGGCAGCCGCGCGGATGCTCGGCACGCTCGATCGGTATCACGGCCTTCCCATCGGAATCCTGAGCGCCGATGAACACTACGCGGGACGCAACCCATCGCAGGGTATCGAACTCTGCGCGGTAGTCGAGGCGATGTTCTCCCTCGAGCACAACGTCGCGATTCTGGGAGACGCCTCCCTCGGCGACCGCCTCGAAAAGCTCGCCTACAATGCGCTGCCGGCGACGCAGACTGCCGACCAATGGGGACATCAGTACGATCAGCAGCCCAACCAGGTGCTCTGCTCGTTGTCCCGCCGGGACTGGGCGAGCAACGGACCGGAGTCGAACCTGTTCGGTCTCGAGCCGAACTACGGCTGCTGCACCTCGAACCTGCATCAAGGCTGGCCCAAATTTCTGGCGAGTCTCTGGATGGCGTCCGCCGACGATGGGCTGGCCGCCGCTGCCTACGGTCCCAGCCGTGTCGTCACCCGCGTCCGCGGAACGGAGGTTGAAATCGCGGAGGAAACCGGGTATCCGTTCCGCGAGACCATCAGCCTGTCCCTCAAGACGGCGAAGCCTGTTCGCTTCCCCTTGTCGCTGCGCATCCCGGCCTGGACAGTCGATCCGCTGGTCTCGGTGAACGGAGCGGCCGTCAGCGGCGTAAGGGCCGGCGCGTTCCACCGCATCGAACGCGAATGGACCACGGGCGACCGCGTCGAGATGGTTTTCCCGATGCCCGTACGCGTGATCCCCGGCTTCAACGACTCGGTCTCGATCGAGCGCGGGCCTCTCGTCATGGCTCTGCGGATCGGAGAGAGTTGGCGCAAACTCAAGCAAACCGGACCGGTGGTGGACTGGGAAGTGTTTCCGGCCAGCCCGTGGAACTATGCTCTCGATGCGGGCTCGCCCTTCGAAGTCTCGGAAGGCCCGATCGAGCGGCAGCCCTTTCAACCGGACAAGCCCGCGGTTGTGGTCAAAGCGAAGGGACGGCGCCTGGTGGAGTGGGTGATGGTCCACGACAGCGCGGCGGCGCCTCCCGCCAGCCCGGTCATCAGTAAACTGCCGGATGAAATCCTGACCCTCGTACCCTACGGCGGCGCGCGTCTCCGGGTGACGTCCTTCCCGGTGTTGTCACGTCACTGAGCCGTAAGACTCCAGCCGGCTGATTCCGTTTACGGCGGTAGGGCAGTGTCGTAAACTGATCGAGAGGCAAGCCGGGACTCCTTTTTTCGCCGAGAGGCCCAGAGCGCTGCTTTAGAATAAGGGACTGCTGCGATGCTTGACACCGGCTCTTCCATCGAAGGCAAGCTGATTGTACTCACGGCCCCGCTGACGGAATCGATCGACTACGCGGGCTACTTCATCCAAATGGCGCTGGCCTCTCTGCCAAAGCCTATGGAAGGGCTCATCGACCAGAAGTATCCGAAGTGGCGGGAACTGGAGCGGAACCCGGACGGCTCCGCCCGGTTCATGCCCGCGGGCGTCCGGTTGGTGGAAACCTCCCTTCTGCGCGAGTATGCCGCCGAGGAGATGGTCTGCTGCTATCCCGAGGACCTGCCCAAATTCATCGGCACGCGCACGCGAGTGGTCGCCGTGTCGACGCACAACCCGCTGGGAGTGACGTTCGCCGCCGGGGTCTACGCGTCGATCTTCGGCTCCTCGCGGGAACCGATCAATTCACACTACGCGCGAGAGATGTTTCAAACGCTCAAGACCAATGAGCACCGCTCGCGCTTTCGAGTGATCGTCGGAGGGTCGGGGGGCTGGCAGATTTCGCAGACGGATAGCTTCGACGAGTTGAGCGTCGACTGCGTGGTGGAAGGCCGAAGCGAGTCGGAGGAGACGCTGGACCTGTTCCGCAAGGCGATCCGGGGCGAACCGTTGCCGAGGTTCGTGGAAGTCAAGCATCCCACCGGGCGCGACGGACTCCTGACGCCGAACAAGCGCACGACCTTCGGCGTCGTCGAGATGACCACGGGATGCGGGCGGCGCTGCAACTTCTGCCTCCCCGATCTGAACCCGCAGATCGACTTCCCGAAGGAGAAGATCATGGACGCCGTGCGCGCCAACGTGCGCGAGGGTAACCACCAGATCTCCCTCGCCACCGAGGACATGTTCATCTGGGGGCAGGTCCACACGGACATCCCCTTCTACTTCCCGAACCGCGAAGCGCTGATCGACCTCTATCGCGAGGTCGTCGAGACTCCTGGCGTGCGGAACCATCTGCTGAGCCATTGCACGATCGCCCCGTCGGTGGTCGATCCGAGATTGATCGAGGAGTTGTCCGGGATGCTGCTGGACAAAAGCCCGGTCAAGCTGCCGGCGCTGAGCACTCACCTGGAGGGGCGGATCCTGGCGCCGCTCATCGGCATGGAGACCGGGTCCGTGCGGATGGCGAAGCTGATCATGCCGGGCAAGGGCGTGCCGTTTCCGATTGACGAATGGCCGAGCGTGCTCATCCAGGGGCTGACCATCCTGAACCGCAACAACTGGTTTCCGGTGATGACGCTGATCGTCGGGAGCCCCGGCGAAACGGATGCGGACTGCGAGGCCACGCTCGACCTGCTCTACGAGGTGGAGCGGCGAGGACTGTTCGCCTTCTTCGTGCCGTCCATCTTTACGCCGTTGCATGACACCCGGTTCGCGGCCAAGCAGGGCGTTCAGGAGAGCCGCGAGATGACGCCGCTTCAGTGGCAGATCATGATGAAGTGCTGGAAGCTGAGCCTGCGGCCGGCGCTACAAAGCTGGTGGGGGCCCACGGTGTGGCGATTGGGAGCGCTTGGGGCCTGGATGTGGAAGCTGCGGAAAGTGAACGGGCCCAATTTCACATGGCCTCTGTTGATGTTCGCGAGCGCGCTTCCCGAACGGCTGATGGCAAAGATGGGCAAGCTCTATCGCGGACGGCCGATCCGGGTGAAGAGCCGCAAGGAACTGCTGGAGACGGTCAAGCGGCCGCACTGGAAGTTCCTCCGGCCGGATAACGGAGACCTCCCGGACGGATGGGAGACGGTAACAGTCACTGAGCCGCCGTCAACGCCGTTGCGCGTCCTGGGCGCCACGATGTCGAAGTAGCAACGCTACGACTCAAGCCGATTCGGGCTGCGCGCGCCACTCGCGCCACCACTCCAGGACGCCTTTGCCCTTGCGCAGCAGCAGTTCGGCCAGATTCAGCACAATCGCCAGACCCAGCAGTCCCGGCCACAACTGCATGCTGGCGGGAACGCCCCGGCCGCCCGTGTCGAACACCTCTTCCGGCTTGGGATTGAACCGCCCCCCTGTCGAAGAAGCGATCTGTTTCAGCAGGAACGTGTTCGCGCCGTGATCGAGCAACTCCGATTCCTGACGGTAGAAGCCGATTTCGGGAAACGCTCGCGAATCGATCAGCGGGCGCACGCGGAACAATCCCTGGCGGCCGCCGAGCGACACGCGCGCCCGATAGTGGCGGCTGGCGCTTTTGGAGACCTCGACCGCGCGGCGAAAGTCGCCGGGCCCGAGAATGAAGATGTCGGGGAGCCTGGAGGGTTCGGCAACGTCGCGCGCCAGACGGTAGTCCACCAGCAGCGTGTCATTGGCGGCATCATAGTCCGCGGTGGCCTCCGCGGCTTCGGCGTGCGGCAGCAGGTCGCGGAAGACGTTCAACCAGAACCGGTCGAACCCTTTCCACTCCACCCACCCGGCCGCCCATCGGCTTTTGGCATCGGAGGTGAACACCGCGCTGCGGCCCAGGCCATATTGCCAGCGCACGAAGAGCGGGTCCCGGCTTTCCAGAGTAATCACCGTTTCCGCGGAGGGTTTCGAGATGAACTTGACATAGCCCAGGAGCGGCGGAGCGGACTCCATATCGAGGCCCGCGATCACCTCCGCTTCCCGCTCGACTTTTGCCTTCATCGGCTTCTCGACCGCGGTCGATCCCGTATGCTCCATGACGTCCCGTAGCAAAATCTGCTCCAGGCCCGAAGGGTCGCTGAGGAAGTAGGAGCGGCCGCGTGAGTACGAAGCGATCTTCTCGAGATAGGCCCGGTTCACGTCCTGTCCCAGGCCGACCGTGGAAATGGTGACGTTCCGCTCGGCGGCCTCGCGGCTCAGTTGGATGCTGTCGCCTTCTTCGGAAATGCCGTCGGTGAGCAACACGATGTGCTTGAAGATTGCGTTGACGGGCACGATCTTGTGGTAGGCCTCGGCGAGCGCGGGGGCAATCTGGGTGCCGCCATCCGGGGTGATCCCGGCCACCAGGCGTTTGAGAAGGGGGCGGTCCGTCGCGCGGCGAATCGGCACGGTCCATTGGAACGAGTTGTCGAAGATGAGGACGCCCACGATATCGGATGGGCGCAGGTTCTCCACAACGCCGATGGCGGCGATGCGAGCGAGTTCCATCTTCTTCCCCTCCATCGACGACGACTTGTCGATGATGAGAACCACGCACGTGCCTTCCGGCGTTCGGGGCGGCGCCAGTTTGGCGGGCAGCGCGCGGTCGAACGCGTCCTCCTCTTTCTTCTCGACGTAAACGTTGCGGTCGCCTCCGATCCACAGGATTCCGCCGCCCTGCTGGACAAACGTCTCCAGCGCCGTCTTGCGCTCGGCCGTAATCGCTTCGGCGCTCCAGTTGTTGAAGATGATGAGTTGAATCCCGTCGAGCGAGTCCGGCACCTGGGCGACGCGCTTGACATCGAACTGGTTGCCTTCGAGCAGTTGCAGAAGATGCCGCTCGCCCTCGACTGGATCGAGGGACACGAGCACGACTCGAGGCCGCCGCAAGGTCACTGCCTGCTCGAAGCGCGTCTCACCGAGGCCGGGCGCGCGGATGACTCCGGCCAGATCGACCGCTCCGGCGGAGGCCACGCTGGCGTGAACCCGGAACTGGTTGACGCCGGCCTCGAGTTGCACCGGATTCCCGCCCAGCGACTTGCCCTCGGCCGTCACCTCCACTTCGGCTCGAACAGCTTTGGGGGATTCCACCACGACGTCGATGGGAAACCGCTCGCCTGCGAAAACCTGGGACGGGAAGGCGATGCCCGTCAAATGCAGTCCGGGCTTGGGCCGTCCCTGGAGCGGAAACGTATCGATGGGAATGCCGAGTTGGCTGGCCTGCCAGGCGGCGCGGAGAACGCTGCCGGCGTTTTCGTTGCCATCGCTGATCAGCGCGATTCGCGGCACCATTCCCGCGGGCAGGGCGGCCACCGCGTCGCGAACCGCGAGTTCGAGGTTGGTGCCGCGGCCCGTCTCCCCGGAGGTCGGTTGCAACTTCCACGACTTGCCGCCTTCTTCCCGCCGCGCCGCACGCGTCGCGCCGGCGAACGGAATCAGGCGCGTCCAGTTGTTCCCGCGCGACGCCTCCATCCGTGTGGCCATCCGGGACACTCGCTCGAGGTCATCAGGCGAGACGCTATGGGACGTGTCCGCCAGGATCGCCACAGCCACCTTGCTGGCGACGAAGCTCAGGTTCGGCTGGGCCAACGCCAGCAGCAGCGCCGTGAACGACAGCGCCTTCAACAGAAGTGCTCCGCGGCGCGCGGTCCGCCGCCATTCCCAGACGGCCCACGCGAGGGGAATCCAGGCAACCAACAACACCCAGGCACGGTCGAAGGTCACGACTCGCTCCTTCGGAACCTCGGAAAGACCAGCCAGGGAACGCGTTGCGGAAGGCGCGCGCGGAGTCCCGCGCTGGATCTTCCGTAGATGACCCATTCGATTAACAGCAGAAGACCGCCGGCAACCGCGAGCCACGGCCAGATATCGGATGCCGCGGCCAACAGGGGTGCGGGCGGAGGGACCCCGCGCTTGATGCTGGCCGGGGGCTGCCATTGTCCTTCCCCGACCTCAGGCAGCGTCAGCGAGTAGGAAAGCTCCCGGTTGCCCGCTTCCACCTGTACGGTGCCGCGGGTTCCCGAGAAGTAGCTGAGATAGCCGTCGTTCACGGTGAAGGGAATGGCGCCGCCGTCCTGGCGGCGGACCTTGACCGTCTCCGGATCGATGTTCCGGTCCAAGGCCACCCGAACGGTGCCGGCGCTGCCAAGGCTCACTTCCCCGCGCCGGAACACGTTGGGAGCGATCCAGCGGAAGAGGTTGGCGAACACCAGCGGCGTGGACAATTCGTAGCGCAGCGACGACACTGTCGGGTGAAATCCGATGGCGGCGATCTTTGGCTTGCCTTCACGGGCCACGATGATGGGGCCCGCGTCGATCCGCGCAACGGCAATGTCCTTCGGTCCGGTGGCGAACACGGAAACGGAATCGAGCGTCAAGTCCTTCGAGCGCAACCCGGCGGCCAGGACATGCTCCGTGTTCCAATGCGCGAGCTTGACCCTGGTCGCGCGCTGCTTGACGGCGAAGGGCCCGTTGGCGGGCGGATCGATCCAGATCGAGTCCCGCTCCGGCGGCGCCGGAGGCCGGAAGCGGTCGAGGATGATGACATCCGTATCCGCTTTGGCGTCGTATTGCGCGGGCGTCCGCAGTTGTGGCGTGAGTTTCGGATTTGCCTCCAGCAGCGGCTTGAGCGCCGCTGGATCGTTGGTGTAAGCGATCACCCGGAGCCTGCGCTGCTCCGGCAGTTCGATGGTGGCGCGATCGTCGCCCGGGAATCCGTCGCGGGAGATCAGCCGCGCTGCCAGAATGCCGGCGGCCGACGTTCGCAGGGTAAAGGTCGCCTCCTGTTCAGTGCCGGGGGGGAGGATCATTTGCCGGGAACCGGCGGGAGCGTCGCCGAACAGCAGGGTCAAGGGAACGGATCGAGGCTTCTGTCCGTAATTCTTGACCGAGACGAAGACGTCCCACAGATCCGGACTCGCTTCAGAGCGCCGCAGCGAAATGCGGCGCAACCCGCAGTTCTCGATATCCGCGGCCAGCGGGAGATAGCGAAGATTCGCCAAGGGGGGCAGGGAAGTGGTGGGGACAGCCGACGTAAACGTCCGTCCGGAGCTGATGACGACGATCTCGCCCGCGCGGCGGCCTCCCACGGTCTGCGCCTGGCGTGCGAACTCCACCGCCTGTTCCAGGTTGAACGCCGTGGCGCCCGGCCTCGACTGTGCGATCGCGGCGTCGAGCTTGGAGCGGTCCTGCTCGAACGAGGTGACGGGAGTGGCCAGCGCATCGCCGCGAATGAGCATCACCCGATCGGCGCGCGGAATCGCGCGAAGGTAGGAGCGCGCCCGGGCCTGACCCTGCTCCATCAGGGTGCTCCGGCCTCCCGGCACGCGAGCGGCCATCCACGAGGACGTATCCAGGATCACGACGTGGTCGAAGGGAACCCCCGCGCGTGAACCAAATTGCAGTTGGCCGATGGCCAGCAGCAGGAGCGCGATTCCAGCAAGTTGCAGGATCAGCGACCAGGGGTCCTGGACCCGAACTTTCCGGTGAGCGGTCACCGGGTGTTTCGCCTCGACCCAGAAGCGAAGCGTCGACACCTGAACGCGCCGACGGGCGCGGTCGAACAGGTAGAGCGCCACCACCACGGCGGAGGCCGAACCGAAAAGCGCCAGGATCTCCGCGGGCGTCAGGTTCAAAAAGAACACGGCTTATTCCAATCCTTTTGCTTGCATCATCGCACCGAAGATGACGTCTTCGAGCGGCGTGGCCGTGGAAACTCCGACGTAGCGGCCGCCCGCGCGCGCTGCCAAATGCTCGATGGCGCCGGCATACTCGTCGAACGACCGGGTATACCGCTCGCGAGCCTCCGGATCGACCTGGATGCGCAACTGGCGGTGAGTCTCGGCGTCGACCAGGTCGAGTTCGCCTTGCCACGGCGGCGTGCGGTCTTCCTCGGCCCAGACGTGCAGCAGCATCAGTTCGTGGCCGAAATCGGCCAGAAACTGCAGGGGCTTTTCGCAGCCTTCCTCATCCAGAAAATCGGAGATGACAATCAGCAGGCCGCGCTGCGAGTAGGTGGTGAGAAACCCACGCACGGACTTGAGGAATCCGGTTTGACCGGAGGGTTCCAGCGCCGACAGCCAGTTGACGACCGGCAGGAAGCGGTGACGCCCGCCGCTCGAAATGAAACGCTCGCCGAGACCGGAGGCAAACGGCTGGACGGTGATCGTGTCCAGGCGCACCAGGCCCACGTAGCACAACGCGGCCGCGAGTCTGCGGGCGAAGCGAAACTTGTCGGGTGACGGTGTGGCCATCGACAGGCTGCAGTCGAGCAGCAGCCGGACGGGAATCCTGGGCTCCACCTGGAACATCTTGAGGAACAGCTTTTCCAGCCGGAGATAAGCGCGCCAGTTGACCGCGCGAAGGTCGTCGCCGTGATGGAAATGCCGGTGGTCGAAGAACTCCTGCCCGCCGCCGGCAAAGCGCGACGGACTGTGCCCGCCGACCAATCCAGGGAAAGACTTGGTCCAGCCGATCGTCAGGCGTTCGAGTTTCTCCAGAAACTCCCGGTCGAGCAGTGGAGCCGTGGCCATGACGCCCGCGTTACGCGGCCGAGGCCTGCCGCGCAATCCCCCTGATGATGATATCCAGAACGTCGTCGGGCGATTTTCCGTCGGCGTGCGCGTCGAAGTTCAGGATGATGCGGTGCCGCAAGACGGCCGGCGCCACCGCCACCAGATCATCGACGCTCAGGTGGAACCGCCCGCGCATCAGCGCCATCACGCGGCCGCATTCCACCAGCGCCTGGGCCCCTCGAGGCGAACTCCCGTACCGGATGTATTTCGATGCGATTTCGTGCGCTTCCGGCTGTTCGGGCTGGGTGGCCATCACCAGGCGGATAGCGAACTCCCGCACGTGCGGCGCCACCACCACCTGCCGGGCCACTCCCCGCACTTCCATGATCTCTTCCCGCCGGATCACCTGCTCCAGTTGAGTCTCCTCGCGCTGGATGGTTCGATCGACGATGCGGCTGAGTTCTTCGTGCGTCGGATACGTCACCAGAATCTTCATCAGAAAGCGGTCGAGTTGGGCCTCGGGCAGCGGATAGGTGCCTTCCATCTCGATCGGATTCTGCGTGGCCATCACCAGAAACGGCAACTCCAGTTCGTGAGTCGTGGTGCCGCTGGTGACCGTGCGTTCCTGCATGGCTTCGAGCAATGCGGATTGGGTCTTGGGTGTGGCGCGATTGATTTCGTCCGCCAGGACGAGGTTCGCGAAAATCGGACCGTATTGAAACCGCAGCGCTTTGGCGCCGCGCTCGTCCGTCTCGACGATCATACTGCCGACGATGTCGGCGGGCATCAAGTCGGGCGTGAACTGGATACGCGAGTATTTCAACTGCAGCGCTCTCGCGAGCGTTCGCAGCAAGGTCGTCTTGCCAAGGCCTGGCACGCCTTCGAGCAGGACATGCCCGGACGCCAGCAGGCACGTCAATACTCCGTCGACCACATGCTGCTGTCCGACAATGACTTTGGCAATCTCCTGCCGGACGCGATTCAGGCGGTCGACGGCAGTTTGCAGATCTGCTTCAGAACCCACGAATCCATTGTAGTTGACGCGCGCCGCCGGCAAGGTCGGGGCGGATGTCCTATTCAGGGTTTCAGGAAGGCGCACGCGAGCGCGACGATGGCGGCCAGAGCGGCTCCCCAGAGCAGCAGGTGATTCCTGGCTCTCACCTGCGCACGCGATAGAGTCGCTTCGAGGGATGGCTGGCTTCGCACGTACTGGTCGACGGCGTCCTTGGCTTCCTTCAGTCCGAGGTGTCGCTCCTGCCGGACGATCTTGATCGCCTCGATTTTGTTGCCTTGGTGCAACGCAGCCAGGGCGGCGGGCGAGAGGGGCGCGGCGCCGCCCGCATTCGGAGTCTGAGGGTTCATATCCCGGCTGCCTCCTTGCCGTACAATATCATGCGACTTGCCAACGGGAGTCTTGAGGGTGGGGCGGCCCTTCAGGCCGCGGCGTCGCTTCAGCGCGCCTTTTGGCCTTTCGCGGCGAACCGCAATCTTCAGTCCGTGGCCCCGCTGAGGGAGTGCGGTAAGATCCTCATCGAGGCAGCCTATGGCACGGAAACTCACGCGACGCTCGCTCCTGAAGACCACATCCGCCCTGCCGGCGCTGGCCGCGGGGACGGCACCAACCGGGCTCGCGCCGTGGAGCGGCACCGTCGCGTCGGCGTGGGCCAACGCGTCCAGAGCCGTCGTGCTGACCGATATGAGCCGGTGCCTGCCGGCTTCCTCGCTTGACGCCCGGCCTCGGCGCGCTCACTGGAAGGTCGTCCCTTACGAGGCAGGGACGTTGAAGGGAACCATGATCTGGGCCTCGGTGGAAACGGAGGCGCCGCCGGTCCGCCTGCCGCTGGGCGCGACCGGATGGCACGCGATCTTCGCCGGCCTCAAAAACAACGAGGGCGAGTGCCTCCCCAAGGTCTGGTTGAAGTTGGACGAGGACCGCGCCCCGCTGCTGTGCGAGGTGTCCGGCCGGGGCATCGGCGTTGAAGAGGTCTTCTTCAAAGTCGCCGATCTGAAGGGTGGAGCGTTGCGGATCAGCCAGCAGTCGGCAGGATTCGCGGCGCCGGCGGGAGTCGTCTACGTCAAGCTGATTCCGTTGAGCGAGGCTGAGGTCGCCGGACTGCGTGCGGACCGCGCGAATAACCAACGCCGGCTGGCGGCCACGATCGACGGCTTCAGCTTTATCTTCACGCGCAAGCCGACCACCGAAGAGGAACTGCTGGCCGAAGTGGAGCCCTACCGCGATACGGACTTCGGGACCCTGCTGCTGCACATGGGCGGCGCCGACTGGGTGAACTATCCTTCCAAGGTGGGCACCATGCCGGGCCAGGACCTGGAAGTGTTTCCTCGCACCGGCGACCGCTACTACGCCGAGGCGGTCAAGGAACTCGCGCGCAAGGGCATCAACCCGACGAAGGTCCTGATCGACGGCGCTCACGACGCCGGCATGAAGGTCCACGTCGGTATCCGCCCCGCCGGCTGGAGCTTCTTCGAGCCGATCTCGGACATGTTCTCGTCCCGGTTCTATCACGAGCACCCGGAATGGCGCTGCATCGACCGCGACGGGACGCCCGTGTCCCGCATGAGTTGGGCCGTGCCTGAAGTCCGCGCGCACCTGATCGCCCTGCTCCGGGAGGCGGTGGAATTTGGAGCCGACGGCGCGCACATCGTGTTCAACCGCGGCTACCCTTTGGTTCTCTATGAGACGCCCGTGGTCGAGATGTTCCGGAAACAGCATGGCGTCGACCCGAGAAATCTGGACGAAGAAAAAGATGGGCGAATCCGGAAACTGTGGGCCGATGTGATTCTGTCGTTCCTGGGCGAGACGCGAGCGATGCTGGACGGCGTGCAGGCGCGGCGCGCCGGAGGCAAGCGCCTGGAGTTGAGCGCGATGGTCTTGGGCAACGAATCCGACAACCTGCTCTACGGCGGAGATGTCCGGCGCTGGGTCGACGAGGGGCTGATGGATCAGATCTACACCTACAAATGGGACTTCGGCGCGAAAAAGCGCGTGGACGATATCCCGTTTTTCACCGGAGTGTGCGGTCCGCGCAAAGTCGGCTACTATCCTTCGTTCACGGTGGATCCCCCGGGTTATGCGAATCCTCTCGAAGACGCGATCAAGTGGTATGAGCAGGGCGTCGACGGATTGACCTTCTTTGATGCGAACGGAATGAAGCCGGCGCATTGGGCGGTCTTCTCGCGGGCGGGCCACGTGGACGAGTTCAAGGAGCGCGCGAAGCTGGTAGCGGCGGCTCCGGCGCGTCCGGTGCAGACCCGGTTCCACCGTCTGGGAGGGAAAGTGATGGACGGGCGGTTCCCGCCCTATTGGGGAGGCTGAGTTGCCGGAACCTCTTTCGCAACACCAATGCTGCGACCGGATGCAATGGACGCCGGTGGCCGACCTGGGAGAAGCCGCGGGCTTCGACTTCGATCTGGGGCGCTGCGCCTCCTGCGGCATCTACATCATGGCCGTGTTCTACGTCTCATCGACCACATACAACTGCATCCTGGAGGAACGGGCGCTTCGCTTTCTGAGCTTGCGCGACGATTCAACGGAGTTGAAACGAGCGCTCAGGAAGTGGGTGGACTAGGCACTCCGCGGCATCGAATGGCCGCGGCGCCTGGGCGCGTTCCAGGACCAGAGAACCTGTGATACGTTTGAGAGCCCGGCGCGCACGCCCGCATGACAGTCCTTCCGATCAACAGCTTCCTGGTTCTCGGCGCGGGCGCGATCGCGATCGCCGCGGGCGCGGCACTCTACGGCCGCGTGTCCCTGCTGCGTCGTTGGTTGATTCCGCCGCCCATCGTGGCCGGCCTGCTGCTGGCAGCCCCGACCCTGGCCCTGCGCTCAGGGGGAATCGCGCTGCAGGTGGATCCCACGCTCCAGCAACTGGCGATGGTCATGCTCTTCACCTCCATCGGTTTCAGCCTGGATCAGGAGTCGCTGCGGCGGGGAGGCCGCCCCGTGCTGGTGCTCCTGCTGATGTTCGGCTTGGGCGGGTTGGTGCAGAACGCACTGGGCGTGGTTCTGGCGAAGGCCATGGGTCTTCATCCCTTGCTCGGAATCGCAGCGGGCGCCGCGGCTTTTGCCGGCGGTCCCGCCACTTCTCTCGCGTTCGGACCGGTGCTCGAGGAAGGGGGCGCCGCCGGTGCGACCTCGGTCGCCTTGGCATCGGCGATCGCCGGCATCCTCGTGGCCGGCGTGTTGACGGGGGGGTTTGGCGCCTTCCTGGTCCGCCGCGACCGACTCGAGTGCCCAACCGAACCTGACCCGGTCACGACATCCCTTCCTACCCTTTCGCGAGACACGCTGGCAGCCCTTCCGCGCACACTGCTGCTCTACGGCGCGGCCATGGGCCTCGGGCACCTGCTGAACCTGGGCTTCGACGCCTGGCTCCGCGCGTACTCGGCAACGCTGCCGGCCTACGTGGGCGCGATGATCGTCGCCGCCGTGCTTCGCTGGATCGCCGGGCCGTCGCTGGGCGCGGATCGCGACTGCAACACGATGCTCGGGCTGATTGCGCTCTCGTGGTTCATCCCGCTGGCGCTGTGGACGCTGCGGTATTGGGAACTGGCCGGACTCGCGGCGCCGATCCTGGCCATCGTCGTGGCACAACTTCCGCTCACGCTAGGCTGGTGCTGGCTGACCTACCGGTTCCTCGGCCGCACGTTCGATTCCGCCCTCATCGCCGCGGCCTTCTTCGGATTCATGTTCGGGACCATGGCGAACAGCTTTGCCGCGCTGGAGGAGTTCCGGAGGCGCTTCGGCCCCTCGCCCCGGGCGGTGCTGGTGATTTCGGTGGGCGGAGGGGTAATGTCCGATCTGATCAACGCCGCCGTCATCGTGCTGTCGCGTCTGCTGCTGGCGTGACGCTCACGCCGCCTTGCGCTTCCGGATCTCGTCTACCGTCACCGCGAGAATGATCACCGCCCCGATCAGTGCCTGCTGCAGGTACGGCGACACGCCGAGCAGGTCGCTGCCGTTCGACAGCAGGCCCATGATGAAGGCGCCGATCAACGTGCCAATGACGCTGCCCTCGCCACCGTGCAGGCTGCCGCCGCCGATCACGACGGCTGCGATGGCCTGCAGTTCATAGCCTTGCCCCGCGGTGGGCTGGCCGGTCATCAGGCGCGACGCTTCAATCATTCCGGCCAGTCCGGTCAACGCGCCGCCAATCGCATAGACGGCCGTGGTGTGAAAGGCGACCGGGATGCCGGCGTAGCGGGCGGCCTCCTTGTTGCTGCCGATGGCGAAGGCATACCGGCCCAGGCGCGTGTGCTCCAGCACGAAATTGACCGCAACGGCGCAAGCCACCAGAATCCAGAGCACAAACGGCACGCCCAGGACATTGCCTTCGCCTAGAAACGAGAACTGTTGCGGAATCCGATGGACCGGCAGCCCGTTCGAGATGATCAGCGTCACGCCGCGAACGATGCCCAGCGTGCCCAGCGTCACGATGAACGCCTCGATGCGGAGGCGGGTGATGAGAAGGCCGTTGGTCAGGCCGCACAGCAGGCCGGCGCCGATGCCGATCACGACGCCCAGCGGAATCGGGACGCCCTTCTCCATCGACATCGTGCCCATCAATCCACCGATGGCGAGAATGGAGCCGACCGACAGATCGATGCCCCCGGCAATGATGATCATGGTCATTCCCAGGGCCATGATGTTGATGACCGCGGTCTGGCGCACCACGCTCGACAGGTTGGTGCTGGTCAGGAAATGAGGGGACGCAAATGAAAGAAAGATGACTAAGAGAATGAGACTGACAAACGGCAACAGCCGCTGAATCATGATTCCTCCCGCGGCCGTGACTGGTTCAACGTGGCCAGCCGCAAAATATCCGCCTGCGTGGCGCCGCGCGATACTTCTCCCGTGATCCGGCCGTGCCGCATGACGACGATGCGGTCGGCCACCTGCAGCAGTTCCGGCAGTTCCGAACTCACCATCAGGAGCGCCGCGCCAGAACGCGCGAGCGAATCCATCAGCTCGAAGACCTCGGCTTTGGCCCCGACGTCGATGCCGCGCGTCGGCTCGTCGAACAGGAAGACATGGGCGTCGCGGAACAGCCACTTCGCGATCACGACTTTTTGCTGATTGCCGCCGCTGAGGCGGCCCACCAGTTGCCGCGCCGACGACGCCCGGATGCGCAACTTGTCGATGTACGAAGTGGTCACGCGCCCTTCTTCGCCGCCGTCGACCACGCCCGCGCGGCTGACCGCGGCAAGGTTGGCCATCACGACGTTGCTCGCGATCGGTAGGCGGAGAGCGACTCCCGTACGCTGCCGGTCCTCGGTGACGAGGGCGATTCCGTTGGCCACCGCCTGTTGGGGCGACCCGATCGCGACCTGCCTGCCTTTGACCCGAATGCGCCCGGAATCCACGCGGTCGATGCCGAAGATGGCGCGGCAGAGTTCCGTGCGTCCCGCGCCCACGAGTCCGGCTAAGCCGACAATCTCACCGGCGCGTAGCGTCAAGGAGATGTTCTCCAGCTTGCTCTTGACCGAGAGCGCTTCCACGCACAGCAGTTCGTCTCCCGGCGGCAGCGTCTGGCGTTCGTAGATCGACGAAACTTCGCGGCCCACCATGTGATGAATAATCTGGTCGGTGGTGATGGCGGCCAGTTCTCCGGAGTGAACGCTGCGGCCATCGCGGAAGACGGTGACGCGGTCGCCGACCGAGCGCAGTTCCTCCAGCCGGTGGGTGATGTAGATCACGCCCATCTGGCGATCGCGCAGCGTCCGGACAATGCGGAAGACTTCCTGGCTTTCGGCCTCGGACAACGACGAGGTGGGTTCGTCGAAGATGAGCAGGCTGGAGCCGTGATGGATGGCGCGGCAGATCTCGACGAGTTGCTTTCCGGCCGGGCTCAGACGGTCGACGCGCCAGTCGGCCTGCAGCGGGAAACGATGTTCTTCGATCAGCCTCCGGGCCTCGGCCACCATGCGGCTGCGATTGACGTATCCGAGCGGATGCCGTCCCTCCCGGCCAAGGAAGATGTTCTCGGCCACGGAGAGATGCGGTGCCAGCAGCGACTCCTGGTGGACCATGGCCACGCCGAGGGCGGCGGCTTCCGCGGGGTTGGCGAGATGGACTTCCCGGCCGTTCCACAGCATCTGGCCGGCGTCGCGCTGATACAGGCCGGCAACGATTCGCATGAGCGTGGACTTGCCCGCGCCGTTTTCGCCCAGCAGTAGGTGAACCTCGCCCGCGCGAACGGAAAGATTGCCGTCCGAGAGTGCGATGACGCCGCCGAATCGCTTCTGAATTCCCTTGAGTTCCAACAACATTGGGGAACGCACCAGTGTAGCGAAACGAGGGCTCGGTGTCCGGGCCGGCACTGGCGAAACGCCGAAAGCTAGAGTTGCAACACTGCGCGTAGGCCGTCGTCGACAGCTGCTTGGAGCCGGGGAGGCAGGGTACCGGTGCGCTCTGTCAGAAACCGTCGGTCCAAAGTCAGGACTTGGGATACGTTCACAACAGAGTCCTTTGGCAATCCAGCCGTCCGACCGGAAACGGAAACATTGCCTGGAGCCGTGGCCCGTTGGATATTGCTGGTGATGACAGCCACAATCACGGTCTGGATCTTGCTGCGATTGAAGGAGTCAGCTTGAATGATCAAAACCGGACGCCGATGTCCTGGTTCAGAGCCACGCGGTTGGGGCAGGTCGGCCCACCAGATTTCCCCTCTCTCCAGCGCGGATTCACTCACCACGATTCCTCGTCGATTGAGAGTAACTGGGCACTTTGCAGCGCGGGATCCAGAACGGCTGGTGCCGTCCCGTAGACTCGGTTCAGTTGCTCCGTGACATTGTCGGACTGAACGCGATTCACGAATTCGGAGATTGCTCTGGCGTATAGCCTACTGCGGGATATGTGAAGCCTCTTCGCAGTGATTTCGGCCAATGCAAACAGGTCATCGGGAAGAGAGACCGCCGTCTTCATTCCATTAGTATAACTTGGGTTATACCTGCCGACGACGAGCAGGCGTTTGGCAGCGTTCCGGTTCGTTCCAGTCCGCCGCATTCCGGCCTGCGTTCGGGCGTGTTACACTCCATCCGGAGTCTGAAGCAAGGAGAGCCGACTGTCATGATTCTGGGAAAGTTCTGGAGCGCCATCCGCGCTCAACTGAATAAAATTGCCAATGTCTTCTGGGAAGCCGACCCGATTGCTCAGATGCAGTACGAGCACGACCAGGCTGTCGAGCAACTCAAAGAAGGCCGGAAGGGACTGGAGATTTACCGCGCCCTGGTGGAGCGCGTAACCCGCCAGGCGTCGACCAGCCGGTCGCACGTGCAAAAGCTCGAGGTCGAGGTGAAGGCCTATTTGCGGGCCGGCGACCGGGACACGGCCGCCAAGTTCGCGCTGGAGTTGCAGAAGGCCAAGAAGGAACTAGCCGGCCACGAAGACCAGCTCCACATGCACGAGACCTCCTACGAGAACAATCTGAAGAAGATCAAGCACGCCAGCCACAAGCTGGGCGAAGTTCGCGAGCGGATTCAAAAGTACGACGCGGAGTTGAAAATGAGCGCGGCCGAAGCCGAGGTGGCCGCCATCGCCCACAGCTTCGACTTGAATGTCACTACCGACTTCGGTCAACTCGAGCAGGCGATCCAGGGGCAGATCGACAAGAACCGGGGCAAGGCCAGAGTGGCGGCCGATTTGTCGACCGAGGGACTGGCGGACATTGAATCCGAGGAGCGGATGCAAAAGGTGATGGCGGAGGATGCGCTGACGCAGTTTGAGGTGGAGCTTGGCATACGTTCGCCCGAAACCACCAAGATCTCCGAGACAGCAAAGGACTTAGGTCCGGCCGTGGCCAAGGAAACGGCAACCCAGCAGAACTGATTGTTCGAACTCCGGCGGGCGTCTCTTCGTAGTTGCGTGTAAGGAGCACTGGCACAAATCATCATGGCGAACGGTAACCCGAAACCTGCATTCTACTTAGGCGTACTCGTGGTGGCCCTGGGGCTGATCGGCCTGGGCCTTTGGCGTTTCGGAGCCCTGCCCGGAAGTAAGGGCGGGGGCGGAATCAGCAAGGACGAACTCCAGCAAACGGTGGAGTCGCCCGACAGCCAGGGCATCACGACCGCGAAACAGTACTCGTATGTGCCGGCGGCCAAACTGCCGCCCGTGCAAGGGATCTCCAGCTACAAACCGATGGCCGACCGCACCGTGCGGTTTGCCATGAACGTCTGGGCCGGGTGGGCGCCCATCATCTTCGCCAACAACGGGTTCAAGCCGGGCAAGATGTGGAAGAGCCCGAGCGGCAAGGAATTCAAGGTCGAGTTGACCCTGATCGACGACCCGGTGGCGATGCGGGACGCGTACGCGGCCGGGAGTGTCCACGTCGGATGGGCCACGCTCGACATGCTCCCCCTGCTTCTCGAAAGTCTCAAGCGGGACTCCCGCGTGATGCCTCGCGTGTACCAGCAGGTGGACTGGTCGAACGGCGGCGACGGAATTGTCGTCCGCGAAAACATCAAGACCGTCGGCGACCTGCGCGGCAAGACTCTGGTCCTGGCCCAGAACTCGCCGTCACATTTCTTCGCGCTGAACGCGCTGATCAACGCCGGCGTCCAACCGGCGGAAGTGACCTTCAAGTTCACGCAGGACGCGTTCCAGGCCGCGGCGGCGTTCAATGCCGACAAATCGATTGCGGGAGCCGTAAGCTGGGCGCCGGATATCTACAACCTGGCCAAGGTCAAGGGCAACCGCTTGCTGGTGACCACGGCGACCGCCAACAAACTGATCGCGGACGTCTGGTTCGCCCGCGCGGATTTCGCCAAGGACAATCCGGACGTGGTCGAAGGTCTGGCGCGTGGCATCTTCGACGCCATGGTGGCGCTGAAGGAACAGCCCAACAAGCAGGCGGTGGCCAAGTTGATGGCCGCGGGCTATTCGATTCCGGAAGGCGATGCGCTCGGCATGTTGGGCGACGCGCACTCCACCAACTGGGCCGAGAATCGCGAGTTCTTCCTCAACCAGAACAACCCGACCAACTTCGAGCGCACCTGGAACATGGCCTACTTCCTCTACAAGCGCATCGGCGCGGTCAGCGAGAAGGTCGACTTCGATCAGGTGATGGATTTCAGCGTCATCCAGAAGCTCGAAAAAGAGCCGAAGTACGCGAACCAGAAGAACGAATACGACATCCAGTTCGCGCCGGCGGCGGCCGCCACCATTCAGGGTGAGAGCGAAGAGATCCTGACCAAAACCATCGTCATCCACTTCTATCCGAACTCGTGGGACGTGATGAAAAAGGTCTCGAAAACGGTGAACGGCAAGGAGGTGGACGAACTCTATGACCCGAACGTCAGCTTCGTGGTGGAAGAGGTGGCCAAACTCGCCGGACAGTTCGGCGCCGGGCGCATCGTGATCGAGGGACACTCGGATTCTTCGATGAAAGGGCGAGTGCCGGAGAGCGCCGTGCAGGAACTCAGCTTCAACCGCGCGAACTCGGTGAAAGAGGCGATCGTGAAGAAGTTCCCGACCCTCCAGCCCAACCAGTTCTCGAGTTCGGGCCAGGGCTGGAACCGTCCGGCCGATCCGAACGATCCGCTGAATCAGGCCAAGAACCGCCGCGTGGAGATCAAAGTGTATCCGGCGGAGGCGCCGAAGTAGATCATGCAGCCACGGCTGTTCGACCTGCGAGTGCCGCCGCCGCCCGTGACGGCGAAACTCCTCGGCGCCGGCACCGTCGCCGGCTTGTGCCTGGTGTGGTGGCTGGTCACGCTGGGCGCGACGCCCGAGACGCGCCTGGTGTCTCCGGTGATCCTTCCTTCCCCCGCGGAAGTATTCCGCAGCTTCGGGACCCTCTGGACCGAACGCGCCTTGGCGGCCAGCATCGCCGCGACCATGCGGCGCGTGTTGATCGGATTCGGGCTGGCGGCCCTGGTCGGCGTGCCGCTCGGAATCGCCGCCGGCGCGTGGCGGGTGTTCGATTCGGCGGCCGCGCCGGTGGCCCTGTTCGGCCGCAACGTTCCGGTGGCCGCCCTCATCCCGTTGACCATTCTTTGGTTCGGCATTGAGGAAACGCAGAAGGTGATGTTCATCTTCATTGCCTGCGTGCCGTTTGTGTTTTCGGACGCGGTGCGAGCCGTCACGTCGCTGCCCGAGCGCTACGTCGAGACCGCGCAGACCCTGGGCGCGAAGCCGCTGCAGATTGTTTGGAAGGTGCTGGTCGCGCTGGCAATTCCGGACATCTACAAGAGCCTGCGCTCGCTGTTCGGCATGGCTTTCGGCTACATCATGCTGGCGGAGTTGATCAACGCCGAGCACGGCTTGGGGTATCTGCTCAGCACCAGCCAGCGGAGGGGATTGTCCGAGCACATTATTCTCATCCTGCTGGTGATCGCCGGGATCGCGTTCCTGATCGACCGGTTCCTGGGCTGGCTGCAGCGCGGCCTGTTCCCGTATCGCGAGGAGAGCGACTGATGAATGCCCGCGCGGATCTCGTGGCGCGCGCTTCAGCGCGCAAAGGGACTTTAGTCCCGCCTGACCGGGCCAAGGGGGTGATCTGCGCGCCAGAGGAACTGAAGTTTCCCTGCAAGCTAGAAGCGTGCGCCACGTCCCGGGCTGTCTCGACACACTCGGATTAACCGATACGAATGGGAATTCCATGCCGGAAGACAACCCGCTAATTGTCGAGTTCGATCAGGTGACGAAGATCTTCAACGAAGGGTCGTCACGCCCCACCACCGCCGTCGACAACGTCAGCTTCAAGGTGGCAAACGCGCCCGCCAGGGGCGAGTTCATCGCCATGCTCGGACCCTCAGGCTGCGGGAAATCCACCATCCTGCGAATGATCGCCGGGCTGAGGCCGCAGTTCCCGGCCACCAAAGGTTCGGTCAAGGTGATGGGTAAGTCAGTCACCGGCCCGAGTTCCGACCGCGGCATGGTGTTCCAGGACTACACCTCGTTCGACAACCGGACCGTGGAGGACAACATCGCCTTCGGCCTCGAATGCCAGGGAGTCGCGGCGGCCGAACGGCGGGACCGGGCGCACGAATGGATCGCGAAGGTTGGATTAAACGTGAGCCGCGACGCCCACAAATACCCGCACCAACTCTCCGGAGGGATGCGGCAGCGGGTCGCGATTGCGCGAACCCTGATCCTGAAGCCGAGGATCATTCTGATGGATGA
>CAZGUX010000175.1:0-5823 GCA_964529305.1 uncultured Solibacteraceae bacterium | reverse complement strand
GGTTTTCGATTTATCCCCGTTATCCTGAAATCCGCAGGATTCGAGCTAAAATGACAGCGGCAATCGGTAGGTTATGCGGAAGATCGGTCGCTACCTGGTCATTGACGAGCTTGGGAGAGGCGCAACAGGCGTCGTGTGCCGGTGCCTCGACCCCGCCATCGGCCGAGAAGTCGCGGTCAAAACCATCCGGATGACCGACCCGTCCATGGCGGAGGCGGATGTCAAGCAATCTCAGCGGCTGCTCCACGAGGCCCGCTCGGCGGGAATCCTCAACCACCCCGCCATTGTAACGATCTACGACATTTCCGAGGAGAACGGAGTGGCGTTCATCGCCATGGAATTCGTACAGGGCCGGACGCTGGAAGCCTTGCTCGCCGGTGGTGAAGCCCTGGGAGGCGACCTTTTCTGGTCGCTGGCGGGTGATGTTGCCGACAGCTTGGACTATGCCCATCGCAAGGGGATCATTCATCGCGATATCAAGCCGGCCAACCTCATCGTCAACGAGCACGGCAGGGTGAAGATCACCGATTTCGGCATCGCCAAGATCACTGATTTCGTGACCATGACGCAACCGGGCACCATTCTGGGGACGCCCTTCTACATGTCGCCCGAGCAGGTGCGGGGCGCTCCGGTGAGCGGCCAAACGGACCAATATTCGCTGTGTGTGATCGCCTACGAAATGCTCACCGGCAGGCGGCCTTTCGAAGCGGATCACCTGCCGGCGATGATGTACAAGATCGTGCGCGAAGAGCCGGTACCCTCCCAACAATGGAATCCCACTCTCGGCCCGGAAATCGATGCCGTGTTGCGCCGCGGTTTGGCCAAGGAGCCTGCCGGGAGGTATAGCGCTTGCCGCGAGTTCGTCGATGCTCTGGCGAAAGCCTGCGCCGAGACCCCGGGTTGGCGGAGCCTGCCGCGAGGTGGTGCCCTGCCTTCGCAGGCCCGCACGCCCGAGCGCGCCATCTCACACGCGGCACGTCCGATGCCTCAGGCGGTCAGAGCGCGGCCGGCGGAAGAAGCGGTCCCGCCCGCTTCGATGCCCTTGCCGCCACCCAGAGCGCGGCCGGCAGAGGAACTCAAAGCCCAGCCACCCCTTCTGGTGCCGATCGCCTTGCTCGTGGTTGCAGCCTCTGGTTACTGGTTGTCGCAACGGATTGGCGGGGGAGACCACTCCATCGCCAAGCCGGTGGTCTCCCCGGCGGCGCCTGCTGAGGCCGGCCCTGTTCGGTCCGCTGGCGCACCCGAACCCCCGGCGGCCAAGGCGTCTGACGGCCCAGTGTTGACTCCCGTGGAGGTCTCGCCAAAAATCCTGGCCAAACAGCCACCAGAGCCGCCCTCCGCCTGGCGTGAGGTGAGGGTCCGGACGGAACCTCCCCAGGCGCTGGTTTCTCTCGACGACCTGGCGGGGGCGGCTTGCCGTACACCGTGCACCGTGCAAGCCGATGACGGCAGCCACACGATCACGGCGGTTTTGGAGGGGTACGAAAAGGGAAAGCGGTCGTTCACTGTTTCCGGCCAACCCGTGGACTTGCTGATCACCCTCGAAAAGAGCGAGGCGTCCAAGTAGTACTCGACAGAGCTTGCTCTCTCTCTCACGCTCCAGTAATCTGAGTCGCTGGAGGAGGAGCCCGCATGCGCGGCCTGGGGATCGCCGTCCAGCTAGCGTTTCTGCTGACACCCGCCGGGGTGCCGCAGACCCGCGATCTGGAAGTCGTTCAAGTTCAGCGCAAGCTCGCCCTCGTCATTGGCAATTCCGAGTACTCCAAAGCTCCGTTGCGCAACGCGGCCAATGACGCCCTCGACATGAAGACCGTGCTGGGGGAGCTTGGTTTCGAAGTGATGTCTGGGTACAACCTCAGGCATGCCGAAATGGACCAGTTGATCGAGCAGTTCATCGCGCGGCTTGGACGTGGGGACCTTGGCTTGTTTTTCTATGCCGGCCACGGGTTGCAACTCGCGGAGGAAAACTACCTGGTTCCGATCGACTACAAAGGCGCAAGCGAGTCGGACGCCAAGTATTCGGCGGTTCCGGCTTCCTCCGTCAGAGACCGGATGGAAGACAGTGGCGCGCGGCTGCGGTTAATCATCCTGGACGCCTGTCGCAACAACCCGTATCGGACCAGGCAGCGCGGCGGCCGGGTCGGCCTTGCGCCCATCCGGTTGGACGCGGCGGACGCGGAGGGCACGCTGGTTGCCTTTGCCACGACTCACAATAGTGTTGCCGACGACAGTCCGGGTGAGAGAAACGGACTGTATACCAAGCACCTGCTCGTAGCCCTGAAGGCAACCAACTTAAGGTTGCAGGACGTGTTCGAACAAGTGAGACAAGAGGTGTACCGGGCATCCGGGCGAAGACAAATCCCGACGTTCTACAGCAACGTCGTCGGGACGTTCTATTTCAGGTCGCGGCCGGTGGCTCCCGATCCGGAGAGCGACTACTGGAACTCGATCAAAGCCAGCCAGGATCTCAGACCGCTGGAGGCCTACCTCCGCCAGTATCCGGACGGGCGGTTTTCCGAAATCGCCCGATCCCGAATCGCGGCGTTGCGCATCGAGCCCGCGCCCGTGCCGCGGCCGGCGCCTCCTCCCGTGCGTCCGCCGCCCCCCGCTCCCCAACGCGTGAACCCGAAAGATGGGTTGACGTATCAATGGGTGCCCCCCGGGAGCTTTCGAATGGGCTGCTCGGCCCAGGACCGCGAGTGCGACAGCGATGAAAATCCCGCCCATCCTGTAAGGATCGGGTCGGGGTTCTGGCTGGGGCAGACCGAGGTGACGGTGGCGGCGTACAAGAGGTTTGCCCGCGAGAGCAACCGAAGCCTGCCCGTGGAACCCAAAGGCACGCGGAACCAGCCGTTGAATCCGGGGTGGGCTGATGGACAGGCGCCCATGGTGAACGTGTCCTGGGACGATGCCGATCAGTACTGCCGTTGGGCCGGAGGCCGTTTGCCGACCGAGGCGGAATGGGAATACGCGGCCAGAGGCGGAAGCCTGGCCGCGCGCTATGGAGAGCCGGACCGGATTGCCTGGCACCGGGGCAACAGCGGCGCCGAGCAGGGGTCCGAAGCCGTTCGGCCAGTCGGCGGAAAGTCCTCGAATGTGTTTGGTCTCCACGACATGCTGGGCAACGCTGCCGAATGGGTCGCCGATTGGTATGAGGAAACCGCCTTTAGCCACCCCACGGACGTCGATCCCAAAGGACCGCCGGCCGGTGCTCGGAAAACGGTGAGGGGAGGCAACACGATCCTGACTGCCGACAGCGCGCGCGCGTCCAATCGTCTGAGTGGAGGACGAAACTTTCGCTCCGCCTGGCTGGGTTTTCGATGTGCGGGCGAAGTGAAACCGGGTGGCGGGCCAATTTCGTCCGCTCCCGCGACCGGGACCGTGTATCTTTCGACGGCGCCCGCGGGCGCCACGATCATCGTAGACGACCAGCTTTGGCCGGAAAGGACCCCGGCGCAGTTGCGTTTGAGTCCCGGAGTCCACCGCATCGTGATCGAACTCGGCAACCGTCGGGCCGAGGAAAGCGTCACAGTCCGTGAAGGGGATATCCAGCAGCTGTCCTTTCCGTTGCCCCGCTGAGCAAGATCGGTAAGCCTGATGAGATCCGCTTCCCGCTGCGAAGGCCCCATGGGCACTTCCTCTGGTCGTCGCGGCCGGGATTCACTGTCCGCGGCTCAGAGGGGCGCGGGGAGCGCCGATGCCGCGAACATCGGGCGCGGTCCATCGAAAGCGGCACTCGGGATTCTTCAGCACATCAAAGCTGTAGTACTCCCGCCAGAGGCCGCTCGCGGACAAGCGCTCGATGGCGCCGTTCACCTTTTCCCGATCCGTCAGGTTCTCCATTGTCTCCAGCGTCTCCTCGATCAGCAAAACCCAGAACACCGTGAGGGTTTCGTGGTAGCCCCGTTCCTGGTTATTAACGCCTCCCTTGGCGACGTTGAACCGGGGAATCTCGCGCCGCAACCGGTCTAAGGCGGCCGTCGCGCCGAACCGAAGAACGTAGACCGATGCCAAGGCCACGTGTCCCCGATGCGTGAAGCGGGAAACGTCCAGCGACCGGTCCTCAAAAGCAGTCATGAAGTCTTCCATCTCAAGGTCTGATTGAAAGTACACTATGGTTTCCGAAGCAAATAGTTTCTGATACTATTGAAACACAAAGTATGGAACGGCTCACCTCGGCGGATTGGAAAACCCTGCGCATGCTGTCGGCCAATGGCCGGACCACGTGGGCGGAACTGGCGGCTTCCCTCGGCGTCACGGCGCCGGCCGCCGCGGACCGGGTGCGCAAACTGGAAGAGCGAGGCCTGATTCAAGGGTTTGCCGCGATCCTGGATCCGCGCTCTCTGGGCTATTCCCTGCTGGCGTTCATTGCCGTCTCCCTGGAGCGGCCGAAATACCGGTCGGCGCTGCTGAAATGGATTCAGAAGCAGGCGGAGATTCAGGAGTGCCACCACGTGGCCGGCGACGAGGACTTTCTACTCAAGGTCCGGTGCCGCGACACGGCGGACCTGGAACGGATGCTGGCCCAGATCAAGGATCAGGACGGTGTGGCGAGAACCCGGACTACGGTAGTTCTTTCAACCGAAAAAGAAAGCGTCGCGCCGCCCTTGGGCAAGCCGCAGGACTGACGCTGCGAGCCGCGAGCACTGGCTTCAGCCGTGACCTCCGCTGCAGAGCCGCGAGCGTGAGAGGCTCAGAAGCCCTATGCCACTACCATCTTCGCGCGCAACGCCGCGATGACCTCTTCGTCCATGGAGAGCAATTCCCGCAACAACTCGTCAGTGTGTTGGCCGGCGGTGGGAGGAGGCAGCCGGTAACTCACCGGCGTCTCCGAGAATCGGATGGGATTGGCAATCAGGTCCACCTCGCCCGTGGCCGCCTCCGGATGCGCCATGCGAATGCGCATCTCGCGGTGACGGACCTGCGGGTCGGCAAACACCTGGCCGACATCGTTCACCGGACTGCACGGCACGCCCAACCGGCCCAAGCCCTCAATCCACGCCGCTCGTGTTTGACGGTGAGTCATGCCGCCGACTACCTCGTTCAGGGCTTCGCGGTTCCGCACCCGATCGGTGTTGGTGAGGAAGCGCGGATCGTCCGCCGCCCGCGGGACCCCGCCGAACTCGCAGAGTTTTCGAAACTGCGCGTCGTTGCCGACGGCGAGAATCAGGAATCCGTCCGAGCAGGGAAAGACATTGTAAGGCGCGATATTCGGATGCTGGTTGCCCATCCGTCGGGGGACGTCCCCCGACATCAGGTAGTTGACGCCGACATTGATCAGCCAGGCCACTTGCGTGTCGAGCAGGGCGAGATCGATATACTGCCCGCGGCCTGTCTGGTCGCGGTGCCGCAACGCCGCCAGAATCGCCACCGTCGCGTACATGCCGCACATCAGGTCGGCGATGCCGACGCCCACCTTCATCGGCGGGCGGTCCGGTTCGCCCGTGACGCTCATGATGCCGCCCAGTCCCTGCGCCAGCAGGTCGTACCCGGCGCGGGAGGCATACGGACCGGTCTGGCCGAAGCCGCTGATCGAACAGTAGATCAACGCGGGATGATCGTTGCGGAAGTGCTGGTAGCTCAAGCCGTAGCGGGCCATGTCCCCGGCTTTGAAGTTCTCGATCAGGACGTCGCAACCGGCCGCCAGGCGTTTCACCAGTGCCTGTCCTTCCGCCATCGACAGGTCGATGGCCAACGACCGTTTGTTGCGATTGGAACTGAGATAGTAGGCGCTTTCTTCTGTGTCCCGACCGTCCTTGCCCTTCAGATATGGAGGACCCCACTGCCGCGTGTCGTCGCCGATGCCAAGACGTTCCACCTTGA
>CAZGUX010000174.1:0-8846 GCA_964529305.1 uncultured Solibacteraceae bacterium | reverse complement strand
CTGGTGTCAGATCTCAAGACGGCCGCGCTGTCAGCTCGAGCGCCAGGGGATCTTGCGTCTCCTCTCCCCACTTGCGCAAGCTGGCCATCAGTTCCTGAACGATGCCCCGGCTCTCCGGCCGGGAGATCAGGTTCTGACTTTCTCCAGGATCGCGCTCCAGATCGTAGAGTTCGTCCGCGGGCTCGGCGGCCACGTCGAACTTTCGCAACATCAACTTCCACTTCTCCGTCCGGATCGCCCGCTCCCGGAACAACGACCCCCCAATCGCCTTACCCGAGACGTTCTCGATCACGATGGGCCGCGTCCACCGGTCGTTGCCGGCGCGCAGGTCGCCCAGCAGACTGCGGCCGTGGGTAGCGAACGGCCGGATGCGCGCCACTTCAAGAATCGTCGGCGCCAGGTCCACCAGGCTCATTCCTGAGCGCCAGACCGTCCCCCGAGGCAGCAGCGGCGGATACCGCATGATCAGGGGGATCCGCGCCGCCTCGTCATAGGAGATGCAATAGCCATTCCGCGTCCCCGGCCGGCCGCTCCAGGCCTTTCCGTGCTCGGTCGTCAGGATGATGAAGGTACGGTCCAGCAGGTTGTGCTTCTCCAGCGCGCCCACAATGCGCCCCACGTTCCAGTCCAGGTTCGTGACCGCGGCGAAGTATCCGACGTGCGGATCGGTCCGTCCCTTGTAGAGCTCCAGAAACTTCTTGGGCGGATCGATCGGGGGATGCGGCGTGTAATACGACTGGTACAGGAAGAAGCGGCGATGCGCGTTGCGTTCGATAAACTCCAGGGCTTCATCGGTCTGGACATCGGGCCGGTATTCCGATTCGTGAGGTTTGCCGATCCAATGCGGCAGCAGGGAGTTGAACCCCTTCCAGGTATTGAAAAAACCAGGGTTGGTGATTCCCAGGTGCCACTTCCCGATTTGCGCCGTCTCATAGCCCGCGTTCAACAGCAGGAACGGGAAGTTGTTCCACAGGCGGAATCGCGTGTCGAGAAACGCATTCGGGATGGCATCGTCGAACCGGTCGTAGTCGAATCCCTTGGTCGGGTAGACATTCTTCACGATGCCGTGGGTATGAGGGTGAAGACCGGTGATGATCGACGCGCGCGCGGGTCCGCACAACGCCTGCGACGTATAACAGGTGTCGAACCGCACGCCCGAGGCCGCCAGGCGATCGATGTTCGGCGTGTGAACCTGCTGCAGGCCGTAGCAGCCGATCGCGTCGCGGCGGCACATGTCGAAAAGAATGACTACGAAGTTCGGCGGACGCGCCGGCGGCGATTGCCACGCGTCCAAGCGCCCGCCGGTCAAGGCGGACGAGGCCCCGCTTGCGAGAAAAGTGCGGCGTTTCATGATGTGGACACCTCAGGGGTCCGGTCCCGCGGCTCAGCCGAATTATACGCTGCTTCAGGCTTCGCCGCGCTGCCGTTCCAGGGCCAGCCAGGGATCGTTGGTGTCGCGGCGGAAGCGGCTCACCTTCTCCCGCAGCGCGGCCAGGACTCCGCGGTTCTCCGGCGCCGGGGCGAGATCCGTCGTCTCCAGCGGATCGGTTTCGAGATCGTAGAGTTCCTCTTTAGCGTGATGGAGCAGCGACGAGAGCTTGCGCCGGCCCATCGTTGCGACACCCCTCCGGCGAATGGCCCGCCACGTCGGCGAGCCGGACAGATCGCTGGGCAGCGGCATCTCGAGTTCCGGGTGGAGGAACCGGACGTACTTGTATCGACGTGTCCGGATGGCCCGGTAGGGATAGTAGTAAATCACTCCGTGGAACGTGTGCGAGAAGTACACCTCCTCCCAGCCCACGGGAGAGGAATCCGCCAGCACGGGCAGAAGGCTGCGTCCCGGCAGGCGGTAGGCCGGGCCTTCGATGCCCCACCAGTCCAGTGCGGTCGGGAGCACGTCGGTAAAGCTCACCATGGCGCCGCTCACCACTCCCCGCCGAGCCTGCACCGGAGACGACAGAACGAACGGGAGCCGGTGCCCCGAATCGTAGAAACTGCCTTTGGCTCCGGGAAACGGCATGCCGTTGTCGCCCAGATACAGCACCAGGGTGTCCTTCGCCCGGCCTGACTTCTCCAGCGCCTCCAGCAGGAAGCCCAACCCCTGGTCGAGACGGTCCACGGCCTCGTAGTATCCCGCCAGGTCGGCCCGGACTTCGGGAAGGTCCGGCAGGAACTCGGGCACGACGACGTCGGCGGGTGAGTATTTTCGCTTCCGGACCGAGCGGTACTCGCGGTCGTTCCCGAAGCCTTTCTCACCGCGATGCGGATCGGAAAACCCCGCGTGCAGATAGAAGGGCCGCCCTCCGATCTGCTTCAGGAAGCGTCCGGCGTCTTGTGCCATCTGATAGACGTCCCGGGTCCCTTCGGTCGTGCTTCCTCCCAGTTGGAAGTCCCAGGGATACACCTCCGGCGGTTTGACGTGAAGCTTACCCACGACCCCGGTTGCGATTCCGGCCGCCCGTGCCAGCCGTGGGATGGACTGCATTGAGTCGAGCGTATGGAAGTTGTTCCGTCCATGCGCCAGACCGTACTGCCCGCTCGTGTGCCCGTGAAGGCCGGTCAGGATGGAGGCGCGGCTGGGACTGCAGGAGGCGGTGGTGCAGAAGGCATCGGTGAACCGTGTGCCTTGTCTCGCCAACCGATCGAGGTTCGGCGTGGCGATGATCGGGTCTCCATAGCACCCCGCCACGCCACTGTGGTCGTCGCCGATGATCACCATCACCCCTCGGCCTTCCGCCGCAGCCAGTCCCGGCGAAGACGAAAGGGCGGCAGCCAGCAGGTTCCGGCGGGTCACAGGCGAATTAGGCATGTCCGGATGATAGACCTCGCGGCCGCCGGGGGCAAAGCGAAACCCAGGCGCAGCGCCGTGCGAACGCTCGCGGGCGTGGGCCTCCTACAATGAAATCAGGGGCCATGCCGTACACGGAAAATCAGGGAGCTCGCATTTATTGGGAATCGCACGGCGAGGGCGAACCGGTCGTCCTGATCATGGGCCTGGCGTTCTCGCTCGACATGTGGCATCGCACCCTTCCGTACCTCACCCCGAGATACCGCGCGATCCTGCTGGACAACCGGGGCGTCGGCCGCAGCGACGTGCCGCCCGGCCCGTATCGCATCCCGTTGATGGCCAGCGATGTCCTCGCCGTCATGGATGGCGCGGGCGTCGACGCCGCCCATGTGGTTGGGGCCTCCATGGGAGGGATGATCGCGCAGGAAATGGCCATCCGCAGCCCGGCGCGCGTCCGGTCTCTCGTGCTCGCCTGCTCGTTCTGCGGCATTGTCCGCTCGAAGTGGCCGAGCCTACGGTTGTTTCGCGCCGCAGGACGCTGGCGGGACATGACCCCGCGCCAGCGCGCCGAATATTTCGTTCCCTACCTGTACGCCCCCACCACTCCGCGCGATCGGATCGACGAAGACATGCGGATCCGCCTCCAGCACTACCCGACCGATCGCGGTTACTTTAACCAGGCGGCGGCCCTGATGCTGTTTGATTCCCATCGCCGGCTTCGTCGAATCCAGTGCCCGACCCTGGTGGTCCACGGTGAGCGGGACCCGCTGATTCCCATCGAGAACGCCTCGATTCTCGCGCGGAGGATCCCGAACGCCAGGCTCATCAGTATTCCGGACGCTTCGCACCTGTTCACCACCGACCAGCCCGACCTGTCGCATCAGACGCTGCTGACCTTTCTCGAGTCGCTCCGGTAAGTCTCCGGGACCCGTGGCTTCGCGGCCCGGCTGCGCTTACGATGGGAGGCACGTGAGCGCGATCCGCCGGAACCCCGACCTGCCTCCCATCGCGAACGTTATCATTCGCCTCCTCTACGGCTTCTTGCTGTTCACCTCAGCCCTCGCGGTGCCCGTCCCTCCGCCGCCCGCACGCCCGAATCAGTTGCCGCGTCATCTGTACCCGGAAATCTACGCCTGGTTCTGGCAGGAATCGACCGACTTCCAGCCGGAAGGCTACAAGGCTTTCGTCGACATGGTGGCCGGCCGCACCAATTTCAATTTTCTGACGGCCAGTCCCCGCTCGCCCGCCCGTGAGATTGCCGATCCCGCGGTCCATGACCAGATCAGGCGGGGCGTGGAATATGCCCGGTCGAAAGGTCTGCCCGTGGCCTTCGACCTCGACGTCCGCCTCGCCCGAGGCGCTTTCCGCCAAAAGCACCCCGGCGAGATGCAGTGGATGCTGCGCCTCCACGAGGTCACCAGGCCGGCGGGACGGAAGATCGCCGTGGAGTCTCTCGCGCTCGAAGATCACATGACCGCCATCGGCGGCTCCTACGAACGGCTGAGCGGCAAACTCGCTCGTGTCTACGGGGTGGGTCCTGGCGGCGCGCTCTCGGAGATCACACGACCGCTAGGCCTCCGGGTCCTCGAGGAATCCCCATCACAGGTTGTTGTGGAATTCGCTTCTCACGTCCGGGCGCCCATGGTCGTCGTTGCCGCTGCTTTCGAGTACCGCACACCGGACGTCTTTGCCCCTTCGTTGATGGACTTTCAGCAAGCTCTCCACGAGCAATATCGCGACGTCCCTCTGGCCGGGGCGCTGAAGGATGAATGGGGCTTCCCGCCCACCAGCGACTTTGGCGCCAAAAACGGCAACTTCTGGTACTCGCGCTTCTTCGATCGGGCCTACCGTGCCGCCGGCGGCGGCGACCTGATTCGCGACGCCGTCCTGATGCGCTTTGGCTATGGTGGCGGCTACCCGCAACGAATCGCCGCGGTCAACCGCTACATGCGCCTGATCCTCGAGCGGGTCGTCGAGACCGAGAAGCACTACTATCAGTCCTCGAAACGCGTCTTCGGCAAGGACGCGTTCACCGGCACCCACGCCACCTGGGGCAACATGCCCTGGGGCGACGCCTTCAAGAACGGCTACAGTTGGTGGCAGGCGCCGCGCGACATCGGGCAGACCGACGAGTTCTGGCCCCTCCCGGTTCGCACCTCGCTCGCCAAGAAGATGGGATCGGCCGTTTGGTTCAACCAGTTCTACCATCGCGCGCCCGAACCTTACGCCGATGAACTGTGGCGCGCCGCGCGCAACGCGGGCCGTATGAATGTCCATCCGCTTTGGCCCGCGGGCCTCGATGCAGGCGCGTTTTTGCGGTTGCTCCAAAGCCCGGCACTCGAGGCCGCGAGGCGGATTCGCCTGCTCAATTACATCAGCTCCGCTCCCCTGGACTGCCCGGTCGCCGTTGTCTTTGGCCACGCCGCGGCTCTCAACTGGGTCGGACCCCACTTTGGCGACCTGGGCGTCGACTTTGCCGAAGACCTCTCCGGGCGTGGCGCCCGCGCCGATGTGATTCCCTCGAGCGAGATCCGCACGGGCGCGCTGAAGATCGTAGACGGGTGGGTGACCTTCGGGCCTCAACGCTACAAGGCCCTCGTGTTCCTGAATCCTGAATATGAGCCGGCCGGGACGTTCGAGTTCCTGCGCCGGGCCGCCCTGTCGAGCACTCGCGTGTACCTTCGGGGTCGGGCGCACTGCACCGCCGAAGGCGCGCCGCAGTTTCCAGTCCGAATCCCCGGAGTGGCCGAGGACCCCGTCCCCTCACAGGTCATTCAGTGGCTGACCAACTGGCACAGTTCGCGTCTGGCGCCGCCCGACATGGGCGTGTTGACCGACGGCACCTGCATCATCGCCCGCGGCGACCGCGATCCGGCCGGCGATTCCTTGAACCTGGTTTTTTCTGCGGTTCGACGCACGTGCGGGCCCGGGCCACCGGCCTCTTCGCCGCGCGCTTCTCCGGAAAGGGCGATCTGCTGGCGTTGGCCGCCTCGGGACTATCGCGGTTGGAGGGGGGCCCGCTTCGGCTGAATCTTCCGCGCCCCGTCGATCTCGCCGTCTGGCGGGAACAAGGAAAACTGCGCGGCGTCTTCCAAGGCCGGGAAGCCCGGCCGCGCGAACTCGACGTCCTCACGGACGATTGGCAGTCGCTCGACCCGGGCCGGTGAGCGGATTACCCGTTCAGCTTCCACCCTGGGCGATACTTGCGGCGGAGAAACGCATTTGCCTCCGGAGCGTTCGTCACACGGCCGGCCGCGCCGTCGTACTCGATCCTCTTCCCCACCCGGTACGCCACCAGGCCCAGCAGCATCTGCTCGATCAAATCGCCGCCGTAGACGAAGTCGCAGGACGTCTTCAGGCCGCCCTTGCAGGCATCGATCCACTCTCGCTGGAAAATCGACGAGCCCTTCGCGGCCGGGCCGCCCATGTTTGGGATCAGATCTGCGCTGGCCCGCCGCTTGTAGTAACTCAAATCGCCTTCTTTGTCCGAGGGGATCAACATCCGCGAGTTGAAGTCGGCAATCAGCCAGCCCTTGGTGCCCGTGAACATCACGCCGTGCCCGATCTTGCGCAGGTCAATGGACGGCTTGGGCGAGTCCGGCATGACCCCGCCCTGATACCAGGTGACCCGGATGGCGGGACGCCATGCGTTCGCGGGGTGCTCGAAGGTCGCTTCCAGTTCGACCGGCGTGACGTCCGGGTTGAACTTCTCGCTCGACGTCATGTTGGCCACGGCCGACACCGGCAGACCCGCGTCGATGGCGTTCCACGCGAGGTCCATCGTGTGCGCTCCCATGTCGCCGATCTGGCCGACGCCGAAGTCCCAGTACATGTTCCACTGAAGGCAATTCGCTCCCGCCGATCCGGAAAAATAGCCGGGGTTGTAGGGATGGTATTCCGACGGCCCGATCCACAGGTCGTAGTTCAGGTGCGAGGGCGGAGTCCCTTCCACCGGCAGGTAGCCCGGCCTCCGCAGTTGGCGGTTGCCCCACACCGCGACGCTCTTCAAGTCGCCCACGGCTCCATCCAGAATCAGTTCCCGCACCCGATTGAAGTTCGGGATCGCGTGCCGCTGCGTGCCGTGCTGCGTGGCGATTTTGTTCCGCTGCCTGACATAATTCGCGCGCACGGTCCGGACCTCTTCGACCGTGATGCCCAGGGGCTTCTCGCAATACACGTGCCGGCCGCGATTCAAGGCCCAGTTGGCGATGAAGGCGTGCGTGTGATCGGTCGTGCAGATGATGACCGCGTCAATGTCCTTCTGGTCCATGCATTTCCGCCAGTCCACGTAGGTTTTGGCCCCAGGCCACTTCTGCCCCGCTTCGCGAAGGCGATTCTCGTTGATGTCGCACAGGGCAACCACGTTCTCGGGCTGAATGGCTTCGTAGTGCGCGAGCCCGCGGCCCCATACGCCGATGAGGGCGATATTCAGCTTGTTGCCGGGCGAGTTCTGCGCCCTCAACGCGCCAGGGATCAAGCTCCCCGCCGCGGCGGATTGGAGAAACTGGCGTCGATCCATCGTTTCCTCCTGAGATCAGATGTTAGCTAACCCTCAAGTGTAGTCCCCGCGATCGTGGAGCAACAGCGTCCCGAATACTCCGAGGCAGGGTCCGGGCGCGCTGGAACCAGTTCGCGCCGGGCCCACAGACCGAGAGGTTGCTTAAGGGAGCGCCGTTGTCGCGTTCGAGTCCAATGTGGGGAGCCATTCTGAAAGTTTGGGTTCGGAAGTGCCTTTGACCCCGTCCTTTGTTACAGTTGCAGAGTTCGAACGGGCCAAAGTTTTGAACGGTTCATGAAGGGTCACTTCTAGCCGTCCTTCCTTCCACATGGCCCCGTCAACCACCAATTCAAGGAGTTTGCGTTGTTCCCTAGCATTTTGCCGCTCGAACTCTCTGCACGCAATGCTGGTCAACTTCATCATGTTGAAGCCGGCCCGCAGATCGACCGCAGTGGATTGATGCTGGCTGATCTTCGCCCGAAGCGCTTGTTGCTTTGACCGGGTCTCTTTGGCCTTCCGATCAAATTGCTCGGACGTGATCCGGCCGTCGAGCTTGTCTTCATACATGGCGTCGAGCCGTCCCTGTAGCCGGTCCCACTCGTCTTGCCAGTTCTTGACGGTTCGTTGTTGGATACGTTCGTCCTGGTGAGTCGAAAGCGTGAGTTCCTTTTCCAACCACTGCAATACAGAATCCGGGATGGCCAGCGTCTTGAGCACTGCGACGAATTCGCCGTGAAGGATCTCCTCTCGCGTGTACGGCTCGTCGCACTTTCCTTTGTTGCCCGTGCAGTGGTAGTAGACGTAGCGCTTCTTCTTCAGTTCCCCAACGAGGCTGCATCCACAATGTCCACATCGGACCAATGCCGTGTAAGCGAAGTCGTGGATCACCTTCCGATGCCGCAACTCCTGCCGGGCGTCGAGCCGATCCTGGACGCGCTCCCAGGTATCCTTGCTGATGAGCGGTTCGAAAGATCCCTGGTAAAGTACGCCCTTCCATTCAAACTCGCCAGTGTAGATCCGATTGCGGAGGACCACGTGGATGCTACTCACGTTGACTTGGCGCGCTCCGAAGGGGATACCTTCTGTTCGCAACTTCTCCGCGATGGTCTGTATGGTGTACTCGCCAGTCTCGAACCAGTCGAAGATCTGGCGCACGACCGGCGCCTCAGTCGGATGTGGCGCGATGGTACGTTTGCCGTCGCTACCCTGAACGTTTTGATAACCCGTTGGCGCGAAGCTAGGCCAGATTCCGCTCTTGGCCTTTTCACGCATCCCTTTACTCGCCTCCTCGCCAAGATTCTCTACGTAGTTCTTAGCCATGAGAACCTTGATGCCGTGGAGGAATTTTTCCGAAGATCGCGACTCTGGTCCGATGATCACGTTCTCCTTCGGGAAGTGAACCTCCAGGCCGTAGTCGTCGATCGTCACCCAATCCTTCAGATTGCGGTAGAGGCGGTCGGTCTTCTCGACAATCAGCGTGCGGCAGGTAGGCTGCTTCTTGAGGAACGCCAGCATCGCATTGAATGAATGTCGGCCGGCAATTTTCGCTGTTTCGACGTC
>CAZGUX010000173.1:0-13969 GCA_964529305.1 uncultured Solibacteraceae bacterium | reverse complement strand
AGGGACAAGAAGAGGATGGCCAACGGAATCGGCGGCCTGATCGTGGGAGGGCTGCCGTCCGATGCGGACAAGCGCCGGCGCCTCGACGAAATTTTTGAACAGGTGTTCCGCCTGAAAAACGTCAAGTCCAGCTATGAGCCGCTCAGTGAACTGGTCCAACTGGTGGCTTATGCAGGATACCGGGTCGATCGTCAATTCGGACTCTTTATCAAGGCGCAACTGACGATCGCCGGCATCCTCACCGAGTTGGATCCGAACTTCAACCAGATCGCCTACGCGAAGAGCCGGGTGCGGCGGCAGGTGTTGAAGGAGTTGCCCAAGCGCGTGCTGTTGCTGCCGGCTTGGAACTATCACGGCTATCGCAGCATGATGTCGAACGAAGACGTGCGCGACGGGATCTTTTGAGGGACTGTGGGACTAGCGTCCCGATGCCCACGAGCGAGCCGGTTCATCCAAGAAGGTAGTCGAAGGCCGCGGGCGCGGAATTGGTTGCTCCCACCCTGATCGTCCACGGCTCGGACCCTTCGAGGGTGTGTACGGTCGCCGCGAGCGCGGGCCCCGGATGCCACTCGACGGTAGCCACGGACGAATCGGTTGCGAACACCGACGCAAAGATCGTCCTCCGGCAGGTGCGGCGCAGCAGGATCAGGCTGTGTTCGACATGGGGTGGATTCCCCGGAGCGCGCGCGGCGATCACCTCGGTGCCGGGTTCCGGCCGGGCCCACAGTCGCAGCGTCGCGCCGCCCGCGCGCCAGACGATGGGCTGCGAAGTCAATCGCCTTGGTGTTATCAGGTGCTGATAGCCCTCGCCGGCCAGGGAGGCAACCGGTTCGCCCGGATCCAACACCCCCGCCGCCCTCCAGACCCAATCGACCACGCGGGGCTCGCTGGCGTCCACGACAAACACGTCGAGGAAATAGCCCGGCCGCGCCAGAACCACGCGGCGTAACCGCGCGCCGTCGAACTCGACCTCCGAGTCGGCGATCTGGAACAGGCCCTCTCCCCGAAACCGCCTCAAACGGCCTGTGGCCGGCGGTTGCGAGCGGCCATCCAGAATGACGGTGTTGTGACTGACGGTCTGACGATACCAGCTTTCGAACAGGCTGAAGCCGTACCCCGGAGTTCCCAGGTCGGGGCTCCACGCGACACCCGAGGCAAAGAGAGCGAGGCTCAGTTTGTCGGGATGCCCGTGACCGCCGCCGTGCGGACCGTGCTTGAGGACCAACTGGCGGCCGTTGTCGCGAAGAACCGAGAACCCGGAATCCGCCAGCAGCACACTCACCGGCGCCGATGAAGGCCGGTCTTCGAGATCGTCCACGCCGAACAGAAGCGCCGTCAGACTCTCCCGCTGCGACTTCGCGTAGTTCCGGGTTAGAACCTCGCCGAACCGGCCGCCGCCATACCACGCGAAGGCGAGTTCGTAGAACTCCGCCGAGGGCGGCACGCCGTGGCAGCAATCGCCGAGCAGGCTGGTGAAGTACCAGCAATCGTTGGTGGCGGGGAGGGAGCCGTCCGGGAAGGCGAGATCAATAGGGGCTTCAAACATCCGGCGCAACGCCGGATGCGGGCGCAGGTCGAATTCGGGCCGCTGCCGTGCCGCCAGCGCGAGCGAGGCAATCGCCCAGAGCGAGTAGAAGTGGTAGCTGAGCGAGCCCTCGTACCAGAGGCCGTCGCCCAGAACGCCTTGGGTCAATTGTGCGTTCTGTCCATCGAAAGCAAATTGCGCGAGGTCCCGATCGCCCAGGGCCACCGCCACGGCGCCGATCGCGGCATTGTGCCAGCACGAGAAGTTGTGGACCTGCGGGTAACGGTGGTCCCGCAGATGTTCCGCGGCCGGCCGCAGCAAGGAATTCACGATCGGCCGCGTGTCCCCGATTTCCGCCCGCACGGCGTCGAACGCCCACGCCAGCGGGATGACCCACACGGACTCGTCCAGCGTGGTGTAGGTGGCGATGCCCGGATTGATGTGATAGTGCTCGCCTCCCCGGTACGACTCGTAGCGCCGGGCGTACCCGTCGAGAATCGTCCGCACCAGATCGAGCAGATGGTGTTCGCCCGTGACAACCCAGAGAAAAGCAGCGTCGCGCGCGGCCTCCGACAAGCGATGATTCGCCGTCCAGCGCCAGGCCGCCTCGTATTTCGCGCCAGTGAACTCGCGGCCGTCCACCGGACAACGGTGCTCGGCCGGACGGTTCCATTGAAAGGCGAGTTCGCAACCGTGGTCGGGGCAGAAGTAGTCGTGATAGTAGCCGCCGGGCAGGGATGGGACGTCTATCGGCTCCTCCAGATACCGTCCGACCTGGCGGCGAAGGCGCTCGATCGACACAGTGAATCGAGGGTCCGCGGCGCGGCGGCGCAACCGGTCCCGATCCGCGGGGGTCAGCAGGTTCATGCGCGATACGCTTCCAGCGTTTTGCGGGCGATGCCGTCCCAGTGCAGCTCCCGCATGGCGGCCAAAGCGGCCGAACGGCAGGATTCCAGATCGCGGCCGCGGACTTCCCGCATCGACCGTAGCAGGGCCTCCGGGTCGGAAGGATCGTAGAGCCATCCGATGCGTTCGTTGACCACCTCCGGCAGGCAGCCAATCGCCGGAACGAGCACCGGACAGCCTAGCGACAAAGCCGTGATCACGGAACCGGAAGTCATGATCTCGGTGAAAGGCAGGACGGCGATATCGGCGGCCGAGTAGAAGAGGGGGAACTCGTCATTCGCAAAGAACGACGAACGGATGATGCGAATTCGGGGATCGGCCTTCTCCGCGGCATCGACGATCTGGGCGCCGTAGTCGCTGGTGACGCGAGCGGCGAACAGCAGCGTGCAATCCGGATCGGGCAGCTTCGAGAACGCCTGCAGGAGGGCTTCCGGCCCTTTATTGGATCGGACCGTGCCGAAGAACAGATAGACGAAGGTATGCGGATCGATCCTCAGGCGGGCGCGGGCCTCCTGGCGGGTGACCTTCGCCGGATACGCGTCCATGAAATTGCCATGAGGGATGGTGAAGACGCGCTCGGTGCGGTGGAAGTGGCTGGCCAACTGGCGGCGTCCGTACTCGCAGTGCACGATGACCGAGTCGGCCATGGAGGTCAGGGCCAGGCGCACCATGCGGTCGAGGTCCGGCGAGTGACTCGAATGCGGGTAGAGGTTGTGCATCGTCCACACCACCTTCGAGCCCCGGGACCGCGCGTACGACAAGCCGCTGATCAGGCGCACCGCGCGCTCCAGCGCGACCGCGGGATCGGGATCGGTGTACAAATGCGACGGCCAGTTCTGATGAAGGACGTCGATCGGATTCGCTTCGACGAAGGAAGGCTCCAGGTGATGAGCAAACCCCGCTTCGAAGCTGGTGCCCAGGCGCTCCATCGCCGCGCCCAACAGCCCCCCGTACGGATTGGATTTTTCCAGGGAAAGTCCCGGTGGTTCCCAGAAGAAAAGGACCTTCACGCGGTCTCCATCAGAAAGCCTCGCCACTGCATGCAGATCGAATTCTGCCACAGCTCGGGGATGCGAATCCACACGGACGAATCTAACGGTAAGGGGCGAACAGTTTACCTCTCGAGAGTGGTGAAGTTCCAAACGAATTCGAGCCGGTTGCGTCGATCCGCCATAGGCAGAATCGTATGCACAGGCGGAAAGGCACCTTCGAATTTCGGGGCGGGCCGTCGCGGACGCTCTTCAACGGGACTTTGGCTGTGGTGCTGGCGGCAGGGCTTCCTATGGCGGCCGCCGATTGGCGGGAACTCAATCGGGAGGGGATGCAGTTCTACGGCGCGGGCCGCCTTGACGACGCGGCCGATCGATACCAGCAGGCGCTGGAACATTCCGGCCAGGAAAGACTCGCCACAGCGTTCCTGTCGACCAACCTGGCGGCGGTACGGCAGCGGCAGGGACGATTTCAGGAGGCGGAAGCGCTCTATCAGAAGGCGCTGCCCCTGCTGGCGGACGACGAATCGGCGGAACTCGCGGACCTGCTTCACAACTTCGCCGATCTGTTGGCGACCACCGGACGGCGGCAGGCCGCGGAGCCCCACTATCGCCGCGCAGTCGCCCTCTATCGCAAACTTGGAAAAGACACCCGGGCCGCTCGCAGCCTGGCAGGTCTCGCTCTCCTGCTTCGCGTGACGGGCAGGCTCGCGGAGGCGGAGAAGGCTCTCGAGGAAGCCGGATCCCTGGCGAATACCTCGTCCAGTCAAGCCTTGCTGGAGAATGAGCGGGGTCTGCTGCGAGAGGCGCAAGGGAATCTCAAGGACGCGGAAACGCATTTCCTGAAAGCGGTGGAGTTGTGGAATCCGGCAAAGGCCGGCGATCCCGTCTCGCTGGCGTCGGGGTACAACAACCTGGGGGTGTTGTATCGGTATCAGGGACGTCTGCTCGATGCCGAGTACTCCATCCGGCGGGCTCTCGGCATCTGGCGCGACACGCTCGGCGAAGGCCATCCGAAAGCGGCCATCGCCTCGAGCAATCTCGGCTCCGTGCTGGCGCAGAAGGGCCGGTATCTGGATGCCGAGGCGCGCTATCGCCAAGCCCTGGCTCCCCTTACCCACGCCTATGGGTCCGGCCACCCGGACGTGGCTTCCGTGCAGCATCAACTCGCGGAGACGCTGATCCGGCAGCGGCGCTACAACGAGGCTGGAGAGCTCCAATTGCAGGCGGTCGCGATTCTCGCGCGCACTTCTCCCTCCGGGCACTCTCTCATCGATCAGATCTGGAACTCGATGGGGGTGCGGGCGTTCGAGGCGGGCGACTACACGGCGGCCGAGGAATCGCTGCTCCGCGCCACGCACGGCACCCAGTTGCGGTTGGGGAACAAGCATCCCGACCTCAGCGTGCAATTGGGCAATCTGGCGATTGTCTACACCCAGCAAGGGCGGCTGGCGGAGGCCGATGAGATGTTCGGACGCGCCATCGGCATCGCCCGGGAAACGTTGGGACCTTCTCATCCGGCGCTCGGGCGGCTGCTGCTGGGGCAAGCGCATTTGTTCGCCAAAGCCGACCGGAAGCGGGAAGCCCGCGCCGTCGAGAAACGGGCCAAGGCCATCCTGGCGCAAAACCATGCGGACAGTCTGCAGGGATTAACCATCGATCTGAGCCAGATGAAGAGCCTTCGGACGCCATAGGGCCGCCGCGCTCGATCCCGGCCGGGCGCGTACAATGGGATCGGCGGGTGGCGATGAGCACGCTGGCCGAACAACTCGCCGTCGAGACTCGCGAAGCCGAGTTGTGGGAGCCGCTCGACGAGAAGCGGATCCGCTGCGTGGCGTGCGGGCATCGATGCCCCATTTCCGACGGTCTGCCGGGCGTCTGCAAAGTCCGGTTCAATCGGGGCGGCAAGCTCTACGCGCCGTTTGGGTACGTCAATACGCTGGCGTGCGATCCGATCGAGAAGAAGCCGTTCTTTCACGTCAGGCCCGGCGGGCTGGCGATGAGCTTCGGCATGCTCGGCTGCGACCTGCACTGCGGCTATTGCCAGAACTGGGTCACGTCGCAAGCCCTGCGCGACCCGCGGTCGACGACCGATTTTCGCGAAATCACCCCGGAGCAGATCGTTCGCGCGGCCCAGCGAGCGGACGCGGTCTGCGTCGTCAGCACCTACAACGAACCGCTCATCACCAGCGAGTGGGCCGTGGAGGTGTTTCGCCCGGCGCGGCGAGCAGGCCTTTTGACGGGCTACGTCTCGAACGGCAATGCCACCCCGGAGGTGCTGGACTACCTGCGGCCCTGGCTCGACCTGTTCAAGGTGGATCTGAAGTCGTTCGATGACCGGCACTATCGCGATCTGGGCGGGCGCATCCAGCCGATTCTGGATTCGATTCGCCTCATTCACGCGATGGGATTCTGGCTGGAGGTGGTGACCCTGATTGTCCCAGGGTTCAACGACTCGGACGGGGAACTGCGTTCGATCGCCGAGTTCCTGAGCGGGATCTCGCCGGACATTCCCTGGCATGTGACGGCATTCCACCGGGACTACAAAATGACCGGCCCGGAGAACACGCCCGCGGAGACCCTGATCCGCGCCTGCGAGATCGGCCGGGCCGCGGGGCTGCGCTTTGTCTACGCCGGCAATCTCTATGGCCTGGGGAAGTGGGAGAACACGCGCTGTCCCTCGTGCGAGGCGACGCTCATCGAGCGGAGCGGCTTCCGGGTGCTCCGAGACGTGCTCACGGGCACGGGTCACTGCCCTCAGTGCGCGACGCGGATCCCGGGAATTTGGGGACAGCCGCGCGAATCATCCCAGGGTCGCGGCGCATGACGGCTGCGAACCGCGGGCGTAAGCCCGCGGGTTCTCTTCTTGGTGTGCTCTGTCACTCTTACGTTCGTACAACCCCGCGGGCTTACACCCGCGGTTCGGAGCCACGGACCGTCGCGGATCCCTGACAACACCGAGGTCAGTCCTCAAAGAATTCCTGTACTGCGAGGCCAGCGCCTCCCAGAACGGCAGAGTGCAACGTGTCGCTCGCGTGCAGAATCGCCGCGGACCCGTCGGCTTTTCGGACTTCCACGGTTCGCGTCTTGGGGTAGACGGCCCAGACTTCCTGTGATCCACAGCGCAGCAGCAAATCAATCTTGCGCTGGACATCCTCGGCGGTTTCCGACGGGGAGATCACTTCTACCGCAAGGTCAGGAGCCCCGGGGAAGAATTTTGGCTCCGGGTGGCGGGGAACTCTGCCAGCAGAAATGAACGAAACGTCGGGTTGAACCCAGTTCCGATCATCGTCGCTGACCTTGAATCCCGCCTCCATCAAGGTAAGGCCGAGTCCCTCCGATTCGGCCGCATGGTCGATCAACTTGAAGATGCGGCGTGCAACAAGAGAGTGAATCCACTCGATGGGCGGCAACTCAATCAGTTCTCCTTCCACGAGTTCACGGTGCATTGCACTGTCGGCCATTTTCTCCAGGTCGGCAATATTGAATAGCGTCTGGACAGCCACGTAGATCATTGTAAAGCCGAGGCAAGGCACTCCGCTCCAGACGGACTTGGGATTACGCCTTCAAGGCCAGCACGGCGTCGAGCGGCCCGCCGGTCACCGCTCCTTCGACCGGCGAGAACCCGTGGCGCTCGAGCAAAGCGCGATACTCGCCGAGTGAACGCTCCTTGCCCTCGGTGCAGATCAGCATATTGAGCGACTGCATCTGAGCCGAGGTGGGCCCGGTCTTGGTGTCGGTCAGAAGCTTTTCGGCGATGAGCAGCCCGCCTCCTGCCGGGAGTGCGGCGAAGATCCGGTCGAGCAACCGCGCAATCTTTTCTTCCGACCAGTCGTGCAGAATGCGGCCGAGAGCGTAGAGGTCCGCCGCCGGAAGGTCGTCCGTAAAGAAATCGCCGGCGACCCGGTCGATACGGTCGCGCGCGGCCGAATGGGCCAACACTTCGCGCGCGAACGAAATCACGCGGGGCAGATCGAAGAGGATTCCGTGCATGCCGGGATACTTCTCGCAAACCGCGGCTACGAGATGGCCGGTGGCGCCTCCAAGGTCGGCAACGCGCTGGAAGCGCGACAGGTCGAACGCGGCGGCCACCGCCGGCGACGAGAGCGTGCCGAGGCCATGCATGCCGAGGATGAAGGTGCGCATGGATTCTTCATCGCGAAAGAAGTGATCGAAGATCGGTCCGTCCAGGCCGAAGGTCTGATTCCATCGATTTCCGCCTTCGCGCACGGCGTCTTCGAGATGGGACCACATCGGATAGAGCACCTGGTCGGAGTAAAGAATGTACCCGGCAAGCGAGTGGCTGCTGGCGCGGCACAGGTAGGTCCGCGCTTCCGGCGAGTTCTCGTAAGCGACACCATCCTTGCGCAGCAGGCCCAGACTGGCGCAGGCGTCGAGGAGACGTTCCAGGGCATCCTTGTCCACCTGCCTAATCCGCCGGGCCAACGCTTCGGCGCTCGCGGGCGCGGCTTCCAACCGGTCGAAGACCCCAAGGCGCAAGGCCGTGAACATGGCTTTTGAGCGTCGGAACGCGTCGATCAGGTCAAGAACTCCGGCAGGGCTGGGCAGGCTCATAGTCGATCAAAACGATGATATCCCGCCGAACCGGGCCGCGACCGGAAAGGAGCGGGCCCTTACCTGATCACCCCACGACGCGGGTGTTGAAATGATCGTAGCCCGCCGGCGCCAGCGGCTTGCCCCGGAAGAGAACGCGCTCGCGGCCGCGATGATCGACCACGCGCCCGATGCGGGTAAGTGGGATCCCCTCGAACGCAGCGGGCACGACCTGGCGAGGCCGCACGGTGAAAAGCAGTTCGTAGTCCTCGCCCCCGTGAAGGGCCAATTCAAGAGACGCGCCCGGGAACACCGGCACGTCGTCAATCTCGGCGGCGACGCCGGAGCGTTCGCACAGACGCTGCAAGTCGAGTGAAAGCCCGTCACTCAAGTCCATGGCGGCAGTCGCGTGAAGAGACACTCGCAGCGCCTGTCCCAGGGCCACACGAGGTTCGGGCCGCAGATGCCGCTTCCAGGCCCGTCCCTTTCCTTCCCGCAGACCCAACGCCGAGCCGCCGAGGCGGCCGGACACGTACACCAGATCTCCGGGACGCGCGCCGCCGCGCATCAGCGCCGTGCCGCGCGGGACCGCGCCGCACACGACGATGTCGCAAGCCACGCGATCGGCGCGGGCCAGGTCGCCGCCGGCCAGCGGCGCCCGATACCTTGCGGCCAACCGCAGAAGGCCCTGATAGAAACCATCGACCCATCGGGTGGTGGCCCACTCCGCCACCGCCAGCGACAACAGGCAAAAGCGGGGAACCCCGCCCATCGCCGCGATGTCGCTCAAGCCGCGCGCCAGCGCCTTGTGGCCGGCATCCGCCCCCGAGTGAGTGTCGCGACGGAAGTGGACATCCTCCAGCAGCATGTCCGTGGTGAAGAGGAGATCTTCAGTCGAACCCCGGGGACGAATGATCGCGCAGTCATCACCCATGCCTGTTCGGACGATGGACCCTCGGGGAATGTGGACGGAGCGCGCGATCCGATCGAGAATCGCGGACTCGGTCCCCCGGATCACGGCGCCAGATACAACCGGACGCGGTTGCTTTCCTGGCCGTCCACGCTGAGAAACAACTCGGCGGGACCGGAATTGACCAGGGCGGGCAATTCGATCTCGACCAGATAGAACCCGATGTAGCCCGAGGCCAGCGTCGCGCGCGTTACGCGCACAGGGGTCCTGTCGACAAACGCGGCCACGTTGGCGCGCACACGGGGCGAATCGGCAAGCGGAGCCGCCAATCCGGTCGGCCAGTCGGGAGTCACCCGCCCGAGGCCGGTGCAGAGAATCTGGACGAGCCCTCCCGAATGCGCGGAGTTGGCGGCATCCAGAAGCAGGCCCGTTTCGCCATCGAGCAGCATCGGGGCGCCCTCGGGGTCGATGAAGATGGCGGGGGAGACGCGCTGCATCGGGATGCCCAGAGACACCTGGCGTCCGGCGGTGTCCAGCGACAGATCGAGCGCATCGCCGGTGGCTTCGAAGGGAATCTGAATCTGCGCTTCCGCCTTGGTGGAAGCGAGCAGCGGAATGCTCAGGGTTCCCGCCTGCACACGGGAAATCGGCGCGCCCATCACGCTCACCAGCGACCCCGGCGCGGCAGGGCGGGCGCTGAGATCGGCCGCGTTCACCCAGCGCAAAACGCTCGCCCGGTGGGGCGCCACCGTCGCATGAACCCCGTATCCGTCCACCACCGCGTACAACTGCCCGCGCACGGGATCGAGGCGGACGTCCCAGACAGGCGCTTCCGGCAGTCCGGCAACGGCCACCCAGGGCTCGGCCGGAGTCGCGGCGTTCAGATCGATGCGAGACAGAAACACGCCGCGATCGGTGCCGGCATACAGCGCGCGCGCTACGCGGTCAAAGGTCACGCCATGCGCCGCCACGTTGGGCAGGTTGCTGGTCAGATCGTCCCAGAACAAGCCGCCGTTCACGGTGCGAAGAACATGGGTTCCCTTGCCCCCTAAAGCTGCGACGGCGACTCGCGGTTCGTCCGGGTCGAACACGATCGTCTCCACAGGGCCGTTCCAACGGGCCGGGGCCTCGGTCCAACCGCGGCCGCGGTCGCGCGAGGTCCAGATGCGCCCGTCTGCCGACCCCGCGTGAAGCAGATCGGTCGATACGGCGACCGCCGAAATCTCAACCCCGAGGGAATCCGAAAGAGCGCGGCGGAGAAGCGCTTCCTGTGAGAAGGCTACGTCTTCGACAGGGTTCCATCCGGAAGCGAGCCCGGGCCGGAGTTCGAGCGGCCCGATGCCGGGCGCCGATACGCGAAGCGCACTTGCGCCGCGAGCGGTCGCCAGAATCCGGCGCACCGGAAGATTGGGGAGGGATTCGTGAAGTCCGGTCCAGGAGAGCCCACCGTCGGCGCTCCGCCACACGCCAAACCCGCTGGCGGCAACCAGGACGTTGTCGTCGGCGGGAGACACAGCGACGTCGCGCACTTCATCGCCGACCACCGAATGGCCTCCGCTAGCGGTCAGGTTCGTCCAGGCGCGGCCTCCGTCGTCCGAGCGATACAGGTGACTCCCCCGGGCGTATAACCGGCCTCGAATCATCCGGGCCGATCGCGCTCCGGCGGGCAGGCGGGGCGTGGCCACGGGGGCCGGATCGTTCGGCGGTTCCACGGCGGCAGCCCTCCACGTCTCGAGGTCGGCCGTCACGTACACTCGTCCGGATGGGGTCCGGGCGAACAAACGGCTTCCATCGGGAGAGAACCAGACGCGATCGACGGGACCGCTCGCGGGCGACGCCAGGCCGGCTTCGACCGTGAAACCTCCCAGCCGCCGCCAATCCGGACTTTGGGCGGCCAGGGGGACCGATGCCACCAAGACCAGGCACACTAGGACGGAATTCCAGGACGAACCCGGCAATTTCACCCTAAGCGTGGCACTCTGACACATCCAACGTTTCATTGTAGCCCAGGCCTGTCTTGGTCCGGCATGGCAAGCCATTGATTTCCCGTCCTATTTTCGCCTTAGAGCAAGTGCGGAACCAAACATGCAAGCTCTTTGCCCGAGGCTAGACGTCCGCCTCCTGTTCGGGTATAGTTGGACGTACGATTTGCGGCACTTTGAGTCTCGGATGCACAGGTTTCTCGATCGCGGCGCGGCGGGGTTGCTGATAGCAGCGGCCGTGCTGTTCGCCGGTCTGAGTCCCGCGCTCGCGCAGAACCCGGACGGCTCGGCCACGCTGGTCATCCGCGAGGGCCGGGTCGACCTGATCCGCGACGACAATCCGTGGGCGCTGGAAGTAGGCGATCTGGTGAAACCTCGCCAGGTGGTATCCACCGGCGCGGACGGGTATGCCCAGTTTCGCCTGGCGGATGGCAGCACGTTCGAGGTGTTCCCCAATTCCCGAGTCACCTTCCGCGCCAATCTGGGCGACTGGACCGACCTCGTCGATGTGTGGATCGGCCGGATCAAAGTCCACATTCAAAAGCTCGGCGGGAAGCCGAACCACAACCGGGTCCGGACACCCACCGCTCTGATCTCCGTTCGCGGCACGATCTTTCACGTTGAGGTGGAGGACGAAGGCGGCACGACCTTGGTTGCCGTCGAAGAGGGTTTGGTCGACGTCGGTCACCTGCTCATGGGAGGCAGGAGCATTCCCGTCGCGGCGGGTGAATCGGTTCGCGTCTTCAGGAACCAGCCTCTCGCGCTTCGGTCCGTTGACCGGGGCGTTGTGGCTAAGAAGGTCGCCAACGCGGCAGCCCAAGTCGTTGCGGAAATTCTGTGGCGGCGACAGGGCGCCGGCGCTCCCAGTTCCGGCGGCGGCTCGGCGCCCGCGGGCGGCAGCCCCGGCGACGAGAAAGCGCCCAGCGGCGACGGCGGCGCACCTCCACCTCCTCCTCCACCGCCGCCGCCTCCTCCTCAGTAGAGCCGGCGCCATCTTGAAAACGCCGGCCGGCAGCGACTAAGCTGGAAGATCACCTCCTTACAATGCTGCTTGCCCTGGTAGTTTGTATCTTCACCGTCGTGGCCTGCCTGTTGTTCACGCGCGAGTGGTTCCCCGACGCGATCTCCCTCCACGCCCAGTCGTACGACACGCAATTTCATCTGACCCTGCTGATCACCGGCATTATCTTCGTTCTGGCTCAACTCGCCCTCGGCTATGCGATCGTGCGGTATCGCGACCGCGGCCAGCGGGTTGTTTTCTCTCGCGGCAGCAATCGCCTGGAAGTCCTGTGGACCTCGGCCACGGCGGTCCTGTTTATCGGGCTGATGTTGGGCGGGTCCAGCATCTGGGCCAACCTGCACCTCGCCAAGCCCCCCGCGGACTCGCTGAAGGTGGAAGCGATGGCCAAGCAGTTCGCCTGGTCGTTCCGGTATGCGGGCGCCGATGGCCGGTTCGGAAGAACCAACGTCAAACTGGTGAACGACGCCGCCGGCAATCCGTTCGGGCTCGACGATGCGGATCCCGCCGGCAAGGACGACATCGTCACCTCGGTGCTGCGCGTTCCCGAAAAGGCCCCGGTCGTCCTGTCCCTGAATGCCAGGGACGTGATTCACAGCTTTTTCGTGCGGGAACTGCGCCTGAAGCAGGACATCGTTCCCGGCATGATTATCCCCCTGTACTTTCAGGCCGAGAAGAGGGGTAAGTACGAGGTGGCCTGCGCCGAGCTCTGCGGCCTGGGACATCACCAGATGCGGAGCACGCTCGAAGTGATGTCTTCCGAGGCATTCGCCGAGTGGCAGCGGGAGGCCAAATGAGCACCGCCCACGCCTTGCCCGTACGCAAGGGCTTCCTGCGCCGCTGGGTCTTCTCCACCGACCATAAGGTGATCGGCCTGCAATACTTCTTTTTGGCCCTCGCCGCGGCGTTTGCCGGGATGGCGCTGTCGCTGGTGATGCGCTTTCACCTGACAAACCCCGACCGGAAGGTCGGCTGGTTCGGCGCCTTATGGCCGGACGGCGCGCCCGGGGGCGTGATGACCCCGGAACTCTACCTGTCGCTGATGACGATGCACGGCACCATCATGGTGTTCTTCGTCCTCACCACGGCCCCCCAGAGCGGCTTCGGTAACTTCATCCTGCCGCTGCAGATCGGCGCCGCCGACATGGCGTTTCCCGTCCTGAACATGCTTTCGTTCTGGACGACCTTTCTATCGTTTCTGGTGCTGCTGTCCGCCTTCTTCGTGGAAGGGGGTGCTCCGCTCTCCGGATGGACGGCATATCCTCCACTCTCGGCTCTGGGACCCGTCACCGGCCCCGGCCAGGGGTTGGGCCAGACGATGTGGATCGTGTCGATCGCTATTTTTTGCGGCGCATCGCTGATGGGCGCGATCAACTTCATCACCACGGTGATCGATATGCGGACACGGGGCATGTCACTGATGCGGATGCCGCTCACCGTCTGGACCTGGTTCGCCACCGCGATGATCAGCTTGCTGGCCTTCGCCGTCCTGTTGCCGGGCGGCATTCTGCTGCTGATGGACCGGTTGGCCGGCACGTCGTTCTTCGTCCCGGCCGGCCTGCTGGTGAACGATCAACTGCAGGACCGCCGGGGTGGCTCGCCCCTGTTGTGGCAGCATCTGTTCTGGTTCTTCGGCCACCCGGAGGTCTATATCGCCATCCTGCCGGGGATGGGCGTCGTGTCGACAATACTCTCGGTTTTCTCGCGAAAGCCGGTGTTCGGGTATCGGGCGATGGTGTACGCGATCCTGGCTATCGCCTTCGTCGGCTTTCTGGTGTGGGGCCACCACATGTTCCAGAGCGGCATGAGCCCGTATTCGGCATTCGCCTTCTCGGTCCTCACCATGGCGATCGGTGTGCCTTCGGCGATCAAAACGTTCAATTGGCTAGGCACGGTCTGGGGAGGCCGGTTGCAGTTGAACACGGCCATGCTGTTCGCACTGGGCTTTGTGTCGTTATTTATCAGCGGAGGGTTGAGCGGCCTGTTCCTCGGCCAGCCCGCGCTCGACATTTACTTCCACGACACGTACTTTGTGGTCGGCCACTTCCACATCATCATGGGCGTGGCCTCGGTGTTCGCGATGTT
>CAZGUX010000172.1:0-11026 GCA_964529305.1 uncultured Solibacteraceae bacterium | reverse complement strand
TGTAGTTCAACTCCGCCGGCCTGGCGAACTCTTTCTTGCCTTCACCGACCATTACCGGGTATAACAGTCTCGTCCTGCCTGTTTCCATTGGCCGGTTTTGAGGTGTCCCTCATTGGCCGGTTTTGAAGTGTCCCCCGAGGGCCAGGGATTTCAGGTTCTTTTCTTCTCCGGCACCGCTTATGCGGCGGGTGGGAACTGTTGTATTCTCGGCGCTCAGTTCACGGGCCGGGCGGGAGACACTGGGACTTTCAATTCGACTACGACGTTAGGGCCTTACAACGATTGGCAGGCTTGGTTTCAGATCGGCGGTACGGGCGAAGTCCTCATCGATAACGTTCAGATCATCGATGCGGCGACGAATGCCGTTGTCGCAACTGCCGATGCCGAGCAACAAGTCGTTGGCCCTGGGCCCGGTCTCAACATTGGCAATGCCGAACTTGTCACGGACACCGGATTGGTGCTTGGAGGAAAGATGTCGGCGCGCTTACGAAACGGCAAAGGACTGGGGACAAACTCGACGGCTCTTTCATTAGCCGGGAACACAACGTACATCATCGAGTTCCAATACCGCGTGCTGACGCCAGACAGCTCCTACGGGTCATTGGGCATAGGGATGTTCCCGGTCGACATTGCTTTCGATCCTAACCTCGGCATACAAATGCCTCCCTTGCTAAACAATGCGACTCCAACCGGGACGTTTTCTTCCGGAGGTCTCACGGCCGGCAGAAGTTCGTACGCCATGGGAATCTTCTCAAGCAACCAGAGCGATGTCATCATCGACAACATCGTGATCTATCGTCAGGAGGCCGTCCAAACCACCGCCCCACCTGCGGCTTTGGCACGACTCGAATCAGCGCCGTACCCCCGCCTTGGAAGCCGCATGTATTTGACGAGTATTGCCGCGGCGGTGGGTCAAGGGGACAGTCAGTACTTGTTTTCTGTCGATCAGGTTGAAAACCGCCTCGCGTTTTTCGACTTGATGGCCGCGACCTACGTGGGAGCTCAGACGCAGTATCCAGACTACATTAGACGCCTCCGTCTATTGAACCCCAACATGGTGATCATGCCCCTGAGTTTCAACGCCAACCAACCCGCAACACCGCGTCCCCCTAGCGGAGCCACGGTTGACTTGGAATACACGTTTCGGCAAAGTCTTCCCGAGGAATGGTTCCTCAGGGACTCGAAGGGTAACTACGTTCCCGATCCGGACTATCCGGACTTCCGCAAGATGAACATATCCTCGTTTGCGCCCGTCGGAGGACAGACCTACTATGGCGCTCTCGTGGACTGGGTGAATACGAAATTATTGTCGTCCGGTGTCTGGGACGGGATCTTCTTCGACGATCTGTTCGCGCGGACGAACGTTCATATCCTGAACCAGGGAGATCCCGCCCTCTTCGATGTCGATTACAATCGCAACGGAGTACAGGATGAAACGATCGCCTTGGTCAGCGATCTGACCTACTCGTCAACGGTAGGGATGCTCCAACGAACCCGCCAGATGATCGGTGACCAGTATCTGATTATGGGCAATGCGGGGCGCCTTCCCGAGTTGAGTTTAGCTCCGTATGTGAACGGCTATCTTTTCGAGTGCCCCAACCTGGACTGGGATGGATTCTTTCCGGCGGTCTCCTGGCGGCGCACGTTCGAGTATTACCGACAGCTTGAGGCGGCTATCAGATCCCCGCGCGTCACCATCTTCCAGAGTTGCGGCGCAGCGGAGGAGAGTCAGCCAGGGATTCCGTCCGTGCTACCCACGGTTGTGGATTTCCAACGCGAGCGGTTTGGTCTTGCAACGGCACTGCTGGGCGACGCCTATTACATCTATGATCGTCACGCGACCGTATCTCCTGGGAATTGGTATGACGAATACTCGGTTGACTACGCCTCCGGCGCGGCGGTCGAAGACACGAAGAAGAAAGGATACCTTGGGCAGCCACTCTCCGATGCCCGGGAGTTGACGGCGCCTGGCGTACGGGCCGCGGAAGAAACCTTCGAGGCTGGCAGCCTGCCCGCGACATTCCAGATGAGCGCGACGAATCCGCCCGGCTCTTCGGTCTTAGTGAGTCGCGCCCCAGGTGAAGTCGTGAAAGGATCGGGAAGCTTGGTGATCAGCAACCCCGACCATAGCAAGATCGCCACCACTGGTGTGACCTGGAGTCCCGCTACGCAAGGCGCGGGAGCCTACTACCTCGAATATGATTGGCGCATCCTCGAGACGTTTGACGGAAACTTCGCCGCGAATGCTCCCGGCGGCAGAACTGTACATTGGGACGTTCTAAAGGGAACTTCCGGAACGGTGCATTTTCCGTTCGTACTCACCAATGATCGTCCGTTCACAATCCTGTTTGCGCTGAATGGTGGCGGCGGAAAGATAGCGATAGACAACATTCGCATATATCGCGGAGGCGTAGGCCCGTTCCGGCGCGATTTCGAAAACGGATTCGTTCTGGTGAACCCTCTGGAACAACCGTACACGTTTTCTGCATCGGAAATCGCCGGAAGCTTTCACCGGACAAACGTCCGGAGGATCAAGGGAACGCAGGCTACTGAGGTGAACAACGGGCAACCTGTGAGCGCGGAACTCACCCTGGGTCCGATGGACGCGATCATCCTACTGGCCGACCCGCTGGCGTTGCGCACACCGCGCATAACGAACGTCTCCAATGCGGCGAGCGGACAGCCAGGAGTCGTCGCAGGATCCTTCGTTTCGATCTACGGCTTGGACTTCACACTCTTGCCATTTGATGATTGGAGCAACTCGATCTTTAACGGGCAACTTCCAAGACAACTGGATGGAATCAGCGTGACAATCGGCGGGAAACCGGCCTACGTCAACGCCGTTACACCCGGACAGATCAACGTGCAAGCGCCCGATGTGGCCCCAGGGCCAGTGGAGGTCGTGGTGACGACCCCTGGCGGCATGAGCTCAGCATTCACAACCACCGCTCGGATGCATGGCCCTGCCTTTTTTGAGTGGCCAGCGAGCCAGCCTGTGGCCACTCACAGCAATTACACTTGGGCCGTCAGAAACGGCACGTTTCCGGGCACGTCCACGGTATCCGCCAAGCCAGGAGAAGTGATTACGCTCTGGGGTACTGGTTTCGGACCGGCGACTCCGGCTGTTGCGGCTGGACAAATCCCTCCGGTTCAGGGTTCGCCGGTGCAATCGAATGTGACGGTGACGCTTGGCGGCGTCTCCGTTCCGGTACTTGGAGCGGTTCTGAGCGCGTATCCAGGGACTTATCAGATCGCGATCCAGATCCCGCCATCACTCGCAGACGGGGATTACCCAATCGTCGCGACCGTGGCCGGCGCACAATCGCCCGGCGCCGTAACGCTTTCCGTTCAACACTAGGTGAGGCCGAAACCGGAGAAAAATGAACCCAGCCAGAGTAGGTACGCGAGGTGCTCTGGTGGTCTTCCTGTTGGCTTGTCTTCCCGCGCACGCCCAGGTTGCGGTTCCTGGAAAGGGGTGGCTTCTCGATTCGGCCGGCAGTATCGTCTCGACTCCAAGCGAGGTGATCTCCGGCAGGAATTCGATCAAGGGATCGTTTTCCGGCCCAGATTCAGGGCAGGCCCGGCCCTACCTGAATACCAACCCTGCTGTCATCCGATTTCAACCAAACGAGACCTACACGATCACGTTGAGCTATCGGATTGTCACGCCGGGACCGGGTGGGTTTCAGTTCGGCTTCTTTTCGTCATCGGCGGACGCACGTGGAGACTCTCAGCCGACCTCGGTGATCAGAGGCGCCGCCGGCGCTTCGGGCATGGCGACATTGACGAGCAGGCTGGGATCCTATGCCGATCTCCGGGCAGGCTTCAAAGTGGTCGGGAGCGGTACGATCCTTATCGACGACATTCGGATCACCGAGGGCTCTGGGAAACTGCTCACCGTGGAAAACGCCGAAGGTCCGACGCTCGCGCCAAACCCGTTGGACTTCCAGATCACCGACGCGATGATATTGTTGACCGACGCGAGCGCCAACGTCCGGAGCGCCGCAGTGAAAGATCTCGACGGCGATGGTTACCCGGAGACGATCCTGACCCTGACGGCGCCGGCCCCCAGTACCACTCCATTGCAACCGGTCGTCGTCGAGTCCAGCGGGCAATTAAGGCTGGCCACCGCGGTAGTCTTTCCGGGCGGGGCTCCGACGGTGAAGCACTCGCCGCTGACGCTGTTCGCCGACATTAATCATGACGGGCGGGACGACATCCTCTTTGCGGATGCCGGATCGGACCTGACTCCGACACCGACGGGTTCAGGGATTGGAGTGGCGTTGAACATGGGTGGCGGCCGGTATCAGAATGTGTCGGCGCAGGTCCCCGCCCAGTTGCAGTCGACGCGGTCCTATTCGCTGGCGGCTGGCGACCTCGACGGAGACGGTCGGATCGAAATACTTCTGCCGGACAACGAAGACGGCGCAAATACGGCCCTGCTTCGATGGAAGGGCGACGGCTTCGAGGAGCAAAGAAATTGGATCACGCCCTCCCTCTGGAGGGCTCCAGAGAACCTGATGCACAACGACTGGCTGAGCATCGCGGATTTCGACAACGACGGTAACCCCGATTTGCTGGTGGGCGCCGCGCCCGTGCCGGGGACGCCGAACCTCCGACTGCTGTTTGGAGCGGGCGGAGAGTTCACCGCGGCGAACCTGCTACAGTTGCCCGACGGTTTGTTCGGGCACGCCGCCACGTCAGAAGCGCCCGTGGTGCAAACTGCCGATATCGGACCGGCTGTGGTTGCGGACTTGAACAACGACGGCTTGCTGGACATCTTCGCCGCCGAAGAGCAGTCGATTGCGTACCGGCCAGGCCCGATCACCGATACGAATGAGCCCGGCTATCAGGACATCCTCACAAACGGTGGAATCGTTTTCGCGGACAGCGGGATTCAGGTCCTCCTCAACCAGGGGAAGCGCCAGTTCGTGGACATCACCTGGGCATCTACTGTGCAGAATCTCGGAAGAATTCATTACAAGGCGTTGATCCCGGCCGATCTCAACAACGACGGCTTTGTGGACGTTGCCGGGTTATTCTCAACGAAGCATTACGGCACGGATCGGGACGTGCGATGGGGCACCACCCTGTTCCTGAATGACGGTACGGGCGCCTTTCAAGTGATAGATGGCGCACAACTCCTCGCGGCTGTCACCACGACCCCTTCCAATGGCAAGCGCTGGGGCCTGGGTGCATTCGTGCCGACCGTAGTGAATAGGCAGCGGACCGAGGGCATGGTATTTGAATCCGTGGGAAGCTGTGGAGCAGGATTCTGTAACGCTACTGGACTGAATCTGTACAAAGTGACCGCCAACGGAGCGATCGCGACCGGACCGAACTTCACGGACCCGGCGGCCAGGGGCGTTCCGGGGTTTAACGAGTTCTACTACCTGCGGCATTACGCAGACGCCGCCTCCGCGGTTCAGGCAGGTCAGTATGCGGACGGCTTGGCTCACTATCTAGCGGTTGGTAGGGCCAAGGGCTACCTATCCCATGCGCTAAAGCCGAGCCTACCGGGCAGCCCCGTATCCATTACGGCTCTGGTGCGGAACTCTGCCAGCGGGCAGCCTATGCCGTTGGCCCCGGAGTCTTTGGTGGACCTCTACGGGGACAACCTGGTCACGCAGTTTTTCCAGGAGGATAACTTCCCCACCGAGCTTGGCGGACTCAAAATCGACGTAGTCGACAGCGCTGGCGTATCACGCCCGGCGGGCATCCGGCTTACCATCCCCAACGTGTACGGTACCTTGGACCGTGTCCAGTTCCTGATACCCGCCACCGACGCCTATGGACCGGCGACCCTGAGGCTGATGAACGCAAACGGGCAAGGCCTGGTTGAAATTGTGCTCGCCCCGGTGGGTCCCAGCCTGTTCGCCGCTAACGAAGGCGGGGTAGGACCCGCGGCGGCTGCGTATCAACGCTTCAACAACGTGCCGGTGCAGATCGACGCTGGCATCACGTTCACGCCTGCCGCCGCTGGCTCCCGGCAGAACCTACCTCTACAGTTTGGCGCGGCCACCGACAGCCTCTACGTCAGCTTCTTTGGCACAGGCTTCCGGCGCACCACCAGCATGACATGCAGAGTGGGAGGGGTGGACGTCCCGGCGATCGGCGCGGCGGCGCAAAGCCAATATCCGGGTCTCGACCAGGCGGTCTGCGGACCGTTTCCCCGCACGCTCGCCGGCGCCGCCGACGTGAACGCCGAACTCATCTTCGACGGCAGAGCGGCGAATGTGGTGACGCTCAGCTTCGCGGCCCGGTAACGCTAGTGGGTTGACAATCAGGTTTTGCCCGGTTCGCGATCCAGATGTTGTCCACATGAGTGAAAGATTGGGGAATCACTGAAGTGGACGCGTGTTTACCCGCCGGTAGTCGCCCAGCGCTTCCCCATGTGCCCGTCTCCCTCGTGGAGGTCGACGCGCCTCTCAACCTTTTCTGAACTGGCGTATGGAAACCTGGGGACGTCAAACGCGTTTCTGCGGCCTCCGGCCCCGGATCCGGGACCAAGTCGTTCGCTCGGCGCTGAGACCGAATCCGTTGGTTGTCCACCCCACCGATTGCTTAAACCTCTTCGTCACCACTCTCCCGTTTCTCCCGTGGCGCCGGTCTCCGACCGACGCTTCCACCTGCGCACCCAGGCCGACAACGTAGGGCACCCTTGTGGGGCGGCCCTTCAGACCGCGGCGGGCTTCAGCCCGCCCCTGGAATTCGGCCGGTGGCGCATGCTTGCGCCTCTTCCCCCTGGCCTCAACGCCGGGCCCACCGACTCACCTTTTCTTCAATAAACCCCAGGCACCTCTCGCTCACGCTCGCGGCTCCGTTCACACCCCGATTCCAACAATCTCCCCTTATATTTCCGCTACTTACACGCCACTCTTCCCAAAACCCCTTCCACTCCATGCGATAATCAAGAGAGATGCTCTTTTCCCCCTTATCCGCCATTTCTGTTGCGTTTTGTTGCGCATAAGCCCAAACCCTCTGCTAACTCCCCTGTTTGCAACACCCCCTACTCCACATTTACCGCACAGGCGCAACAACTCCGCTCGTATCCGCAACAGTTATCCGCTTATCCGCAACACATACGCAACAGATTTGTAAACCTGTTGCGTTCACAGCACTTTTGTTTTTTTCTATTGTGAACGCTCAATCACTTACCTCCATTTTCGCCTTTTTTCCGCTTCCCTCCATGCCACCCTGAGATCGGGAAACATGATCTCCGACCTCCTTTGCGCCGCCGACCCGGTCCAGGCCCGCATCCTCGCCTCCCGCCGCCGTCTCCTCAACTTGTTGCCGTCAACCCCACGGCTGAGAACTCTGTGTGGAAACCTGAGTGCCGCTAGCTTGCGGTCCGGCGTCAGACGGCGTGGACCCTCAGGAATGGTCGAGGGGGTCGGCAACCCCACGGCTGACGCCGTGGCTCGAGGCCACAGCGGAACGGTGACAAGGAAGTCCGGTGTGGGCATCGCCGGGAGACTGAACGGGTCCGTGTTCGGCCTGTATGGGGGCAAGGATCGCGGCATTCCGCAGGACATGGGGACAAGATACGGGAAGCGATCAAGGCCTCCCGCCAAGAAGTCGGGGATTGTGGTGTATCCTGAGGCGGAGCACGGCTTCCCTGCCGACTACCGTCCCTCGTACCACGAAGCGGCGGCCACGGGCGGCGGGAAGCGCCTTCAATCCTGGTCAAACAACATGGAGCGGCATAACTCGATGTCTACAAGCCGGCGAGCCTTTACACAGATTGTCTTCGGAGCGGGAGCGGCGTGGGCGAACGGGCGCGAGCGCGCCGTCGACATCGGCAACCGACCCCAACTCTTTCTGCATGACGATTACCTGATCGAGACCAAACAGGGACTGCGCCTGGCGATGACCACACCCGTCAAGTTTCCGGGCAACCCCGTACTGAAGCCGGACAAGCCGTGGGAACTGGGCGAAATCGGATATGGCTGCCTGATTCACGAGCGCGAGGACGGAGTGTACAAGCTCTGGTACGAATCGCGGGAGAACAACGGAATCCTCGGCGACCCCTCGCGGCCGGAACGGGGACGCTGCATGTACGCGACCTCCAGGAACGGCATCGAGTGGGACAAGCCGTCCGTGGGCCAGGTGCCCATCTCGGGAAGCCGCGATCACAACGTAGTGTTCACCGGCCCGCCAGGCCAGCGCAGCAAGGTCTACTGGGTGATGAAAGATCACGCCGATCCGGATCCCGCCAAGCGATATAAGATGATGTTCCACCTGTGGGACTTCCGCGGACGGGGCGTGTCCATCGCCCACTCTCCGGACGGCATTCGCTGGACGGCATCGCGCTATACCAACCTCACCGGCGGCTTCGACACGCAGAACCTCTTCCTGTGGGACGATCGCCTGGGCCTGTACACCGGCTACCTCAGGACACGGCGTGACGGGCGAAGGTGTATCGGACGCTCCACCAGTCCCGACGGATTCCATTGGTCCAACCCGGCGACCGTTCACTGCCCGGACGATCAGGATCCGCCCCGGTTCGATCTGTACACTCCTGGCGTGTTCAAGTACAGCCGCGCCGACAACGTCTATATTATGGTGACGGCCGCGTTCGATTGGCCTTCGGACAGGCTGTTCGGGCAACTGTGCCTCAGCCGCAACGGCATCGATTGGTTCCGCTTCCGGGAGCCCTTCGTTCCGTTGGGAAACAAGGGCGAGTGGGACAGCGGCGCGATTTATACGGTGCCGTCTGAAGCGGTGGTTCAGGGTCAGACGGCGATCTACTACCAGGCAAACGATTTCGGCCACGGGGCCGGAGGCCGCACAGGCATTGGCGTCGCCCTCATGCCGGAGGGCGCCTTCGCCGGTTGGCGGGCGGACCAGGAAGGCGTCCTGACCACGCCTCTCCTTTATGCCGAACTCGTTTCGGACGCATTTCTCCTGAATGCGGATGCCACCGGAGGCTCGATCGAAGCCGAGTTGCTCGATCGGTCCGGCAGCGTGATCGCAGGGTTTACGCGTGCCGCCTCGATCCCGGTCCGGACCAAAGGAGGGTCGCTGCTGCTGCGCTGGAAAGGGGACCCAAAGCGCGCCGGCGAGGCACGGTTGCGCCTCTACCTGAAGCAGGCGACCGTCTTCGGATTTCAGGCGAGACGTCTGCGCAAGGAAGACATCAACGAATGATCCGGTGGGACGAGTCCCCACGCGCCTTCACGGAACCCGCGGGTTCTTAGGCCCGAACCACGCGCTCTTTCGCCGTATCCCACTTCATGTACTTGCGCTGTCGATACGACTGGGTGCCGATCTCGCTCGCCACCACGCCGTAGTAGCCGAGGTTGCAGTCGCACTTCAGCGGTTCGTTGTCGCGGATCGCGTTCTGCAGATTGCGGTGATGCAGTTCCGTGGATTCCGCGCCGCTCTTGACGTGCCAGATCTCCTGCCCTTCCTTCTCGAACAGACCTTGGGGACGAATCACAAAACCCGTCCGCGTGAACGACAGCGTCGCCTTGTGCCCGCGCAGGACGTGCTCCACGGGCGTGTCGTTGGCCATCGAAGAGACCAGCAGCACGTCCGGCCCGCCCGGATACGAGAGTGTCATGTTAAACGTGTCCGGAATCTCCGCCGTGCTTTGGGTGAACTCGTATTTGCCGCCCGTCGCCACGCCGTATTCCGGGAACGTCAGGCCCAGCGATTTGATGATGCGCGTCACTCGGTGCACGAACAGGTCGCTGGCGATGCCGGACGAGTAGTCCCAATAGCGCCGCCACGAGAAGAAGCGGTCTTTGTCGAAGGGGCGCTTGGGCGCCGGGCCCAGAAACGCGTTCCAGTCCAGGTTCACGCCCGGCTTGACGTCGTCGTCCTGCGGGTACTCCCAGAAGTCGTCGACATGGTTCCGCGAGTAGTCGATCTGCGCCACCATCACCTTGCCGAGAGCGCCTTCCTTCACGTACTTGTTCGCGGTCTCGTAGGAGTCGTCCGACATGCCTTGCACGCCCACCTGCATCTTGACGCCGGTCTCCTTGATCTTGGCGACCACGAGTTTAGCCTGCTCCACGTTCTGCGTCATGGGCTTTTCGCAGTAGATGTGCTTACGGGCGCTGGCCGCGTCGAGCGTCATCTGGCAGTGCCAGTGTTCGGGCGTAGCAATCAGGACGTAGTCGATCTCTTTCTGTTCGAGCAGGGAGCGATAGTCCTTGTACGGTTTGCCTCCAGTCAACTGCGCCGCCGCGTCCAGGCGCTTCTGATAGACGTCGCACACCGCGACGATGTCGATGTTGTCGACCTCGCGGTTCTTGACGAGCATCCGCATGTGGCCGTTCGACATGCCGCCGCAGCCGATCACGCCGATGCGCAGGCGTTGGTTCGCCCCCTGGATCTTCTGATAACTGCTGGCGGCGACGGTGGCCGCCGTCACAAACTGGCGTCGGGAAAGATTCATACGAGGGTCCTCGCCCCGGTCTCGAAACACCATGATATTACGCCGCTGCCCGGAACATGCGGATGAGTTCCTTCAAGGCCTTGGGCTGATAGTCGGAGTCGTGGTACACCAGCCCGATTTCACGGCTCAGGTCGTAGTCGCCGATTCGCAGGTAGTGCAGTTCCTTGCGCTCCGCTTCCTGGATCACGGCGCGCAGGGGCAGGATGCTGACGCCCAGATCGATCTGCACCAGGGGCTTGATCGTGGCCACGCTTTCGGACTCCATGGCGATGCGCGGGCGGATGCCGGCGCGGGAGAAGAACTCATCGAGCAGCGTCCGCGTCGCGGCTCCGCGATTGAAGATAATCAGGGGCATCTCGGCCAGTTCCTTCGCCTTGACGACGCGGCGATTGCCCAGCTTGGGGTGTTTGGGGCTCGTCACCAGCACCATCTCTTCGGTTGTGAACGGAATCACTCGCAGGTCGGCCGCGTGAACCGGCAGGGTCAGGACGCCAAGGTCGACCTGGTTGTTGCGGATGAGAGCCAGCATCTCGTCGGCTGAACCCGTACACACCTGCGTCTCGATGTTCGGAAAGCGCGCTTTGAATTTCTCGAGCACCGGCGGCAGCAGATACATGCAGG
>CAZGUX010000171.1:0-16153 GCA_964529305.1 uncultured Solibacteraceae bacterium | reverse complement strand
GGGAAATCCGGGACAGTATCCGCTTTGCGAGTTTCTTACGACAATCGCTACGGCGATGAACGCCGGAGGATAACCTGGGAAGGTACCCGAACACCAACAAATGTTCCGGCGGGTTGATCACGGGGCCAACCTAGGCCTATTCGTTCGACGCGATCGCCCGGCCAGGCGGGCTGAAGGAGAACGTCACGCAGCAGATGGTGCAAAGCGTGGCCTACAACGCCGCCAGCCAGATCACTTCGATGCAATACCTGCAGTACGCGGCAGGCCCGCTCTGGCTCACCGAGACGAGGCAGTACAATGTGCGTTTGCAGATGACCAGCCAGACCGTAGCGCCGTCCGGCGGCGGCGCAGCCCTGATGGACTTGCGCTATAACTACTCGGCGACGCAGAATAACGGACGGATCGGATCCATGCAGGATCTGGTCTCAGGCGAGACGGTGACCTACCAGTACGATGAGTTGCAGCGGCTGATCGCGGCTTCGGCGGCGGGGTGGGGAAACTCGTACACGTTCGACGGCTTCGGCAACCTGCTGTCGAAGACGGTGACCGGAGGCTCGGCGCCGTCGCTCGCGATCAACGTCGACGGCAATACCAACCGCATCACGACGGGGGGCTACGGCTACGACCTGAATGGGAACCTGACCACGCTTCCGGGGGTGACCGGGATCGCTTACGACGCCGACAACCGGCTGACGGCGGCCAATGGAGAGCAGTACGGCTACGCGCCAACGAATCAGCGAGTGTGGCTGAAGAAGGGCGGGATCGCGATCGAGCACTTCACGTTCTACGGCGTGGACGGCGCGCGACTGGGCGTGTACACGAAGGCGAACTACAGCGCGCCGATGACGGGGTCCTATTTTACGGTGGTGAAGGAGGAAGTGTATTTCGCCGGCAAACGGATCCGGAGTGGGAACCTGGCGGTGGCGGAGGACCGATTGGGTTCGACGCGGCGCGAGGACACGACGGCTTCGCGATTTTACCCCTACGGCGAAGAGAACGGGTCGACGGCGAACGACCGCCAGAAGTTCGGGACGTACTACCGGGACGCGGGGACGCAGTTGGATTACGCGAACCAGCGGTATTACTCGGCCTCGATCGGCCGGTTCCTGACGGCGGACCCGTATCAAGCCAGCGGTGGCCCGGCGGATCCGGGGAGTTGGAATCGGTATGCGTATGTGCACGGAGATCCCGCGAATTGGCGTGATCCCGCCGGAACCACGCGCTGTTACGTCGACATCGGGAGGGGGCCCGAGGAAGTTCCATGCCCACCGGGCGACGATCAGGTCCCATACATCCCGTCTGCACCGATTTCGCCAGGGCCCAACGATCCTGCCGATCCGCTGGATGCCGCGGGTCTGGGCGGCTCGCCAAACTTTCCCCAGGTGGCGACTGGGTCTAAGATCATTGCTAGTCGAGGCGCAGGGGAGCTTCTCAAGGCCGAAAAATGCGCCAAAGCGGTCGGCTACAGAAGCTCAAGTGCAGCATCGACCGCATTTGACAGTCTGTCAATTGTCACCACGAAGACGATCGCCCCGATCCGTGCCCAGTTGCAGGCCAACGGGAAGTACAGATTGTTTGGAGTGCATTTTGGGCAACGTGGCCCAGGCCCAAACACGATCAGCATCAGTGACAAGATTAACTGGATGCAACCGACGCAGCAGACGGCCTTCGTGGTCGAAGATCCGTTGGGCCCACTCGACCTTCGTAATTCGATTACGTTCGACCTCTTGAAGTTTATTGCCACTGAATATAAGTCAGCACCCTTGGCCGACGACGACTTCCGGGCGCTGGTAATACTTCATGAAATAGGCCATGTCAATGGTCTGGATGCTGACAAAATCGAATTCAATGAAGGAATCCTCCGTGATTGCCTCGGACTGCTCTAGAAGCCATATGATACAGGTCGCAGTCATCATGGCAGTTGTCTCGACTACGCTCCCAGTGCTTGCCTCAGACTACTGTGCTATCAGGCTGACCATTCGGGACGTAGAAGGACGATCGGTGGACGACGTCCCAGTCACTCTTAAGGAAAAGGACGGAGCGGATCTCCTCAAAACACACAGCCGCAGGGGAATTGCAGAATTCTGCGACGTTGGATTAGGAAGATTCGACATTGAGATCGGTACACAAAGCCGATGCGGGGACCTTGTTCTTAAGGCCGTGAGGACCGTTTTAAGCCAGACGACGAACCTCCACGCGATCTACAACCTGTGTGAACACGATCGATGGCCGTCTCCGAATTGCCTAGTGCTGATTAGGGCTCGCGATTCACGGGGCGCCCCAATAGCTGGACTAGCCATCGAGTCGGATGTGATGAGGCCTGGCCAGCGCACGGACCGTCTCGGCCGGGTTGCAACAGTTCTGGCTCGCAAAGAGCGAGCCAAATTCAAGGTTGCACACCCATCATATGAAGCGACCTCGTTCGAAATCGGGTGCCCGGCAGAGCCCGAAGAGATTGAGAAAACCGTGATTCTGCAGGAAGTCGGGCGTCGTTGATGCCACAGGATCGGCTGCGTTTCGAGACCGGGTCGCAGTAGGGAAACCGGGACATCCATGATAGGGGTTCGGAAATCCGGGACGGTTCGGAAATCCGGGACAGCAACCGCTTTGCGAATTTCTTTACGACGATCGCGACGGCGATGAACGCTGGAGAATAACCTGGGAAGGTACCCGAACACCAACAACAGCTCCGGCGCGGTGATCACGGGGCCGACCTATGCTTACTCCTTCGACGCGATCGCGCGGCCGGGCGGAATGACGGAGAACGTCACGCAGTCGATGGTGCAAAACGTGGTCTACAACGCCGCCAGCCAGATCACCTCCATGCAGTATCTGCAAACCACGGGCGTGCCCACCTGGCTGACCGAGACGCGGCAGTACAATGAACGCTTGCAGATGTACCTCCAGACGGTAGCTCCGTCGGGCGGCGGCGCAGCCCTGCTGGACTTGCGCTACAACTACCATGCCACCCAGGAAATCCGGGACAGTATCCGCTTTGCGAATTTCTTACGATGATCGCTCTAGGGCTGAAACGTTCCGTCTCCCCGTTTTCCGTCAGGCGTCGACCAAAAAGGCCATCGTTTTGATGCCCGAGACGTCGAATCGCTTCCGGCATCGCAGATTCTTACACGCGACCTTGTCATCCAGCAGAACCATGTAGCTCTGGGCTTTCTGGAACTTGGCGCGATCGCGTTCGTCCGCGCCGCCGGGAAGCCGATCCTTCTTCTTGCGCACGAGCCACGGCAAGTCGTACTGCGACTCGGTACGGCAATAAGGACAATTCAACTGAATCGGTTTGGTTGTGCGGGATTCCTGGTAAAACGCTTTTTCGTCCAACGTGTCCGCCTTATCTTGAAGCCATGGCGACCCACGGCCGGCCATCCGGCTCGCCGATATAGTCGGCGCGCGGGCGAATCAACCGGTTGTTCCGGTATTGCTCCAGCGCATGCGCCGTCCAGCCGGACATGCGGCTCACGGCAAACACCGGCGTGAACAGATCGATCGGAATGTTGAGGCAGTAGTAGGTCGAAGCGGAGTAGAAGTCGACGTTCGGGTTCAGCCCCTTTTGCCCACGAAGGAACTCCTCCACACGGCTCGAGATGATGTAGAAATCGTAGTGGCCTGTACGGCGTCCGAGTTCCTCGGATAGGACGCGCAGGTGCGTGGCCCGGGGATCCTCGGTGCGGTACACGCGATGGCCGAAGCCGGGAATTTTGACTTTCTTCGCCAGGTTGTCGCGAACCTGCTCGACCGCCGAATCGGGAGAGGCAACCGCCAGCAGCATCCGGATGACGTCCTCGTTGGCTCCTCCGTGGAGAGGGCCCTTCAGCGCGCCGATCGCCGACGTCATCGCCGAATAGAGGTCTGACAGCGTGGCCGCGGTCACGCGGGCGGCGAAGGTGGACGCGTTCAGTTCGTGATCGGCATGCAGGATCATCGCCACGTCGAAAGCGCGCTCCATGACATCGTCGGGGCGGGTTCCGGTGAGCGAATAGAGGAAGTTCGCCGAAAACGAGAGGGACGAATCGCTCGCCAGAATCGGCTGCTTGGTGCGCAGGCGGTGGTACGTGGTGACCAGGCTCGAGGTCTGGGCCATGAGCCTGCCGGCCTGTGCCGCTTTGGCCTCGAGTGACGGATCGCTCGCCGTCGGGTCATAGACGCCCAGCAGCGAGACGGCCGTGCGCAAGACGTCCATCGGGCGGCCGTCCGGAACGCTTGCAAGAAAATCGATGACCTGCTGGGGCAGCGTCCGGTTCGCCGCCAACTCCGACTTCAGCCGATCCAACTCGCCGCGGTTCGGAAGCCGGCCGTTCCACAGCAGGAAAATGACCTCTTCAAAAGTGGCATTCCGCGCCAGAGTATGAATGTTGTAGCCGCAATAGCTGAGAATTCCCTGATTGCCGTCGATGTAACAGATGGAGGACTCGCCGGCGATGACGCCTTCAAGACCCGCGGTGGTCGTGCTCATGATGCATCCTTTTCGGGAGGAGGAAGAGTTCGAGAAACCTTCATTTTAGGTGCTGCCACTCGACTTTCGCAAGCAAGCTTCCAGAGGACTGGACTTGCTCCGTTCTGGGGCTGGACATGGCCATCGTGTTCGAGGTAGGCGAGATGGGCCAACACTTCGAACGCGGCGAAGCGGTAATCCAACGGCGCCAGCGATCGCGGCCACAGCGAGGCCACCAGCGAATGCGCGGTTTGACTGCCTTGCGCCAGCAGGTCGAGGATTCGATCGCAGCGTGCGTCGTGATGGCGCCGGGCGGCCTGAATCCAGACCTGATGTCCCTGGAACGCCGCGCCGTGGCCGGGCAAAATCCAGTCGACTTCGTAGCGCGCGACATGATCGAGGCTGCGCAGGTACTCGCGCAGCGCGTCGTGATCGGGTTCCCACGGAATGTTGGGAGTCGTGTACTCCAGCATCTGGTCGCCGGCAATCAGGCATCGGCTCGAGCGCTGATAAAGCATCAGGTGGCCGCGCGAGTGACCGCGGGTCGAGAGGACTTCGACCACGCCGGAAGCCGCGGTCAGAGCCTCCCCGCCCCACAGAAGAAGATCGGGCTTGAGAGGCTGAACCGCGCGCTTGAGCGCGGCGAACGACGCCTTCACCTTGGCGCGCATCTCCGGAGGCGATCCGGCCATCTCCAGCGTCGTCTGCACCCACAGCTGTCTTTTGTCGGACAGGGTCACCTCGTCCAGCAATTGGCTCTCCTCGGCGTGCATCCAGAGGGAGGCCCCGGACCACTCGAGGATCTTGGGCGCCAGGCCGCAGTGGTCGGGATGCATGTGCGTGAGGATCAGGATGCGGATGTCGCGCCAGCGAATGCGCTGCGCCCGGAGGAACTCTTCCCAGGCCGCGCGGCACGGTTCGGTATCCATTCCGCAATCGACCAGGAGAAAACCGTCCGGCAGACGAACCAGGTACGCGTTGACCGAACCGAAGGCGAAAGGCAGGGGCAGTTCGACTTGCAGAATGTCCCCGAGTCCAAAACGCGTTCCGGTCAACTTTCCAGTCTACCGCTTCCCTCAGCGGCTCCGATTGTACTTTCGCAGAACCTCGCGCAATCGGTCGTGAGGGAGCGCGATCACGGTTCTTCCGTTGACTCCGGTCATGGTCTCGGCCGCGACCAGGGCGTTGATAATCGCTTCTTCGGTCGCCTGCACGGTCGCCTCGAACAGCGGATTCATCTGGCCGTTGGCGAGCATCTTGACACTGGACAACGGGTTGGCCGATGCGGCTCCCGGATTCGCGGTCGAAAACGCCAGGAAGATATCGCCGGATCCGTTCCCCGCCGTGCTTCCCGTGCGAGCGAGCCCCATCGTGATGCGCCGCGCGATGCGCTTGAGTTGGTGCGCCATCAACGGCGCGTCAGTGCCGGCGATGATGATGATCGATCCGGCTTCGGTCCCCGTCAGTGGATTGGAGGCGCGCCGGGGAACGCCGTCGGCGATCTCCTTGCCCACCGGCGCGCCGGCGATGAGCAGTTGCTGTCTTCGCCCGTAGTTGGCCTGGACGGCGATGCCGAGCGTGTAACGTGTGCCGCCGATGTCCACGACGCGGGAGGCAGTGCCAAAGCCGCCTTTGAACTCCATGCAGATCATTCCGGTTCCCCCGCCGACGTTGCCTTCGGCGACCGGGCCGGAGCGCGCCTTGGCAATCGCCTCCACGGCGTGGGCCTCCTTCACGTGAAATCCGTTCACGTCGTTCAGGAATCCATCGAAGGTCTCGGCAACCACCGGCATGGCAAAGGACTGGAACAGCTTTCCGTTGCGGGCCATCCAGCCCACCACGGCGTCCCGCACGACGCCGACGCTGTGCGTGTTGGTAATCATCACCGGCCCTTCGAGGAACCCCGACTCCTCCACCCAAGGCGTCCCGGTCATTTCGCCGTTTCCGTTCTGCGAGAACCATGCGGCGAAGACGGGATCCTTGCTCTCCTTGCCGCGAGGCAGAATGGCGGTGACTCCGGTTCGGACCGGGCCGCTCCCCACGGCCAAGGGTCCTGAGCCGGAGATGAGGGTGACGTGCCCGACTTCCACGCCGGCCACATCGGTGATGGCGTTCAAGGTCCCGGGGTTTCCCTCGAAGGGAACACCCACCTCGCGGGCCCGAGGTTTCTGTTGGGCTGGCGCGCAGAGGGTGATGAGCAGTCCGGCGGCAAGCAATCGGTTCATGCTGGGGATTGTAGTCCAACCCATACGCTGCCGGGCAGGACCCGGGTTTTCGAAGGATCCTCTTGACGGGCGCCAAGCCGGCTCGATAGCCTTAGGTCAATCCAAACCCCGAAAAGGAGCAGGACGATGGCCCTCAGTCGACGACGTTTTCTGGAAAGCGCCACCGTGAGTCTCGGCGCGGCACACGCGGCCGAACCCAAGTTAGCCACACGGCCCTTCGGCCGGACCGGTGTTCGCGTGCCCGTCCTGGCCTTCGGCTCGGGAAGCCGCTTCCTGATGTACAAGGAGGAGGACAAGGCGCTGCAGGCGCTGAACAAGGCGATCGATCTGGGAATCACCTATGTCGATACGGCCGCCGCCTATGGCGACGGCGCTAGTGAAGAACGGGTCGGGAAGGTCATGAAGACCCGGCGCAAGGAAGTGTTCCTGGCCTCGAAGATCAACGAGCGCGATCCGGAAAAGGTGAAACGCACCATCGACCGTACGTTCCGCCTGCTCCAGACCGACCGCCTGGATGTTCTTCACATCCACAGCCTGCTCAACGAAGACGACCTGGCGAAGGTGGAGTCCAAAGGCGGCGTGCTCGACATTCTGCGCAAGCTAAGAGACGAAAAGGCGATTCGCTTCATGGGAGTCACCAGCCACACCAATCCTGAAGTGTTGGCCAGGGCCTTGGAGCGGCACGATTTCAACTGTACTCAGATGGCTCTGAACGCGGGTTTGATGGGGATGGCAAAGTTCACTCCCGGCGCCGGCTATCCGGCGGGGGTTACGCCCTGCTTCGAGACGATCGCCCTGCCGGTGGCCAACCGGAAGGGGTTGGGCGTCATCGCCATGAAGATCTTCGGCCAGGAGAAACTGGTCGGCGCCGCGCCCATCGAGACCCTGATCCGCTATTCGTTGTCGCTGCCCGTCTCGGCCTGCGTGCTGGGAATGCCGAAGCTCGAATTCATTGAGCAGAACGTGCAGGTAGCTCGCTCGTTCAAGGCCATGACGAAGCCGCAAATGCAGCGGATTTCCAGCGAAGTGTCCGGGAAAGTAAAGGCCATGCTCGACCGGGAATTCTCGAGCCACGTCGATGCCTGAAAGGGCGAGCCTCGCGGAACCTAACGTAAGCAGATGCGGCCTGCCCAGGTCGTGGCCAGCCGCGAGCCCGATGTTCGCGCCTATGGCCGGAGACCGGCGCCAATAAGGTTTGATCGACTACTATGAAACTCCGTCATGATGAGGGCTGGACCATCCCGCCCGATGCCCCCTTCTACCGTCCGCTGCCAGCGGCCTATCGCAACGTCCGGATGCAGTTCGTCTACTTTTACGCCGACCCGCGCGCCGTCGACGAGTACCTGCCCGAACCACTCGAGCCCGACGGGGACGGGATGTGCGTCGCGGGCGGCATCGACATTCCCGACAGTCACTACGGCGCCTTCCAGGAGTCCCTCCTGCTCTTGAAGGCTCGTTTTCGGGGCGAGACGGGTTTCTACTGCTCGCACGTCTTCCACAACGGTCCCGCCGGCATTGCGGCCGGCCGTGAGGTCTACGGGACGCCAAAGGTCTATTCGGATGTGCACCTGACGATCGCGGACGCGTTGGTGGTCACCGACACGCGATTGGAGGGTCGCCCGGTGTTGACGATCCAATCGGCGACTTCCGAAGAATTCGATGGAGACATGCCATCGTTGGCGCCCGCCTGGCGGCTGAAGATCATTCCCCGCGCGGACGGCCCTCGTCCGGCGATCAAACAGCTCATCGATTGCACGGACGTGACCCAGGATTTCGTCCTGCGCGAACGGCATCAGGGGTCGGGTACGATCTGGCTGGGCGACTCGGGCGATCTGGACCTGCGACCCCTGGCCCCCGTTCGGTACGGCAAGGCCATCTGCCAGGTTTGCGACTACAAAGAGGGCTTCGGCCGCATCGCGTACGACTACCTCGCGGGCGCGTGACCCGGAAGGCGGATTCAAGAACGTCAGTGGGAGTCAGCGCAGTGACGAAACCGTATCTTCCCTCGTTGCCATAGACGGGGCCGGCCGCACGAACTCGTATTGATCGAGCGTGGCTGCCGAGTACACCGGGATCCGGGACGGAGAAATGCTGCTCCTGACAACCCTTCCTCGACAGCGCAACTGGACGGGCGGCTGAGTGCCGAGGTTGATCGTGAATTCCACGGTCGATCCCACGGCGAGCGGTTCCTGGCTTTTGAATAAGACGCCCGAACTGCTCATGTCGCAGGTCTCACCCTGCATCGGCTTTTCCCGGTGATCGTTTAGCGTCACCTGGATGGGCAGACGGAGGGGGTAGCGGGGAGCACGGCGTCGTTCAGCGATCGTCATTCGGTCGTCACCTCTTGCCTTGGCAAAAACACAGACTTCCGGCCCTGCGTTCCTGGCCGGAACGCCCTCCTTACCCTCCGTTGTTCCTTCTTGCAAAAATTGAGTGCACGTTGAATGCCGATTTCGTGTAACGGTTCAGGAATCAGTACCAAACAAACGCCAACCCTCGTTGCAGGAACGATGGTTGCGGGCTCGAGGCGAAGATGAAGAAAACAGCAGGAACCGGAGGAACTTAGCTCGACGCCGCCGAGCCCTCTCCAAACGAATTGCCATCCAGGCCAAGCTTTTTCATTTTGTACAAGAGGGCCTTGTAGTCGACGTTCAGCAGAACCGCCGCCTGCTTTCGGTTCCAATGGGTGGAATTGAGGGCCGCCAGAATCGTGTCGGCCTCCATTTGACGCTGGTGTACGCCCACGCTATCGAGCGTTGGGGGCGAAGAACGGACTGCCGCCGCCGCTGGAGCGGCCAGGGATGCCGCCGGAGAACGCCGCCGGCGAGCACGCCGTTCGAGTTCCTCGATCGCCATCTCCGTGCTCGGAAACGCCGCAAACCGGCGCATGAAGTTCTCCAATTCACGGACATTGCCCGGCCATGAGTACGTTACCAGGCGATCCCGCAAGTTGCGTTCAATCCGAGGAATTTCGGCCATTGCGGTCGCGTGCTTGCGGAGAAACCACTCAGCCATGGGAACGATGGCATCGACCCGCTCGCGAAGGGACGGAACGACAACATTCACGACATTCAGGCGGTGGTACAGATCCTCCCGGAACTTGCCGTCGTCGATGGCTTGTTCCAGGTCGCAGTGCGTGGCCGCCATCACGCGGACATCGACGTGAATTGTCTCGCGCCCACCCAGACGTTGAAAACTTCCATCCTGCAGAATTTGCAGGAGCTTGGCCTGCAGACGGAAGTCCATGTCCCCGATTTCGTCCAGCAGCAGGGTTCCCCCATCCGCGCTGTCGAAACGCCCGTCCTTGCTCTTGAACGCCCCGGTGAAGGCCCCTTTTTCGTAGCCGAAAAGTTCGCTTTCTACCAGCTCCGAGGGAAGCGCGGCGCAGTTCAGCTTCACGAACGGCCCGTCGGCCCGGCTCGAGTGCTGGTGCAGGAATTGAGCAATTACCTCTTTGCCGACCCCGGTTTCCCCCTGAAGGAGGACCGGGACATCCGAGGCCCCGACCTGCCTTAGGAACGCAACCGTCCGGGTCATCCACTCATCCTGAAGAATCCCTGAATCCTGGCCTCGCGGACCCTTGCCGGAAGACAGCTTGTGGGACCGCCCCAAAGTCTTGGTGATCGTCTCGGTGAGGGCAGCCTCCTTTACCGGCTTGGGCAGAAAATCGTTGGCGCCGAACTTGATGGCCTGCGCCGCGCTGAGCGGAGAAGCGGTTCCGGACAGAACAACCACCGGAAGATCTTTGCTCATCTTGCGGATCTCGCGCAAGGTCGACAGTCCATCCTTGCGGGGCATTTGAAGATCGAGAAGAACCAGGTCGACATCTACCGAAGAACCCCGCAGAACGTCGAGACACTCGACGCCGTCACAGGCTTCTTCTACTTCGTAGCCCTGCCCTTGAAGGAGCGATTTCACAAACTTACGGGATTCGAACTCGTCCTCCGCAAGCAAAATCGTCGAGTTCCAGGCTGCAGCCATTCGTCATTCCTCCGGTTCAGCTTGCCAGGGGCACCGGGCCCACGGCAGAGAGGGGGGCGAGTTTGCCGGCCAGTCGCCGCGGCGCTGCGTTACGCCGATGCATCGGCAGGACAAACGAAACGGCCAGTCCTTGCTCCTGCGACTCGGCCCAGATGCGGCCGTCGTGAGCCTCGATGATGGAGCGGGAAATAGCCAATCCCAAGCCGGTACCGGATCGGTCGTCCGCCCGGTCGACGATGAACGCAGCGTCGAAAATCGACGCCAGGTATTGATGTGGAACGCCGGGCCCCGAATCCCGGACTTCGACGCGATAGGCATTGGGCCGTTCGTCGAAAGAATCCCCATTTTCGGGAGAACTGTCCGAAAGTCTTGGATCGTAGACCGGGCCGGCCGAGACGTGGATGGAACCTCCGCGCGGGCTGAACTTGCACCCGTTTTCCAACACGTTGATCAGGACTCGCTCGATCTGATCGGGCTGAAAGTACAGCGCGCCGGCCGGCGGCTGCACGTGGTAGCGAATCAAAATCTGCTTATCGGCAGCCAACGGAATGACCGGGGCAAGAGAGCGCTTAAGACATGACTCGATGTCTGCCTTCCGCCGGCGCGGCGCCATCCCTTCGGTTCGTCCCTGGCTGAGGTGGCCCAGGTCCGCGACGAGGCGGTCGACCTTGCTCAGACAGTACTCAAGTTGTTCCAATGATTCAACTTGCTGATATGCCAAAGAAGAGGATGAGCCGCGCAGCAGAGCTTGGCAATACCCCATGGCGGCCATCAACGGAGTCCGCAGGTCATGGACTGTCATCGCTACCGCCTTGGAAGTGACGGCGTCATTCGCCGACAACTGGGCGACGACCTGCATCAACGATTCGATACTCGGGGCTCCCCCCTCGCCTCCGGGTTGCCCGTACCTCCTGCAAATGTTCAGCGCCACTGTGATCGCCGCTTGGAGCGCTTCCTCGGCCACCGGCTTCGGAAGGGGGATCACGCCACGTTTGGAAAGCAAAGTGCTAATTCGGGTGACAAGGTCCAGATGGATCACTGCGATGGTCACCGACCCGCACGCCGGCTCCAATGAGGCCGCGTCCCATTCCGACTCTACGTCGACGATAAGGACTCCGGGAAAAGAGCCGAACGGTGTCTCATCCACAGCGACGCAACTCACTCCAGTCTGAGTTGCCACTTTCTGGCACAACGCGATAAAACTCGAATCCTCCGACAAGACGCTTATTGTCATATTTCCTTTCAGACGAGCGCCTGCTACTCATCTGAAGTTACACGACTTCTGCCCAACGATGAAAGGGGGGGTAAACCCCCACCCTGGGGTAACTAGGTCTAGGACCCACTTCTTAGTACTTTTTCCAACAAACTTGTCACGGAAGAGTAATACGCTGTAGGGAAGGCGTTGGGCCCTAATCCTGGCCGAAGAGCCACTCCGGCCGGGCCTGCGTGGAAGTGCTGCCGGCGCCTAGCTTTGCGTTCAGATTTCGCTTGTACCACTTGACCGTCTCGCGGCTGATATAGAGCCTGGAGGCGATCTCGCGGAGGCTCAGTCCTTCCGACACCAGGGACATCACCTCGACTTCGCGCGGGGTCAGGCGCTGCGGACTCTTCGAGTCCAGCAACTCGTGAATCAGCCGCGCCAGAAGTTTCCGCGGCGCCCAGATCTCTCCATCCGCGACCGCCTGAACGGCTTTGAGAATCAGTTCGGGGCTCGAATCCTGGGAGATCACGCCCATGCCGCCAAGCCGGAGGCACTGTTCGGCGCTGAGCGTAGGATCGGCCGTCAGAACAACGATCGCCCGGATCCGGCGGCCAAATCGCAGGCTTCCCGCCAGCGCTGCCTGATCGATTTGAGCAAACTGCCAGTCCGGGATCAGGAGAACCGAAGGCGCCAGGCGCTCCGAGAGTCCCAGCAGCTCCAGGGGGCCTCCGGCGCCGGGCGAGACCGAAAATCTCTCCCGCTCGCCGTCGACCAACCCGCCTAGCACACCGCGAAAGGGGAGATTGTCGGCGACGACGACGTTGATTCGATGGTCCGGTGCTTCGGTCATAGGTCCTCTCCGCGGATCGGGGCTCCAGACTCGAATGGATGCCGGACGGGGAACCTCGGAACTCGGCGAAGAAAGGGCGAGACCTTGAGCTTACCGCACTGGGTCCGGCCGATTCAAGATATCCAATGGGCTAGCACCCGCCGCGCCAGCCGTACTCGTTACGCCGGATGAATCTCGCGTCTGGACACGTCGTAGGTCAATCGCCGCCCGCTGGTCATCGCTTCATCGGCCATGATCACCGCGACGGAGTGCGCGTAGCCTGCGTCAATCGGCGCAGTCGGCTCCTGGCGTGAGCGAACGCACTCGAAGAAATTGCGCATATGCGGCGCGGGCCCGTTGTCGGCCGGGCCAATACGAACTTCCTGGGTCAGCTTGTCCGGTTCCTGCGACCCGTCGGCGGTGGCGACCCATTCCTCCCGCGGGGACAGATTCCGGGCGTCGAGCGTCCCCAACGTTCCGGACCATTTGGCGTAATTGCCGGCCCCGTTTCCGAACACGGTGCAGTACCTCACCAGAAACCCTTCCGGATACTCGTAGGTCACTTCCACCGAATCCGGCACGTCATAGTGCTCCTTCCACCGATAGGTCCCCCCGATCGCAACCACCCGCTTGGGGAACTTCAGGTTCAACACGAAATGCACCAGGTCGATATAGTGGACCATCAGGTTGGTGTGGGGCCCGCTCGAGAAATCGCGAAACCCGTACCAGCCCAACAATTGCACCGGATCGAAGGGGCGCGCCTTCCGGTTCATGACAAACCCCTTCCAGTCGATGTCGCCCTCGCTGGGCCGTTCGGGAAACCCGGGTTCTCCGTACCGCACCCAGTAAGGCTTGTAGCCGTTGCGCACCTGCTCCACTTTCAGAATCTTTCCCAGCTTGCCGGAGGTCAGGAACTCGCGAGTAGGAGCGGCTTGCGGATAGCTCCGCATCTGCGTGCCGATTTGCACGATGCGATCCGATTTCTTCACCGTGTCATAGGCGCGGATCAGTTCCTTCATGTTCATCGCCAGCGGCTTTTCCACGTATACGTCCTTGCCGGCGCGAATGGCGTCGATGAGCATGGTGCAATGCTGATGGTCGGGCGTGCCGATGATCACCGCGTCGATATCCTTGTTGGACAGAATGTCGCCGTAGTGCGCCACCTGCCGCGCTTCCTTGCCCGTGAACTCCTTGACGTCGGCGGCGGCCTTCTCGCGGCGTTGTGTCCACACGTCGCACACGGCCGGGACCTCGACGTTCACAAGGTCCTTCACCAGCAGGACCTCCTTCAGGAGGCCGCGCCGTCCGCAGCCGATGTTGCCCACGCGGATGCGATCGTTCGCCCCGAGAATACGGCTGTATCCGGCCGCCGTCATGGCGACGGCCGCGCTGCGCCCGAAGTCCCTGCGGCTGAGAATCTCGTTGTTCATACCCTGTTTGTCTCTCCGGTTCGTACGATATCATCCGCGGGCGCCCACAGCCAGCGTTGGTAGACTGGTGAGAACCATGGCGGACATGCTCGAACCAGGCGGCCTTGCGCCGGATTTCGAACTGCGGTGGCTCGATGGCGGCACTCAGCGGCTTTCCGGTCTCATTCCGAATGCGGGCCTGCTGGTTGCGTTCTTCAAGGTCAGTTGTCCGACTTGCCAGCTAGCCCTGCCCTTTCTCGACCGCCTGGAGCGGTCAGGCAGCACCGGCGCACGAATCGTTCTCGTGTCGCAGGACGACCAACCATCCACCCGCCAGTTTCACCAGGCCTTCGAGATTTCTATTCCGACCCTCCTCGATCCCGCCAAAGAAAACTATCCGGCGAGCAACGCTTTCGGTATTCATCACGTGCCGTCCCTGTTCTGGGTCGAGCCTGGACGGCGCATCTCCTGGACCGACCACGGCTTTCGCAAAGCCGGTATCGAGGAGGTGGCCGCGAAGATCGGGGCCGATCCCTGGCGGCCCGGCGAGTATGTGCCGGAATGGCGCGCGGGTTGAGGCTCCAGGAACTGAACGGGTCCGGTCGGATCCTGCGATAAGATTGAGAACATAGCTCATGGCAAACCCGATCAATGAAGTATTTCAGGCCGCCGCGGCTGTCGCCAAAGGCATGACGGTTACCTTCAAGGAACTGATGTCTCCCACCGTCACGGAAAACTATCCGGACGAGCCGCCGAAGTTCGAAGAGCGGTATCGCGGCGCCCATGTGCTCCAGCGCGATGAGAATGGGATGGAAAAGTGCGTGGCCTGTTTTCTGTGCGCCGCGGCGTGTCCTTCCAACTGCATCTACATCGAAGCGGCTGAGAATACCCAGACCGTCCGCATCAGCGGCGGCGAAAGGTTTGCCAGGGTCTACAACATCGATTACAACCGTTGTATCTTTTGCGGCTACTGCGTGGAGGCTTGCCCGACCGATGCGATTACGCACGGACACGGGTTCGAGATGGCCAGCTATGACACCGCGACGCTGATCTACCGCAAAGAGCAGATGCTGGCGCCCATCCCTCCGGGCGCTCACCCGCCGGTAGTGGAAGCGGAACCGGCCGGAGCCGCGCACTAACCGGGAGATTGAAACATTTCGCAGTCGGAATGTTTCACCATACCTTCACGCGGGAAACACGCTGATGTAAAGCCGCGCGGCGCAATCTGAAACTGATGACGCGCCGTCACGCAACCCGGTTCCACTGTCAGTGGACGCAGCCGGAAGCTTCCCGGTGGTTCCGGGCAGCGGTTTCCCTGCATAGCCACACTCTCCATTCGAAAGAACTGCTGGATTTCGTCCCCCGAATGACCGCGAGAGTTCCATTCGTCGCGGAAGCCGTCCGCCGGCTCGAGGCCAAGTTCCTTCGCATGTACTCGACCACCCTCGACTACAAACGGGCCTGGTGGACCCCGCCTCTGTGCAGGGTCCGGTCGCTGGGGATCGAGCGTGCCCAGATCACCCGGGAATTGCACCTCCAGCCTATCGTTTCGTTGAGCGACCACGACACCATCGAGGCCTTTTCCCGTCACCCGGAGAGTGAGTTGCCGGCCGCGCCCGTGTCGATCGAATGGACCGTGCCCTACCGATCCACGTTCTTTCATCTCGGTATCCACAACTTGCCGGCCGGCCAGGCATCCTCTCTTGTCAGCCGAATGAACCAACTCACACGCCAGCCCTCCGGAGAGACTCTGGCCGACCTGCTGGCCGAACTCGATCGGACGCCCGGCGTCCTCATCGTCTGGAACCACCCGCTCTGGGACGAAAAGGGCGTCGGCTTTGCCCTGCACCGGGAGTGCGTTGAATCGTTCGGACGCCAGCACCTCCACCGGATTCACGCTTTGGAGTGGAACGGTCTCCGGCCTTGGAAGGAGAACCGCCTGGCGCAAAAGCTCGCTTCCGAGTGGCAGCGGCCCGTGATTTCCGGCGGCGACCGCCACACGCGCGAGCCCAATTCCGTCTTGAACCTGACGCACGCGGCAACGTTTGTGGAGTTTGCCAC
>CAZGUX010000170.1:0-5029 GCA_964529305.1 uncultured Solibacteraceae bacterium | reverse complement strand
CGTGAACGCGCCCCAATGGGCCATGATGCCGTCGCCGATGAACTTGTCGACGATGCCGTCGTAGCGGAAGATGATGTCCGTCATCGCTTCCAGGTACTCGTTGAGCTGCTTGAGAAGTTGCACGGGGTCGGAGCGCTCGGTGAGGGTCGTGAATCCGCGAACATCGGAGAAGAAGACGGTCAGTTTCTTCTTCTCGCCGTCAAAGCGGAAGGTTTCCAGACGGTCCATGACATAGCGGACCAGTTGGGGGGAAACGTAGCGTTCGAGCGTGCCGCGCGTCCGGGCCAGTTCCCGGTCAACGATGAAATAGCGCAGAGCGATGTTAGCCGAAAACGAAGTGAACGAAGACAGGGCGGGCCCGGCCAGGGGCAGCCAGAGGGCATTGGCATAGGCCCACCAGGCGGTCGCGCCGTAGGTGACAAACCCGGCGGCGGTGAGCAGCACCGGAATCGACACGGAGCGGAAGGCGATGACGCTCCAGGCGGGGATCACCGAAAACGCGGCAATCAGAACGAGGCCCACCCAATGCGGCGAGGGCCGGATGCCGTCGCCGTGCAGCAGGTTGTCGATGCCGGTGGCTATGGCGAAGTATCCGGGGGCCGTCTCAGAAACCGGCGTCGGGCGTACTTCGTAGCTGCCGGCGGCACTGGCGCCGACGATGACCAGTTTGTCGCGGAACGTTTCGGCCGGATGACGCCGCACGGAAGGGTCGCATTGGGAGGGATAGATGGAACAGATCATCTCCCACAGGGGAATGGTGCGGTAGCTGGAGAGCGTGTCGCCGTGCCAGCGGAGAATCAGGTGCCCGTCGTCGTCGACAGGAACGCGAAGCGGACCGGCTGAGAATGTCTTGGCCTCGTAGTGCGCAGCGCCCTTCGCGGCAAGGTGCTGGGCGGCCATCAGCCATTGGGTGGCCCAGTCCTTCCCGTCGTAGCGAATCGTAAGGGCCAGGCGGCGGGTGGTGCCGTCCGGATCGGGAGTCCAGAGATTGCCGCCTGAGCCGGTGAGAGCCGGCAGGAGGGGGCTTCGCGGAGCGTTGATGGTCCACTCGCGGCGGTCGAGGGAGCGTGACGGCGGACGACCCGTCACCGGGATGGCGGCTTCGGCGGGAGGCGTGTACACGTCGTCGGAGGTTTCCACCGATCCGGAGACGAACGAGAAGGGCGCCATCACGTTGCCGGCGTCTCGAAGGACCTGAGCAAACGCGGGGTCGGCGGCCGGCTCGCTGCCGCTGAAAATGATGTCAAACAGGATGAGCCGCGGCTTTCCCCGGCTGACATAGCGGACCAGTTCGGCCCACACCTGGCGGGTCCACGGCCAGCGGCCCAGTTTCTCGGTGAGGGAGCGAAAGCTGGCGTTGTCGATGTCGACGACGACGATGCGCGGATCGGCGCGGCGAGGATTGAGCGTGGTCTGCGCACGCCAGTCGGCCGTACGGTTTTCGAGCCACTCGAGGGAACCCCTCTGGTAAATAATCGAGAAAAATGCAATCAGCCCGGCAGTGAGCAGGATGACGCCCCGAACCAGCTTGCGTCGCGTCAGCGGGCTGTACATTCTTGCGTGCGCGGGCTATCGCGGAACGACGCCGCGGAACCGCGCTTCCAGCGTCAGACCCTTGTCGCCGGCGGTCTTCGAAACCTCCGTCAAGGTGGCGATGCGGGAATCGAACGAAGGATGGGTGCTCAGCACCTGGCCGAACAAGCGTTTGTTTTCTTCCTTCTTACTGAGGGCCGAGAGCTTTTCGATGAAGACGAGAAGCCCATTCGAGGCGTATCCGGCCTTCGCTGCCAGGGTCGCGCCATTGCGGTCGGACGCATCCTCCTTGTCTTTGCTCAGGCTGGTATTGAACAGGTCGTTCAGGAAAGCATCGGCGCGGAGTTTGAGGGCGTCGGGTGTAGCCAGCCGCGAGGTGTTGGCCTCCTGAATCGCCCAGGCGGAACCGCGCTTGGAACGGATCTCGGTCTCCAGATGGCGGTCGGCGGTGTGAACAATCTCGTGCCCCAGGGCCCCTGCCAGTTGGGCTTCGTTGTCCATCTGCGCGACCGCTCCCTGAGTGATGAAAATGTAGCCTCCGGGCAAGGCGAATGCTCCGACGATGTCGCTCTTCAGCACGCCAAAGCGGTAAGGCAACGGCCGCGATGCATGCCGGGCCACGGCCGAGCCCACCAGATTGACGTAGCGGACCACCTTGGGATCGTCGACGATGCCGAACATGGCCACCATCTTTTCCGCGGTGGCGCGGCCGATCTGCTGTTCCTCTTCCGCGGTCCAGGGCTGGAGGGAGGCAACTTTCTCGGCGCGATCGGTGACCGGTTTGGCCTTGGTCTGCGTTTCCTGAACCTTCGAGCGGGCCTTGTTCAGGATTCCGCCAAACTGGGCGGAGGCGGGGACAGAAGCGGCACAGAGGAGCGCAATGACGAGCCTCATTTGGTCAACCCTCCTTCCTGGATGAACTGCTCGACGTCCTTGTCGGCTGGGCGATCCTTATCCATCTTGTCGACGGTTTCGCGATCCTTGTCGCCGGGCGACGTGGCCATCATGGCTTTGTCGACCTTGCCGGATGGATCGATGCCGTTGAATCCAAGCGTTGCCGACTCCTTGGTCTTTTGAGAAGACTTGATGCCGAGTTGGCCGCCGAACAGGGGCGCCGGTTCCGTCTTGGGCGGCGGCGCATCCTTCTTCTGTTGCGTGGCCTGCTGGGCCACAGCCAGGGACGCCAAGCCGAGGGCGGCCCACAAAGCGAACTTGCGGAAACCGCTCCCCGACGGTTGCGGTTCAGCCGGGCGAGAATTTCGATCGTTCACACTAACGAGAGTACCAAATGATGTTCATTGCCGGACACGGACCAGTACCTGAGGCGCGTCGACGGTTCCGACCGTGACCAGCAGGGGTTGATCCCCAATCGGGACGTTGTCGGGTACCCGGTAGTTGATCTGGATCGCGCCGACGATGCCGCGGGGAATCCCCGCAAAAGAGATGTCGGCGGGGACTCCGGCGATGGTGAGGCGGACGGATTGCCGCGGGCGAGGCAGCCGGTCCACGGTAGTCAAGGGCGGCTGGTCGCCGTTCGTGACCGAGGGCGACACCGGGCCCGCGCCCGTGATGTAGAGGGTGAGGACCTCGCCGCGCCGCCCCTCCTGGTGCGGGACCGGTCTGGAGCCGTCGGCGGTGAACACCCCCGGCGCAACGTCGCGGATGTCCACCGTGGCCGTCGCTTCCACGTTGGCGGTCGAGACGGTGAGGGTGGCGCTGCCGGGCGCAATCTCGTAGGGCAACTGTGCGTTGATCTGGCGCGCCGAGATGTAGAGCAATGGGCAGGGGATGCCGTTGACACGAACGACCGTGCCTCCCATCGAGTTGGCCAGGGGCAGTCGGGTCGCAGTCTGTTCGGCCTGGGCCAGGTTCTCTCCGAGGATGGTGAAGAGCATACCGGGCGCCAGGGCGTTCCGGAACGACGCGGCGTTGACCACACCGTCGCGGGTAAATCGCGGCGGGGGCGGCAGCGCTCCTCCGATGCGCAGTTGGACCGGCACTTCCAGCCGAGAGGGCTCGGCGCCGGGAGCCTCCAGAACCACGGTCGCCTGGTAGACGCCGGTGGCGAGTTGTTGCGCCGTCAGGGTGAGCACGCCGAGCGTGAGGGCGGAATCGCCGACGCCGGAGGTGGGAAACACCGTCAGCCAACCGCGGGTCGTGCCCGCATAGACGACCCGCGCGCTCCAACTGACGCGCTGGCCGTTCAGGTTCAGGTTGACCCGCTCGGTGAGGGAGCCATTGGGCGAGACGAGTGTCACTTGCTGGGGCGAGACCAGCAGGCGGGGAACCTCGCCGGGAGCCCCGGCAAACTGCACGGACGCGGTGGCTCGAACGTCGTTTCCGAGGTCATCGGTCCCGCCGAGTTCGAACGACAGGCGGGTGGGGACAATCAGTCCGCGCCAGCAGATGCCGGCACTCAGCGAGGCGTTAGGGTCGAGACGCCGGGATCCGAACCAATCGGCGACTGCCCCGGAGAGATCGTGCGAGCCGGCGATCCAGCGGTTGAGATTGACTCCGATGCCGCTGGTTTCGGTGACGGTGATGCGGTGACGCCAGGCGCAGTCGGCCGAATCGGGGTTCCGGGGGACGGTCTCGGGGTCGGACGAGACGGCTAGTTGGGCTTCCTGCCTGCGGCCGAGGAACTGGGCGGTGACGCGTTGGGTCCAGGTCTGCCCGCTCGCATCCGCGCCGGCCAGATCGATGACGGCCTCGCGAGGAACCGTGAGGTCCCGGGCGCGCAGGCTGGCGCTAAGCGTTCCGGTGGCTGGAATGCGGTTGGTTCCGAAGAACTCAACGATCCGGCTCGTGTAGTCCGTGCCGTCGTACCGGAACAGGGTCAGACGAGACTCGACGCCGGCTCGCTCCTGCACGCGAACGTCGAAGAACCACTTGTAGCCGTCGCGGTCGGCGTTCTGTTCGTAGACCGGGCTGGGGTTCACCGTCGCGGTGACGGCCGAACGGGTGGCGGCCAGGTCCACTCGCACGCTGACGGTGAGAGGGAGGGCGGAGGCCGCCTGAAGGGTCACGTTGGCGGTGGCGCTCCCCGTGGTGGCCAGCAGCGCCGGGTCGATGGTGATGTCGAAGCTGAAGGGCGCGGAGGCCGAGGCCGAGCCGCCCTGGGCCGAGAGTTTGATCCAAGGCGCAGAGGCCGCGATGGTGAACGCGACCGGCGTGGCCGAAGTGGTTTCCACCCGCAGCGACTGCGTGGCAGAGCCGGTGATGACCCCGTCGGCGCCGCGGAAAGTCAGGGTCTGCGGCGTCACGGTCAAGGGGGTGGAGACTCCGTCTTCCAGCACGGGGCGCAGGGTCTCGTAGGCACTCGTAAATCGTCCGTAGCCCGCGCGAAAGTTGGCGATGTCGCATTCGGTCTGTCCGGGCGAGGCGACCGGGCCGTAGCTGAGGGATCCAACGATGCGGCCCGCCGTGTCAAAAATCGGAGATCCCGAGGACCCGCCTTCAATTCGGCCATCGGTCATTTGGACCTGGAGATAGCGGG
>CAZGUX010000169.1:0-38533 GCA_964529305.1 uncultured Solibacteraceae bacterium | reverse complement strand
CGTTGACCGACACGGCGAAACAGTGGCTTTGAGGGTGCGCGTCCGAAACGGCGGCGAGCAGATCGGTTGTGAATGTGGCAATTCCGCATTTGCGCGGCAGGTGGTCGCCCACAAAAGCAATCTTTCGAACTTTGGAGGCTTCCTTCATCTATCAGTCCTTTCTTTTCATTGTTCGGCCCAGTGTCCCTCCCGGATCCTGGGGACGATGTCTCAGCGGCCGGAGGCTCTTCGCGATACAGCGAAGGTCAGTCCGGCCCAGATGACCGGAAATGGAGTGGATCCCGCAGATTCTGCAATTCCCGGTAGTAGTAGATCGGGGTAGGACGTTTTCCCGCGAACCTCAGCCGCTTCAGGAACTCGACTTCCTCATCCGTGGCGTTGGCGCAAAGCAAAGGGTCTTTCAGAAACTCTTCAAAGCCCGGTTCGACGCGGAATGGACGCTCCGGTTGGCGCTCGACAAAGTCGAACTTCTTCAGGTGCCCCACCGTCAACCCGCGGTTCAATACGAGTTCGATGCCAAAGGTCTCGAGGTCAATGTCCCAGGACTCGATCAGGGGATCCAGGAATGACACGCAATTGTCGATCGACACATGGAATACATCCGTGTCGAGAAACTCGAGGATCATCACCCGCATCTGTTCATAGCTTTGGCCGCTGAGACGGGTGACCAAGCGCAGCCAGTCCTCACTCCCCAATTCCTCCTTCGCGACGTTTTTCGAAGCGTCGAGGAGCGTCTGTGTCACTAGCCGCTCGAGCGCGCCAAACGGCTCCTTTTCAAAGATTTCGCCGATCTGGCGGCGTCTGGAGGGACTGCACTTGCGGAGAATCAGCTCCCGAAACTCCTTGAACAGCGGCCGGGGCGGGTCCGAAATCCGCTTCTTCAGGTGTTCCTGGCGCTGAACGTGAGCGAGCCTCGACAGCTCACCGGCCGGAAGTTCGAGGAATCCCTCCATCTTGTCGTAGACATCCGTGCGATCGGGCGCGGGCGGGGCCTTCTTTCCCGCCAGCAACTGAGAAATGTAGGATTCGGTCACCTGGGCAGCAGCCGCAAGGCCTCTCTGATCGAGGCCGCGTTCCCTCAGGCGGTGCCGTATGACGAGTGCAAGATCCATGGCAGGGTGGGCTGCTTTACTGCTGATACTTAAGCAGTTGCCTTCCATTGTCCCAAACCTGGCTTGACAAGTAAAGTGACTTCACTGATACTGGTTAAGGAGCGCCGTTCCTGGCCGCTCTGCGGATCAACTGAGCTAAGTCGGCTAGTCTGCCACCTCCTCTTAGCCAACTGCAAAACCGGGGAGGTTCCGTGTTCGATCCAAGTCAAAAGCAAACAGGTACCGATTACACGACGACGGTCGCGTTGCTGATCCTGGCAGTTATCTTCACTCCTGCGTTGTGGGTGGTCGCCGGACCGATGGGTTACCCATCTTTACTTCTGGCTCTGTCCGGCAGCGCGTCATGCGCGGCGTTAGCGTGGGTGAATTGGAAGAAGTCGTCGCAGTTGACCATGCCTTCGATCGAAAGTCCGGGTGCGCGAGTGAAATAATCTCGCCGGACGCCGGGCGCGTGGCACGGTTCGCACGGGAAGGGAGTGGCGGGGTTGGAAATGAACCGCCGTTCTCCGCCGCGGTAGGGACTACATGGCCTTCATCACGATCAAACTGACCATCAGGGAACTGGAGCAGTTGACCACTTTGGCATCGGCCGAGCTTTTCCGGAGAGAGTTTATCGATCGCCGATTGCCCGGCCATGAACCTGACACCTCGGAGATGAGCGTGGGCAAAGCACTCGTCGCACGCCTGCGGGCGCTGGTGCAGCCTGGATGTACGAAGAGAACGCCGACGGCGGGGATGGTGGGCTGATTGCCCAAGCCCTTCCACCTCGGGCGCAAAGTGGGGCCTTGTGCCGTTTGAACAGTTTACTCCCCGATCTTTTACCGCAAGGTCGGTGCGCCAACATGCGCCAACCAGTTCGGGCGTTTACGGAATTTCCAATGCGCGCGAGTGGATCTATATCGGAGAGACCGACAACCTCCAAGAAACGCTTCTCGGACACGTGAGCGAGCAGGATACGCCGATCGGCCGATGCCTGCCAACCGGATTTGTATTCGAGATCTGTGGCGGCGGGACTCGACCGACGCGGCAGGATCGCCTGATTCTCGAATACGAGCCTATCTGTAACCGTCACTGGTCGCGACACCGATAGCGGGAAAAAAAAGGGCACGCAAAGAATCGGAGCGAACCAAGGAGATCCCAGGATGCAAAACGTAAAGACGCACTTTCTGCTCACAGGATTCAGCCAGGCGATGGGAGTCCGAATCTTCTCGTTTGAAGGCGTCGCGCCCGACCGGACGCGTGCGGCATTCACGGTGCAGACCGATCTGGCCCTGAGCCGGAGCTATGGCATTCGTCTACAGGAACTGCCGCTGCTGTGCCTGGCGATCCTCGAGCGGAGTGCCGAAGGCGATCCGGAGCGGACGTTCACCTACACCGAGGACGACATGCGGATCCACGCGAGCGACCGCGCGGCAGCGCGAGAGGCCGCGGCACAGAGAAGAAAAGGGCCCCGTAAGCCTCCCACCGAGAATGTCGGGGCCGCCTGGCGGGTTCCCCACTTTTAACCATCCGGCGTTCGTCATCATCGCTCCCCGCTCCACCGTCGTCCCGCGTCAGCAAGGCGATTTGATAATCTGGTCGCTCACCAGGAAGGAGAGCGTCATGCGGAATGCGTTGCTGATCGGGTCGGGTTTGATTCTGTGGACTGCCGCCGGTTTCGCCCAATCCAAGGAAGTGCAGAAGGCCCCAACCGGCGCCCGGTACAAGGTCAGCCGGAAGTTCATCTATCCGTCGGCTTTCAAGCCGGGCAAGCCCTACAATCCGGGCGTGCTGGTGGGCAACACCCTTTACATCGCGGGCCAGATCGACAAGCATCCGCAGACCGACGCCCAGCCGAAAGGCATCGCCGAGCAGACCCGGATGGCGATGAGCAATGTGGGCCACGTTCTCCGCGCGGCCGGCATGGACTACGGCAACGTGGTGTCGTGCCACGTCCTGCTCGCCGACATGAGCCAGTACAAGGGGATGAACGAGGTCTATGGTGGGTTCTTCGGTCCCGAACACTACCCGGCCCGGACCACGATCGAAGTCCCCGGTCTGCCCGGCGGCGCAAACCTGGAAATCACCTGCATCGCCTATGCCGACAAATCGAAGATCTCGATCGTCGTGCCGCCGGCGGGATCGATTCCTCCGGCCATGGGTCCATATCGGCCCGGCGTATGGGCGGGCGACACGTTGTACGTCTCCGGCATCGGAGGCCGCAAGCCGAACAACGAACTGGACCCGGCGATCGAAGGACAGACCAGGCAGTCGATGGACAACATCGGCCAGATCCTCGGGGCTGCCGGCCTGAAGCACAAGGACATTGCCTTCGCGAACGTCTACTTCCTCGATGCCGACGGATACAAAGGCGGCGTCTACGGCAAGCTGAATTCGGTGTACAAGAATTACTTCGCGCTGGGGACGGCCCCCAGCCGCGCCAGCTTTTGTGTTTCCAAGCTGCCGGGAACCATCAGCGTGGAAATCACGATGATCGCCACGCGCGATCAGGTCAGAAAAGGCCGGGTCGTCCCCGATTCGTCCGGTCCCAGCCCGACCTCATCCAATGGCGGCGTGCTGGACGGAGACACGCTTTACACGTCGGGAAAGTCCGGAACCGGCGGCTCGGTCGAGGAGCAGATGCGCGATTCGCTGGAGAGCATTCGCCGCATTCTGAACCTGGCCGGAATGGGCCTGGAACACGTGGTGGACGCGCATGTCTATCTGAAGGACATGGAGCAGATGAACGCGATGAACAGCGTGTTCAAGGAGTACTTCCCGCACAACCCACCCGTGCGGACCACCGTCAAGGTGATCCAGCAGCAGTTGGAACAGGTCCAAGTGGTCGCCGTCCGGTAACGTGGCGCCGGGCGACGTCATGCGTCGCCCGGCGCGTGCACGTTTGACTTCGGGGCGCTCGTGGCGATAGGGTAAGTCCCAGCCATGAACCGCAGACAACTTCTCCGAACCGCTCCGCTCGCGGCCCTCGCTGCGCAGTCCGAGGCGCAGGAATCGAAACCGTTCGCAGGTGAAAAGAGCAAGCTGAAGATCACGGGCGTGAGGCTGGTGCAGACGCGGCCGCGCAAGCCCGCGCCGGCCTACACCCCCTCGGCTGGATCGTGGTCGACGGGCAGTGTCGAGGTCGCCAACCCCATGTCGGTCTATCCCGAGTACAAGGCCATGCGCTCTTTGTTCATGGCCGGTCCGGGAAGGGTTCCGAGCTTCACAGTCGAAATCTCCACCGACAAAGGCATCAAGGGATACGGCAACGGTGGACCGGGCGGCGGAACCGTGGTGATCGAACACCTGACCAAGCTGCTGATGAACGAGGATCCGTTCGCCTATGAGCGAATCTGGGACATCTGCTGGCGCTCGACCATGTCCTATGGGCGCATGGGCGTGACCATGAATGCGATTTCCGGCGTCGACATGGCGATCTGGGACATCATCGGGAAAGCGCAGGGGCTGCCGGTCTACAAGCTGATCGGCGGCGCGGTCAAGCCTCGCGTCCCGGCGTATTGCACGGGCAACGACATCGAGCAGCACGTCGAGGCGGGCTTCAAGCGGTTGAAACTGGCGATCCCCCATGGTCCGGCCGACGGAATCCAGGGCATGAGGACGAATGAGGAACTGGTCAAACGCGCCCGTAAGGCATTGGGCCCTGACGGCGACATCATGCTGGACTGCTGGATGGCCTGGACCGAAGACTACACCATCGAGATGTGCAAGATGCTGGAACCCTACCGGGTGTTCTGGGTGGAGGAGGTGCTGCAGCCCCACGATTACGCCGGGTTCGGACGACTGCGTCACCGGATCAGCTCGACCCGCATTGCCACCGGCGAACACGAGTACGGCCGGTACGGATTCCGCTATCTGCTCGAAGCCCAAGGCGCCTCCATCTGGCAGCCGGATATTCAATGGTGCGGCGGATTGACGGAACTGATGAAGATCGGGGCCATGGCGGCGGCCTATGACATCCCGGTAATTCCGCACGGCGGCGGCTTGAACGGAGCGATCCATTGGACCATCTCGCACGTCAACGCGCCGTGGGCGGAGTTGTTTATCCCCGCGCCGGGCGGACCGAAAGTAGTCTACGACCTGTGGGAGGAGCAATACGAGGTCAGCCGCGGGCCGGAAGGGATCTACACCAAGCCCCACGATCGTCCGGGCTGGGGCTGGGACACAGAACCCGTGTCGTAGGCGCAGGCGCGGATGACGGCAAAGCGGCACCGTGACAAGGCCCTTCAGCCGCGCGACGATTGCTCCGCTGCGCGGCGAATCCCGGCAATCATTCCACGAAAGACAACATGGTGCAGCGGCGCGACCGCGTACCAATACAGCAGTCCGAATAAACCGCGTGGTTTGAAGCGGGCGACTTGTTCCAAGCGGCACCGGCCATCGGCCTGAGGCCGGATCCGGAATTCCAGCAGCGCTTCCCCGGGCAGCTTCATCTCCGCCCGCAGGGAGAGACGGCGATTCTGGTCGATGCCGACGACTCGCCAGAAATCCAGGGCTTCTCCGTAGCTCACCGTTTCCGGACTGCGGCGGCCGCGGCGGAGTCCCGGCCCGCCTACCAGACGATCAATCCACCCGCGCACTTGCCACAGCCAGTCGGCGGCATACCAGCCGTGCCCGCCACCGATACGGCACAGCGCGCGGAATACTGCCGTGTCGGGCGCATCCACCAACTCCTTCCGCTCATGCTTGAACGTAGCGCCACCTGCCCAGTCGGGATCGCCCGGGATCGGACCGGCCATTGACCAGGTCGTCTCTACTTCGTTGGCCTCCACCTGGCGGAGCGATGCGCGAATCGCCTCCCGTACGGTGATCCGCGGTTGCGGAATCAGCCGCGTGATGCGATCGTCCCGGCACACCACGGGATTCCTGAGCCCTTCCGCAAGAGGTCTGGCGATGGCGTGACTGAGCGGAGTCACCAGGTGGATCCAGTAGGAGCTCAGCCGCGGCGTCAATACGGGCGCCGGAATGATCCATCGGCGACGTACGCCGAGTTCTTCCGCCATCACCTGCATGATGTCGCGGTAGCGAAGAACATCCGGGCCGCCGATGTCGAAAACCTGCCCCGTTGTTTCGGGCGCCCCGAGGACTCCCGTGAGATACCCGATGACGTTGCTGATGGCGATGGGCTGGCAACGGGTGCTGACCCATTTCGGCGTGATCATGGCAGGCAGGCGCTCCACCAGATACCGCAGGATCTCGAACGAGGCGGAACCGGAGCCGATGATCATCGCCGCGCGCAGAACGGTGACGGGCACTCCGCCTGAGGCGAGAGCATCTTCCACTTCCCTCCGCGAGGCCAGGTGGCGGCTGAGATCAGGCCCGGTCTCGCCGAGGCCTCCAAGATAGATGATGCGGCGGACTTGGGCTTCACTCGCGGCGCGGGCGAAGTTCTTGGCTAGCCGGTGATCGTGTTCAGCGTACGAACGGCCGGCCGAGATCATTGAGTGGACGAGATAGAATGCCGCTTCGCACCCTTCCAGGCAATGGGCCAGAGGGCCGCGGTCTTCAAGATCCGCTTCGACAATTTCGATGTTGCGGTGAGCCGCCCACGGCCGGTCCTGGAGTTTTCGCGAAGAGCGGACAAGGCACCGGACCGAGTAGCCTGCTTCCAGAAGGACCGGCGCCAATCGTCCGCCGATGTAGCCGGTGGCTCCCGTGATGGCGATGCGTGTCACTCCTCACTATAGATGCGGAAATCGGTGAAAGGGACTGAGAATCGTGACCTTGCCCCGCATGTTGTCGACGGAAGCGGAAGGCTGAGGCTTGCTGACGTTCTGTGTGAGGTCCCAGCTTCCATTCCGGCCGGTCCGAGGATTTTCCAACGGGTCCGCCATCCCGGTGCAGTAGCCAAAGCTGCATTCCATGGAGTTGGCTCGCAGGGTATTGCTCCTCGCCCCGTCCGGCTGGACCCGTTGCCCGGTTAAAGGCCCTAGGCGGGACTTGGTACGGTTTGGCTCGCGCAGCCGGCTTGGCAGGTAAGATTTTTTTGCTAAACTGAAACAGTCCGAACCTCAGAACCGTAACTAAGTTTGTAGACTGCCGATGCCGTTGCGCTTCCTCACGATCCTGTTAGCGACCGTTCCTCTTCTGGCGGACGGGCCGTACCTTGACAGCAGCCGCAGCCTGTTGGACCAGTATGTGGCGGCCGCCAAGGCCCAGCGGCTCAAGCTGGAAGGCTCAACAATGGAAGTCGACATTCGCGCTGAGGTGCCTAAGCTCAAGCAGAAGGGCCACTTGCAGGCGATGCGCAGAATTGCTTCCCTGGGCCGGATCACCTACGACGCCGTCCGGTTCGACGGCGACAAGTCAATCCGTAACAACGTGATCGCCAAGTATCTGGCCGCGGAAACGGAAGCTAGTGAACCGGGGGCCCCTTCGCTCGCGGTCACACCCGATAACTATAAGTTCAAGTACAAAGGGGAACGGGCGTTGAACGGCCGCCGGGCCCATGTCTTCGAGATCAAGCCGCACAAGAAACGGGCCGGGCTGTACCAGGGTGAGTTATGGATCGACTCGATGACATTTCTGCCCCTTCGGGAAGCGGGCAAGCTCGTCAAAACACCCTCCATCTTTCTGAAGCGGGTTCGTTTCGTGCGGGACTATCACATCGAGGGCGACCTGGCGCTACCCGCCCGATTTTCGAGCGAGGTCGATACGCGGGTGGCGGGACACTGCCGCCTGATCGTCGCCTACAGCGGCTATTCACTCCCCTCCGCCACTCGAAGCGGGACCGTGACTGCCTTCGCCGACAACCCGTAAACCCCGCTCAGCCGGCGAACCCGGATCCAGGCCGAAGGCAACAATTTTCGCCTCCCGCTGCCAAAGTCCCCAATAGTTCGCTAACCTCGTAGAGAACGCCATGCGTACCCTTTTCCTCAACCCTCCTTCTTTTGAAGGGTTTGACGGCGGCGCCAGCTCCCGCTGGCCGGCGTCCCGGGAGATCGAATCCTATTGGTATCCCGTTTGGTTGTGCTATCCGGCCGGGCTGCTTCCTGACAGCAAGGTGGTGGACGCTCCGCCCCACAAGATCTCGATTGAGCGAACCGTCGAGATGGCGAAGGACTTCGAACTGCTCGTGTTGTTTACTTCCACCCCGGGCTTCCAGGTGGACGTCAAGATGGCGGAAATGATGAAGGACTCGAACCCGAAGCTGAAGGTCTGCTTCGTGGGTCCGCCCGTCACTACCGAACCGGACAAGACCCTTCGGACCAGCACCGCCATCGACTTTGTGGTTCGGCGAGAGTTCGACTATCAGGTCGTCGCCTACGCCAACGGCAAACCGCTCGACGAGATCCCTGGCGTGAGCTTTCGCAAGAACGGGGCGATTCAGAACAACCCCGAAGGGGCCTATATTGAGAACCTGGACCGACTGCCTTGGGTCACCAAAGTCTATAAGCGGGACCTGGACATCACCCGCTACAACGTCCCCTTCCTGCTCAATCCGTTCATTTCGTTCTACACATCGCGGGGATGTCCCGCGATGTGCACCTTCTGCCTGTGGCCGCAGACCCACTCGGGCCATCGCTGGAGACTGCGGTCGGTGGACGACGTGGCGAACGAAGTGAAGTACGCGCTCGAGGCCTTCCCGAACATCCGCGAGATCTTCTTCGACGACGACACGTTCAACTACCAGAAGAAGCGCACCATCGAGTTGTGCGAAAAGCTGGGACCGCTCAACTTCACGTGGTCGTGCACGTCGCGCGTCACCACCGACTACGACACGCTGAAGGCGATGAAGGAAGCCGGAGGGCGGCTGATGATTGTCGGCTATGAGTCCGGCGATGCGCAGATCCTCAAGAACATCAAAAAGGGCGCGACCCTCGACATGGCCCGGCGCTTCACCGAGAACGCCCACAAGCTCGGCCTGACCGTTCACGGCGACTTCATCGTCGGCCTTCCCGGCGAAACCAGGGACTCGATCCGCCGCACGATCGATTTCGCCAAGGAACTCGACACCGAGACGATCCAGGTGTCCATCGCGCATCCGTATCCGGGCACCGAGTTCTACGACTACGCCAAACAGAACAACCTGATCACGATCGACTCGATGACCGACGATGTCGGGCACCAGTTGCCGAACGTCGTCTATCCGGACCTCGATCGGGCGGAACTGGTGGATTGGGTGGAGAAGTTTTACGGCGAGTATTACTTCCGCCCGCGGGTGATGTGGCGGGTCGTCCGCAAAGCGATCTTCGACAGCAAGGAGCGCCGCCGCCTGGCGAAGGAAGCCAGGGAGTATCTGGCGTTGCGCTACAAGCGGAAGCGCTTTGTCGCCGAGCAGCGCGCGGCGGCGGCAGCCAGTGCCGGTGACTGACGGACGGAGCCTGACGTGACTGGCTCCGCACCGGATCGGCTGAGGGTCAAAACCGCGGCAGTGACCTCGGTCGTGGTCATGAGCAGCGTCCTCGGCAACTACTGGCTGACCTTAGGCATGCACCAGGTGGGCGAGCCCACCGCCCCCCTTGACTACATCACGGCGATCTTCCACCCGGCCGTCTTCGCCGGCGTGGTGCTGTTGAGCCTGTGGATGCTCTCTCACATGGCGCTGCTGAGTTTCGCCGATCTCAGTTACGTGCTGCCCGTCACTTCGATCGGCTACGTGCTGGCCGCCTTGGCGGGAAAGTGGTTCCTGGGCGAGATCATCTCGACGACCCGTTGGATGGGGATCGCACTCATTATGGGCGGAGTCATCCTGGTCGGCCGCACGCCCCCTTCGACTACGACCGGAAGGCCGCCGTCATGAAATGGCTTCTGGTGGCCATCGTCGTGTTGACCACGACCGCGAGCGAAGTGCTGCGAGCGATGGGCATGAAGCATCACGGCGAAATTCATGACTTCCGTCCGACGGCAGTGGGAAGGGCTCTGGCGTTGCTGGCGCGCAACCGGTACATTGTTGCGTCCATCGTCTGTGCCGCCGTCTCGTTCTTCGCCTTTCTCCGGCTGGTGTCGGTCGCCGACTTGAGCTTCTCCGTTCCGGCCACCGCGGCAAGCTTTGCGCTCGAGACGATCCTGGCCCGGTACCTGCTCCGCGAACAGGTGAGCGCCGCCCGCTGGGCCGGAGCCCTTATGGTGACGGCCGGCGTGGGACTGCTTTCCCTGTGAGCGGGTGGTTTGTCCTCCCCGCCATCGCCGCGGGCGGCTACTATGCGATCGCGCTGGCTGCCGGCATGGCCCGCCGGTGGGGCCGCCGGACGGAAGCCAATCCTTCCTACCTGCCGCCGGTTTCGATCCTGAAGCCGCTCCGCGGACGGGACCCTCGATTCCTGGAAGCCCTGCGCTCGCACGCCCGCCAGGACTATCCGGAATTTGAACTTCTGCTGGGAGTGTCCGACCCGGGCGACCCTGCCCTGGCCGACATCGAACTCCTGCGTCGGGAGTTCCCCTCTCTCCCGATCGGCGTCGTCCTCTCGACCACCGCGGCTCCCAACCCGAAGGTCGGGGTCCTGATCGATCTCGCTCGCCGGGCGCGGCATTCCGTCTTCGTCGTCAGCGACAGCGACATTGGCGTGGAGCCGGGCTACCTGCGGGAAGTAGTAGCGCCGCTGTCCCAACCGGAAACCGGAGTGGTCACGTGCCTTTATCGGGCTACGGCCGATTTCCTACCCGCCCGTTTCGAGGCATTGGGGGTTTCCACCGAGTTCGCGCCCAGCGTTCTGGTCGCGCCGCTAGCCGGCGTGTCCGGATTCGCGCTTGGCTCCACCATGGTCTTTCGCGCGGCCGACCTGGAGCGAGCCGGCGGATTCGAGGCGCTGGCCGGCTACCTCGCCGACGATTATCATCTCGGCCGGATCGTCTCGAAGCTAGGTCTTCGCGTGCACTTGTCCTATACCGTAGTCGAGACGTGCCTATCGGGAGCTACTTGGAGCGACGTCTGGCGCCATGCGCTCCGGTGGTCGCGTACCATTCGGATGTCGCGGCCGCCGGGCTACTACGGATACCTGGCGACCCAAGCTACCTTTTGGGCATTGGTGGCTCTGCTTGCCGGATACCCGGGTACCGCCGCCGCTGTGATGACCTTCCGCATGGCCGCCGCTTGGGTGGTCGGCGTCGCCGTCCTCCAGGACCGGAATGCACCGCGGCTTCTCTGGTTGATCCCGTTGCGCGATCTGTGGGGCTGTGCCGTCTGGCTGTGCGGCCTCTTCGGCGACTCGGTGGAATGGCGCGGGCTGCGATTGCGCCTCGATCCGCAAGGACGTATCCTACCAGGCTCCTGACAGGACAGGAGGAACTCCCGGGACCGGGGATGCTACAACGCCCGCTCGGCTAGTCCGATAATCACTACATGGGAATGAACGGGCGCCCGGGGTGGCGCGCCGAGCCTGGAGGGGCTGCATGAAAATCTTCCTGGCCCGGCAGCCCATCTTCGATGCCAGCCTTCGCGTCTATGGCTACGAACTGCTTCACCGGTCGAGCGAAGCCGGGAGCTTCGACTGCGCCGACAGCAACGCGGCCAGCCTGGGAGTCCTCGCGAACACGTTACTAACCCTTGGGCTGGAAAACGTGTTGCGGGGCAGATTGGGCTTTATCAACTTCACCCGCGACCTGTTGCTGAACGAAGTTGCGCTGCTCATGCCGCCCGATTCCCTCGTCGTCGAGATTCTGGAATCGGTGGAGCCGGATGAGCAGGTGATCGCCGCCTGCCGCAAGCTCCGGAGCCGGCACTACCGGCTCGCCTTGGACGATTTCGGCCCGAACGCCCTCGGCGAACCGTTGGTCGAGTTTGCCAGCGTCCTCAAGGTGGATTTCCGGGCATCACCGGAATCGGAACGGCGGGAAATTGTCAGGCGCTTCGGACGGCCCGGCCTGCGAATGCTGGCAGAGAAGGTGGAGACCCAGGAAGAGGTCGAGTGGGCCCGGCGGGAGGGCTTCGATTACTTCCAGGGGTATTTCTTTGCTCGTCCGGTGATCCTGGCGCAACAGGAAATCCCCTCGTTCAAAGTCAACCTCCTGCGCATTCTGTCTGAGTTGTACTCCGTGGACTTTGACTTCGGACGCGTGGAGAGCCTGATCAAACAGGAGTTGCCCCTTTGTTACCGGCTGCTGCGGTACGTCAACTCGGCCGCCTTCGGCAGCCGCTCGCCGATTGTGTCGATCCGTCAGGCGCTGGTGTTGCTCGGCGAGAATGAAGTTCGCCGATGGTTCACTGTCGCCGCCCTCCCGGTGCTGGCCTCGGACAAACCGGATGAGTTGGTGGAAACAGCGATGCTGCGTGCGCGGTTCTGCGAGCTGCTGGCTCCCTCCGCCGGGCTGTCCCACCGAACCTCCGACGCGTTCCTGGTGGGAATGTTCTCGTTGCTCGATGCGATGGTCGGGCGTCCGCTCGATGAACTACTAAATGAGTTGTGCCTCGCCGGCGATGTCCGCGGCGCGCTGCTGACCGAACACGACGAGGCAAACCCGTTGGCGGTCATCTACCGGCTGGTCGTGGCGTGCGAACGGGCGAAGTGGGAGGAAGTCCAAGGACTTGCGGAGCGATTCGGCAGCTCTCAGGACTCCGTGTCCGATCTCTATCTTCAGGCAATTCGTTGGTGCAAAGACATCTTCCACCCCCAGCCTGCGCACCGAGGCTGGTGAGGGATTCGACGGGCTCCGTGCGGAAACTTGGCACGGGATGGAGAATAAACGCTGCCGATTCTCCGGGCAACGAGGGACCCGGTAGAAGATTGCCCTACCGCTAACGCCTGCGTCTCAGTAGTTTCGGTCATCGGCGCGCACCGCTCGTAGAAGATGTTGCGATAACACCTCGTGGCTGCGGGAAGCCGGATGTGGGTTGTCTACGCGGCAGATTCTGGCAGATCCCAGGCCTCGGTGTGGCGCGGATGCCGCGACGGCCAGGCCCTCCGGTCTCTCCGATTTCACGTCCGGGACTAGAGGCTCTTACTTCTTTTCGACTTTCTCTTTCACGTGCTTCGCGCACGCCTCGGCGGCGCTGCGTTTGCCGTGGGCGGAAGATGACTTGTGCACTGTATACGCGAAGACCACAGTGCCGCTCTTCAGATCCGTAATCGTGATGCTGGCCTCCTCCTTGGAGCGCCAGTCCCGCCGGATCAGAATCTTTGCGACGCCGGCCTTCTGGCTTGTGGATGTACCGGTCAACTCGAAATCGGCAGTTTCTTTGCTGTCCACGATCTGGAGGGGAACTTTCTTGGCCGCGAAGGCCTCCTTCAGATGTGCTTCAAAGCCATCCATAGGAGCAATGAACACTTTGGAGTCGCGTGGAATGGCCTCCGCCGCCAAGAGGGAAACTCCTCCCAGCAGCACGCTCACCGCCGCAACGGTCACGTAATGGTGTCGCATCTATTTCCTCACTTTCCTTCGATTCTTGCCTTGAGATGTTTGGCGCAAGACTCGGCTGCGCTTTGCTTCCCGCGAAACGACGTGCCTTTGTGCACCGCGTAGGCGAAAACCACTTCGCCGGTATCGATCTTCGTCAGCTTGATGCCGGCCTGTTCTCTGGATTGATCCGTGCCGATGATCAGCATCTTCGCCCAGCCGGCCTTCTCGCTCTCCGCCACGCCGGTCAGCTCAAACTCGGCCTTCTCCCGGCTGTTGACAATCGTGAGGGGCACCTTCTTCTTCACCAGGCCGGCGGTCAGGTAGTTCTCGAAGCCACCTTCCAAGGGAGCAATGAAAATCTTGGCCCCGGCGGGGATCGGTAGGGACAGGGACAGTTTCGCGTCGTCGGCTGTCAGGCCCGGACCGCAAAGACCGGCGAGTAACGCTGCGATGATCGGCAGCTTATTGGGCAGAGACATGACTCGTACCTCCGCTTCGAGCCCTGCGTCCCGGAGTAGGAGTAGCAGGGGCATTTCTAAGTAGTTCGTTAGACTCACCTCCAGCGACACTCACTGGAAGTAGCCGTTGACGTCGAGAATCAAGTGGGTCGGGTTGGGCACATTCACACTCACCGAGCCGGTGAGGCCGGCGGGTGCGAGGGCGGCGTTCGCGACGACGCGCCCGAGAAACGAATTCCATGTCGACACAACCGGGCGGGTTGTGCCCGACGGCCAGAGCGACGGATACGACAGCGGTCCGGCCGGCACGACGGTCGCATTCAGCGTGTAGCCCTTTGCGGTCGCCGGTGCGCCGCATTTTTCGCTCACCGTGAAGTCGCGAGTCTCGCTGGCGGCGCGCCAAAGAAATCGTTGCTGTCCAGGATCAGTTCGGTCTTGCCGGTGGCGAACGCGCACTGCGAGTCCATGAACATCTACCCGATTCATGAGTTCTCCCTCCTTTCTCACGGTGGGCCGGAGCTTCATGCGCCGGCGTGGGTCGTCGCACATTCACTTTGTTGACGAGACGGGACGCCGAGGATTGCACCTTGACTGGCCTGCCCTCCGCCGTGCCACGCTTCGGACCCGGCCCTTCAGTCTTCCTCTGGAATCAAGGTGATGATCCGTTCTGTGCTACCCCCATGTCCCCTGGCCGCGCTGATACCGATGGCCGTGCCGGCGGCAACAGAAACCCCGCCGAGCACCAGCAGGCCGGCCCTGAGTTCCCGTTCCTTCTCCTTCGGGTCTTGACTTGCGCTGGAAGAAGATAGGTCGCCATGCCTCGCAGCCCCGGCCACAAGAAGTGCCGCAACCACCGCGGCCGCGCCCAAGCCCACCCCCACACCCGCGAGCGCCTTACGAAGGCCGGTGCTTGAACGCGTTCGGATTTCAAAATGGGAGACAGACTTGCGAGGAAGCGCGCGCTTTCCTTTCGGAAAATCGCGGGGATCCGACGTATTCTTCACGTTCATCCAAAGCGTTGTGGCGCCTACATCCAGAACTCTTCCATGAAGGCGGTCACCCGTGGACAGAGCTACGGTAACTGTTCTTCCCGATACGGCTGGCGCCAGGTCGTCCCACCGGAGCCGTTCCTGGGCGAACTGCGTGCCTGCGCCGCCAAACAGCATCAGGGTCGCCGTGACGGCGCACGACAGTGTCCTGTGTATCATCGACCACTCCTTTCACCTGCAAGGAATTTTCGCGGAGTTGGGTTCCGCGCACCCACATCGTCAAGGCAGAGCAGGGGTACCGCGAGCTATCTTCAGCGCGCGACCGCCCTTGCGCAGCCTGGACTGGTCTTCCGGTGATCTCGCGGCAATCTCGTACAATCGCTTGCAACGCCGTACCACCCGGCATTTGATATGCCGTCTGCGGAATGCCGAAAAGTGATTCAGTTGGGCCCAAGACCCTGTCACACAAACACTCGGGTCTAGCTGGCTTTCGGTGACAGTGTCGGCGTTTTGCGGCGGACTGCCTCGCCGTCCCGCCGCGGACGCAACCGCTCCCCCTCGAACCGCTACGAGGAGCACAAGGCTGCGGGACCTGGTCTTCCTTGGTTAGTCGCATACGCTCAGCCCCTCACTGAAAATGGCCATTGGGATCGGGCTTTCCGTGTGGAGGAGGTGAAAACCACCCAGAACGGCCGGCCTATTTTCGCGGCACGGCGCCTTCTGATGCATCAGAGGCTCGTGTCTCGCCATAAATAACCTCGCAACGAACTCTCTGGCCAGGGATGTTGGTGTTCTCTGGAAACCGAGGCGGAATCGCGGTTCGGCGCGGGGAGAAAGCTGCGGCTGTCTCTCGCTGTCAAGGCATCCGGGCTGGCAAGTTCATCGGGTCAATCCAGACGCGTGAGGCCTCTAAGTCGCCTTCAGTTTGCAGAGGCGGAATCAGCGTGTCAATCCCTGTCCCGCGGAAGCTTCCAAAGCAATAAAAAGCAGCCGGTTTTCGTGGAATGACAAAGTCGCCTGACGGATTGTGTGTGCGATGGTCCAGGGCTACTCCTGGTGGGGCACGTCGATTTTTGAAACTGGGCGTTGGCGCGGCCAGAATCCGGGGCAGCACGATGAATGGCTGGCGGTGATGGACGGTTGGTGTTTCTTGAGGAAGCCCCACACTTTTTCGAGCACCGTCAGGTTTTCGATCTGCGCCTTTCTTCACAAGTTCTGCCGTCTCTTTCGCTGGACTCTCGATCTGCCCCGAACCGGGACGCTACTCCCTCCTGATCGCGGGAGTATGCAAGGTTTCCATCGCCCAGTCGATAGGCTCAATAGGGTCGTAGACACGAGCCGCCGGTGCCCCCTGGGAGATGTAAGGCGGTGAACCCAACCCGGCTCCGGAAGCTGCCGGCCAAAGGAATAAGCGCATGCAGGATCAGGACGTGATTCGTGAATTCTTGGTCGAGAGCCATGAAAACCTCTCGCGACTGGACAGGGAGCTGGTGGAGCTCGAGAAGCGGCCCAGGGACGCGGCGCTGCTGGACAGCATTTTCCGCACGATTCACACGATCAAGGGAACCTGCGGCTTCCTCGCGTTTTCGACACTGGAGAGAATCACCCATCAGGCCGAGAGCCTGTTGAGCCAGTTACGCGATGGTCAGCGGGAACTCAGCCCCTTCCTGGTCTCTCTGATTCTGGAGACGGTCGACATAACGCGAAAGGTTCTGGCATCCATCGAGGCGAACGGCGAGGAGGGTCCGGACCGTTTCGACGACTTGACCGAACGCCTGCGGTTGGCCGCGCAGGCGACGGCCGGTCTCGAGAAACAGCCCCGTCCGGGCGGTCAGCCCGTCGAACCCGCCGACACTCCTGATGATCCAAGCACTCCGGATCTCTCCGAAGGCAGGAAGCCCGAGGAGGATACCTCGCGGTCGTCGGCGGTCGCGGACGCGAATATCCGTGTAGCCGTAGGCTTGCTCGACAAACTCATGGATCTGGTTGGGGAACTGGTACTCACCCGCAATCAGATCCTTCAGTTTAACACCGAGCGCGAGGATGCGGCTCTCAACGCGACTTCCCAGCGGCTCAACCTGATTACCACCGAGCTGCAGGAAGGCGTCATGAAAACGCGCATGCAGCCCATCGGGATGGTGTGGAACAAGCTGCCTCGCGTGGTGCGCGACATGGCCGTCTCTCTCGGCAAGCAAATCCGCCTCGAGATGGATGGCGCCGAGACGGAACTCGACCGGACCATCATCGAGGCAATCAAGGACCCGCTGGTGCACCTGGTTCGGAACTCGTGCGACCACGGCATTGAGCCGCCGGAAGCTCGGCTGCGTGCCGGCAAGCCGCCGCAAGGGAGACTCACCCTTCGGGCTTATCACGAAGGAGGGCAGGTGAACATCGAGATCGGCGACGATGGCGCCGGGATCGATGTTGCGCGCGTCCGGCAAAAGGCCATCGAGAAAGGGCTGCTGCGGCCCGAACAAGCCGAAAAGGTGAGTGAGCGCGAGGTCCTGAACCTGATCTTCCAGCCCGGGTTCTCGACCGCACGAACGGTGACCAACGTCTCCGGGCGCGGTGTCGGCATGGATGTGGTCAAGTCCAACATCGAACGGATCGGCGGGACTGTGGATGTTTTCAGCCGGCCCGGCGAAGGCGCGACGGTCAAGCTGAAGATCCCGCTCACCTTGGCCATCATTCCAGGTTTAGTCGTTACCAGCGGCGGGGAGCGGTTTGTCATCCCCCAGGTCAGTCTTCTCGAGTTGGTGCGGCTGGAGGGGGATTCGTCTGAAAAGCACATCGAGCACGTGCACGGAACGCCCGTCTTCCGGCGGCGCGGCAGCCTGCTGCCCATCGCCTATTTGAATCGGGTCCTGGGTCTGAAGGCGGCGGAGCGGTCCGAGGCGGTGAACATGGTGGTGCTTCAGGCGGAAGACCGGCAGTTCGGCCTGGTGGTGGAGGGCATCAACGATACTCAGGAGATCGTCGTCAAGCCCCTTGGCAAGCAATTGAAGGGGCTCACGGTGTACGCCGGGGCGACGATCATGGGCGATGGCCGCGTGGCCCTGATCCTGGATGTACTCGGCATCGGCCAGCGTTCCGGAGTGTTGGCCGAATCCCGTGAGCAGACGCGGACCGCGGCGGAACTCAGGGCCCAAACGGGAATTGAGCAACAGCGTTTGCTCCTGTTCCGGGCTGGTTCGTTCGAACGCCTGGCGGTTCCCCTTTCGCTGGTCGCCAGGCTCGAGGAGTTTCCCCAGTCGGCCATCGAGCGGGCGGGCGGATGCCAGGTGGTGCAATACCGCAACCGCATCCTGCCGCTGGTGCCCCTCCGGGCCGTCCTCGAGACCAACCCGTCAACCCAGGACCAGGCGCCCGATCCGGTGCAGGTGGTGGTGTTCAACGACGGCGACCGCAGCGTGGGCGTGGTGGTCGACCAGATCCTGGACGTCGCCGAAGAAGGGGTCACCGTGCGGCAGAAGTCGGGGCGCAAAGGTCTCCTCGGCTCGGCGGTGGTCGGAAAAAAAGTCACCGATTTCGTCGACCTGAATCATGTCATTCGCGCGGCCACCGAGACGTGGTTCCAGGACGGAGGCCGGCCCGCAAGCGGCAAGAGGATTCTGGTGATCGAACCCTCGGCGTTTTCCCGGGGCTTGATCTCGAGCGGGCTGGACATGGCGGGCTACCGGGTCCTGGAGGCCGCGACCGTGGACGAGGCGGTTCGAGGGCTGGAACAGCACCCGGTGGACGTCATCGTGACCGCGCTCGATGTGCCGCCCCACGGCAGTTCCGGCTTGCTCGAAGCGATCCGCGGCCGCCCGGCATGGCAAAGGATTCCCATTCTGGCTCTGGCGGATTCGCCCGAGCAGATGCCAGGATGCTCGGAAGAACCGCGTGATTTTCAAAACTACCAGATGAAGTTCGACAGTGAGGCGATGCTCGAGTCGATCGCACGGTTGGCCGCCGTTCTGGAACCCGCCGAGACCGCACCGGCCGGCGTGGGAGAGAGAGGATAACCTGGCAGCAACCGGCCACTGGTTGCCCTCTTTCTATAAGGACGCGGCCGGCTCCGATTGGCCGCCTGGCAGAAAGGGCACCTTCTGGCTGATGGACCGGACATGGAGGTCTTCGAGCGTCCACCCGAGAATACCCCTCGGAGCGGTCCTGTGGGCAGCAGGCTGGGGGACGGCGGGTGCCCGATGGACATGGCGAAAATGGCGGGAGTCATCACAAAAGTATTTGGATCGAACGGATGGAGAAATGAGGGATGGAAAGCAACCAAAGCTCCAAGATGCAGGAAGGGGACTACGCCGTGGAACCGGCAGCCGGGCCTGGCGAACCTCTAGCCCGGAAACTGCCCGCCGAGGTCAGTTGGACGCAATCGCGGGACCGTCTTGCCCATCGGTTCGGGATGGACGACGAGTGCCTCGCCCTCCGCCGGCAGTTCGTCCGGCTTGGGCGCGAGGAGCAGGAACTGCTCGCGGAGATGGCGCCCTGGGCGCAGTCGGTCGCGACGGAAATCGCCCGAGAGTTCTACGACTGGCAGTTTCACTTCGGCCCGACGCGCGAATTCTTCGAACGTATGGCCCGGGAAAGAAATCTGCCGCTGCCCGCTCTGCGCACGCAGTTGGAGGCCGCCCAGGCGGGGTACTTCACCGAGATCTTTGCCGGCGCCTCGGTCAATTGGGACGTGCGGTACTTTGAAAAGCGCCTGTTCGTCGGAACGGTGCATGACCGGATCAATCTGCCCTTCAAGTGGTATGTGGGGTCTTATCCCGAGTACCAGCGGCTGCTGGACCTGTATTTGCGCCGGGACATACTCGATGAGGAGAAAGTAATCCGCGTTGAAGCGGCCTTCGCCAAGGTTTTGAATCTCGACCTGCAGGCCATAGGGGACGCTTTCATCCTGAATACCCTGGCGGGCATGTTGGGAGCCACCGGAATCGCTCTCGACCAGGTCTGCACCGGGGGAGACAAAGCCGAGCAGGTTGGCGTGATCAAGCAGGTCCTGAGCCGGAATACGACGGAGTTTGTCGCCGCCATGACGCGCATGGCGAATGAACACAACCGGGGCGACATCGACGTGGTGATCCCGGTCGAGAAGTTCCTGGGGGCCTATCGGGTCATGGCCCAGGGGGTCAACGACATGGTGGCCGGGCACATCGCCGTCAACGCGAAAGCGATGGCCTGCATGGCGGAGTTCGGGAAGGGTGATTTTACGGCCCCGATCGAGAGATTCCCCGGCAAGAAGGCCTTCATCAACGACACCATCGAGCAGATGCGGGCCAATCTGACGGCCCTCATCTCGGACACCGCGCAAAACGCTTCCGCCCTCGGTTGCTCCTCGCAAGAACTGACGGCTGTCAGCCAGCAGATGGCGGGCAATGCCGAAGAGACCGCCACGCAGGCGAATCTGGTGTCGGCGGCCAGCGAGCAGGTTTCGAGGAATGTCTCTTCGGTCGCATCGGCTTCCGAGCAGATGCAGTCCTCGATCCGCGAGATCGCCAAGAACGTCAACGAGTCGGCGCGTGTGGCGAAGAATGCCGTCTGCGTGGCGCACTCGGCCAACGACACCGTGCGGAAACTCGGCGAGTCCAGCCACCAGATTGGCAAGGTGATCAAAGTGATCACATCAATCGCCCAGCAGACCAACCTGCTGGCCCTGAACGCGACCATCGAGGCCGCCCGCGCCGGCGAGGCGGGCAAGGGCTTTGCGGTGGTCGCCAACGAAGTGAAGGAACTGGCCAAGCAAACCGCGAACGCCACCGAGGATATCGGCCAGAAGATCGACGCGATCCAGGGCGATACCAAGTGCGCCGTCAAGGCGATCGAGGAGATCGGCGCCATCATCGATCAGGTGAACGATATCTCCCACAGCATCGCCTCGGCGGTGGAAGAACAGACCGTGACCACCAACGAAATCAGCCGGAGTGTGACCGAAGCAGCCAAGGGGGTCAGCGACATCGCTAGGAATATCGGCGGAGTGGCCCTCGCAGCCAGGAACACCACCTACGGGGCCAGTGAGACCCAGAAAGCCTCGCACGAACTGAGCCGGATGGCGGCCCGTCTTCAGAATGTGGTCTCCCGGTTCACGGTCTGACCCGGTCCTGACCGAAAATCCAGCGAGCGGTTCGGCCTCCGATCCGTTGTGTTCGGATGACAGAGAGCGGACGCGGGCGGAGGGAGGGCTGCCGGCCGTCGCCTTTGTCAGTCGGCCCTGGCCGGCTTCGGACCCTCTGCCTTTGGGCCACTCTCTTTCGCCAACTGGCTGACGGTCACCGTGAGTGGCTCCCAGCGGTGTCTCCACACTCTCACCGTACAGATTTCGAGTTGACCCGTCCGGATCAGGCGCGAAACCAGGCCAGGGTCGGAGTTGGCTTGCTCCGGCCAGAACTGGCCCCGCAGCTTGGCCGTGCACCTTGGTTTCTCGTCCTCGCGTGCAAAACAGCACGCCGCCAAGGTCACCGCCACCATCAGGACTGAAACGATCCGGCCAATCCGCTTGCAACCCATCGGACACCATTCTGCCACAGGTGAATCGCACCGGACGTGCCCGCGCGTACCAGGACGGTCTACGGCGCTTTAGCACGCCACCTGCGCAGGGGTTGGCGCCTCCAGTCTACGGTCCTCACAGAGCAACGGAGAGGTCCGATAAGCGAAACCGTGGCCGCTTCGGCGGCAGAACGGAGTTGACCGATGAGACTTCCCCGCCGGTGCTCGAAGGGCTTTGCGGCGTTCTTTCTTGGATGGTGCCTGATGGCGCACGGGGCCGAACCGGGAAATGCGCGGCGGAACCCGGTTCCGTCCGATCGGCTGAACAAGGAACTTCCCGCGTGGCTGCGCTGGAGCGGGGAGGAGCGGGTGCGGGTGGAGGGCTTGAGCGGCATTGGATACCGGGAAGCCTCGGATCTGTACACCTTGAACCGCCTGAGAATCAATCTGCAGGTGGCGCCGGTCCGCTGGCTGAAGTTCAATTTCCAGGGGCAGGACTCGAGGGTCTTTGGCGGCAACGTGAGGCCGGCGCCTTCGTCGCAGAAGGATTCGATGGACCTGCGCCTGGCCTACCTGGAGTTGGGCGACGCCGAGAAGCAGCCCCTGGTGCTCAGGGTGGGGAGGCAGAGTCTGGTGTTCGGCGAAGGCAGGCTGGTGGCGGATCCGAACTGGTCCAATACCGGGCGCACCTTTGACGCTCTTCGCGCCACCTTCCAACATCGCGGTATCCGCCTGGATGCCTTTGCCGCTTCGGTCGTGCGAATGAGAGACGGCGAATTCAACCGGCGCGTTGACCGGGACAATTTCCACGGGCTGTACGGTTCGCTCGAACGGCTGATCCCGAACGCCACCATAGAGCCGTACCTGCTCTGGAGACTCGCTCCGGCGGTGAAAGGGGAATTGGGCGCTGCCGGCCGTCTCGATGCCAAAACGGGCGGGGTGCGGTGGGTGGGGAAGTTGCCGGTTGGCTTTGACTATGGAGTTGAAGTCGCGAGCCAGCGCGGACGGTATGCGGGCGACCGGATCGAGGCCTGGGCCTCCCATTTCGTGGTGGGTCACACGCTTCCCGATCCGCGGCGTCTGCCGCGCCTGTTTGTCGAGTACAACCACGCTACAGGCGACAAGGACCCGAAAGACGGGCTGCGCGGCTCGTTTGACCAGCTATATCCCAGCGCGCACGACAAATTCGGCATGGCGGACCAGTTCATGTGGAGCAATCTGCGCCATGCCAGGACGGGGTTTGAGATCAAGGCCCGGCCTGCCATCGTCCTGTCTGCCAGTTATCACTCCTTTTGGCTGGCCAGTGCCAGCGACGGACTGTATGCGCCGGGAGCAAAACTGGTGGCCCGGAGGCCGGATGGCAGCGCGGGGCGCCACGTCGCGCAAGAACTCGACCTGCAGGCCTTGTGGACCGTGCTCAAAACCACTCAGGTGAATTTCGGCTACGGACACATCTTCCCCGGTGGGTTCCTTCAGCGGACGATCGATGGCAGCCCTCATCACTTTGTCTTCTTGAACGCGGGACGGCGATTTTGAAGACGGCCCCGCGGAGGACGACTGGGGAAGCGGCTGCAGAGCCGTCCCGGGCGGAGGCAACCACGAACTTCGCCCTGTACCCCTCGATCAAAGCCGGCCTACTCATGCCGGGGCAATCCCCGCCGATAACAAAAGTGGAAGGAAAACGCCCCGCCATCTGGAGTCGGCCGAGTATGTGGGCGGGGAGAAGAGGAATGGGAGCGGAAGAGGAGCGGAATAGGAGCGGAATTGGAGCGGAATAGGAGCAAAAGCTAGACCCAATGGCAACCAAAGAGACTCGTACCAATTCGGAGAACGGCAACCAGGTATTCAGCCGGCAGTACTCGACCTTCGATGTGGCGGGATTTCATTTCGGGATCGACGTACTGCAGGTTCAGGAAGTTCTGCGGTACCAGGAGATGACTCCGGCGCCGCTGGCTCCGGCGGTCATTGAAGGTCTGATCAACCTGCGGGGCCAGATTGTGACCGCGATTGACATGCGGCGCCGCCTGGGCCTGCCGCCCCGAGTAGGAGGAGAAACCTCCATGAACGTGGTCGTTCGTACCGACGACGGAGCGGTCAGCCTCCTGGTGGATGAGATTGGCGATGTCGTCGAAGCGGACTCGAGTTCGTTTGAGCGTCCGCCGGAGAATCTGGATCCTGCCGTCAGCAACCTCGTGCGGGGGATTCACAAGCTCAAGGACAGGCTCCTGCTCGTGCTCGACACCGGGCAAACCCTCGATCTCAGCGGCGGTGGCGGGCAGACCGTACCCTCCTAAGTCGCCAAGGAGCACGCGTGGCGTTCACCTATTTTTTTCGGGACCTGCCGGTGCTGGAACTCGCCGTCGACCATGCCGCGCGGGAGTTCGCCGGACGCAACCACCCACGGGTCTGGGATGCCGGTTGCGCGATGGGCCCGGAGGCCTATACCCTCGCCATCCTGCTGGCCGGCCGCCTGGGAAGGTTCGCCTTCCGCAACCTGCGGATTGACGCTACTGACATCGATGAGACGGGGCAGTTCGAGGGCATCGTCCGGAAGGCGGCCTACTCGAGCGGGGATCTCGAGCGGATGCCGCCGGGAATCCTGGAGCAATACTTTGAGCCGGCGGGCGAGGACGGTTGCTACCGGGTCGCGGGTCCGATCCGCTCGGTCGTGAGGTTTGCCCGCCACGACCTTCTCTCGTGCAAGGAAATTGACACGGGATTCGGTCTGGTGGTGTGCAAAAACGTGCTGCTCCACTTCTCACACCCCCAGCGGGTTGAAGTCCTCCGGATGTTTCACCGTTCGCTCGCGCCGGGCGGGTGTCTGGTTACCGAGCACACCCAGAAGTTGCCCGCCGGGACGGCTCATCTGTTTGAGCCCGTGGTTCCCCACGGGCCCTTGTTTCGCAAGGTGGAGGCCGAGCCATGCGCGTGATTTCATTGGCGACTAGCGCGAAAATCTACTCCTCCAACGTCCACCTGATTCTGGGCGACTGGAGCGGTCTTGCCGACGTGAATTCGCTGGTCGATGTGGGCCGGGATCCCACCGTTCTCGAAAGTCTTGGCCGGGCGCCCACCGGCGTCGGCAAGAAACCCGTCGAACAGGTCGTCCTGACCCATGGGCACTACGACCATGTCGAGCTGCTGGGGGCCATTCGCCAACGGTTCCAACCCCGAGTCCTCGCGTTCGACGGCGCGATCGAAGGGGTAGATGGGGTACTGGAGGAAGGCGATGAGCTGAAGGCCGGCGACCGGGTCTTCGAAGTCCTGCACACGCCCGGCCACAGCAGCGACTCGATCTGTCTGTACTGCCGCCAGGATGGGGTGCTGTTCGCGGGCGACACTCCGCTGCTGGTCTGCTCGACGGACGGAAGTTACGAGGCGCGTTTCGCCGCCGCGATCGAACGAATTTGTACCCGGGATGTCCGGATCATCTACTTCGGGCACGGGCCGCCGTTGACAGAAGGCTGCAACCTGCGGCTGCGGCGGTCGTTGGAGATTGTCAGCAAGAGCCTACAACTCGGAAGCGGATTGTCGGAGAAACACAAGGAAGGTGAATTGTGAAGTGGTTCTATGATTTGAAAGTCGGCACCAAGCTGCTGGCCAGCTTTGTCGTCGTGGCGGCCGTCGCCGGGCTCATCGGTTGGGTTGGGCTTTCCGGCATGGCCGAATCGAAAACCCGGAGCGACGGGATGTATTCCCAGGATCTGATCCCGATCCGCGATTTGGGGTACGCCAACGCGGCCTTTCTTATCGCGCGTACGGAGGTGCGGAACGCGCTTGCAGCCAAGGACAAAGAGGATCGCCGGGAGTACGTAGGCCTGATCGAAGCGGAAACCAAAAAGGTCGACGCTTACCTTGCTGCTTTTAGCAAAACGGAGCTGTCGAAGGAGGAGCAAGAGGCCCTTTCCAGGTTCCAGTCCGCCTTCGAGCAGTACAAACAGTCGAGGGGGAAGGCCATCGATCTGCTGCTGAACGGACAGGAAGCCAAAGCCATTGCGATCATTGATGGAGAAGCCCGCAAGACCCAGGCGGAGGCTCGCAAGGAACTCCGGGCCCTGATCGATATCAACGCCCGCGACGCGGAGGCGGATCAGAAGGCAAACGCAGAGGCGGTGGCCGCCGCGAGGACCAAAATTCTCATTTTCATTGCGGTGGGCGTCTTGCTGGCGTTGGGCTTTGGACTGCTGATCGCACGCATTATCGGAAATCCGCTGCGGGCCATGCAGGCCGCCGCCGGGAAACTGGCGCTGGGCGACGTCGATGTGAGCGTCGAATTGGATACCCGGGATGAACTGGGTGCGCTGGCGCAAGCGTTCCGCGCCATGGCCGAAGTGATCAAAGACCGCTCGGGCCTGGCCCAGAGGATCGCCGCGGGCGATTTGACGGTGGACGTGAAGCCAAAGTCCGAACAGGATGTGCTGGGCAAGAGCTTTCTCCAGGTCGTGGAAACCCTGCGCACCCTGGTTGCCGAGGCGGAATCGCTGACGCAGGCGGCGGTGGCCGGTAAGCTCGCGACCCGCGGCAATGGCGAACAGTTCCAGGGGGGCTATCGACAGATTGTCAGCGGCGTCAACCAGACTCTCGATGCGGTCATCGGACCTTTGAACGTGGCTGCCGAGTACGTGGATCGCATCTCCAAGGGCGACATTCCGCCCAAGATCACCGACACCTACAACGGCGACTTCAACGAGATCAAGAACAACCTGAACGCCTGTATTGACAACATTCGGGCACTGGTCGCCGACGCCGACTCGCTCGTCAAGGCGGCGGTGGAGGGCAAACTGGCCACCCGCGCCGATGCCTCCAAACACCAGGGCGATTACCGCAGGATCGTCGAGGGCGTGAACCAGACTCTGGACGCGGTGATCGGCCCGTTGAATGTGTCGGCCGAGTATGTGGACCGCATCTCGAAGGGTGATATTCCGCCCAAGATCACGGACTCCTATCGGGGCGACTTCAACGAAATCAAGAACAACCTCAACACCTGCATCGATTCCTTGAGCGGCTTGCTCAGCGAAATGAAACACATGTCGGACGAGCACAACAAGGGCGATATCGACGTCGTCGTGCCGGTCGAGAAGTTCGAAGGGGCGTACCGGGTCATGGCCCAGGGGGCTAACGAAATGGTCGCCGGCCACATCGCGGTGAAGAGGAAAGCGATGGCCTGCGTGGCTGAATTCGGGAAAGGCAACTTCGAAGCGCCGCTGGAGAGATTCCCAGGCAAGAAGGCGTTCATCAACGACACCATCGAGCAGGTTCGGGTCAACCTGAAGGCGCTGATTGCCGATGCCGGTCTGCTGGTAAAGGCGGCGGTGGAAGGCAAACTCGCCACCCGCGCCGATGCCTCCAAACACCAGGGCGACTTCCGCAAAATCGTCGAAGGAGTCAACCAGACCCTGGATGCGGTCATCGGACCGCTCAACGTCGCCGCCGACTACGTCGACAAGATCAGCCGGGGCGCCATTCCTTCCAAAATCACCGACTCCTACCAGGGCGACTTCAACACGATCAAGAATAACCTGAACACGTGCGTCGACAACATCAATGCGCTGGTCGCCGATGCCGACCGGCTGGTGAAGGCCGCGGTGGAAGGCAAACTCGCCACCCGGGCCGAGGCCTCCCGGCACCAGGGAGACTTCCGCAAGATCGTCGAAGGCGTGAACAGTACTCTCGATGCGGTGGTCAAGCCGATCCGGGCCGCTTCCGCCGTGGTGGGCAGAATTGCCGCCAAGGATCTAAAGGCGCGGGTGGAAGGCGACCATCAGGGGGACTTTGCCCAACTCAAGGAAGACATCAACCGGATGGCGTCCGACCTTCAGCAAGACATGCGCAGCTTCAGCCAGAGTGCTCAGGCGCTGGCTTCCTCTTCCGAAGAGATGTCGGCCGTCAGCCAGCAGATGTCGGGAAACGCCGAGGAGACGGCCACGCAATCGAACGTGGTCTCGGCGGCCAGCGAGCAGGTCTCGAAGAACGTGTCGTCGGTGGCGTCGGCCTCCGAGCAGATGCAATCCTCGATCCGGGAGATCGCCAAGAACGCCAATGAATCGGCGCGGGTGGCCAAGAACGCCGTGAGCGTGGCGCACTCGACCAACGAGACGGTGAAGAAGCTGGGCGAGTCCAGCCAGGAGATCGGCAACGTGATCAAGGTGATTACTTCGATTGCGCAGCAGACCAACCTGCTGGCGCTGAACGCGACCATCGAGGCGGCGCGCGCCGGCGAAGCGGGCAAGGGCTTCGCGGTGGTCGCCAACGAAGTGAAGGAACTGGCCAAGCAAACCGCCAAGGCGACCGAGGATATCGGACAGAAGATCGAGGCGATCCAGGGCGACACCAAAGGCGCGGTGAAGGCGATCGAGGAGATCGGCACGATCATTAATCAGATCAACGACATCTCCAACAGCATTGCCTCGGCGGTGGAAGAGCAGACGGTGACCACCAACGAAATCGGCCGCAGCGTCACCGAAGCGGCCAAGGGGGTCGGCGACATCGCCAAGAACATCGGCGGGGTCGCCGTGGCGGCGAGGAACACGACCCAAGGGGCCAACGATACGCAAAAGGCCTCGCAGGAGCTGAGCCACATGGCGGCGCAACTCCAGAAGGTCGTCTCGCAATTCACCGTGTGACCGAGTGTGTTTGGGACGCGGCCTGGGTCTCTGAGCCGCGTCTCCTGGAGTGAGCAAATGCAGGTGAAATGATGGCGAAAGCACTGGTTGTCGACGATTCCAGGGCCGTTCGGATGATCCTGTCCAAGACCTTGAAAGAACTGGGATTCGAAGTCCGCGAGGCGGCCAACGGAAGGGAGGCCCTGGAGGTGATCGACGCGGAAAAGACCTCGGTAACGCTGGTTCTGGCCGACTGGAACATGCCCGAGATCAATGGCCTGGACCTCCTCAGGCGGTTGCGCGAGGACCCCGCTCTGTCGTCGTTGACCGTAGTCATGGTCACGACGGAGACCGAGTTGGATCAAATGGCCACGGCACTGGAGGCGGGCGCGAACGAGTACGTCATGAAGCCCTTCACCAAGGACATCCTCGTGGAGAAGCTTCAGCTCATCGGGGTTCATCCGTGAAGGAGGACCAGCCATGGCGGCCGTGAACAGGCGATTGCTCCAGCCCGGGGAACGGATTCGTGTCCTGGTGGTGGACGATTCGGTGGTCATCCGGCGCCTGGTGACCCATGCCCTCGAACAGGACCCGATGCTGGAGGTCGTCGGAGCCGCTTCGAACGGGGTGATCGCGCTCCAGCGGATCCCGCAGTTCAATCCCGACGTCCTCACGCTGGATATCGAGATGCCGGAAATGAATGGCCTGGAGATGTTGCGCCGGGTCCGCCGCGACTATTCGCAACTGCGTGTCATCATGTTCAGCACGCTCACCGAGCGAGGCGCCGTGGCCACGCTGGATGCCCTGAGCTTGGGAGCTGACGACTATGTTGCCAAGGCATCCAACGAGGGGTCGCTCGACCGCTCGATGGCGCGGCTGCGGGAAGAACTGGTTCCGAAGATCAAACAGTTTTTCTACATGCCGGGACAGATGGCCGCTGCACCCATCCGCCCTCCAACGGCGGGCGCTCCGGAAAAGCCGTCTGCCCGGCCCGATACGCCGGTCGATTGGGGAATACACCCGCGGCCCAAAGCCGTCGCCATCGGGGTCTCGACCGGCGGGCCGACGGCGCTAGGGGCGATCCTGCCCGACTTGCCCGCCGGTTTTCCCTTGCCAGTCCTCGTAGTCCAGCACATGCCGCCTCTGTTCACCCGGTTGCTCGCCGAGCGTCTCCACGCCACCTGCCGGTTGCCGGTAGAGGAAGCGGTTCACGGCGAACCCGTCGAGCCAGGCAAGATCCTGATTGCCCCGGGGGATTTTCACCTCAAGGTGGCCGCCAACGGTCGCCAGGTGAACGTGAAACTCGATCAGTCCCCTCCGTTGAACTCGTGCCGTCCCGCCGTGGATGCGCTCTTCACCTCGATCGGGGAAGTGTACGGCGGCGCGGTGATCGCGGCGGTTCTGACGGGCATGGGGCAGGACGGCCTGCGGGGGGCCGAGATCCTCAAGGCGCAGGGGGCTCGAGTCCTCGTGCAGGATGAAGCCAGCAGTGTTGTTTGGGGGATGCCAGGAGCCGTCGCCAATGCACAGCTTGCGGACCGAATCCTGCCCCTTGACCAGGTAGTTCCGGGGATCTTGAAGTTGGCGGGCCGAACGTGAAGGGAGAGCGATGGACGGTCAGATGACATCCGCGGAGATCCACTCGGACAACTACCGGTTCCTGCAACAGCACGTGTATTCCCAGGCCGGAATCGTTCTCGAAGAGAACAAGCAGTACCTGTTCGAAAGCCGGCTCAGCCCTATCGTGAGGTCACTCGGTCTCACTTCTATCAACGACCTGTGCGCGCTCCTTCGCGCCACTCGGGAACAGGAGGTGGGCCGGAGGGTCGTCGAGGCAATGACGACCAACGAAACCTATTTCTTCCGCGATCCAGCCCACTACGACGCCATCCGGACGATGTTGTTGCCCCGGCTTCGGGAAGAGCGGCGTGACATCAAAAGGTTGCGTTTCTGGTCGGCCGCGGCGTCGACGGGGCAGGAGGCGTACAGCCTGGCGATGCTCCTCCTGGCGGAGGGCCTGGGCGACTGGAACATCCAGATTCTCGGGACCGACTTTTCCTCGCAGGTGTTGGATCGCGCCCGGTCTGGCAGGTATCAGCAGATCGAGGTCAACCGAGGATTGCCGGCCGCACTCCTGGTCAAGCACTTCCTCCGTTCGGGGGTCGACTGGCAACTGAGCGACACGGTCCGGGCCATGGTCCGATTCGAGACGATCGATCTGCGCAAGAGCATGCGCGCCCTCGGACCTTTCGACCTGGTGTTCTGCCGGAATGTGATGATCTACTTCGACGCCGGAACCAAACAGAACATGATGAAAGAACTCCACGGCACCCTGTTTCGAGGGGGCTGGCTGCTGTTGGGCGGAGCTGAGACCGCGTTTGGGGTCGAGGAATTCTTTGACCGGCGGGCTGTGGGAAACGCCACCGTGTACATTGCCCGTTGAAAGGGAACTATGCCAACCGAAGTGACTGTAGACGTATCGGCAAGTGAGCTGACACAGATTGTGGAATCGGTCTTCGCGGCCATGTTGAGCATGGAGGTGGTCGAGTGCGGCGAGCCCTGGTACCCGGGAGGCGACCGGTTGACCGCGGCGGTGCACCTGGCGGGCGAATGGGACGGAGTCGTTCTGCTCGAATGCAATCGTGGGCAGGCCTGCCGTTTCGCGGCGCGGTTCCTCTCCACCGAGACCCCTGTCGCGGTGGATGATGTCGTGCGCGACGTTCTCGGCGAAATGGCCAACATGATTGGCGGCAACCTCAAATGCATCCTGAGGCGGGGGATCCGGCTTTCCATGCCTTCCGTAGTGGATGGCACTCATTACAGCGTGCGGGTGTGCGGCTCCAGACTGTGCGAGCAACTCGCTTTCCGCTGCGACGATGTTCCCTTCTGGGTTACCGTGCTGTCGACCCATTCCTGACGGCCATTTCCTGGCGGTGGCTCCACAACCGTTCGGCGGTAAGGCCTAAAGGCTTATCTCATCCAGCCAGATTCTAGATAGCGGATTCCAGCCAGTGCTGCTCTTCAGTTTTTGGTAGACCTGCTTGCCTTATTGCGTCACAAGAGGGTATTATTGTGAGTTCTTACAGTCTGGTGAATGCCTGGTGACGCCTTGGCCAGGAACCGCTCGCGAAGTTTCGAGGAGACGGATGTTCTTTCGAAAGCGACGAACCCCTATTCAACTTGGCTGTACGGCAGCCGCACTGTTCCTGGTTTCGGGTCTGGCGCAACCCCAGGAGTTCGTTGCCGCCAAAAAGGTCCGGTCCACGGTCTTTTCCACCCCCGGCGAGCCGCCCAAGATCAACGGGAACGCCTACCTGGCGGGCGAGATGCCCAAGTTCTCGGTCGGCGATCCGGCGTTCGGCACGGCTCTGGCCGGCGAAGAACTGCTCATGGCCCGGGCGGAGGAGGCCTTTCAAACCGGGAAGCGCTTTTATCGGATGGGCAATCTTCCCGAGGCCCGGATCCAGTTTGATCGCACGATGGACCTCTATATGAAGGCCTTCCAGCGAACAAAGGATCGGACCCGTCTGCAGTCGCACTTCGACGAGATGGTGGATTCGATCTATCGTCTCGAACTGACCGGGATGGAAGCTGCTGTTCCTGCCCAGGAGCCCCGTTTTGAGAAGTCTCCCCTCGAAGATATCCTCCCGCTGACGTTTCCGGTCGACCCCAAGCTGAAGAGCAAGGTCAAAGCCGAGTTGCAGGCGACGGTTTCCCAGTTGCCCCTGACCATGAACGACGCAGTTCTCGGGTTCGTTCAGTATTTCGCCGGGCGCGGGCACCGGACGCTGGTCAATGGACTGGAGCGCGCGGGACGATACCGCCCGATGATCCAGCGCATTCTCAGCGAGGAAGGTGTTCCGCAGGAGTTGATTCACCTGGCCCAGGCCGAGTCCGGATTCTACCCGCGAGCGGTTTCCCGGATGAGGGCGACTGGCATGTGGCAGTTCATGGCCTTTCGCGGCAAGCAATACGGACTGGACCAGACCCAATGGTCGGACGAGCGTCTGGATCCGGAAAAGGCGACGCGGGCCGCCGCACGGCACCTGCGGGATCTGTACGATCAGTTCGGCGACTGGTATCTGGCGATTGCCGGCTATAACTGCGGCCCGATGGCCGTCGAGCGGGCGGTCGAGCGCACAGGATACGCTGACTTCTGGAAACTGCGGGCAGACCGCATGCTGCCGCTCGAAACCTCCAACTACGTCCCGATTATCCTGGCCATGACCATCATGACCAAGAACGCCAAGGAGTACGGATTGGAGGGGGTTGTCCCGCATCCGCCGCTCGATTATGACGTGGTCGAGATGACCTCGGCGACCCATCTGGCCCTGATTGCCGACCTCACGGAGACGCCCGTGTCCCAGATTCAGGAACTGAATCCGGCCCTGCTCCGCAACCTCGCGCCGTCCGGTTATGCCTTGCGTGTGCCCAAGTCCAAAGGCGACCTGGTCGCGTCGATTCTGCGGACCGTGCCAGCGGACCGGCGGGCGTCCTGGCGCGTCCATCGGGTCGAAAGCGGAGACACCCTGGCGACGATCGGTAAGCACTATGGCGAGGCGCCCACCGCGATCGCTCAGGTCAATCACCTCGATGCCGGCGACCCTGCGGTGGGCGAACTGTTGTTGATCCCCAAAGCGCACAGCGTTCGCGTCGAGAAACACGCTCCCGCGGCAATCGGATTGAACCGTGGAAAGGCAGCCTCCTCCCGGGGCGTCAACCGGTCGCGACGCGCTCCGGTTTCCAGCAAGGCCGCTCGCCCACGCGGCGTTCAGACTGCTTCCAACCGTTCGCGCCGGGGTTGATCCGCATCCCTTCGGGGCGCCGCCGGAGGCCTCCGGCTGGCTCTTCATCGAATTCCTCGCAAAAGCTCGAACTGCCTCTTGCCTGTTTGAAAAAAAGGTATATTCTAGGGTTGAAGTGAATCGTCCGTGCGACAGGAGGCACGACTAATGTTTCATACCTGGTTCAGTCTCAATGACGAAGAACTGGATGACTATCGCGATTTCGACGATGAGCACGAGGGTGCGAGCCTCGACGATTATGATGCCGGCGAGGAGGAAGACGAGGATGACGAGCCGGTACCGGTAGCGCCTCCGCCGGTCTCCGAGCCCGGTCCCGCTCCAGCGGCGGTCGAACCTCCGGCGGAAGCGCCGGCGGCTGCGGCAGCCCCCGCCAAGGCTCCGGCAAAGGCGAAGAAGGCCGCCAAAAAGGCTCCCGCAAAAAAGGCTCCCGCGAAGAAGGCTCCCGCCAAGGCCCCGGTGAAGAAGGTGGCCAAGAAGGCGGCGCCGGCCAAGGCTTCCAAGAAAGCAGCTCCGGCCAAGAAGGCTGCCAAAAAGGCTCCTGCCAAGGCCAAGAAGAAGGCCGCACCCGCCAAGGCCGCAAAGAAGGCTCCGGCCAAAAAGGCCGTGAAGAAAGCTCCCGCCAAGGCCAAGAAAGCTTCGAAGAAGAAATAGCTGGGAAGTTGGGGTGGGGACCGGCAAAGTCTCCACCCTGCTTCTTGGGCCGGGCCTCTCGGACGAACTGCCCGTCTATTCCTTGCCTACCACCTTCCGGCACCGTTCGAACAGTTCCAGCAACGCGTCCGCGTACTCCTCCGGACTGCGTCCCGCCTTACCGGAAAAGCCGGTGCTCCCTGTTCCCTTTCCGTAACCGGTGGATACCGCGATGAACTTCATCAACTCCAGGGCCACTTCGTCCTTGCTGCGGGAAGGGGGAGTCGGTTGCGATTCTTTCTGAGAGGCTTCATCCGCCATGCGTGCCTGGTTCTCCTCGATTCATCAGACCGAACCGCGGCTCCGCGGAGCCCGGACGCTGATGTGCTAAAACACTAGGTTACTTCATTTCCCATGCCCATTCAGGCGGTACGGCACATCCGCCGCATGCGAGGAGGCGCACAGGCGCACCTGGTCGAAGCCGACGACGGGCACTTCTATGTCGTCAAGTTTCTCAACAACGCACAGCACCGGCGCGTCGTCGTGAACGAGTTGCTGTGCTCCATCTTTCTTCAGTTCCTCGACATCTCCGTGCCCGCCTGGGAGTTTATTGAGCTACCTCGGGGGTTCGTCCGCGACAATCCCGAAGTCGCCGTTCAATCGGGCCGCACCTGCGAACGGCCCGCCGGGGGCTGGCACTTCGCCTCTCGGTTCCCTGGAGATCCCTCGCTGGTCGCGGTCTACGATTTTCTTCCCGACGCTCTGTTGTCCACGGTAGCGAATCTGACCGAGTTCCGAGGCGTGCTCGCGTTCGACAAGTGGGTGGGCAATGCCGATGCCCGCCAGTCGATTTTCTTCCGGGCCCGGCTGCGGGAATGGAACGCACCAGCGGACCATCCCCGAAAGCGCGGCTTCGTATCGCTAATGATCGACCATGGGTACGCGTTCAACGGGCCGCACTGGGATTACGTCGATTCCCCGCTCAATGGCCTCTATCTCCGCAAGCAGGTTTACGCCGCTGTTCGCTCTCTCGACGACTTCCAGCCTTGGCTCGACCGGATCATCCATTTCCCCGAGGATCTGGTCGACCGTGCATGGCGGCGCGTCCCGCCGGACTGGGTCCACGGAGACGAAGATGCCCTCGAGCGACTGCTGGTCCGCCTGCTGAGCCGGCGCAAACGCCTTCCCGGTCTCATCGCCGAAATGCGGGACTCTCGGACAAATCCCTTCCCTTTCTGGACATGATTTACTTAGACATACTCAGTACTTCAGTAGCCTGACATATTTCTCCGGGACACAGTATACTCGAACATAATTTCGTCCGTGTGCTGAACTGGACGGAGGAAAGTGTCAGACCTTGACGGACTCTCATATTGTCGGGCCGTCCGTCAAAACAGTGGCGATCAGGGACTCTGCCGGAGGGTTCTGGCTCAATCTTGTCAACATGAGTCAGGGTTACATCCTATAGAAGCATGCGGTCTCTGAGCTTCCTTTGTCCAGGCCTACAGTTTTTCACTGAGAGGATTGGCCGGAGTTTCCATAGGGGAGGTAGAAAAATAATGATGAAATTTGTATTGAGCCTGAGCTTGCTTTTTCCGGCGGCTCTCGCCGTGTTCGGACAGTCCACCACGGGCGAAATTCTCGGTACCGTCGTTGACGGGACCGGTGCCCTCGTTGCAGACGCGCGAGTCGCCGTCCGCCACCTGGAAACCAACATCGTCAAGGAGACAACCACCTCGCGGGAGGGCGCGTTTCGAGTTCTCCAGTTGCCTGTCGGTAACTTCGAGGTCTCCGTCGACAAAGCCGGCTTCGCCAGGTACAGACAACGACCGGTCTTTCTCGCACTCAACCAGAAGGCCGACTTGAGGATTTCATTGGTCGTGGCGTCCACCCAGGAGACGGTGACGGTCAGCACGGAGGCTCCTGTTATCAACACGACCAATGCCGAGATCGGCGTCAATTTCGACCATAAACGCATCACCGAACTCCCGTTGTCCACCAACCGCAACCTCCTCAACCTGGCGGCATCGGTACCGGGCGTCACGCAACTTTCGTCAGGCAACAACAACTTCGGCAGCAACGGGAACCAGGGCACCGAGAGCGCCAGCCTGGCGTATTCGGCCAACGGAATGCGCCTTCGCTCCAATGCGTACTACATCGACGGCCAGGATTCCTACTACGCGTCGACCGGCGGACTCCTGCAGAGTCTGAACAACCCGGACATCATCGCCGAGGTCCGGATCATCACCAACCAGTTTCTTCCCGAGTTCGGCCGCGCGGCCGGTTCGGTCATGAACATCGTGACGAAGAGCGGCTCGAACAACTTCCACGGAAGCGCCTTCTGGTTTCACAACAGCAACCAGCTCAACGCCCTCAGCAACACGGACAAGAGCGCCAGGTTCACCAATTCTCCGTTCCGCGTAGAGAACCAGTTCGGGGGCTCCTTTGGCGGTCCGGTGATCAGGGATAAGACGTTCTTCTTCGGATCACTTCAGCGCTGGACGGACCGCCGCCTGGGTTCGGGCGGCACCATCAACGGCGCTCCGACGGAGGCAGGACGGCAAGCCCTGCAGTCCATCGCCGGAACCCGGCCCGCCGTGCAGGCGTTTCTCGATGGCATTCCCGCCGGCGCGGCGAACGGCCAGGTCCGGACGGTCGTCGCGGATGGCCGCACCCTCAGCGTCCCACTGGGCGACCTGACGGGCGCGGCAGCCGGAAAGTTCGACGACTGGCAATACTCCGCCCGCGTCGACCACCGGTTCAACGACAGGCACACGCTATTTGGGCGTTATATCGTCGACGACTCTCTGGCCTCCGGCACCGGCCAGGTAACGCCGCCCGGCCTGACCAATTTCAGCCCACAAACAAGCTATTCGCTGAACGTGGGCGTCAACAGCGCGTTGAAGCCGACGCTGCTGAACGAATTTCGCGTCTCGTACTCGCGGTTCGCCGCCAGTACTACCGCTGAAAACCCGTCGGTCGCCGAAAGGATACCGTCCATCGAGGTCCCGGACCTGGGACTCCGCCAGTTCAACCTGAGCCCGGCCCGAACCGGCATAGGCCTGGCCGCCAACCTGCCCCAGGCGACGTTCGTCAACAATTACCAGATCCAGGAATCGGTCTCCGTGATCCGCGGCGCTCACTCCGTGAAGGCCGGCATCGACTTCCGCCGCGCCGAGCAGTTCGGCAACTTCCTGCCGCAACTTCGAGGACGGCTGGAGTACGCCAACCTCCAGCGCCTTGTGGACGATCAGGCTACGGCCGCCCAGATCAACTCGCCCCTTCGCGGAGGTCTGGCAACCCTGCGTTATCGCTACTACGACTACTTCTTCTTCGTCCAGGACGAGTGGCGCATCCGGCCCACCTTCACCATCACCTACGGCATCCGCTACGAGTCGCCCGGCAATCCGTTTGACAGCCTGGCCCGGATCAACCGGAACGTCCTCGCCGCCAACGATAACAATCCCGCCTACGCCTATAGTCCGGTTCCGTCGCGAGACAATAACAACTGGGCGCCGCGTTTCGGGTTCAACTACCGGTTCGGCAACGCGCCCGGCATGCTCGGCGCCCTGACGGGAGAGGGCAAACTGGTCCTGCGGGGCGGCTATTCGCGAACCTATGATGTCCAGTTCCTGAACATCCCGTTGAACATCAATAGCTCGTTCCCCTTTGTGTTTGCCTATGACATTCCAGTGGACCCCTCGGTTCCCGGAGCGGTCCGATCGAACGCGTTCCGCGAGGTCTCGCGGATCCGCGCCGGCTCGGTCCCTCAGGTCGCCAATTCGAACTTCCTGATCCGCACCATCACGTCCAAGGATTTTCGCGCTCCTGTCGCCGAGCAGGGCTCTTTGCAGTTGCAGCGTGAGTTGGCCGGCGGGTATGTGATGTCGGTGGGCTACGTCGGGACCAAAGGCACGGGGCTCTTTCAAAGTATCGATGGCAACGCCCCGCTGCTGGGCTCCGGCGGAACGGTTCGCCTCAATCCCAATCGGGGCGTCGTCCGCGAGCGCTGCAATTGCACCTCGTCCACCTACCACTCCATGCAGCTCAGCCTGGAAAAACGGCTCTCCCGGAGCTTCAGTATGGCGACCCATTACACCTGGAGTTCGTTGATCGACGGCGCCTCGGAGGTATTCAATCCCTCCGCGCGCGGGGAGGTCGCCTTCTCCCAGGATCCGTTCAACCGCGATATCGAGCGAGGGCGCTCCACCTACGACCGTCCTCATCGGTTCACCACGAACGGGGTTTTCGAGTTGCCCTTCATGCGCGACCAGAAGGGCGTGTTGGGCCGGGTCGCCGGCGGATGGCAGGTCAACGGTTCTCTTACACTGCAGTCCGGATCGCCCTTTACGGTTCTCAACGGAACCGACCCTCTGGGCCGCACCGCGGGCAACGTCGTGGGCACTCCGACGCGTCCGGATCTGAACACCGCGCTCGACCTCTCCCGCATGACCGTTCCCGAAATTCAGGCGGCGGGCGGCAGGGCGCTCTTCCGGGGAATCACCACCGGCCATCCCACCGGTGTCGGGAATGCGGGCCGCAACATCCTCCGCGCCAACGGCATCAACCGGATCGATCTCGGCCTGGTCAAGAATGTCCGTGTGGCGGAGGGACATCGCATGCAGGTCTACGCGAACTTCTTCAACGCCACCAACACCCGCGACTGGGGCATCCCCGACGCGGTATTCTCGTCGGCGAGCTTCCTGGTGGAAGGCACCCAGGAGGGCGGAAACCGCCGCGTCCAGATGGGCCTTCGGTACGTGTTCTAGCTCACTCGGTTGCCTCCAGACCGTAGGGGCTGCGCTCCCTTCCGGTCGCGGCTTCCGAAGGAGGGCAACCCACGGGTGACACCGTGGCTTCGAGCACGATCAAACATCACGGCTGACGGTTGGGTGCGCCGGTGGGAGCGCCGGGCGAAGCCCATGAGGGCGCAGCCCCGACCGTAAGAAGGTGTAAGAAAATCACCTAAAACAGAAATGAATCGAAATGTCTCGGTAACGCCCCCGCCTGCGATTGCGCCTCTACTCCCGGATGCAGCAAGAACCGCTGATCGATATTCCCGAACAGCCCGAACAGCCGCTGTTAGCCGTGTTGCCGTCGCAACCCGCCAGTGAGGCCGCCCCGCGCCTCAAACTCCGCCTCGCCGACCGCGGCAAGCTCGTCCTCACCGCCATCGCTCTG
>CAZGUX010000168.1:0-10704 GCA_964529305.1 uncultured Solibacteraceae bacterium | reverse complement strand
TGGTCGCCTCCCGCGGTTCCTGGTACCCCAACGCGGGCGTGCAATTCTCCACCTTTGACCTGACGTTCCGCTATCCCGCCCATTTGCAGTGTGTCGCTGCCGGCGAAGTCGTTTCCGACCAGACCGAAGGTCAGACGCGGACCACACGCCGGCGGACCTCGGTACCGGTCCGGGTTGCCGGGTTCAACCTGGGCAGTTATCAGAAGACAGAAGTGACCCGCCGCGGGATCACCGTAGAGGTGTACGCCAACCAGTCCGTCGAACGCGCCTTGCAGTCCATGGCTCGCCCGCCTCTGCCCGTGCCGCCTCTGGTTCCGCAGCGGAGTCCGGTGCGCAGGGCGGACATCACCACACAGATTCCGGAGTTCGCCCCGCCCCTCAGCCCTAAGGCGCGCCTCCAGAAACTGGCCGCCGATATCGAGTCGGCCTTGGAGTTGTTTTCCGAAATGTTTGGCCCGCCGCCGCTCAAGACCTTGACGGTCGCGCCAGTGCCCGGCGCTTTCGGACAAGGATTTCCCGGTCTGATCTACCTGTCGACCTTGTCGTATCTGGGACCGGCGGACCGGCCAGTGGCGGCGATGTCCAAGTCTACTCAGCTATTCTTTAGCGACATCCTCTACGCTCACGAGACCGCTCACCAATGGTGGGGCAGCCTGGTGACCTCGGCCTCGTACCAGGACGAATGGCTGCTCGAGGCTCTCGCCAACTACTCCGCCCTCCTGCAACTCGAGCGGAGAAGAGGCGCCAAGGCGCTGGACGAAGTGTTGCTTCAGTACCGCGACCGCCTGCTGGCCAAAGGCCCGTCGGGCCGAACCCTGGAGTCCACCGGCGCGATCGCGCTCGGCACGCGCTTGATCTCCTCTTCCAACAACGACGCCTGGAGGACAATCACCTACGAGAAAGGATCGTGGATTCTGCATATGCTGCGTCGGCGTATGGGCAACGCTGGATTTCAGAAGATGCTGGGAGAACTCCGCCGCCGCTTCGAGGGACGCGCCATCAGCATCCAGGAGTTTCAGACCCTGTCGGCGGAATTCCTGCCGCCCAAGTCGCCGGATCCGAAGCTGGAGGCGTTCTTCGACCAGTGGGTTTACTCAACCGGCATCCCCACGCTGGAATTGAAATACCAGACACGGGGGCGCGCTCCGGCACTCCAGTTGACCGGCACGATTCGCCCGGCCGACGTCGACGGCGATTCGGAACTGCTGATACCCGTTGAGATTCACATTAGCCGTGCGAAAACCCGAACCGAGTGGGTCCGGGTCGGCAATGAGCCGGTGGAGTTCAAAGTGAAACTCGCACAACCTCCGTTGAAAGTCGTGCTCGATCCCGGCTGGTCGGTGCTGGCGGTTCACCGCTAGACACTTTCCGGGCCTCGGCGGCCAAATCGAGGTACTTCCGGCACACCGGCAACTCAGGGCCGCAACAGCTTCTCCAGCCGTTCGAGCGCCGGTTCAATCGCCTGCGGATTCTCCAGCACGCCTTTGAACAAGTCCCCCTTGGCGGCAAAGCGTTCCGGCGCGTTGCGAATGTGGAACTGCGAGGGCCTGAGACCCTTTCGCACTTCCCGCCATTCGAGCGGTGTCGACACGGGCGCTCTCGGATGGGCACGCGGCACGTAGGGAGCGGAGATCGTCTTGCCCATCCCGTTCTGGAGGTGGTCGAAGTAGACGCGGCCTTTGACCCGCCGCGACACCGAACGGGGCGTGGTGAACAATTCCGGCCGTTCGCCCGTCACCAGCACACCGAGAATCTCGGCAAACTGGCGGGTCTGCTCGTACGTATATCGAGGCTCCACCGGAATGTAGACGTGCATGCCATCGCCCCCGGTCGTTTTCGGATAGCCCTGCAGCCCGATCTGGTCCAGCTTCCGGTGAACCAGTTGCGCCGCCTCGACGATTTTGTCGAACGGGCACTCGTACGGATCCAGGTCGATCAGGATGAAGTCCGGCGTCTCCAGCGAACCGGCACGGCTCATCCAGGGATTCTGGTCGATGCAGCCCAGGTTCGCCAGATACAGGAGGGAAGCGCGGTCTTCCGCCAGCACGAAGCGCGTGGTCTTGCCCTCGTCGCGCACTTCCAGAAACCGCAGCCATTCGGGAAAGCTCTCCGGTGAATCCTTCTGAAAAAAGTAGTCGCCGCGGATCCCGTTGGGATAGCGCTTGAGGGAGAGCGGCCGCCCGTGGAGGTGCGGCAGAAGCCATGCGGCGACGGCGTCGTAGTAGTTGATCAGATCGCGCTTGGTGTAGCTTTCGTCCGGCCAGAAGACCTTGTTCAGATTGGTGAACTTCAGGCGCGTTCCCTCGACCGCGACAAACAGTTGCTCCTGGGCCCCGGTGAGAAGCGGCGGGCGAATCCCCGGCTTCGCGGCGGCGGCGGAGGTCTCCGGTTCCAGCAGGCACTCCGACGGGTCGACGTCCATCCGCAAGCCCTGGAAGACCGGTGCGCGAAGGCGCTTTTCGTGCGTCCACGATCCGTACTTGACGTTGCAGACCATCTCGGGCCGGGTCCAGGTGATCTCGCCGGCAAGCTTTGGAACGTCGGCGAGTGTCGGCTTGTCGGTCTTCAAGGGTTCCAGCGCGCGATGCACTTCGGCGATCAACTTCTCGGTAAACCCGCTGCCGACGTTGCCCGTGTAGATCAGTGATCCGTCCTTGAAAGCGCCGAGGAGCAGAGAGCCGAAGTAGTCGCGTTCGCCGGAGAGCCATCCGCAGATGACGAAGTCCTGCTCCTCGACGGTCTTGATCTTGACCCAGGAGTCGCTGCGCCGGGGTTCATAGGGGCTATCGGCGCGTTTGGCGACGATGCCTTCGAGTTCCTGCTCTTTCGCGGCATGAAAGAGCAGTTCCCCTTCCTCGAAATCCTCCGGGATCCGGATCTGGGGCGTGGCCGTCACCACCTCGCGCAGCAATCGCTTGCGTTCGCTCAAAGGGACCACGCGGAGGTCGAATCCATCGAGGTAGAGGAGATCGAACAGAAACAGAGTGGCCGGGCGGGCCCGGGCGAGGTTCGCGATGGCGTTCGGGTCGCTGGCCATGATCCGGGGCTGGATGAGGCCGAAATTGGGGCGGCCCTTGTCGTCGAGCACCGCGATCTCGCCGTCGAGGATCGCGCTCGTCGCGTTCACCTGACGCGGCAGCACGGAGAATTCGGGATACTGGCGTTCGCAGGAATTGCCTTTCCGCGAATCGATGCGCAGTATGCCGTCCTGAACGAAGCAGAGCGCGCGAATGCCGTCCCACTTGATCTCGAAGAGCCACTCGCCGGAGGCGGGCACCTTCTCACTCAAGGAGGCCTTCATGGGGACGATCGAGTCCGGCATCGGCGCCTCCACGGCGCCCTCGGGCATCGGCCTTCCTCCCGCGACTCCAGCCTTCCGCCGAGCTGGGAGGTCGGCCGCGATCTCTTCCTGCGTTCGCCCGGTGAGCACGCTCCAGGCGTGATCCTCCGGGTCCCAGTCGGGGTCGGAGACCGCGTCTTTTTTCTTGAGCAGCAGCCACTCGTCGGCTTTGCCCCGGGCCTTCATGCGAACGAGGGCAAACTCGCCGCGAAGCTTGACGCCGTTCAGGCGGAATTTGAAGTCGCCCCGTTCCACCTGGAGGCGCGCGGCCACTGCGTCGCCCGCGACTTCAAAGACCCCGCGATCCCACAGCATCACACTGCCCGCGCCGTAGTTCCCTTTCGGGATGTTGCCTTCGAAGTTGCCATAGTCTAGGGGGTGATCCTCCACGTGTACCGCCAGTCGCTTGTCGCCAGGGACCAGTGTCGGCCCTTTGGGAACGGCCCAGGACGCCAGGACGCCGTCAATCTCGAAGCGAAGGTCGTAGTGAAGCCGGGTCGCGTGATGTCGCTGCACACAGAAGAAGTTCCCACCGGACGACGACTTTTCCGCCGGCGGCGGCTCGGGCGTCTTCTCGAAGGTGCGCTTCTGCTGGTATTCCTTGAGCGGCATTCCGGCTATTCAGGAGTCCCGGACCTGGCGAGGATCTCTTCGCGCAACATCTCGATCAGCGTCACCGTGACCGCGAGGACGACGGGACCAACGAAGACGCCGAGTAGCCCAAACACCTGGACTCCCCCCAGGAGCGAAAAGAACAAGGGCAGCGTGTGCAGTGCAACGCGTCCTCGGATGAGGAGCGGACGGAGGAAATTGTCGACGGACCCGACGAACAGCATCGACCAGATGGCCAGAATCAAGGCCTTGACCCAATGTCCGGTCGCCCACAGGTAGATCGCGCCGGGCGCCCAGACAAGGGCCGTACCTACCAGCGGGACCAGGGAGAAGAGGGCGGCCGCAATGCCCCAGACCATCGGGGCCGTGAGGCCGAGGACCCAGAACGCCAGGCCGATCAACGCGCCCTGCGTGGCTGCCACCGCCAGGCCGCCGTTGACCGTCGCTGCCAGCGTATCGCTGATTCCCACAAAGAGGCGGTCAAACTGAGGCCGCCGCAGGGGCACCAGGCCGGCGGCCCAGTTCTGGAAATGGCTTCCTTCGCGGAACAGAAAGAAGAGGGTGAAGAAAGCGATGAACGAATCGCCGATGAACGACGTCAGGTTGCCGAGCAGTGCACCGGCCTTAGAAAGGATGTACGCGCTGAGTGTCTGAAGGCGTTGGACGATGGCGCCGCGCAAATCGAACTGTGAAACGTCAACCCACCGGCCCGCGAACAGCAGGGCCTTCTCGCCGATTTCGCCCGCCGCGCCGGTCCAGTCGCCGCTCGACCGGTCGTCCAGCACGCCTTTGAGGACGATGAGTTCGTGCGCGATTCCCGTAATCAGAATGGCGATGGGGATCAGAATCGCGAACAGCACGAACAGGGTCGACAGGACGGCGGCCGAGGTGGGCTGCCGCACCCGGCGCAGCAGCCGGACGTGCAGCGGGTAACAGACGACGGCCATCATCGCGGCATACACGACCGGCGTCAGAAACGGCGCGGCGATCAGGTAACAAAAGTAGAGGGCAATGCCCGTCAGGGCAACCAGAAAGAAGAGAATGGCTCGCCGTTCGTCCATTGTGCAGTCTACCGGATTATCGCACCGCCCAAACGTGCTACGCTCCGGGTTCGCACTCCTGATCGGAAGCCGATGCTCGTCCGAGTGACCTCGTTTCAACTGCTGGCCGGAGTGGCGCTGGATTTGCTCTTCGCCGACCCACGATGGCTGCCTCATCCTGTGCGGGGTCTCGGCTGGATCATCGGGAAGTGGGAAACGGCGTGGCGTTCAGTTCCGGTACCGCCGAAGTGGGCGGGCGCAGCGTTCGCTTTGTCGACCGTCGCGCTGGCGGCGGGCCTCGTTCAGGCCAGCGCCTGGTGGCTTCCGCAGCCTGGGGTCAACATTTATTGGATCTTCTCGCTGGCCGCGTTGCGCGGATTGGACCTGGAAGCCGCGAGCGTGATCGGGCGATTACGCGCCGGCGATTTGCCAGGCGCGCGTTCGCGTCTCGCAATGATCGTGGGCCGGGACACCACAACTCTGAACGAGCCCGAGATCGTCAGGGCCGCGATCGAGACCGTGGCCGAGAACCTGAGCGATGCCGTGGTGGCGCCGCTCTTCTACCTGGCCCTCGGCGGTCCGGCCGCGATGGCGGCGTACAAGGCCGTGAACACGCTCGACAGCATGGTGGGCTACCGCAATGAACGGTACCGGGAGTTCGGCTGGGCCTCGGCCCGGTTGGACGACGCCGCGAACTTTTTGCCCGCGCGGCTGTCGGCGGGTCTGGTGTGGCTCGCGGCGCTCGTGACGGCCAATGACGCGGCGCGTTCGGTGCGGGTGACGCTCCGTGACGCCCACCGCCAGCCGAGCCCGAATTCCGGCTATCCGGAAGCGGCCGTCGCCGGAGCGCTCGGCATCCGGTTGGGCGGGCTCAATTCGTACGCAGGCGTTTCCAGCCGGAAGGAGTTCCTGGGCGATCCGATTCACCCGTTGGACCCGCGCGCCTTCGCCGGAACACGCAGGCTGCTTTATGTTTCGAGCCTGCTGTGGGCGGCGCTGCTGGCCTGGTGGCTTCCGTGGGAGTGGGCGTGATGCGGCGATTGCTGGGGGCCGTGCAGTTCCTTACCGTGATCCCGATCCGGGCGGCGACGGCGCCTCCGGGTGATTGCGCCGCGTTCTTCCCCCTGGTGGGATTGGTGTTGGGCGGAGCGGCGGCCGCTGTATGGATCGGCGCTCGGGCGTGGTTTTCCGACGCGCTGGCGGCGCTGTTCCCCCTCTTGTTCCTGATCGCGATGACGGGCGGCCTGCACGAAGACGGCCTGGCCGACGTAGCCGACGCCGTGCGCGCCAACCGCTCCCGCGAACGAATGCACGAGATTCTGAAAGACAGCCGGGTGGGGGCGTACGGCGTCATCGCCCTCGTGATCAGCCTGCTGTTTCGCTGGCAGTCGATCGCGGCGCTGCGCTCACCCGAAGGACTTGCCGTTGCGTGCACGCTGTCGCGGGCGACGATGGTGGCCCTGGCCGCGATCTCGCAACCCGCGGGTGAAGGCCTGGGCGCCGATTTCGCGCGCTCGTCCACGCGGGGGGCCGCGTTGATCGCAATTTTGCTCGGCGGCGCCATAGCGCTGTTGCTCGCGCCCTGGGCGGTTTGCTTCCTGTTGGGAGCCCAGGCTCTGATTTTGCTGTCGGCGCGGGAGTGGTTTCACCGGCGCCTGGGCGGCGTCACGGGAGACTGTTTTGGCGCGGTGTCGGTGACGGCCGAGACCCTGTTTCTGATCCTGATGGCATGACTACCCTGTACCTGATCCGGCACGCGGAACCGCTCTTGCGCGGCGTGTTTCTGGGAAGCACCGACCCTGGCTTGAGCGATCGGGGCCGCGCCGAAGCGCGGCGGAAACTAGGCTCGCTGGAGGCGGCCTCGATCTACTCCAGCCCTCTGAAGCGGGCCCAGGAGACCGCCCGGGTGATCCCCTGCGCCGCGCCCCCCGTGCTACTGGACGGTTTGCGCGAGATGTCGTTCGGGGAATGGGAAGGCCTCACCTGGGCCGAGATCGAGACGCGCTACCCCGAGGTCGCCGAGCGAAAAGTACACGCCTGGATGACGGTCACGCCGCCGGGAGGCGAGACGTGGCTGGACTTTGCGAGCCGCGTCGCGAACGCCCTGGAAGCGATCAGGCAAGGGCCCTTCCCCGTCGCGGTGGTGGCCCACATGGTGGTGAATTCGGCGATTGCGCAGATCGTGAACGGCGCGGACCCGCTCACGTTTCAGCAGGAGTATTGCGAGGTGATTCACTGTGAACTTTGAAATTCCCCCTCTCGGTTCGGAGGCCGTTCACGCCCAGGTGACGGCACGCTGGGACTCGTTGACCAAGCCGCGCGGTAGTCTCGGCCGTTTGGAAGAACTGGTGACCCAACTGGCGCGGATCGCGGACGACCCGATGCCTTCGGTGGAGCGGAAGGGCCTGTACGTGTTCTGCGCCGACCACGGCGTCGCGGCCGAGGGTGTGAGCCCGTACCCATCGTCGGTGACGGCGCAAATGGTGAAGAACTTCCTGCGCGGCGGGGCCGCCATCAACGTGCTCTGCCGCCAGGCCTCGATCGTACCGGTGATCGTCGACGCCGGCGTAGACGCTCCCGCCGAAGCGGGCGTCGTCGACCGCAAGATCGCGCGCGGGACGGGCAACTTCGCCTGGGAACCCGCCATGCGCCGCGACCAGGCGGAAGAAGCCATCGACCGCGGCGCCGAACTCGCGCGGGAGGCCAAGTCCCGTTTCGATGTCTGCGGGGTCGGGGAGATGGGGATCGGGAACACGACTTCGGCATCGGCGCTGCTCGCCATGTTTGGCGGGCTGGCGCCCGATCTCGCGGCCGGGCGCGGCGCCGGCCTGGACGATTCGGGCGTTCGCCGTAAGGCCGGCGTGATCGGCCGGGCGCTCGACCTGCATCGGCCGAATCCGGCCGACCCGGTCGGCGTGCTCGCGGCGGTGGGTGGATTCGAGATCGCCATGATCGCGGGCTTCCTGCTAGGCGCGGCGGAATCGCGCCTGCCGGTGGTGGTGGATGGCTTTATCGCGTCGTCAGCGGCTCTGGTGGCGCGTGCTCTGTCGGTGAACGTGATTGACTACGTGCTGTTCTCGCACCGCTCGGCCGAGCAGGCTCATAGCCGCATGCTGAGCCTTCTCGACGCGCGCCCGATTCTCGAACTCGACCTCAGGCTGGGGGAAGGAACTGGCGCCGCGCTGGCCTTGCAGATTCTCGACTCGGCGGTTCGGCTCTATCGGGAAATGGCGACGTTCGCTGAGGCAGGGGTGAGCGACAAGGGGTAGGATCACAGGTTTGCGCTGGGCGACTCAATAGGTCGTCGAGGTGCGACGAACGAGCGCACTAACCGCTACTGTCTTCGCCAGTACGTCGACAGTGAAAAATATCCGGTGGTTGCCAACCCTTCGGCGCCAGCGCCTGTCGGCGCCTTCCATCCTGATAGTGTCGCCCGAAAAGGGATCGGTCTCCATCGCCTTCAGCGCTGTGATGATCCTGGCTCGGTCCTTAGGTGGAAAGCTTGCGAGTTGCTTTGCGGCTGCTCTTGCGACGACGACTGTCCAGGTCATTGAGGAGATTGGTCAAGGTAATGTGCTCGCCGCGGGCGATCTGCGCTTCGCCCTTGCGGATAGCCGCAAGTTCCGCCCGTGTGGGCTTGTCGGCAGCAGACTCACTGACTGCTTCGATGATGATAGACCCGCGTGTGACTTTGAACTCTACTTGGTCGCCCGCGGCAATGCCGGCGCGACGCTGAATGGCCACGGGTACGGTCAGGGGCGTTTTCTCTTTCACGATGGTGGTCATGGCTTCTGCGTCGAAGGCTTGCACCGGAAGAATAGCATCCATCGCCCTTCCTCTGCCCACAGGGCGACCCGTAGCGAGTCGTACCCGCGTACGTCTTCCCTCCAGTTGCCGGGTGCTGCCGCGGATTGCGGCGGCGCGGTTGCCGAAGGATCCAGCGTTTCCCTCCATTTCACGAATCACTAAGATGAATGAGAGCGCGCATCATGAAACTTGTGGCTGTTCCCCTGATCCTGGTCACCCTCGCTGCACCCAATTTCCCGCAGAAAGGTGCCAGTCCTTTCGTGGGAAGGTGGAACTTCAACATCGCGACGCCTACTCGCACGCGGGCTGCCTGGCTGGGCATCAGCGAGAAGAACGGCGCCCTGGAGGTCTGGTATCAGCCCACCGGAGGGAATGTCTACCAGGTCCGCGATGTTCAAGTGAACGGTTCCCATTTGACCCTGGCCGTCTCCGGCGCCTCGGCGAAACCGCCGGCAACGACCTGGGAACTCGACGCCAAGGGCGGCAAACTGATCGGGGTCCAGAAACGGGGCGCCGATTCGACGGCCCTGACGGGGTTGCGCGCGCCCGAACTCAAACGTCCCGTTCCGAAATCGTGGACAAAACCGGAGCCCCTCTTCAACGGCCGCAATCTGGATGGGTGGGAGCCGATCGGCAATCCGGCGGACAGTCATTGGACCGTCACGGACGGCCTGCTCGTGAACGAGGCGAAAGGCACGAACCTGAAAACCACGAAACGGTTCAACGACGTCAAGCTGCACTTCGAAGTCAACTGCCCCGACCACGGGAACAGCGGCTTCTACCTGCGGGGGCGGTATGAAGTCCAGATTGAATACGAACCCCTGTCGGCCAATCCGCTGGATCGCCGCATCGGATCGATCTACGGAAGGATCGCGCCGAAGGTGGAGCTACCGCGTACGCCTGGGCAGTGGGAGACGTTCGACGTGACGCTGGTGGGCCGAACCCTGACGGTTGTCCGTAACCGCACGACTTTGATCGCCCGGCAGGAGATCGAGGGGATTACCGGCGGCGCGCTGGATGCCGACGAAGGCGAACCAGGCCCCTTCTACATTCAGGGAGATCACACCGGCGGCTTGAAGTTCCGTCACATCACGGTCTCGGTTCCGGACCGCTAAATCGGTCCCCGAGATTCTGTCGGCGAGCCGGCAAGTCGACGCGCGGTGCCGGCTTGTTTCACCCACTCTCCCTTGCGATAAAATCCCAGTCCAGGTGAGAAGGCCATTCGCGTTGGCAAATCTTGGCGACTTCCGGAATCCGAAGGAAGATGAGGGGAGATGAATTGGTGACGACGTGCGTGTTCTGCCGGATCGCTGCCGGCGCTGAACCGGCGACGGTGGTTTACCGTGATGACTTTGTCACCGCGTTTCTCGATAACCGCCCGCTGTTTGCCGGGCACCTGCTGCTGATTCCGAACGGGCATCACGCCACTCTCGCCGAAGTGCCGGCGGTCCTGCTGGCCCCATTGTTCGCGGCCGCGCAACGGCTGGCCCGCGCGGTTGAGCAGGGCATGCGGGCGGAAGGGACCTTTGTCGCGATGAACAACCGGGTCAGCCAGAGCGTGCCTCATCTGCACGTGCACATCGTGCCGCGGCGGAAGAAAGACGGGCTAAAGGGATTCTTCTGGCCGCGCTTCCCCTACAGAGATCCGGCCGAGATGGAGGCCACGCGAATCGCGATTCAGCAGGCGCTGGAGGGAGCCTAGAGAGTCAAGGGCGAGCCTCTCCCTGCGGAGTTCGCGAAGCGAAATCAGCCGTGGGGTTGCGATTCTGAGCCGCGACCGGAAGGGAGTCCTGATGGGCCTGGGAATGCCCAGGGAAGGAGATGAAAATCGCCGCGATCGGTGTAAGCTGTGACTCGGCGGGGAGGTGAAGAGGTCGTAACCGCTCTGGAGAAGTCGAGGCCGTA
>CAZGUX010000167.1:0-26056 GCA_964529305.1 uncultured Solibacteraceae bacterium | reverse complement strand
GCGGTTTCAGCGCTGCCGCGCGTGCCCAACATCATCTTCATGGCGGGCCGCAAGTTCGGATCGACCGGGAATCCCTCGCTCACGTGGGCGATGAACGTCCTTGCGCCCGGCAAAGTGGCCGAGCGGTTTCGAGCCTCCCGCATCGTGGCGTTCTCCTCCGGAAACGTGTACCCGCTGATGCCGCTGACCGGGGGTGGAGCGACGGAAGAGACACCCGCTTTGCCGGTTGGGGAGTACGCCCAAAGCGCCTTCGGCAGGGAGCGGATGTTCGAGTACGGGTCGGAGCAGTGGGGCACTCCGGTAACGATTCTGCGCCTGAACTACGCGATCGACCTGCGCTACGGCGTCCTGCTCGACATCGGGCGGAAGGTCTTCGAACGGCAACCCGTGGATCTCGCGATGGGCCACGTGAACGTGATCTGGCAGGGCGACGCGAATTCCATCTGCCTGCGCTCGTTCTCCCTGGCGAGCGCTCCGCCGAGCATTCTCAACCTGACCGGGCCGGAAACGGCCTCGGTGCGCTGGATCGCGCGGCGATTCGGGTTGCTGTTCGGCGCCGAACCGTTATTCGAAGGAGAGGAAGGCCCGACGGCTCTCCTGAACAACGCCTCGAAATGTCACGGGCTCTTCGGCTACCCCACGGTGACGCTGGGGCAGATGATCGGGTGGACGGCTGCCTGGATCGGCCTCGACGGCCGCACGCTGAACAAACCCACTCATTTTGAAGTGCGGGACGGGAAGTTCTAATGGATTGGCGGGAACAACTCCGCAAAGGCGTGGTCATCCCGGCGCATCCCCTGGCCCTGACTTCGGAGCGGAAACTGGACGAGCGCAGGCAGCGAGCGCTGACCCGGTATTATCTGGCTTCGGGCGCGGGCGGCGTGGCGGTGGGGGTGCACACCACACAGTTCGAGATCCGCGATCCGAAACACGGATTGTTCCGGCCGGTGCTGGAACTGGCGTTGGAAGAACTCGAAGGCACGGAGGCGATCCGTGTCGCCGGAATTGTCGGCCAGACGGCACAGGCCGTGAAGGAGGCCGAGTTTGCCGCCGGCGCGGGCTATCACCTGGGCTTGCTCAGCCTGGCGGCGATGCGCGACGCCGGCGTGGATGAGTTGCTCGACCATTGCCGCGCCGTAGCGTCGATTATCCCGGTGTTTGGTTTTTACCTCCAGCCGGCGGTGGGCGGCCGGGTGCTTCCGTACGAGTTCTGGAGACGGTTCGCCGAGATTGGCAATGTGGCCGCGATCAAGATCGCTCCCTTCAACCGCTACCAGACGCTCGATGTGATTCGCGGCGTCGTGGAAGCGGGTCGCGCCGGCGGCATCGCTCTCTACACGGGCAACGACGACACCATCGTCACCGATCTGCTCACCCCATTTCGCGTCGGCGGCGTCACCGTTCGCATCGTGGGAGGCCTGCTGGGCCACTGGGCAGTGTGGACGCGTCGCGCCGTCGAATTGCTGGAACGCGCGCACCGGGAGACCGCCACTGCGGAGTGGTTGACTCTGGCGGCCGAGGTGACCGACGCCAACGCGGCACTGTTCGATACGCCAAATCAGTTTCACGGCTGCATCGCGGGGATCCACGAGGTCCTGCGGAGACAAGGCTTGCTGGCCGGAAGATGGTGCCTGAACCCGGTCGAGGATTTGTCACCCGGACAGTCCGCGGAGATCGACCGCGTTTGCCGGGCCTATCCTCACCTCAATGACGACGCCTTCGTTCGCGAGCATCTCGACACCTGGCTGGCGTAACTTTTCTCACGCCTCCGAGTAATTTCGTCAACGGCGGAATTTTTCGGAACAAGTCCAGGGCTCCGTTCGTACATACTGAGCAACCGCCGGCAGGAATCCGCCAGGATGTCGATCGCCTTCGGCGCTTCCGAAGCAGGGGCGACGGCGGCGATAGCGCCGTCCTCGATGGCAACGTTTCTGGCCGCATGGATGCGGTTTTTGCGGTGACGTGTCCCCCTTTTTGAAAGACGTCTAATCGCGGTTGGCAATCAGAAGAGGAAGTTGCTCACATGGGAAACGTTATCGTGTCCACTGCCCCAGGTTCCGGTGGGGAAGATCCGAGCGTGCCGAAACCGGGCAACCAATCCCGGAAACGGACACTGCGAGTTCCGTATCTCCTTTCGAACGCGGAACCTCGTCTGGTCCGGGACGTGCATTCTCATCGTCCGTACGGATGTGCGGGGCGCCGCCCCGGCCGTGCCGCGATCGTGACAGGCAAGCTGTTCAAAGAAGATTCGATCGGGGGGGACGACGTGGAAGCGCTTGCACGGGCGTGCGGGCGTGGCCTTCCCCTGCGACAGCCGCGCCACGGTGAGTGGCAAATCAGAGCTTTCCGCGGTCCGGCACTTCGCAAGAAGTGACGGTAATGTTTGTCCGCGAAAAAACAGAACGGTTACAGAGCTAAGAGTCCGGTAGCGTGCATCGTCTTGGATGCACCGGGGAGAATACTATGCGCCGTCTAGTCGTCACACTTCTGTTATCCAATCTGCTGCTGGCCGCGCAAGGCGATGAATGGCAGCGGGGGTTGAGCCGGGCTCAGGCCCTTCGGAGCCGGTCTCAGTTGGTCGAGGCGGAGCGCGAGTACCGGGGTGCGCTCGCAGCGTCTGAACAAGCGGGGCCGGGGGCAATTGCCCTGGTATCCAACAGCTTTGCCGCCTTCTACCAGCAACTCGGCCGGTACGCCGAAGCGCTGTCGTTGTACGAACGCTCGATCAGCGGGTGGGAAGGAGCGCCAGGCGAAACCCGAAACCTCGCCATCGCTTTCAACAATCTGGGGTCTCTCGAGCGCGTGATGGGCCAGGAAAAGCCGGCCGAACAACACTTTCGCAAAGCCATCGAGTTGCTCTCGAGCCTTCCCTCGCGGCCCGCTTCGACGCTGGCGGCCTGTCACAACAATCTCGGCGAATTGCTGCAGTCACAAGGCAGGCTCGAAGAGGCCGAGACCGTACTGCGCCGCTCCCTCGCTCTACGCGAAGCGCAGCACGGCCCGAACCACCCGGAAGTTGCGCGGGTGCTGAACAACCTGGGAGTGCTCTACCGTGCCAACGGCCGGTTGGCCGAGGCGGAAGAGGCGTACCATCGATCGCTCGAGATCAACCGTGCGGTCTTCGGCGACGCCCATCGCGAAGTCGCGACCGCCTGGAACAACCTGGGCGAACTGGCCGACGCCCGCGGCGATCACGCCAAGGCCGAAGAACTGATTTCGCGGTCAATCGCCTCGGTGGAGAAACTGCTCGGGAAGTCGCACCCGGACCTCGTCGGCCTGCTGGTGAACCGCAGCCAGGTGCGGGTGATTCTGAATCGCCTGGATGAGGCGCGCGCGGATCTGACCAACGCGCGCCGGATCGCGGGACCGGCGTTCAAGCAGGGAAATGAAGTCCTGGACGCGCTGGACAGGGCCGAGGCGGTATACGAGAAGGCGGCCGGCAACCTGACGGTCGCCGATCAGATTTACACGCGTCTGGTGGAGCGGACTCCGGGACCGCCGCTCGGCTCATCGAAGACGAGGATGGTGCTGTTGTCCAACCTGGCCGAAATCCGATGTCATCTGAAGCGGCCGGCGGACGCCGAGCAGTTGCTTCGGGAAGCCCTCAGTCTGCTCGAGCCGAGCAACTCGAGCGGCGGCGCCGACGCGGCGGCGGTGATGAATAACCTGGCCTACTCGCTGGCGCTTCAGGGCCGCGCCAAAGAAGCGCGTCCCTGGACGGAAAAGGCGCTCGCGATCTGGGAGAACGGCCTCGGCCGGAAGCACCCGGCGTATGCGCAGGGTCTCAGCAGCAGCGCGAGCGTGCTGCACGCCCTGGGAGAGTTCGATGAGGCCGAGCGGCGGCTTCGCCAGTCTCTCGCGGTGCGCAAGGAGTTATTCGGAGAAGGCCATCCGGCCACGGGAGAAGGCCTGGAAAATCTGGGCGTTCACCTGTTGTTCATGGGGAAGCGCAGCGAGGCCGAAGAACTTCTTCGCAAAGCGCTGGAGGTGCGCGAGGCGTCAATGGGGCCTCTACATCCGGCAGTAGCCTCCAGCCTGGTGGCGCTGGGAGACTTGTACGTGATGCAGGGCCGCTCCAGCGCGGCCGAAAAGTGCTACCGGCGTTCGATCGAGATTCTGGAGAAGAAACTAGGCGCGCGCAATGTCAGGCTGGTGGATCCCCTGCGACGCCTGGGAGATCTGCTGGCCATGGAGAAGCGGGCTCCGGAGGCAAAGCGGATGTTGAGTCGTGCGGCCCGCATCGAAGGACCCTCCGCCGCTCCACCGGCGGGCGGCGCGCCGACGTCCGTAGTCGGGTTCGGCCTCAAGTAGCAGGGCCGCTCATCCGCGCGGCAGGACGGCCGCGATCTCGCGCGCCGTCTTCCGCCCCGACAGCAGCATGCCGCCGAAGATGGGTCCCATGCGCGGCCCGCCAAAGGCGGTGCACACACTCATGCCGGCAACCCACAAGCCGGGAAACACTTCGCCCGCGTGATCCACGACAAAGCGTTCTCCGGCCGGCGCATCCATGGGGGCTTCGCCGGCCATGGTGACGGCCGCCGGCAGCAGATGCCGCTTGCGCAGCGCTTGCAGCACCACGGCATCGTGTCCGGACGCGTCGACCACCACCGGAGCTTTCAGGGTGACCGGGTCGACCGGCAGCGCCCCCGAGATCATCGACCGGTTGACGACGACCCCCGTGACTCTTCCCTCGTGAACCGAGACGTCTTCAAAGGTCAGCAGGTTGAAGACGTCAGCGCCGGCCTGAACGGCTCGCAGGCAGAGCGCGGACGCCAGTTCCATGGCGTCGACGACGATGAAGTCACCGCACGTGCGCTCCAATCGGACCGCCAGCGAATCAAGGACGGGAGTACACTCGCTCTGCACGACGACCTCGTTCAACCCCAGGCCGCCTCCCCATAACCCGCCGCCCGGCGCGAGCCGCTTTTCGACGATCACCGCGCGGAATCCGCGTTCGGCCAGTTCGATGGAGGCCATCATTCCGGCCGGTCCCGCGCCGACGATGAGCACGTCGCTTTCGACCGACCGCATGAGCTTCTCATGATAGGCGGTGAGGATGGCCCGGGTAATTCGTGTTTCGTCCCACATGTTGGTGCATCACTCCGCCCTCAGGGTAGGGCGGACGGAGCGCGAAGGGAAGCCACCTGCTTCGAGATGATATTCTCTCGCTCAGACACGAGCAGATGAAAAGCGCCGGGACACCGGCGCTCGCACCGTGCTGGACTTCCACGCAGGCGGAACGGATATGGGCAGCCAGAAAGGATCCGCAAGCGGATCGCGACGGCCTGGTCGTCGCCGGTCTGGCTGACGACTCGGTGACGTGGGGAAGGCCGGCCACCGACGTCCTCACAATGTTCATGTGCCTCGGCGACAATTCGTCTGGGATCGGCGACGCCAAATAGTGCGGTGTGAACTCGCTGAGGTGGGCCAGGTAGAGCTGGCAGTCTACATCACGGAAGAAGACTCGCTGGCGACACACAACGCGTTTCTGTGTCTTCTCTGAGAAGCCACCCCGACGGCCAGTTCGCCCGGCCGTTGCTCGCAAGCACCCGACGACGGAACCGACTGCGCGGTCACGCCGCCCGGCGCTTCTCTTCGTCCTCCCCCGCGATCCGCTCCGCCACCTCGAGCAGGGCCTCCTTCGCCCCAGGGAACCGCCGCGGCGCTTCCCGTAGCGTTCCGTTCCCGCCCGTCGTCCACGCCCGTTCTCCGCGCCCGCTCGACTTCCGGTATCCCGCCTCCAGCGCCACTCGCGGTTTCTTCCGCTCGTGCCGCCGTACATCACCGTCATCACTTTCCGCATCCAGTCCAGCCTCTGGAGCAACTCGTCCTGCCGTGCCGCGTCCGCCCCGCCGCCAGTTCCCGCGTCACGTCGCCGCGCTACCCGTCCACCTCCCCTTCCCCACCCCCGTAGCCTGGCTCACCTCCGGCGGTTCCACGCCTACCCTCGTCGCAATCGCGCACAGGTCCGCCCACAGGCTCTCCGAAATCGGGATGCCGTCCGCGCGCCGCTGCGCTTCCATTCGCAGTTCCGGTTCGTCGGCCACCAGGACTTCGGAATAGCCCGCCGCCGGAGCCGCGCTCTTCACATGCGGCACCAGCCACTCCATCCGCCGTTGAAACTCCTCGAGCGGGAGAAAGCGGCTGATGTCCACGGCCAGAAACATGTGGCTGATGCGCAAAGGCTCGCGGCTCCACCGCAGCGAGTGAACCTCGCCGCTCATCGGGCCGCCGCTCAGCACCGAGCACAGAATCTCCACCAGCATCGCCAGGCCGCTGCCCTTGTATCCGCCCAGCGGACTCATCAGGCCGTGAATCGCCGTTTCGGTGTCCGTGGTCGGCACTCCATCCTTGTCCGTGGCCCAGCCCGCCGGAACCGTGGTCTCGCCGCGCCAGAAGGCGGAGTACAACTTGCCCATCGACACGGTCGTGGTGGCCATGTCGAGCATCCAGGCGCCCTGGCCCGTGCTCGGGACCGCCACACAGATGGGCGACGTGCCAAAGCGCGGCTCCTTCGCTTGAAACGGAGGCACGGCAGGCGATGCGTTGGTCATCACCATCCCCAGCAGGCCCGCCCCGGTGATCTTGCGGGCCCAATATCCGGCCGCGCCGAAGTGGTTCGACTCCCGTGCGACCACCATCCCCATCCCGTGAGTCCGGGCCAGGCGAGTCACGTGGCCGCACGCTCGCTCGGCGATCACCTGGCCCAATCCGTTCTGCCCGTCGTACAGCAGGCACGGACCGTTCTCGTCGATCACCCGGCCTTCGGCCTTCGGGTTCACGCTCGGGATCTCCAGTTGTTGCACGTACACCGGCACGAGCAACAGCCCGTGCGAATCGACGCCTCGAAGATTGGCCTTCACCAGGGAGTGAGCCACCAGCCGCGCGGCTTCTTCCGGGGTTCCCAATGCTTCCAGAATCCGTTGAGTGAAGGCCTCGAGGACCTCCGCTTGAAAGAGCATATGGGCGCCAGCGTATCACGCCGCGGCACGGCGTCGATTCCGGCAAGACGCAGGCGTAGACTCAGGATGGAGTGATCCTGTATGTCCAGCGAACACGAATCACACTTTCGGCCCCTAACCGCGCTGCTCACGCGCGGCTTTGATCCGCGGCTCTCGGTGGGGTCGGCGAGGCCGGCCGTGTTTCGCAGTTCCACCTACGTCTTCGCCACCCCGGAGGAGGCCGAGCACGCGTTCGACGTGGTGAGCGGGCGCGCGCCCTCCCGGCCACACGAGCGCGCCGAGTTGATCTACTCGCGCATTTCGCACCCCAACGCCGAGATTCTCGAAGACCAGATCGTGCCTCTCGAACCGGAGGCCACGGAAGCCGCGGTGTTCAACTCCGGCATGGCCGCGATCATGACGGCGTTCTTCACCTTCGCGCGGCCGGCGAGCAGCATTGTCTACACCATGCCGCTCTACGGCGGGACCATCCAGTTGATCCATACCTTCCTGCAGCCGTTCGGCGTCGAAGGAATTCCGGTGAACGCGGGCGACGGCGACGGCCTCGACGCGGCCATTCGCGACGCCAGGGATCCGTGCATCGTCCTGATCGAGACGCCGGCTAACCCCAACCTCCGGATGACCGACATCGCAAGGGCCGTCGAAACCGCCCGCCGGCACGCGTCGAAACCCCTCGTCATGGTGGACAATACGTTCCTCGGCCCCATATTCCAGCATCCTCTGAAGATGGGCGCGGACCTGTGTCTGTATTCCGCCACCAAGTACCTGTCGGGGTTCAGCGACATGATCGCCGGGGTCGCCCTGGCGAAAGACGCCGCCATCATCCGCCAGATGCGAAGCCGGCGCGTTCTGTTCGGCAACATCCTCCAGCCGGATGAATGCTGGATGCTGGACGGGCGCTTGCCCACGGTCTCCCTTCGCATGAACCGCCAGTCCAAGAACGCCCAAAGGCTGGCCGAACGCCTTCACGGACACCCTCGGATTCGCAAGGTGCTGTACCCGACGCTGTTCGACGATCCCGAACAGATCCGGATCTTCCAGCGGCAGTGCGTGTATCCCGGCGCGATCTTCTCACTCGACCTCGAGGGCGGCAAGGCGGGCGCTTTCGATCTGCTACGGCGGCTCGAGCTCGCCAGAATTGCCGTGTCGCTGGGCGGGGTGGAGACCCTCGCCTGCCACCCGAAGACGACGACTCACTCCAGTGCCACGCCGGAAGAGTTGGCCGGCGCGGGCGTCGGCGACGGCCTGGTGCGGGTTTCGGTCGGTGTGGAAGACTGGAAGGATCTGCTGGCCGACTTCAAGCAGGCTCTGGAATAGACCATGGTAAGATCCATGCTTCAGGAACAATCCGAATTGACCCTGCCATGATTGGGACCACGCTCTCCCACTATTACATCGAGGAGCAAATCGGCGAAGGCGGAATGGGTGTGGTCTACCGGGCGCAGGATACGCTGCTGCGCCGGTACGTGGCGTTGAAACTGCTGCTGCCGGCGGCGATGGCGCGGCCCGACCGCCGGAAACGCCTGCTGCACGAAGCGCGCGCCGCGTCGCGGTTGAACCATCCCAACATCGTCACGATCTTCGAGGTCGGCGTTCAGGGCGACGACGTGTTCATCGCGATGGAATTGCTGAAGGGCCGGACCCTCGACCAGTTGATCGGGAAGCCTCTGGATGCCCAACAAGCCGTGCGGATCGCGATCCAGGTTGCCGACGGCCTGACCTGCGCGGAAGAGAACGGCATCGTCCACCGCGACATGAAGCCCTCCAACGTGTTCCTGCTCGATTCCGGGCTGGTGAAGATCGTCGACTTCGGCCTCGCCAAGAACGCGCCAGGCACCGGCGACGCCACCGCCACCGTGCTGACCAACGATGGAATCGTCATCGGAACGCCTTCCTACATGTCGCCCGAACAGGCGGAGGGCAAGGAAGTCGACAGCCGGTCCGACATCTTCTCGTTCGGCATCCTGCTCTACGAAATGCTGACCGGCAAGCGGGCCTTCGAACGAACCAGCAGCCTGGCTTCGGTGATCGCCGTACTGCACGAGGATCCGCCGCCGGCCAGCCTGCCGCCGGGGTTCGACATCATCGTCCGGTGCTGCCTCGAGAAGAACCCGGACCGGCGGTACCAGCGGGCAACGGCGCTGCGAAGCGCGCTCGAGGATCTGCGCTACGACATGCAGTCTCAGCCCAGCCGTCTGATGCCGCGCGCCGAAGTGGGACGGCAGCCATCGCGCACCATCGCCGTATTGCCCTTCACCGACATGAGTCCGCAGAAGGACCAGGACTACTTTTGCGACGGCATCGCCGAGGAAATCATCAACGCCCTGACGACCATCGAAGGGCTGCGCGTGGGCTCCCGGACTTCGTCGTTCCGGTTTAAGGAACAGTCGCTCGATATCGCCGAGATCGGGCGCCAATTGAAAGTCGACAATGTCCTTGAAGGCAGCGTCCGCTCGCACGGCGACCGGCTGAGGATCACCGCCCAGTTGATCGATGTCCACGACGGGTATCACCTCTGGTCGTCCCGGTACGACCGTCAACTCGCGGACATCTTCGCGATTCAGGACGAGATCGCCCAGGCGATCGTCGACACCTTCCGGCTGCACCTGGACCGCGCGCAGGCGGCCAAGGCGCTGGCCAAGCACTCCGTCGACGCGGGAGCCTACCAGCTTTACCTGCAGGGCCGCTATCACTGGAACAAGCGGACGGTGCCCTCCGTCCGCCGGGCGATCGAGTTCTTCGAAAAGGCCATCCAGCGCGATCCGGAATATCTGCTGGCCTATTCGGGCCTCGCGGATTGCTACAGCACCTACAATTACTACGGCGCGCTGGCGCCGTTCGAACTTCGCGACAAGGCGAGGCAGGCGGCGCGAAAGGCCCTCGAACTCGGCGGCGCGCAGTCCGATCCTCATTCGTCGATGGGTCTGGTGGCGGCCAACTTCGACTACGATGTCACGGCCGCCGAGAACCACTTCCGGCGGGCGATCGAGATCAACCCGAACAACTCGACCGCGCACTACTTCCACGCATTTTCGAGTCTGGCCGCGCAGGGGCGGTTCGAAGAGGCGATCGCGGAGACGCAGAAGGCCCTCTCGCTCGAACCTTTGTCGCTGCCCATCCTGACGTGGAAGGGCGCGATTCTGTATCTGAGCCGCCAGTTCGAGCGGTCGATCGAGGAGTACCTCCGCGTGATCGAGCTCGATCCGGCGTTTGTCCGCGCTCGTCTCGAGATCGCTTTGCCCTATTTCGCCGTGGACCGGATCGCCGAAGGCCTCGATTCGCTCGAGGAAGCGCGGGAACTGGTCGGCGACACTCCTCGCGGCGTCAGCCTGCGAGGCTACGGGTCCGCGATTGCCAGGCACCGCGACGAAGCCGAGGAGTCTTTGATGGAACTCGAACTCCTGGCGCAGTCGGTCCATGTCAATTCGTATGAGCGGGCTATCGTCTACGCCGGCCTCGGGCAGAAGGCAAGCGCGGTGGAGGCGTTGTGGCGGGCTTACGAGGAGCGTTCGCCCTGGATGATCTTCCTCGAGCACCTACCGCTGTGGGACGTCCTGCGTGGCGAGGAAGGCTTCGCGAGGATTGTGCAGGCGATGCGGAGTCACTGGTCGGGTCGATAGCTCCGAGTTACGCCTCGTCATAGACCCGCACTTCATACACCCTCGCTGACCGCGCTCCGTTGGTCCTCAGAAGGTCGATTCGCATCCGGTTCGACCGCACGCTGGCGAAGCGGTGGACGCGCCTGCGCGTGTGGTTGGACTCTTCATGAGCTACTTTCGTCCAGCCGCCGTTCCAAACGCTGACGTCGTAGTGCCGCACACAGTCCGGATTCCGGAACAGCGCGCGGCGTGAATGCCGGTTGACGTCGGTGTCGAACGTGATTTCGACCGTGTTGAATCGCTGCGCGACCGGCCACTCGAGTTCGATCCACGCGGGCAGGGATTCGGACACGTAGAGGTTGGTCCAGCGATCCGGCCGGTTGCCGCCGCGAATCAGGTTGCCCGGTCCATACGGCCTCTGCCCCGGAGTGATCCGCAGGCAGAAGCTCCGGTTGTTGGTCAAAGGATGCCAGCGTGCCGGCCCGGGCAGTTCGGCCGCCGTGCACCCGGTGGGAGCGGCCGCGGGATCATCCGCTTCATCGGCGTGGAGCGACCACGCGACGCCAGGCGTCGCCGGCAGGTGAACGTAGCAGAGCGATCCCGGCGTTAAGCGTGTGTGCAGGTCGAACCGCGCGTACCCCTGCGAACGGGCCGGGACCACGGCGGTTGCCGACGCCAGGTCGCGGGTCGCGCGGAAATCGTAGACAAAGGCGGCCGGCCGGACGCCGAGTTGCACGGAAGCCTCGGCCTGCCGGCTCGATCGAAGCAGAAGTTCGACACTCTCGATCCGGTCTCCCGACACCGGCAGCAGTTGCGCGGCGGGCCGATCCAGCGGAAAGAACGTGCCGCTCTCGGGGAAGGTCAGCCTCGCGTCAGGACTCGCCGTGACGCGGGCGCTCCGGGCCAGGTCGCGAGGGTCCTCGTTCACGGCGCCGGGCGCGAAGCCATCCTGCCGCAGGAGGGTCTGGCGCAACTCGTCCGCGTGATCGCGCGCCAGCGTGCGCGGATCGCAATGGTGCTTGCGGCAGAGAGCGGCGGCCAATCCGACACCCTGCCCGACATTCGCTCCGGTCCGCAGGACCCGGGTCGACCCGAACGCGACGTAGGTGGTGCTGATGGGGCGTCCGGCCATCAGGAGGTTGCGCACATTGCGGGAATAGCAGGCGCGCAGCGGAATGCCGTAGACCATCGTGCCGGCGTTCTCCCATGCCGGCCGCGTGTTCGGTTCGGCGCGCGCCAGGATTCCACCGGGCTTGTGAATGTCGATGTACCAGCATCCGTGGGCGATCGCGTCCGGAAAGACGGCCGGGTCCTGCACGTCCTTCTGGGTCAGCAGATAGTCACCCATCAGCCGCCGTGCTTCGCGTTTGTACGGCCAGAAGCTGACGAAATCCAATCCGTAGTTGGCTGCCTTATCCTTGTGCACGCAGTGGTTCTTGAGGTGGTCCCACACGCCAGCAAGCTGACGCAGCAGTTCGTGTTTGATCTTTTCGTTGTCGCGGATCTGGTGCATCGGCAGGCCGACCTCGAGCCACCAGTATCCGGTCTCGAAGCGGGTATGGCTGCGTCCCTTCAGATCCTCCTCGGCGGGGAACGAGTCCGCCCACACCGGCCGCTTGAAAGGAACCGGCCGGCCGGCGTCCCGCGCCCGAAAGAACAGCGTGCTGCCCATAATCGGCCGCGGACTCCCCTGGGCCGGCGCCTCGGATTCATTGTGCTCGGACTGCGCTTCCATCCCCCATCGGAAGTCGGCGCCGGCGCGATATCCCAACATACCGTCGCCGGTCGCGTCGACGAACAGCGGCGCCGACAACACGAACTCGCGTTCCGTCCCCATCTGCACGGCATGCACCGCGAGGATGGCGCCGGGGTCCTTCATCTCCACCTCGTTCATGACGGTGTTGAGGTAGAGTGTGAGGTTCTTCTCGCGCATTACCCATTCATAGAGCGTCAGGTCCCAGACGGCATTCATCACGCCTTCCTGATAGGGCTCGTGATTGCGCACACGTTCTTCGGTGTAGATCTCGTCAAGAATGCCCAATTCCTTGCACCAGACGTTGTGGTTCGAACTCACCTCCGGGTAGAGCCGGACCTCGCTCGACGAGTTGCCTCCCAGCATGGATCGCATATGAACGAGCGCCGTGCGTGCGCCGTTGCGGGCCGAGGAGATGGCCGCGCACACGCCGGAGATGCCGCCGCCCACAATCACCACATCGAACGACTCGTGGGTGAGATCGGCCGCTTCGGCGCGAAGATATCCGCCGAGGCGTCCCGGGCGAGCGCCGGCGGGCTTCACCGGAGCTTGCGTTGCAGGTCCGGCCTGGCCGCCGCCGAAGCCGAAGAACGCCAGAACCTGGCCGACAAAGCTTCTTCGTCGAGGGAGCATCGAGGAACCTCCAGGGTGAACCTTCCCACGCTCGCGGCGCACGATGGCTCCGAACCGCGGGTTCTTTCGGAGCCGCGACCGTCAGGGAGCGGTGGCTCCTCAGCGGTCAACTTGCAGCGCCACCACTCGCTCACGCTCGCGGCTCAGAATGCTTCATGGCGGCGATTGGCAGGCTTTTTTACAGCCTCTAAGCCCGCGGGTTCCTCACTGTCGTCCAGCCCGCGGGCTCACACCTCCGGTTCGGGCCATCCACCGCGGGGGTCACCTCACCCGCGCCGGAATTCCGCGTTGGCCCGTTCCCGCAGCGCCCGCATATAGCCGATCGTCCAACCGCCCGGCCCCGGCCCCGACGCGGGAATGTGATCCGGAATCGCGACACCTTCGAAGTTCACCTCGCGCAGTGCCCGCATCACCTGAAACATGTCCAGATAGCCGTTGTCGAGAAAGGTCTCCTGAAATCTCGGGAGCGGCGCGTCGACATTGCGGAAGTGCGCCTTGAAGATCTTCTTGCGCCCGCCGAAATAGCGGATCATCTGGACGACGTCCTTGCCGAGTTGGTTGCCGCCCTCCGCCCAGGTGCCGATGCAGAAGCATAGTCCGAAGTTGTCGCTGCCGGCAATTTGGATCGCCCGATCGTAGGCGTCGGCATGGCGGAAAATACGGGCCACGCCGCCGAGGCTGGGCACCGGCGGATCGTCGGGGTGGAGCCCGATGCGCACGCCTGCCTTCTCGGCCACCGGCATCACGGCGCGGATGAAGGTGGTGAAGGTCTGCCAGATCTCGTCGTCCGTGTATACGCGACCGTGCGACAGCGGCAGCTTCTTCGCCACCTCCAGGTCGAACAGACGGGTCTTGGCGCCGCGCGTTTCGCCTTCACCGGTCGCATAATACGGCCGCATCTTGATGTTCGCCATGTGGGCATAGGTGGTGTAGCCGATCCCGGCGCGGCCGAGGTTCTTCAAATAGGCCTTGTATTGCTCGATCTTCTCGTCCCGTCCCGGCAGGTTCAGCACCAGCGCGGGGTCGCAGTGCAGATCGAGGATACCGACGTTCCACAAATCGATGCCTGCGGCGGCCAGCCGTCGCTTGGCGCCGATCATGTACTCGAAGTTCGCGTCGCCGATCGTGGTCCAGATGGTGGCGGCTTCGATGCCGGTGTGCTTGAAGTGGTTCAAGTCCGCGTCGGTAAAGCGGGGATTGAGCCGGTCGCCGATCCGGATGCCGCGCGGTTGGTCCTTGGCGGCGAGGGAGAGCAAGCCCGCCATCGCGCCGCCGGCACCAACCCTGATGAAGTTTCGTCGATCCTGCCACATGGTCTGCATTGTACTCGTTCCTCCGGTTGTGCGGTGTTGAACCCTCAAGGTGTAGACTCCGGATTCCTGCGGTGCCACTCCGTCGCCTGTTCATAGGCATGAGCCACCGTCAACAGCTTCGACTCCGCCCCCGGCGCGGCGCTCACCTGAAGGCCGATGGGCATCCTCGAATCAGTAAACCCGCACGGGATCGACAGGGTGGGCAGGCCAAACACATTGAACGGAATCGTATTGCGAAGGTACACCAGGTCCGGTTTCGTCCCGAGTGGGAAGCAGGGCAGCGGGCTCGTCGGTGTGACGACCGCGTCCACCTGCTCGAACGTCCCGCGAACGGCCTGGCGGAGACGCTCCAACTCGCGCAGGGCCCGCGCGTACTCGCCCACCGTGACCTTCTCGCCTTCACGGATTTCGTGCAGGGTGTGTGGGTGATAAGCGGATAGATGCTTCTTCATCAGGGGCTCGTGCCATGCCAGGGCTTCGGCGCGGATGATCGGCAGCGGCGGGATGTCCGGCAACTCGACGTCGCGCACCTCCATCCGCAAGCCGCGCATCACATCGACCGCCGCGTCCATGGCCGCGGCCACTTCCGGATGCAAGCCGTCGAAGAAGAATTTCCTCGCGACGCCGATACGGAGTTTGGGGGGCCGGCGGCCTATCCCGAATCGGCTGCCGGCCATGGCGCTCAGCAACAGGGCCGTGTCCGCGACCGTCCGGCACATCGGCCCCAGGTGATCCATGGACCATGCCAGCGGCAGGACTCCGGTGGTTGGCACCAGGCCGTAGGTAGGCTTGAGGCCGGCAATCCCGCAGAACGACGCCGGCAGCCGGATGGATCCGCCCGTGTCGGAGCCCAACGCTCCGAAGCACATCCGCGCGGCCACCGCGACCGCCGATCCGCCGGACGATCCGCCGGGGGTCATCTTCGGATTCCACGGGTTGTGCGCGGCCCCGAAGTGGCTGGTCTCGGAGGTGAAGTTATAGGCAAACTCGTCCAGGTTGAGCTTACCCAGGATTACGGCGCCGGCTCCTCGAAGGCGGCGGACAACTTCGGCGTCCTGGCCAGGCACCCGATCCGCGTAAATCCGGCTGGCCGCCGTAGTGCGAATGCCCGCGGTGTCGATCAGATCCTTGAGCGCGATGGGGATGCCGTGTACGGGACCGCGCGGGCGTTCGCTCTCCAGGCGCCGGGCCTCCGCGAGCGCCGGTTCGGCCGTGACCGTGATGAACGCGTTCAACCAGGGATTGTGTTTGGCGATGCGATCCAGACAGGCCTTGGTCAATTCGACCGGCGACACCTTCTTCCGGCGAACTGCTTCGGCGGCTTCGGTCAAGGTGAGAGACGAGATCTCGTTCCCGGGTCCGGCCGCCAACAGTGCGGCCGATCCTGTTTGCAGGAATGCTCTCCGATGGAGGGTCATGGCTGTCTCGATCCTGTGCGAACCCGCTCGCCGGCGCCGGATACCCATTCTCCCACCGCCGGAGTCAGCTCTTGCGCGGCGCGGTTTCGATGGCCCGGCAGAACCGGTCGACTTCGTCGATCGTCGTGTAGACGTTGGGCGTGACCCGGACGCAGCTGAACTCGCCTCGAACATTGCGCGGCCGGACATGGATGGCGTGCTTCTTTATCAGGAATTCGGTCAGGTCTCCGGCGTCCCAGCCCTGGAGCGTGAAAGCGCCGATGGCGCAGGATTGCGCCGGATCGTTACTGTTCAGGATCCGGACGCCCGGAACCTGCTCCAGGCGGCGCGACCAGCGCTCGCGAAGGTAGCGCAGCCTCGCGGCCTTTCGCTCCAGCCCGATGCTCGCCAGAAATGCCAGCGCTTCCGAGATGCCATTGCGATGCGCCACGGGAAAGGTGCCGACGGCCTCGAACTTGCGGATGTTTTCCTTCATTTCGGGGAGCGCGGCGAACAGGGGCCATACCTTCCCGATGTGGTCGCGGCGCACGTAGAGGAAACCAGTGCCGATCGGGGCCAACAGCCACTTGTGCCCGCTGGCGCCGAAGTAGTCGCAGTCCAGGTCGTCGCGTTTGAAAGGGAACTGGGCGAAGGCGTGAGCGCCGTCGACGATCGTCTCGATGCCGCGGGCGCGAGCCATCTGGCAGATCTTCTTCACGGGGAAGATCTGGCCCGTGGTGTAGGTGACGTGACAGAAATGGATCACCCGGGTACGCGGCGTGAGGGCGCGCTCGAAGCGGCCGGCCAGGTCGTCCAGGCTGGGCGGGGGGACCGGAAAGGCAATGGCTTTCAGGACGATGCCGTCGCGCTGCTCGCGCTGGCGCCATGCGGTGAGCATGCTGGGGTAATCCTGGGTCGTGGTCAGCACCTCGTCGCCGGCCTTCAAGGGAAGCCCGAGTTGTACGTTCTCGAGAGCCTCGGTGGCGTTTCGCGTAATCGCGATCTCCTCCGCATCACAGCCAAACGCATCGGCGAGACCGCGGCGAATCGCCTCGCTGTGCGGGGCGAGCATCTTGTCGACATAGTAAGACGGCTGCATGTCCATGATCGTCAGATTCTGGCGCACGACGTCCTGGACGACCTTGGGCGACGGGGACACACTGCCATTGTTGAGGTTGACGATGTTGCGGTCGATGGAGAAGGCGTGGCGAACCTGAAACCAGAAGTCTTCATCGGCGGCGACGTCGGCCGGGGAGCGTCCGGCCACTCGCTGGCCGGCGGCCAGCACGCGCTCCGCGGCGTTCCGGGCCAGAAACGCGACCGGAAGGTTCCGGAGTAAGTGTCGCCGGTTCACGGTGCTCATGACGGTACGGTACCTCCTGCTGGCGCCAACACGCGGTCGAAGAAGCTCAGATTATACCGCCGTGCGGTTGGCCGGCCGGATGGAACGCGATCCTCGCTGACGCTCGGGCCCGCGACGCGTTGTTAGCGTTACGCGGCGAAGAGACGGAGCATGCGGTCGCGCGACAACTCGATATGGGTCGCCATCGCCTGGCGCGCTTCGCCGGCGCGGCGTCCCTCTAACGCCGTCAGGATCTCGCCGTGCGGAATCCAGGAGCGTTCGCGCTTTGCCGAAAGGCGGTCCAGCCGATGCTGATACTCGAGTGTCAGCCGGAGTTGCTCGATCACGCGGGGATTTCCCGCGATGCCGGCCATCGTCAGGTGGAAGGCGTCGCTCGCTTCAATGACACGCTGAACGTCGGCGGCTTTGTCCTCTTCGAGGGCGACGATCTCCCGCAACTGCTCGAGCTGTTCGTGGGTGGCCGTCTGCGCCACTTTCTCGGCATTGAAACACTCGAGGATCTTCCGGTATTCGTAACACTCCAGCAAGCCCTTGATGGAGACGGGCGCCACCTGGAAACCTCGATTGCGGTGCCGCAGAACCCAGCCGTCCTGGGCCAGGCGGTTGCAGGCTTCGCGGATGGGAGTCCGGCTGGTGTCGCAACGGCGTCCCAGGTCGACTTCGGTCAGAAACTCGCCTGGAGCGAATTCACACTCGATCAGCCAGCCCTTCACCAGGCGGTAGACACGATCGACTTCGCCCTCTTTCCCAGCCTTCGTCCTCGCCGCGGGACTTCCCTCGCCCATGGTCAACTCCTCGCCGTTCCGCTCGCCGGCGGTCTCTGACTCATATAGCTCAGGACGGCGAGGGCGATCAAGTATTCCGTGCAAGGGGGGTCCGGGCGGTGCGTGCGCCATGGAGTGCGGCTTCTAGACGGCCGGGGCCGTGCGCCAGACGGCGCCGCTGATCAGGACCAGGCCGTGATGGCCCACGGTCTCCGCGTGAATCGTCAGCTCGCCGCGGTCGTACTTCCAGGTGAGCCCCGCGCCGTCGATCAGGCGTACCGAGGCGGGTTTTTCGAGGGTCCGAAGCGTCAGGTCGACCGGGCCCACCTTCGGCAGCGAACGGCCGTCGGCTCCGGGAGCCAGGCCGCCGTAGTGGTTCACCAGGGACACGACGGCGAGGTCCTGGCGGCGGCCGTACACGATCTGAATCCCGGGCGGCGTCACCGCCTCGATCGCCAGCGGCTGAGCATACCGCGAGATACAGCGCGCCACCAGCCTCTTGAGCCAGGGATCCTGGCGCGTGGCGATCTCGGCGCCGATGGGCGCGGCAATGTAAATCACGGCGCCCCGTCCGGCGCGGCGAAGGGTCACGAGCGGCTTCCCGCTAAAAGTCTTGAAGTGCGTATAGGGGGTTTCGCCGTCGGTAAAGACGTCGGGCGAGCGGTGTCCTTCGGGATAGACCAGTTCCGCCAACCGGGACGCGGTGGTCGTTTCCACTTCCAGCACAGGCGTCCGGAACAGTACCGGGTACGCCGGCCCGTCGCCGCGAAGTTCGTCGCCGACCCAGCCGTAGTTGGCCTCGGCAAACGGGGACACGCCGATGAGCTTGACGCCGAACAGATCGGCCCAGGCAAAATTGTCGAGGCGCCGCCCGGAGGCGTCCCTCAGAGACGTTTCGTGCGTGGCAATCAGGAGTCCGCCGCCGGCCACGTAGTCTTCGAGCGCCTTGCGAAGCCGCTCGGTGGGCGCCACCACGTTGCCCAACAGCAGCGCGCGGTATTTGGCGGGATCGAAGCGGGCGCTGTGGACCACGTCGAAGTGCATGCCGGCATCGAGCAACGCGTCATGCAGGCCCGAAGCCTCCTGCCGCAGCGGCAAGCGCACCTTTGTCTCAGGAAGGGCCGATAGAACCACTTCCGAGGCGGCATCGTAGACGATGGCCACGTTGGGCACGCTTTCCAGGCCGGCCAGCCACGGCTCCCTCTCCGCGATGGCGGAAAGGACTTTGCCCGCGTTCTCAAACTCGCTCTGGTAGACCGTGCCGTCGGGAAGAGGGTTGACCCCGAGACCGATCCGGCCGGAGTGAGCGCTGATGATCGCTCCACTCACCTGGAGATAGGGCGCTGGAATCAGGTTCCAGGCCGCCCACGTGCCCACGGCCGTGCCCGGCTCCATGCGCATGAAGCCGCCGTAGGTGTGAACCTGGAATGGCTTGTTCAGAGACCACATCATCTTGGCTGTGAAGCTGATCAGGTGATGCGGTTTGGCTTCCGAGGAGTTGTACGTCACGCGGCCGCGGAGGTCGTGGGGAGTTGCGGCGAGGTCGTCGTAGTTGCCCGCGCCGTTGTAGCCGAGTTCCATTTTCGAGTCGATAGAGCGCAGCAGATCGGTGGCGTCGCGCAGCATGGCGATCCGCGCCTCCTGTCCGAAGCGGTTGGCGCGCAGGCGGATCGCCGGGTCGTTCGAGGAGGTGGGGTGTTCTTCGCCGTACTTCGCGCGGTAGGCCTCCCGGCAATGACGGCAGAAACAGGCCGCGCCCGGATCGTACAACCCCGGGCCATATGCGTTCGGCATGCCGAGCAGGTCGAACCAGACGCCGTCGGGGCGGAGCGCTTCGGTCATCTGCCGCAACTCGTCGAGCACCACCTTCCGCCACGGCGAGCGCAGGCACAGCCAGTTAAACGCGCCAAAGGCGATCTTGGGCTCGCCCTTGGGATCGACGGAGCACCATTCCCGCCGCTGGCGGGCCATCCAGTTGTCGAGGCCGACGTTGTAGTAGGCAATGAACTGGATGCCGGCGTCGCGCGCCAGCTTGCGCGTTTCCGTCACCCAGTCGCGCGGGCACGGCCGTCCGCGAAAGGGGAACATCGCGTCGCCGACCGCATTCTTCAGCTTGAACTCGATGACCTCCACCTTTGCCCGCCGGCAAAGGCGAATATAGCCGGACGGATCGAAATGCTTGCCCGGTTCAGCGGCCCAGGCCGGCATGTCGACCATGGTGTGAATGGCCCGGAGCCTCGCGCCCGCCGGCGGCGGACTGGCTCCTCCCAACGGTGGCGCGGCGGCCACGGCTGCCAGGAACTCCCGTCTGCGCATCAGAAGATGACCTTGAACCCGAACTGCAGAATCCGCGGCAGCGTCGAATCTCCGGTTACGGTGCCGAACGCAGCGCTGGTGACCGCCGTGTTGGGAGCGGTGAAACTGGTGTGGTTGAAGGCGTTCAGCGCCTCGGCGCGGAACTGGAACTTCAGCCGCTCGGTGATCTGTGTGTCCTTCAGCAGCGACAGATCCCACAGGTTGACGCCGTCGGCGCGGACGCCCGAATAGAAAAGCGGTCCCTGGAACAGATGGCTGACCAACTGTCTGGCGGGGGTTCGCTCGAAAGCCGAGGTATTGAACCATCGCGCGACCGTGCGTTCGCTTTTCGCCAGCGGGATGTCCTTGACGTTTCCGGTCAGGATGACGTCGCCGAAGGAGAGCGGACTGCCGCTCCACAGGTTGAACACGGCGCCCAACTGCCAGCCACTGATCACATGACGAACCGGGCGCGCCGCGTCGGCCCCGAACGCCCGCCCGCGTCCGAACGGCAGTTCGTAGATTCCCATCAGGCCCACGTGATGCGGGCGATCGTTGGCGGAGATCGAACGGTAGGGGGCCGGGTCCGCGGCGTTCAGGTAGTTGATGGCGTCCATCAGCTTCGAGAACGTGTAGGAGACCTGGACCATGAAACCGTCGGCGAACCGCCGCTCGATCCGCGTCTGCCACCCGTGATACCACGAGTATCCCTGGCTGGTGGTCGTGGTCATGCTTACGAACTGAGGATTAGGGAGCAGCAGTTGCTGGGTGGCCACGTTCACGCCCGAGAGGCTGGTGCCAGGCAGCAGCGGATAGAACGGATTGGGGGTCGGCCGGCTGAGCGCGTCGAAGGTGGTCTGGTCGCGTGAAGGGAGCGTGCTCAGGTATTGTGTCGGCAAGCCGTCGGCATTTCTCGAAATCCTCAGGCGGGTGGCTCGGCTCCCGGCATACCCGGTCTCGAGCAGGAAGCGCCCGGGCAGCATCTGTTGGAGATTCAGGTTCCACCGCTGCATGTAAGGCGGTTTCAGGTTGTTGTCGAAGAAGCTGATGGCACGGCCCAGATAGGTGTTCGCGCCGTTGCTGCTGCCGACCGGCTGGAGAATGCCGTCCGGAAAGGGGTTGCCGAGCTTCGAGCGATAGGTGATTCCGTTGTCGATCGACGGAACCATCTCCGTGGTCTGATCGTAGCCGAGCGCAAACGGGCCGATACGGGAAGTGACTCCCGTGTCGAGAAAGAAGACGCCATAGCCGCCGCGCAGGACAGAATTCTTGACGGGGTTCCAGGAGAAGCCGACGCGCGGCATGAAGTTGCCCGTGCTCGAGAAGACTTCGCGCGGCTGGCCGCCGAGCCCCGCGTAGGTGACGCCGCCGGCGACGCGAAACGCGCTCGCCGGAAGCAGCAGCGAAGGCCTGGCCGTGTAGTTCGCCAACGCCTGGGAGGCGATGGCCAGTTGCGCCCCGGCATCGAAGCCTCGAACGGTGCGGTTGAAGCGCTCGGTGACGGGCCCCATGTACTCATACCGGACTCCCAGCGTCAGTGTTAGCCTGGGCGTCACCCGCCAGTCGTCCTGAAGGTACAAGCCGCCGTAGGTGGATTGCACGGCGGTGCTGTCGTTGCGATCGATCAGGCCGCTGCTGGGAATCCCGAGGTAGAAGGACGCCAGAGCCTGCCCGATGCCTCCCGGTGAAGCCGGGCTGTTGTCCACCGGGCCGTTGGTGTAGGTTGTTCCGAAGGTGTATCGCGGCGTGGCGTTGCCGTAGTTGTAGAGGTTCTTCCGGTAGACGCGGAAATCGCCCCCGAATTTCAGCATGTGATTCGAGGCAGGACGATTCAGGTCGGCGAACCAGGAATGGATGTCGTCCCCGGTCTGGTTGGCCCCACCCTCGGTTTGGAGGCCGGTGAGTCCGCTCACGGTGATGCCCGGAAACGTCCGCGCGATGGCCTGCCCGTAGGCAAGCTGGCTGGCCACCTGCTGCGAATAACCGAGCGACGTCAGATCGAAACCCTGGCTCACGCTCCAGGAGGCGGAGGGAAACCGCTGGTAGCCGTACCGGAGATCCACGACCAATCGGGGCGAGATCATGTACGTGTCGTCGACCACGAAGTTGTACGGCTGCGCCTGGAAGTAGCGCCCGCTGGCGCCGTTCTGGAAGTAGTCGCGGTAAGGACCCTCGGTCTTGAGGTACCGCGTGAACCGGCCGTAGAGGCGCTGCTTCGCGGTCAGGGTGTGATCGACACGGGCGATGTGGTTGTGATACCGGTTCGGACTCGGATTGTTTTGCGTGGTGAAGTTGTTGCTGCCGTCGGCCAGGCCGGGCAGGTTCGCCGCCGGCCAATAGGAGGCGATTTTCACCGCGATGGGATCCATGCGGCTGGCCGGAATGATGTTGTGTTTTCGCGCCAACCCCTTCCGGAGCCCGCTCGCCGCGGCGGCCGTCGTCGCCGGATCGTAGATCTGGTATTGGGGGCCGATCTTGAGCAAGGCCGAAAAGTCGCCCTTGCGATGGTCCGCGGCCGGCACCGTGCCCACCACCGGATAGCCTTGCGTCTTTTCGTTCATGAACTCGTAGGTGTAGGAGAAGAACGTCCGGTCCTTGCCGTTGTAAAGCTTCGGGATCACGACGGGCCCGCTAAAATGGCCTCCCGGCCGCTGGTAGTCGAACTCCGGCCGCGCCTGGCGAGAGGCATTGGCAAAGTACGAGTTCGCATTCAGCGAGGCGCTCCGGTAGAAGAAGTACCCCGTGCCATGAAACTGGTTGGTGCCGGACTTCAGGACCATGTTGATGTGGGTCCCGGAGGTGTGGCCGACGCTGGCATCGTAGGCGGTTTCCAGCTTCAGTTCCTGAATGGCATCCGCCGGCGGCTGATTCGAGATCCCACTCCCGAAATCGGAGTTCGCCGTCTGCGTGTTCGGCACGCCATCCAGGCTGAACTCAGTGGTGCCCACGGGCGATCCGTTGATCGTCATCCAACTGGACGAAGCCGGCCGCGACGGGTCCTGGAACTTGGGCGCGATCGCATACGCGCCGCCCGCCAGCGTCACTCCTCCCAGCAGGAAGAACAGCGATCGCACGCTGCCGTGCGGAATCGGCAGTTCGGTAATGCGCCTCGTGTCGATCACCTGGCCGACGTTGGCCGTGGCGGTTTCGAGCAGCGGCGTATCGGCGGTGACACTGACCTTTTCGCTGACGTTCCCGACTTCGAGAGCGATGTCCAACTCCAGCCGGTCGTTGATCCGAATCTCGACGTCGTGCCGTTCGAAGGTCTTGAAACCGGATAGGGTTGCTTCAATTGCATACAATCCCGGGTTCAGAAACCGAATCTGGTAATTTCCATCGGTGTTGGCGACCGCCGTGGTAGAGACGTTGGTCGCCTGGTTTCTTGCGGTGACGCTCGCGCCAGGGACGACCGCGCCGCTTCCGTCGGTGATTCTACCGACAATGTTGCCGCGTGATTCCTGGGCAATGCCCGGGGTGACAAGCGCGAGGACAGCACAAATCGTAACGATCGACGTGCAAGGGCGGATGGACATCGGGGAGTACAACCTCCTTATGAATTTGGTGTTCAGATCGTAGATCAGATTGCATACGAAGTCAAACGTCAAGCCGGGAAATTGTATACTGACCCTGGTTTGGACCTCGGGCGCCGCATGCCGCACCTGCCCGCAACTCACTCGCGGCGGATCGCCTCCTCGGCCAGGTCCGTTCGAACTACAATCGGTAGGCTTGGAACTCTACCTTGGTCCAGAAAGGTCACAGGCAACCGGCGCAGTCCGGTTGCCGCGAACGGTCTAGCATGATGTTTGAAATTTCCCGCATTCGCCCGTGTCTGGTGCTGTTGCTTCTCGCCGCCGGGTCTCTCTTCGCCCAGGACCCTGCCGACTGGAGACGGCCGTTTCCGCCCTTTCGCATAATCGGGAGCGTCTATTGGGTGGGAACCTACGATCTTTCGACGTACCTGATCACGACTCCGCAAGGGCACATCCTCATCAATTCCGGCATGGCGGACACGGTGCCCCAGATCAAGGCCGGCGTGGAGAAACTCGGCTTCCGGATGGCGGACGTGAAGATCCTGACGACGACGCAGGCCCACGGAGATCACGTCGCCGGACTCGCCGCCCTGAAACGGATGACGGGCGCCAGGCTGCTGGTCATGCAGGAAGACATCGAGGTTGTCGAAACCGGCGGGAAGGCCGACTTCCGCTGGGGCGACGATCCGTCGACCTACTTCGAAGCCGTCAAGGTCGATCAGGCATTGAAGGACGGCGGGCGGATTTCGCTCGGCGGCCTCGATCTGACCACGCACCGCCACGCCGGCCACACCAAAGGCTCGGCCAGCTTTACCTTCGAGGTTCAAGAGGGCGGCAAGACGTACAAAGTGGGCATCGTGAACATGGCCTCCATCAACCCCGGCGTCCGTGTGGCGGGGATGCCGAAGTTCCCCGGGATCACCGGTGCGTTTGAGCGAACCTTCCGCGATCAGAAGAAACTGAAGATCGATGTCTTCCTGTCCTCCCACGCCTTGCAGTTCAACCTGCATGACAAGTACAAGCCCGGCGACGCGTACAACCCCGAGCGCTTCGTCGATCCCAAGGGCTATCGAGAGGCAGTCGAGCGTCTGGAAGCGGCATATCGGGCACAGTTGGCGGCGGAACGGACGGGCAAGTAGTATCCGAACCCCGGCCGGAAGGCAGAGATCCCAGCGGGTGAGGCGGCAGAAGCGGACCGGGTCCCATCCGGCGGGATGCTGGCGCGGTTCGACGATGGCGAGGGCGGAGTGGTCGCGCTGGCGGCCGAGGTCGAGACCGGCGATGAAGGTCATAAGGCCGGGACCTCCTCGAACAGGTGGGCGAGGTCGGCCTGCGGGAAGAAGGTGTCGCCGTTGGTGGAGAACTCGCAGAGGAACTCCTGGCGGAACCAGAAGTCGCCGAGGACGCGGCGCTCGCGATCGAGCACCTCCGGGGTAAATCGGGGACAGCGGGTGGCGGGGACTTCGATGCGGAACCACTCGTGGCCGCCCTGGGTCCAGGCCTGCCAGAAAAAGCCGGTGGGGCCGGCGGGGGTGCTCATGGCGATGACGGGTCCCTGGGAGGCGACGATCATGGGGTGGACGGCGAGCCAGGTCGGGTCGGGGATACGGGAGGCTTCGTCAAGCAAAAGCAGGTCGACGGAGGAAAAGCAGCGGATGTTGTCGCCGACGCCGGGGAGGCCGACGATGCGGGAGCCGTTGGCGATCAGGGCGGACTCGGCGTTGTCGCCATCGCCTTTGAACGGGACCCTGAGGTCGTGGAGGCAGCGGCGGACCTTGCGGAGGAGTTCGGAGGACTGGCGCTGGGTGGGGCCGACGATGACGATCAGGGTTCCGGGGTGGCCGTAGAGGAGCTTGTGGGTGGCGAGGACGGCGGAGAGGGTGGATTTGCCCCACTGGCGGGTGCAGTTGAGGAGAGTATGGTGGTGTTCGTGCACGAGGAAGCGCAATTGTTCGACGTCAGGGTGGAAATGGAGCTGCTCCTGGGCGAATAACGGGAGATTAAATCGGAAAAGGTCAGGCCAGGTCATGGGAGGGCTCCTGGAGTGAGAGCGGGGGCAGCATCGAGAGGGCAGCCACGCGCGTCAGGGCCACAAAGGGCAGAAGCGCGAACATGACTGCCGGCGGCTGGCCAAAACATCGTGGCGCAGACACTTGTGTCTGCGGCGTCGAGACTCGTCTCGACGCTTCTGGTGCCGGCTTGACACGCGCGGCGAGTCTTCGAAAGCCCCACAACTGCGGCTCGGAACCGTTCTTCGACCCGCAAGGCCGGGGTGCGCCGGGCACGGCGTCGAGACGAATCGCGACGCTGCAGACACATGTGTCGGCGCCACGTGGGGCGGGCTGAAGCCCGCCGCGGCCTGAAGGCCGCCCCAGTGTGCCCAGCATGGGCAGAATCTATCGAGATGAAAGGAGCTCGACGGAGTAGATGACGACAACCGTAGCGAA
>CAZGUX010000166.1:0-14446 GCA_964529305.1 uncultured Solibacteraceae bacterium | reverse complement strand
TCCCGGCGTTGCCGGACTTCCGTCTATCATCAAGAAAGGGGCGCTTTGCGCAAGGCCACCGCCATTGCGGCTTTTCCAGGGAGAAGAACCCGATGAATCTCCGGCTTGTCATTCTGCTGGTTCCTTTGCTGGCCCAGGCCGCGGACGAATTTGAAATCGCCCCCGCGGAGGGCAACCAGTTCCGGCTGACGGTGACCAAGACGGGTCTTTTCAGCAAGAAGAAGCACCTGTTCGACTTCGGTACCTACCAGGGGTTGATCCGTTACGACCCCAACGACCTGACCAGGTCCAGCGTTCAGATCGAAGTCGCGTCAAAATCGTTCACCCTTAGCGACGAATGGGTCAGCGAAAAGGACCGGCGCAAGATCACGGATTTCACGCACAAGGAGATGCTGGACACCGGGCGCTATCCCGCCATCCGCTTTGTTTCCGTCAAGGCGGAAACCGCCGGTGAGCAGATCCGGGTAACCGGCGACCTGACGCTCCGAACGATCACCAGGCCCGTAGTGGTGTCGGTGAGGCTTCGCGGGCCGGCGGCGGACGGAATGGTGTTCGAAGGCCAGGCACGCTTTCGGATGACGGAATTCGGCCTGAAGCCGCCAACGGCGGCCCTCGGCGCGATCGGCACGAAGGACGAGGTCGAACTCTCCTTCACCCTGAAGACCCGCGCCCGGCACTAAGGCACACTGCCGCTACGGCTCAGACCACGCCGGTTCGGGAACCGCCGTCTCTTCGGCGAGCGCCGCCTTGTTTGCGGCCTCGATCCCTTTCTCGTACCCCTTTTCGAAGGCGTGCAGGTTCAGGTCGAGCAGGCCCTTTGGCACCGACGCAGTCAGGGCGTCGACAAATGCCTGCTTCGGCAGGAAGTTGCCCAGGGCCGCCAGGAACCCCACGATCACGACATTGAGTACGACCTTCTTCCCGAGTTCTTCCGCCAGGCGTGTGGCGGGGATCCCGAACACGCGCACCGCCGGGGCCAGGCCTTCCACCCGCACGAGTTCTTCTTCGACGATCAGCAGGCCGCTCGGCTTGATGCCGGCATGGAACTTGGCGAATGCCTCCTGCGACAACGCAACAAGAATGTCTTCGCGGGTGGTGTATGGATAAAGGATCGGCTCGTCCGAAATCACCAACTGCGCGCTGGAAGCGCCGCCGCGGGCCTCGGGGCCATAGTTCTGCGTGAGCGTCGCGTGGCCGCCGTGGAAGATTGCCGCGGCCTTTCCAACGATGTTTGCCGCGAGCAGGATTCCCTGCCCCCCGAATCCGGCGAAGCGGATTTCCGTCAGCATGTCTTCACCTCGAATTGGAAGGGCCGGCCCAGTTTTTGTGTGTAATATTCCCGCATGGTTTCGATGTACTCGGGCCGGTCCTTCCTGTCGACGAACTTGCCGATGACGATGTCGCCCGACTTAGTCATGTCGACGTCTTCGGTCGGCGCGCCGTGTTTGGTTTTGCCGTGCTCCTTGTAGAATTTCATCGTGTCCAGGCCGTCGCCCATCTGATTGCGGCGCTGGAACAGCGTGGGGCATGGGGAGATCACTTCAATGAAGCTGAACCCCTTGTGCAACAGCGCTTCCTTCATCGTTTTGGCGAGTTGGACCACGTGGTAGGTCGTCCAGCGGGCGATGAACGAAGCGCCGGCCGCCTCCAGCAGTTGGGGGAGGTTCATCGTCGGCTCGAAGGTTCCGTAGGGAGACGTAGCCGTCGTGCAGGCTTCCGGGGTCGTGGCCGCGCTCTGGCCGCCGGTCATGGCGTAAATCAGGTTGTTCACGCAGATGACCTTGATGTCCAGGTTGCGGCGCGCGGCGTGAATCAGGTGATTGCCCCCGATCGAGGCAAGGTCGCCGTCGCCTGAGTAGACCACGACGGTGAGTTCGGGATTCGCCAGCTTGAGACCCGTCGCGAAAGGGATCGCCCGGCCGTGTGTCGTGTGGAAGGAGTCCAGGTTGACATAGCCCGCCACACGGCCGGAACAGCCGATCCCACTCACCACCGCGATCTTGTTCGGATCGAGCTTGGAATCGCTGATCGCGCGTGCAAAGCAATTGACCGTGGTGCCAATGCCACAGCCCGGGCACCAGATATGCGGAATGCGCGCCATTCGCAGGTAGGGCTCGACCGGATTAACCGCCTCCGGCAGCGGCTCTTCGACGTGCAGCGCCGTTTCCAGAATCAAATCGTTGCTCATCTCGCCCCCTCCAGGATCGCCGCGAGGATGTCTTCCGGCGAATGCACGCTCCCGCCCGCGTGGGTTACCGGAATCGTGCGAGCACGCCCTCCCACGACGCGCTCCACCTCGAACACGAGCTGGCCGAGATTCAATTCCGGCACCACTACCGTTTTGACGCGAGCGGCGACCTGGCGAATCTTTTCCTCAGGGAACGGCCAGATGGTGATCAGCCGAAGCTTGGCGGCCTTGATGCCGCGCTCGCGAGCCATGCGAATCGCCCGCTCCGCGACCCTCGAGGTGATCCCGTACGACACGACCACGACATCGGCATCGTCCAGATGCTCGTCTTCGGTCATTGTCAATTCGCCGGCCGCGTTGCGGATTTTGTCGCATAACCGGCGTACGAGTTTGTCCTGCGCCTGGGCGTTGACGGCCAGAAACCCTCGCTCATCGTGCGTGACGCCGGTGATGTGGAAGCGATACCCTTCACCCGCGTGGGCCATCTCGGGCGCCATGTGCTCACACGGCTCGAAGGGCAAATAGTCGCCCGGGCGTTTACTGGTGTGGTGACGTGGCGTGACGTCGATCTTGTCCGCCGTTGGGATCACCACTTTCTCGGTCATGTGCCCCACGCATTCATCCATCAGGAGAATCACCGGCGTGCGGTAGTCCTCGGCGAGGTTGAAGCATTTTACCGTCAGGTCGAAACACTCCTGCGGCGAGTTCGGGCAGAGTGCGATCACCTCGTAGTCCCCGTGCGAACCCCAACGCGCCTGCATCACGTCGCCTTGCGCCGGTAAGGTCGGCAGGCCCGTGGAGGGTCCTCCCCGCTGCACGTCGACGAACACGCACGGCGTCTCCGTCATTGCCGCATAGCCGATATGTTCCATCATCAGTGAGAAGCCCGGTCCGGAGGTCACCGTGAACGATTTCGCGCCCGCCCATACCGCGCCCTGGAGCGCGATCGAAGCAGCCAGTTCGTCTTCCATCTGAATGAAGACGCCGCCCACACCCGGCGCCCGGCCAGCGAATCGTTCCACGATTTCCGTCGAAGGCGTGATGGGGTATCCTGCGGCAAAACGCGCACCGCCGGCGAGAGCACCTTCGCAACATGCCGCATCCCCGTTGAGAAAATGCACACCGGTGAGCACGGCTTTTGCCTCAGCTTGCATTGGCTCCTCCCTTGCTCTTTGGAGCTGCCGTCTTCGTGCCGAAGATTGCGAAGTCCGGGCAGTACATGCCGCAAAGATCACATCCTGAACACTTTTCGGGCTCGGACACGTACGGAGGGTGGTATCCCTTGAAATTGAAGGCCGACGAAAGCGCTAGGACGTGAGTGGGGCAGAATTCAACACAAAACCCACATCCCTTGCACCGTTCGGCCACGATCCTGACTACACCTTTTGGCATTTTGAGTGCGACCTCGGACAACGTTCTGGCAATTGCCCTGCCATTGCTGAACGAGACGCAAGTCGCAGTGTTGCCCACTGTCGCGGTTTCCAACGGTGGGCCTTCCGGCACAGTTTCCGGAACGAGTTCGCCAAGGTTGATTGTCTAGATGCGGTGGTTCGTCATTCGGCAATCGCAAACAAGTGTTGGGCTCCACGTACCAGGAGGAGATCGCCGGAGAAGGCGGGCGTGGAGAGGATCGGCTCTCCGATCGAGTTCCGGGCAAGGAGTTCGTATTGGGCCCCGGCCTTGATCACGTAGATGTCTCCATCCTCGCTGGCCACATACAGTTTCCCCGCGGCGGCCGTGGGCGAGGCGGTGAACGACCCACCTGAGCCAATGCGCTGCTGGTAGACCCGATTGCCGGTTTTGGCGTCATACACGGTGAGAATGCCGTTGTTCGCAACCGTATACAGGTGGTCGCCGTAGAGCAGCGGCGACGGCAGATAGACGCCGCCGCGCTGCTTGCTCCAGGCAATGGAATCGCTCGCCTCCTTGCCGTCCTTCAAACTGAGGTCGCCCGACGACCCGACTTTCACCGCGTAAATCGGCTGCACCGGAGGGTAGCCGGCCGTTACGAAAATCAGGCCGTGACCCGAAACCGGCGTGGTGCAGACGACCTCGGAATTGGGTCCCAGCTTCCAGAGTTCTTTTCCGGTGTCGGCGTCATAGCCGCGGATTCCTTTGCTGCCGTTCGTCGCCACCTCCACTCGGTCTTTGCCCTGCACGAGGGTGGGGGTTCCCCAGGTCGGGATTTCGGCGCGCGCCGTACGCCAGAGTTCCCGGCCATCGGCCAGATCGTAGGCGGCGATGAACGAGTCCTTCTGACGGTCGCACTGGATGATCACGGAGTTCTTGTGAATCACGGGAGAACTCGCGGCTCCCCACTCGGAGTCGGGGTCGAAGAACCAGCCGGCGTTCTGGATGCCCAGGTCTTTTCTCCACAGGAGCTTTCCGTCGACGGTGTACGCGAAGAGGCCCTCCGATCCGAACCACGCCACCACGATCCTGCCGTTGGTCGCCGGAGTCGGCGAGGCCTGCGATGATTTGGCATGCCGCTTCGTCTTCGGCGTCCCCTGATGGGCCGTTTGCTCCCAGAGGATCCGCCCGGTCTTCTTGTCGAGCCCCAGAACCTTCCACTGATGTGAAGACCGGTCGTTGACCGAGTCGGTGTCGCCGTACAGGCCGATGCGAAAGGTCTGCCGAGGATCGCTCGAAATGGCCGTGGTGACGAAGATCCGGTCGCCCCAGATCACCGGAGACGAGACCGCCAGGCCGGGTAGCGCGGTCTTCCAGCGGATGTTGGTCCCTTTCGCGCCGTCCCATTGGACGGGGGGCTTGGTCCCGTCGCCGATACCGGAAGCGGAAGGACCCCGAAACTGGGGCCAATCGCCCGCGAAGGCCGCCAGAGCCGGAACCCACACAGCCGCCGTCCATCGCAGTCGAGTCATGGGGTCACCGCCTTTTTGAACTTGGTGGCTTGTTTGCCCTGATGCACGGTGAAGGTGTCCGTCGAATCGAACTCGATCACGAATCGCTGCGGCAGGTAATGAAAAACCGTAACACTTTTTGCCTTTGGTGAAAAATCAGGCTGGCTGCCGACCTGGATCGCCAGCTTCCCTTCTTTTACGAAGATCTTGACATCGAGTGGGAACTGGTCGCTACGATAGGTTCCGACGTAGGACGCGAGCACTTTGGCGTCGACCGCAAAGGGCGCCGCGGGCGGCCGCGCTCCAGCGTTTCTCAGCTGTTCGGCGATTTCCGTCCGCTTTTGGTCAAGGGCTATTTCGTAATGCAGGTCCAACGCCGCCTGGGTGGGCTTGCCCCGATCGAGGACGGCTCGCACGAGTTCCGGCCGGCCCGAACCCGCGGCCGCCCTCAAATTGTCGTCTGCGTTCGCACTCCCTTTCTCGATCAAAGCCTTGGCGACGCCGAAGTGCTTCCGCGCGAGCACAAAGTCGAGGACCGGCATCTTGTAGAACGTGTCGCGCACATCGGACTTCGCGCCCTTCTGAAGCAACAACTGCACCGCCGGCTCGTGACCGTTCATCGCGGCGACAAAGAGGGGTGTCTGTCCGTACGGCGTGGTGGTCTCGATCGCGGCGCCTTTGTCCAGCAAGGCCTGCATTGAGGGAACATCGCCGGAACGTGCCGCGGCGAGCAGGTCCTCGTTGATGTCGGCGGCCCACAGGCTCGCCGCGATGGTCAGAAGCAACCAGGGTTTTTGAGGCATCCCCATCCTCTCGTGATATTGTACCCGCCGGTTCGGCCACGAGGCCTATCGCTGCGGCACTATACTCGTACCGATGCTCTCTACAAATGGAGGGACTTTGATTCGCAGCGCTCTGTTGCTGGCCCTCGCGACCGCGGTCGTGGCTCCGGCCGCCGCCGAGGCGAAAGTGGCGTTGTACGCCGCCGTCGGGCGGGAGTTGACGACGTACCGCGTAGACGTCAAGGCTGCCACGCTCGTCAAGCAAGCTTCGGTGACGCTTCCACAAAATGTGCAGGAGGCGTGGCCCCATCCCCTGCGCCAGTATCTGTACGTCACCTGGAGCGGCGCGGGGCAGCACGGGGTGACGGCATTTCGCATCGATCCCGCCAGCGGAGACTTGCAGCCGCACGGAGCACCAATTTCCCTGGCAGCGCGGTCGGTGTTCATCAGCGTCGACATCTCCGGGAACCACCTCGTCGTGGCCTATAACCTGCCCAGCGGCGCGACCGTGCACCGCATCGCCGCTGATGGCACCCTTGGCGCGATGGCGCCTCAACCCTCCGGCCTCGACTTTGGTGTCTTTGCCCACCAGGTGCGCGTGGACCCGTCCAACCGTATGGTGATTCTGGTAACGCGAGGCAACGGCCCCACGCCGACAAAGAAGGAGGATCCCGGTGCCTTGAAGGTGTTTGGCTTTCAAGACGGAGTGCTCCGCAATCTCGCTTCGATCGCGCCGGGCGGTGGCTACAACTTCCAACCACGCCATCTCGAGTTTCATCCGGCCCGGCCTTTTGTCTTCATTACGCTGGAGCGGCAGAACCAGTTGCAGGTCTATCGCAAGCTCGACGGGCCGGCCCTGGGCGCTTCGCCCCTGTTTACCAGGGAGACGTTGATGAATCCCAAGAGCCCTGCCGGCCAGGCCACCAGTACGATCCACATTCACCCCAGTGGCCGCTTCCTCTACCTGGGCAACCGGGCGACCGACACTGCCGAGTTTCGCGGGAAGCGGGTGTTTGCCGGCGGCGAGAACTCCATCGCGGTCTATTCGATTGACCAGCGGACCGGAGAACCGACGCTGATCCAGAACGCGGACACTCACGGGATACATCCTCGCACCTTCGCCATCGACCCAAGCGGACGGATTCTGGTGGTTGCCAATTTGCAGGAAGTCCTGGTGCGGGACAAGGACGAGGTCCGGCCAGTGCCTGCTAATCTGTCGGTGTTCCGAATCCGGAGTGATGGAAAGCTGGAGTTCGTGAGGAAGTATGATCAGGACACTAGTGGCGGCCGAAGCCTGTTCTGGACGGGGATGGTAGCGCTGCCGTAGCGCGTGCCAGCCCTCTAGTGGCTCGGCAACCCCACGGCTGAGATCGTGTAAAAAAATCGGGGCTGCCCGCTCCCTTCCGGTCGCGGCTCTGACCAAAGGCAACCCCCTCGCTGACGCCGTGGGCTCTTTGCGATCTTGGCCGCGTCGGTCAGGACTGCGTCATCTCAACCGATCGAGATACTGCTGCACGAAATCGCAGCCCACCTCGGCGATGTAGGCATCGATCAGGCGTTTGGTAACCGGCCCCGGCGCGGGGCCGTCGCCGACCGGGGCGCCGTTGAAGCTGCGTACTCCCGCGATGCAGAGGCTGGTAGAGGTAAGGAACATTTCGTCGGCATTCGCCGCGTCGAACAGATCGATGTCGCCTTCCATGACGGGAATCGCCAGCCGGCGCGCGAGATCGAATGTCATCTGGCGGCTGATGCCAGGAAGCACATAGCGTTCGCTCGGCGTGTAGAGCTTGCCCTCGCGAACAATGAAGATGTTGCTGCCCATGCCTTCGGCGAGATTCCCGTTGGCGTCGAGCAGGACGGCCCAGCCTTCCGGATCGTGCGCTTTCACCGACTGCTCGGCGACGATCATGTTCAGGTAGTTGTGCGTCTTGGCGCGCGGGCTCAGCATGTCCGGCGCGATGCGGCGCTGTGCGGGCGTCCACACGTCCAGACCATCGCGGAACTGCCGCGAGCGGGCTTTGAGCGGCAGCGGCGTGCACTCGATCACGATATTCGGACCGAGGTGCTCGGGCTCTTCGTCGCCGATCGGATCGATGCCACGACTCACGCGCTGGCCGATCCACCAATCGCCGGCCGCCGCGCGCAGATGTTCGTTGCGCGCAACGATCTGCTCGGACACGTCGATCATTTCCTGTGGGCTCATGCCGGGATCGAGACGCAGATAGCGAAGGGAGCGATAGAAACGTTCCATGTGCTCCTTGAGCCGGAAGGGGCGGCCGTGAAAAGTGCGGGTCATGTCGAAGACCCCGTCGCCGTATTTCCAGCTCCGGTCCCGGAACGAGATCAGCACCTGATTCTCGGGCATGAACCTGCCGTTGAACCAGGCGATGCGGCAATTGGTTGGCTGCGTCATGGGCGTGTCTGCTATCTTACCCGCTCGTCTGTCGTCACGGGATCGGGGACAGGTATCATCGATTCATGCCGATTCGATCCCTTGACGCTCCAGGCGCAGAGGCCGTGGGGCGAACGTTCTCACCTTTTTTCGGAATAGACGGTGCGCCGCGCATCGATTTCGACAATCCGGCGAGTACCAAGACAACGGCGCCCAAAGTCGTCCCTGGCGCCGTAGGTGATGGAGAGCGGGACCTCCGCGAGGTACGCCGATGATCGGCAGGCGCGGTTTGCTCAAGAGCGGCGCGTTAGGGGCCGGATTCGCGATCAGCAGGTCACCGCTCGGGGCTCAGACCCCGCATTCCCCAAAGGGCGCCCCGGTTCCCGAATCCGGCCGGCGGCCGGTTGCTGGAAGAAGCCACAAGTACCTTTTCATAGACGATCACGATCTCGAAGCGATCGACAACCTGGCCCGAAGACTGCATCAGCCACAAAAGTTTGCGAACAATGTCGTGATCCGCCCCGAACACCGCTGGGAAAACGTTGGGATCCAGGTCCGAACGACGCCGGTGTGGCTGGCGCATGAGGGTCTCTTCAAGATGATCTACCTGACGAGCGCCGAAGGCCCCGACCCGGCGGTCTCGCTGGATGTGACCGGCGCGCCCAAGGGTATGGAGAGCTATGCCTGCTACGCCACGTCGGTCGACGGCATCAACTGGGAGAAGCCGTTTCTGCGGCTACACGACTATCCTGCGCTCACCTGGCGCGGCACCCCCGTCGGCAAGGAGAACAACATCGTCCCCAGTGCGGTCGGCCTCTTACAAGGGCCGGTCTACGACCCTCATGATCCGGACCCGCGGCGGCGCTTCAAAGGGTTGCGCTATGGCGGAGGCAAGCTGCAATCGGCGGCCTCTACCGACCTGTTGAAATGGGAGGCCCTGGCGATTCCCTCCCTTCCCAGCCAGGACGAGTCGCATCTGACCTATGACGCCGGCCAGCGGCTGTTCATCGCCACGGTCAAACGCAAGGGGCCGTATGGGCGGTCATGGCATCTGATCACCAGCCCGGATTTCGAGCACTGGCGGGAACACGGGCTTGTGTTCCACGCGGACCAGGTGGATCAAGAGAACGGAAATACCCGCCTGCGGCGCTTTTTCGACGACCCGGCCTATTTGAAGCCGATCTTCAACCGTCCCGAGGAGTGGCGCACCGACGTCTACAACTTTCCCGTCTTTCCGTATGAGGGGCTTTACCTGGCCACGCCGGCGATGCACCATTGGTCGGGCAAGCATGCGCCTCTTTATGAGAATGTAGATAGCCGAAAATCGGTCGAGCTGACCTCCAGCCGCGATCTGCTCCACTGGCACCGCGTCGCCGGCCGGGCTCCCTTCCTGGAACTGTCGCCAGTGGGGGACGGCAGCGCCTACGACACAGGCCAGGTGGTGGTTGCCAACCAGCCGGTGGTCCGCAACAACGAGCTTTGGTTCTACTACAACGCGTTTCGCTACCGCTCGATGACGTTAGCAGACACGCTGCAGCGCAAGTATCTGGACAGCAGCGCCCTTTGTGTGGCGCGTTTGCGCATGGATGGGTTCGTTTCGTTGAAGGGAGGGCCCGAATGGGGCTCGGTTTCCACCAAACCGATCCAGGTGACAGGCCAACGTCTGCACATCAACTGCGACTCCTGGCGCGGGCGGGTGATGGTGGAGGTGACCGACGCTGCGACCGGCAAGGCGATTCCCGGCTTCACGCGCGCGGAGAGCCAGCCGGCCATCGTCGACCGCATTGATGAATTGGTGCGGTGGAAGACGAAGGCCGATCTCGCCGAACTGCGGGGCAAGACGGTGCGGCTGACCTTTCATGTCTGGAACGCCGAGCTGTATTCTTTCTGGTTCAGTTAGGTTTGCGGCGCAGCTGCCAGACTGCTCACCGAAAAGAGGTTATCGGGTGGGAAGTCAGGCGAAATTGCCTTTGATGTGATATCCGGAATAGAAGGAAGGCTGGGAGGGTGTGATCCGTCAGCATAGAGCTCGTGCGTCGGCTCGCGGTTTGCCCTCGGAAAAATACGAGAAAGTGCCCGTTTTTGATTTTTCTCTTGACTTACTGCCAGGCATGTGCTAGGGAAAAAAACATGGCGAAGAAAATAGTTCTTGTGTTGTGGCTATGTTGCGTCTCCGTCCTCACTGCGGTTGTCACCAAAGCGCAGTGCTGTTGCGACTCGACCTACAACAATCAAGGGCCGCTCATGTACGCTACTTGCACCGTCTACCCACAGATGTGTCCCTGGCCGGGAGACAAATGTGAACAAGACGTTTGCGGTGGTTGGCCCGTCTGCTGGACCGGGCAGGCCCAGTTTTGCATGGGTTATTGGGTCGACTGTGGTTCGATGAATGGATGTTGGGGCTATTGGTGTGCTTAAGCACAAGGTGGGAGAGTGCCTATGAAGCGCAGAATACTGATTATTCTTGGGCTTAGCGCCCTGGTTTCTCTTGTTACGTCGCTCGCGATCCGGCATGTTTACGCGCAACCGCAACTGCCGGCCTTCACCGCAAACGTTGTTGAGAAGTATTTGACGGCTCCGGACACTTACGGCCTGGAGGAGTCCTATTCACGCGCTTATAAGGCCGACGGATCGTTTGTCAAAAGGCGCGAGTACAAGGCTCCCGATGGCAGGATCGTAGAACAAAGGAATGTCTATGATTTGGCGTCGGGTCGCCGGGTTGTTGTGGAGGGGATTACCGAATCAACAGTAACGTATCGGCTATCACCTCAGGAGGTGGCGTGGAGACGTAGTAGGGTCGGACAGTGCTCGTCGAATCCCTTGGCAAGACGGTCCTCACGCCTGGGATATGAAGTCATCGAGAACATCTATAAATATCAAACTCCTCAAGGCGACAATCAAGTCGTGGAATGGCGGGCTCCAATGTTGAACTGCGCCCCGCTGGAAGAGAGATATATCCTTACGAAGTCCGACGGTTCGGAATTTGTAACCAATATTCGAACGGTTGTCAACATTGCGATGGGCGAACCGGACAGCTCTCTGTTCTCGATACCAGCGCGTTATGTTGAGAGAAGCCCGAGCGCAATGATGGAGGAGTACGCGCGCCGATACGATCCATCTTCACCGGCGCGCGACTACAGCAAACTTGACCAGGCTTATCTGAACAGCGGCAAACCGTATCAAGGAAAATGAACGCTCAGCTGGAAACGAAGGGAGGTCCAAGAGGTCTGCCGGCTCGCCCGATAGAGCCCCGGTTCCTACTCGATCCTGTGTGAATCGAACGCTCGGATAGGGATGTTTAACCGTAGTTCCGGCAGACACTGTTGACGCTCCTTCCGGTGGGTTGCGCGCTTGTTGACCCTGTCGAGGAAGGGTTTTGGCTCAAACCCCGTCCGCGTCGAGGCCATGTGCCTGGGAACCTAAACGCAGCACACAGCCTCAGACGGGCGGGGCGGAGGAGCCAACACGAAGCTATTGGCGAAAATAGGCGGCGTTCTTCTCGACGAAGGCCTGCATTTCGGCCGGCACGTCCTCGAGCGGCATGATCGACCCGGTCGGACATACGGGAACGCAGGCGCCGCAATCAATACAGTTCTCGGGGTCGACAAAGACCTGGTCGATGCCTTCAAAGGCGGTTTCCGCCTGGCGGGGAGCGATACAATCCGCCGGACACGCATCGATGCAGGCGATGTCCTTGGTGCAACCTTCGGTGACGACGTATGCCATGCCTTTGCTGAGGCAATCCGGATTCCACTCCGGGCTGCCAACGGGAGGTTGACGCAACTGCCGCTGTTTCTGCGGCATCACGGAGATCCGCCCGCCCGTGCGCGAACGAGGGCTGGGGGAAATCGCACAGTAGTGCGCCAAGTCTGCGCATGGTCGACGGTCGGAGTCAGAATCGGTACATGGCCTCCAGATACCCCAAGTGCGCGCGGCGGCCATTCGGATAGATCGCGTGGATCGCCGCGAGGCCCTGGGCGACCCCGAAGTAGCCAGTGAAGGAGAGTTCCGGACGCCACCGGTATTCCAGGCTGGCGTCGTAGAGATTGGCGAGGGAGCGAGCGGCATTTGCAGCCCGGCCCACATAGCCGAAGCTCCACGGTTGGAAGACGCCTCCGCCTTGATACCAGAGATCATTGCGATGGCTGAGTTGCAGGCTATGGACTTCACCCGAAAACGTCACCTTGGGATGCGGCCGGAGAATGAGCATCGCGAACCGGTCGCGGTTGTTCATCATGTTGAAAAAAGGAAAGCGCGCGAACGGCCGCGGGGTGGGCAGTACCTGAAAGAACGAGCCGTGGCGTGTGTCGCCAGGATCCGAATCGCCCGAGCCATCGAAGAATCCGCCGCGCACCCAGGGTTTCCAACGGCCTCCGGCCTTGGGCTGAAATCCCGCCTCTACGTCGACGGCGTGGGCACGGTGAGTCAAGACGCCCCAACGCCCAGTCTGGGCCGCGCCCCACAACAGGAGGTCGAAGACCGCCAGGCCCGCATTGAACGCGTGCACCGAGTGACCTCCGAACGTCTCGATCCGGATGCCGGCCAGATCGGCGCGGCGCACCGTGAGAGGCCGGTTGTCGGTTTTCACCACGTCGCGCCAATCGTGGTATTGGAGCGCGAACAGGCGCGTGTCGGCTGCGTGCCTGCCGGCGCCCCAGATCCAGGTGTGCGCGGCATACGCGAACGCGGTGTGCGTTTGACCCCAGCCGTCGGTCTGGAAGACACCGCGCGTGGGAATGGCGCCGATCGCGGTGAAGTTGCCGCCACCGTGATTGTAGGTATAGTGCGCGCCGTCGAAGCTGCGTCCCACGTGCGCCCATCCGAAATGGCCCAGAAGGCGCATGTTGACACGATCGCGCTTGACCGCGGCAAGCGTTGGGTTCTTTGGGGTCGTCTCCGAACCGTCCATGTGCTCGAAGCGGCCCATTCGAAACGCATGGCCCCCTCGTTTGAACTTCATCCATGCCTGCTTGGGGAAGAGCGCTACCGCGTTCCGAGAGCGGCCGTTTGCCAGGAAGTAGTTGGCGCCCAGGCCGAGCTGCCCTTGCGTGCCCGGACCGACGGCATTGTCGGGAAGGCCCAACAGAATGGGGGCAGCCAGTTCAACCTGCCAGTCCAGTGAGTCGGTGGTGCGAGAAAAGCTCAGGCGCGCAAGGTTGCCGAGATAGCCGTAGTCGGGGTCGCCGGCATCGGGCTCAAACCAGTTCCACGCCTCGAACCGGGCACGCACTGAACCCTGAATCAGCACTTTGCCCCATTTGATGGGCTTGGGAGCCGCGGGTGTTTGCGCGACGCCGGGTAGAGTCAGGGCAAACAGGATCGGAAACAGGAGTTTCATACGAAGTCACCTTGGCCGCCGGCAGACGTTCGTGAAGCCACTCGATGAGTCCGAAAGAGGTCCGGTCCCAAGAGGTCAGCCGGAACGCCGGCAGCATCTTCTGAAGGGGCAGCAGGGGCGCCGGAGCCGGGCCGTCCTGCGAGAACACCAGCGCGTGCGCACACTCGAGACAGCCGGCGGACGACTGTTTCCAATCGCTATTCGACGGATCGACGACGAACAGGACGAGATCGGGCCGCAGATGGCGGACGATTCGATTGGACTCGACCAGCAGGTGGCGGCCCTCGCCAAGCAGTGAGTCCAGGGCGGTGGTGGCCTGAGGGAAGTCCGCGTCGGAGAGGCTCAGCAAGTCCGCCGAGGCGGCGCCCGCCGCGAGGTAGCGCGCCGTTTGTCCCGCCATCGCGGGGACGCCGGTTGCCGTTTCGCGATGATGATGGCCGGATATCTTGAGGGCATGCCAGGCCAACCGGGGTGTGGCGCGCAGAATCGCTTCCATCACGCACGTCTTCCCGACGCGCCGGCTGTGACCACCCACCACCACGAGTTTGCCCTTTGACGGTACGTTCATCGTTTCGACTCCCGGAGGCGGATCATTGTTTCAGTCCGTTCATTGTGTGGGGCGAGGCCGCGCCACGCGCGTTGGCGTCCGGCGGGCGCAGGCGCACGGACGAGGATGGCATATCGATGGCTCCCTGGAAAACCGCTCCTGCCGGTCGCATTTTTGCGGGAAGGGACCCCCTCGCTTTAGAAGGTGTAAGAAAATCAAAAACAGCCTTTTCCACAGTTTTTCCTCGCTTGGAGACACTGCCAGACGCCCTACAACGCGTTCTGCGGTGGCGACGAGGCATTCCGCATCCCCCCACACATTCACAAAATTGGAAAATC
>CAZGUX010000165.1:0-15926 GCA_964529305.1 uncultured Solibacteraceae bacterium | reverse complement strand
CGCCTCGCGGGTCGCGGAAATTGTAGAACAGGTACTCCAGCACCCAGACGTCGTGATGCTCGGTGAAGACCCGGCAGACCTCCTGGCCGAGCGACTTGGTGATGCCGTACAGATGAGTCCCCGGATGAGGCGGTGCGTCGGGCGAGATGGCGTAATCGAAAACCTCGTAGGAAGGGCCGGAGAATGCCAGAGGGGACGAACGGGTCAGCCTGATCTGCGCGATTTTCTCCGAGTAGAATACCTTTGGCGGCAAGTCGGGACGGTAACCGCTTTGAATTTCTTGCGTTGATCGCTACGGCGATGAACGCTGGACGACCGGTGAAGTACCCGAACACCAACAGAAACTCCGTTTGCGTGATCACGGGGAAATCCGGGACAGTATCCGCTTTGCGAATTTGTTACGACGATCGCTACCGCGATGAACGGTGGAGGATAACCATGGGAAGGCACCCGAACACCAACAACAGTCCGGCGGGGTGATCGCGGGGCCGACCTACTACTCGTTCGACGCCATCGCAGGGCCGAGAGGGCTGACGGAAAAGTCACGCAGCCGGTGTGCAAAGCGTGGTCTACCACGCCGCCCGATCACCTCCATGCAGTATCTGCAATCCACGGGCGGGCCGATGTGACTAATCGGAGCCGCGACCGGAAGGGAGCGGGCATTCACCCAGACGCGCCACTCATCGGGGAACCGGATCTCTCCGAACCGCGGCCGGTGAGGCCCGCGGCTCCGAAGAAAACGCACCCGCGCGCTCATGGTCGCGGCACCGACGGAGGCGGATGGTGTGAACCCTCAGGAGTTGTGAAGGGGATCGGCAACCCCACAGACTGAGAAGGTGCGCGGAAATCGAGGCAAGCGCCAGCCCTCCCTTGCGATCGGGCCTCAGATGCCGCGGGCCCTGGGGAGTCGTGGAGGGGTTCGGCAACCCACACGGCTGACGCCGTGGGCTCCAAGCCCGGCCGGGAAAACCGGGACATGTACAAATTTCCCCTTTTCGCTGGGATGCATGCGTGCCAACCCAGTCTTGTCCAAATTAGCGAATCCGTCTTAGAACCCCGGGGACGCGTTTCCGCTGTTGGACGGCCACTGCGGGTTTCCGCGCTGACTGACCGCGAATTCTCGGGGATAAGGATCACGTTTCGGTTCCTGCCCACGAAGGGCGGATGGGTCGGGTCACCGGATCGCTCCGAACCGCGGGCGTAAGCCCGCGTGTGCCGCAGCCAGCGTTAACGCTTTCATCGCCTGAACAGACTGTGTAGAGCGACCCGTGGGCAATACAGCCCAATGCAACCCGCGGGCTCACGCCCGCGGTTCGGAGTGCAGCGCGATCTGGACGTAGGACAATGAAGGCAAGCTGACGTCGGTGAACTATCCGGCGACGGGGACGGGTCCCACCGCGGGGCCGACCTATACGTACGGCTTCGCAACAACCAGGGCAGGCCGGTGAGCCTGACCGACAGCACGAGCCAGATCTCGGCGCAAAGCGTGGTGTACGGCGCGGCGCACCAGATCACCTTGCGGAGTTTCTTGTTTGGCGGGCCAGACAGGCCGGCCCTGGAGTCGGCTCAACGACGCGGTAGCGGGAACATCTTCTTCAGCCGCTCGTCCGGCATCATGTTCTTTTCCTCTCCGCCGTAGAGCCACTTGACCGGCACCACCCGCAGCCGGCCCGGCATCACATACCGATTGTCATCGTCGTAGTGCGCGAACGTGTGGCCGATGATCACCCGGTCGCGCCAGAAAAACACCGATGGATACGAACACCGGCAGTAGTTGTCCGGCAGATCGACCACCAGGCTTCCTTCGCGCTCCGGAGCCGGATCCGTGGGGCCTACCACCGTCCCTTCGGGCCGGTAAAACCCGATCGGCCCCGGCTCGACGCGCGCGCCCTCCAACGTCGAATCGACATTCTGAAAGAACTCCCACACCGCCCCGTACGTCCGGCTGACCGCCGAACTCAACCGGTTGCGGATCAGCCCCTTCTTCATCTCCTCCGGACTCTCCTGCGACCACACGACGAGCAAGTCGCCCGTCGACGGGATCTTCTTCAACTGACCCGGCGCGCCCGATGCCGACAACGGCGTCGGGCTCGGCGCCGACCACGTCTCCCCGTTGTCAAACGACCACGACTTGTACAGCCGGCCCCAATCCGTCCGCATGTACATCAACAGCGCCCCGGGCTCCACTTCGGCCACCGAAGGTTCAGCGGTCATGCTCCAACTCATCGTTCGGCTCGCCCAGATGTAGATCTCGCCATCCCGGCTGCGCTTCCACGAGCGGGCGTCGTCGTCCGAGTAATAGACAAACGACCAGCAGAACGACGAGTCCAGATGATGGGCTCCGGTGCCGATCCATTGGTTCTTCCGCAACGCTCCCAGGCTGCTCGGGATCAGCCGTTCCTCGAATGCCGCGGCGGGACCTCCGGCGTGGGCCATCCCCATGCACGAGTAGGCGGGCAGGATGATCCGCCCCGAGGCGGTCCGCAGCAGGATATGGTTGACGGTCGCCACGGTGAACGGCACAGGCGGATGAACCCGCGTGGGCTTCTGCCAGGTCTTTCCGCCGTCTTCGCTCCGCCAGAACTTCAGGAAGCTGGGTTCGCCCGGCACGTCGCGCGTGCGGCCCAGATAGCCGATGGCGTTGCCTCGCAGGCGGATCAGGTTGAACTCGCCCATCCCTTTCAGCGGTTCGCCTGCGAGGTCTCTCGCTTCCACAGGCGGCGACCACGTGAGGCCGCCATCCTTGGACGTGGCAAAGCGGGGGCCGGTCTGGCCCCGGCCGGCTTCATACGCCATCAGGATGCTGCCGTCGCTCAACTCCACGTAGCTCGCGGCGCTGCCGCGCCCGTCGATCGTGGCCAGGGCCTCGCGCTCGCGAGTCATCGGCACGTGAGTTTCTGCCGCCAACCCCGGACAGAGGAGAACCGCCCACAGGACCAATGGTTTCAGCCGGATCATACGGACACCAAGACCTCGATTTCATCAATGACGATGGCCTCGGCCGCGCCCGGGCCGCTGGCCGTCAAGCTTACTTCCAGCCAGTTGTCGCCGTACACGGCAGGGGGAGCCTCGAGTTCGAACGAGTAGGTAGAAAAGGCTCCGGGAACCTCCGGCGTGGGAGGCTCTCCGGCCGAGGCCCGCGAGTTCGGGTCCACCGGCGCCGCCACGTCGATCCGGCCCTCCGCCTCGAAGGGACTGAGGACAAACTCGGTCTCCGGCCGGTACCGTTCCGACCGGTTGCCGAAGCGCCGGATCGCTTGCGGCTGGATCTCCTTGCCGTTCAGCCGCACGGCCAGCCGGTCATCGAGGGTGAGATGAAACCCGCGAAACAACAGACTCGCCCTCCCGACTTTGGCGAGATCCTCGCACATCCGGAAGCGATAGCGGCCGGAGGAGCCCGCGCGGCGCTCGAGAACGATCCGGTCCGCCTTCACCGCGCCCGTCGACGTGCGGTCTTTGCCGAATCCGTTCGATCCTCCCCAGATCGGCTCGAAGACGTAGTGCCGGCGGCCTCGGGCGACGCGCTCCGGATCCCGCAGTTCGGTGAAATCCTGCAACATCGCCGGATAGAACGGGGCCCACTGCAGCGGAACGAAGTGGTTGTACGACGAGATCCCGTCCGCCCCGGCGCCGTAGAAGTTCCGTGCCATGGCGCGCTGCTGCTCGATCGACATCGGCTGACCGGCCAGGCGCCTCCGCATCCGGATGCTGCTCCACGGCAGCATCCCCGGATACATCAGACACTCCGACGCGCGGCAGAGTCCGGCAAACTCGTCATACGGCGCGTTCAGGTCGGAGTACATCACATCGCTGGGGGACACGTAGCCGACGAGCTTCCCGGAAATCCACGCAGGCACGTCCAGCCCCATCTCGCGGCATTCTTCCAGAGTTTGGTAGACTCGGGCGCCCAGCAGGAGTTTCTTGCCGCGGCTGCTCTTTCGTGCCAACAGGTCGTGGATCCGCCGCACCATCTCGGTCATCAAGGGTTGGCTCTGCCGGCCCTTGCCGGCGGGAAAATACTGATGATCCCGAAAGCAAAGCTCCAGGCCATCCACGTTGAAGCGGTCGAGGAGTTCGCCGGCGACGGAGACCACATAGTCGCGGACTTGGGGGAACGTGAAGTCCAGCGGCGTGCTGAGCTTGTAGTAGGCTCCAGGAGGAAAGTCCTTCAACTGCCACTCGGGGTGGTCCAGCAGAAACCGGGCCCCGGCGCCGACGCCTTGTTTGACCGAAACGTGGCCATGGTTGTCGTTCACGCGGATTCCGGCCAGACACTCCATGCCTCTCCGGTGGCACTGGTCGATCAGGACGGCGAGCGGTTGAGTGCCCGCCTGGATGAGCGGGAGAAACCGGCGATGTTGCGGCCGTTGATCGTACTCGAACCGGTCGCTCTTCCAATAGGTAGTCCAGCCTTGGGTGTACGCTTCCTGAACGAATGTGTCCACCTGGGCAGCCGCGAGGTCATCGACCCAATTCCTCAAGTCTCGTTCGGAGACAGGGTCAGGCAGGTAGCGTCTGGCGATGCTGGAGGGATCGCTGACATAGAGGATGCGCCGGGAGCCGCGGGGAGTGAAGGTCCCCAGTTTCCCGGGGGATCCGGCAGGGGAAGAGGTGACCTGGGCTGTTCCGGCCGCGGTTCCGGCGAGTGCGCCGGCGACGGAAGCCCGCAGAAAGTTCCGCCGGGCGGTTCTGCGATTCATACGATGGAACCTTTCCTGGTTCAAATGTCTCCTACCATACCCCATCCGCGGCGGTGGCGTGGATGCCGGAGGAGCAGAGGAGCAGAGATACGCGGACGGTCGAGGTCAAAAGGATAGAAACCCTCAATGGGGATTTTCCCCGGCAGTCTACTGGCCTAAGGAAGTGGCGCAATGAAACGATGAGCTGCAGGATCGTCGCGGTGCCGGCTACAGGCGACGTCGCCTATTGCCTCTTCAGTTGGCATTCTCCGGCGGGGATTGTGCGAGAAAAGGAAATGGAAAAAGGGAGGGGAAAAGGGGCCAGCCTGATGTGCGGGATTTTGTTTCCTCGGAGGTGAGGCATGCCCGGCCCTTCCGGTCGCGGCTCGGAAAACAAAACGCATCTCCACCGGCTGCGCCGCTGGCTCACTCCGACAAGTGACGCTCAATCCACTGCCAGCCCGCCCGATAGAAATCGATCGACGACGTGTGGATCAGGTCCGGATCGTAAACCAGGGATTTGACCCCGGCGATCCGGTCGAACACCGTCCGGATCGTCTCCGGCGGACACACGTGATCCTTGCCTCCGGCACTCACGATCGCCGGCGCCCGCAAGCGCGGGACCAGCGTCAACGGGTCGAAGTAGTCAAGCGTCCGGAACGACTCCGGCTTCAGCGCCCCCGCCTTCTCAAGCAACTGATTCACCAGCGAACGCGGCGTACGGGCCGCCAACCGGAAATCGCAGAGGAATGGGACGTGCGCCGCCACCGCGCGGATGCGCGGATCGAGAGAAGCCAAGGCCAGGACAATGCCGCCTCCCTGGCTGGTCCCCATCGCGGCTATGCGGTCCGGGTCGACCTCCGGGCGTGAGACCAGGAAGTCGACGCCTCGAATCATGTCCGCATAGGCGCCCTGATAGTAGTAGCCCTCGGGACTTGCCAATCGCCAGGTGAGCTTGTCGGGGCCATCGATCTTCCAGAGAGCGGCCGAGTCCCCCTGCGAACGCGGGTACACCTGCAGCACGACGTACCCGCGCAGGCAGTCGTCGAGCATGATGCCCTGCTGCAGGCCGCCATAGCCGGGCGCCGTGATGACCCCCGGAAGCCTCCGCATCTGCCCTTCCGGCTGGATCGGCACACCCAGGTAGGCGCGAATCGGGACGCCGTCCAGGCTACGCAGCGTGACGCGGAACTTGCGGTACGGCAGTGGGTCCGCGAGGGGTTCGACCATGGCTTCCATGGGCTGGCGCGCCAGGCGTTCGAGCGTCGTTCGCCAGAACGTCTCAACGTTCTGGGCGGGAAGGAACGAAGCGGCAATCGCCGCGAGGACAGCGGGGCGGAGCGCCGATGGCATTCGAGAGTTCTCCGATGATACCGTAGCAGCGGATCGATCGCCTCATCGACCCCGATCGTGCCGTAGACTGGAGAGTTTGGAGGGAACGATGGCCTTGGTGCCGCAGGCCTCGACAACGGACCGGCTGAACGGGCTGACCCCGGAGTTCCTGATCGGGGCGTTCCGGACCATGCACCTGTCGCGACGCCTGGACGACCGGGAGGTGGCGCTGAAGCGCCAGAACCGGATCTTCTTTCAGGTAAGCGGCGCCGGGCACGAGGCCATTCAGGTGGCTGCCGCCCACGCGCTTCGTGCCGGGCACGATTGGGTCTATCCGTATTACCGCGATCGCGCCCTGTGCCTCGGGCTGGGCGCGACCCCGCGACAGATGTTGCTCCAGGCTGTGGGTGCGGCCGAAGATCCTTCGTCGGCCGGACGGCAGATGCCCTCCCACTGGAGTTTTCCCAGCCTCCACATCGTGTCGGCGTCGTCGCCGACCGGCACGCAGTACCTGCAGGCGGTGGGGTGCGCCGAAGCCGGCCGCTTCCTGGATCGTGAATCGGATGCTCTAACGCTGGTCTCTTCCGGCGACGGCGCCACCAGCGAGGGCGAGTTCTGGGAATCGCTGAACGCCGCGTCATTGATGCGCCTGCGGGTCCTGTATCTGATCCAGGACAACGGCTACGCAATCTCGGTGCCGGTGGAATTCCAGACGGCCGGAGCCAGCATCTCGCGGCTCACGGCCAGTTTTCCCAATCTGCTGATCAAAGAAGTGGATGGCCTGGACTTTCTCCAGTCACTCCGGGCGATGGAGGAGGCGGTCGCCTACTGCCGGTCGGGCCAGGGTCCAGCGTTGGTGCACGCTCACGTGATCCGGCCCTATTCTCATTCGCTCTCCGATGACGAAAGACTCTACAAAACCGGAGCCGAGCGGGCGCGGGAGGCCGAGCGGGATCCGATCCTGACGTTTCCCAAGTGGCTGGTCGAACAAGGCGTGCTCGACCGGCACCGGCTGCAGTTGCTGCTGCACGAGGTGGACGAGGTGGTGCACGAGGCCACGGCCTACGCTCTGGACGCCGACCCGCCGGCAGCGGATTCGTATCTGGACCACCTGTATTCGCCCTCGGTCGACCCGGCCGCGCCGGCGTTTTCGCGGGAACCGCAGTTTCGCGGCGAACCGCGCACCATGGTCGATGCCATCAACCAGACGCTGCACGAAGAGATGCGCCGCGATCCGCGCATCGTGGTGTTCGGCGAGGACGTGGCGGACTGCAGCCGCGAAGGCAATCTCGACGAGGTCAAGGGTAAGGGCGGCGTCTTCAAGGTGACCGCGGGCCTGCAGCGCGAGTTCGGCAGCCAGCGCTGCTTCAACACGCCCATCGCCGAGGCCGCCATTGTGGGACGCGCCATCGGGATGGCGGCGCGCGGCCTCAAGCCGGTGCCGGAAGTGCAGTTCTTCGATTATGTCTGGCCGGCGATGATGCAGATCCGCGATGAACTGGCGACGCTGCGGTGGCGTTCGCACGGCGGCTACTCCTGCCCGCTGGTGCTGCGGATTCCCATCGGCGGCTATTTGAACGGCGGCGCGATCTATCACAGCCAGTGCGGCGAGGTCGAGTTCACGCACATTCCCGGCCTGCGGGTGGTGATGCCTTCGAACGCCCTGGATGCGTGCGGCTTGCTCCGCACGGCCATCCGGTGCGACGACCCGGTCCTGTTTCTCGAGCACAAGAAGCTGTACCGAGAACCCTACAACCGGTATCCTCATCCGGGCGAGGAGTTTCTGATCCCGCTGGGCAAAGCCAGCCGGGTGAAATCGGGGAAGAACCTGACCGTCATCACCTACGGGGCCCTCGTGCAGAAGTCGCTGCAGGCCGCGACGCAGGTGGAGCGGCGGAATTCGGCGGTCAGCGTGGAAGTGATCGACCTTCGAAGCCTGGCTCCGTACGACTGGGAGATGATCGCGCATTCTGTGCGAGCCACCAATCGGGTTCTGATTGCGCATGAGGACGTGCTGTCGTGGGGATATGGGGCGGAGTTGGCCGCGCGCATCGCCGATGAACTATTCGACGCACTGGACGCGCCGGTGCGGAGGGTGGCGGCGAAGGACACGTGGGTGGGATATCACCCGGACCTGGAGCAGGCGATTCTGCCGCAGACGGAGGACCTGGCGCGGGCGATGGAGCAGTTGCTGGCGTATTGAAAGGAGAGCCACAACGTAGCAGCCGGAGGCGCAAGCTCACGCGGCGTCCTCGAATCAGGCAGTGACGGTGGCGCTCTTCGACCTGCCGGGCAGCAGTTGAGCAGGTGTGAACGCAACACGTACTCGAAGGGAGGTGATCATGAAAGCTCCGAAACGGACTTCTCTTCACAGGTTGGCGATCGCGATCGCGTTCCTGGCAATGGTCTTCAGCGTGGGATACCAGACTCGAGGGCCGGGAAGTCTCGAACTGATCATCGTGGACGGAACCGGGGGCCAGCCGACGCCGGCTCGGGTCGAATTAGTCGACCAAGAGGGGAAAGCGCAGGTGGCAGATGACGCTCTGCTGACAAGCGGCGATTGCATGGACCGGGCGGAGGCGCTGAGGATGCCTCTGGAGCGGGCCATCGGCACGCTCTCGAGAAGCATCAGGAACCCCTACACGAACACCACGCAGTTCTACAGTATCGGCCATTCCGTAATCAGCCGGCTGCCGGCAGGGGAATACCGGCTGACGATCCGCAAGGGACCGGAATTCAAGGTCGAGAAAAGAGAGGTGCGGATCGCACCGGGCGAGCCGCTCCAATTGACGGTTCCCCTCTCCCGCTGGATTCACCTCGCGCAGCAAGGCTGGTACAGCGCGGATGATCATTTGCATATCGCCCGTCCGGCAGAAGGTGTGAACCCGCTCCTCTCGAAGTGGATGCAAGCCGAGGATATTCACGTTGCCAACCTGCTGCAGTGGGGCAACTCACGAGTCTTCCACAACACGCTCCAGTATGCGTTTGGCAAGCCCGGTCTCTATCGCGAAGGCGACTATCTGCTGGCGACCGGGCAGGAGAACCCCCGCACGCACTTTCGGGGTCACACGATCATCCTGGGGTCGTCTTCCCCAATCGGCGTGTCTTCCGGATACCTGACGTACACGAACTTCTTTGAAGAGGCGAAACGGCAAGGCGCGTTGAGCGGATACGCGCACCGCGGGACCTGGCTCGGAGCGCCGTACGGACTGGCTGTTGACCTGCCATCCGCGCTGCTGAATTTCCTCGAGATCTTACAACAAGGCAACGAAGAATGGGCGGCATGGTACGAGATTCTCAATTCGGGCTTTCGTTTGACCCCAACCGCGGGAACGGATTTTCCCTGCCTTGCCTCGTACCCCGGGCGAGAACGGTTCTACACGAAAGTCGAGGGCCCGCTGACCTATGAATCCTGGCTGGAAAACGTGCGCCGGGGAAGGACCTTCGTGACGAATGGACCCGTGCTCGACTTCGACGTAGCCGGCAAGGGGATGGGCGAGGAAGCGACCGTCGAGCGGGCAGGGTCGATCACCGTCGAGGGGCGTGTCCGCTTTGATCCTCAACGCGACAATATACAGAGGTTAGAGTTGATCGAGAATGGCCAACTAATCGGTAGCTTTCCACGATTGAACCAAGCGAATGAGATCAGCTTCCGGGTGCCGTACGAAGTCCGGGCCTCTTCGTGGCTCGCGGTCCGCGCCCGTGGAATGAAGCGGGATGAATCGAGTTCGTTCTCGAGGGCCTCACTGGCCCACTCGGCGCCGGTCTATGTTACTCTGCGCAACACGCCGCCGCTGGCACAGAGTGCCCTGGCGCGTTCCCTGGCTCGGACTTGGGTGGCGCGGTTGGACGACCTGGAAGCGCGATTTGCGGAGAATCAGGTTCCCTTCCTGGCCCAAGCCGGCAGCGACGGTGTCAGCGAAGCGGTTCTCCGCAGGGACCGGGCCGAACTGATCGAAGGCATCCGATCCGCGCGGATGAAGTTCACCGGCCGATAGGATGGCGCCGTTGAATGCGCAAGGGCTGAAGCACGCCGCGAACCGCTATACTCACACCGAATGAAGTGGATTCTGCTGCTGCTGTTGTCGACCGGCGCCGCCGCCCAGGAGTTCGACCTGATCGTCGAAGGCGGCCGCGTCGCCGATGGAACCGGCAACCCCACCTTCTTCGCCGATGTTGGGGTCAAGCAAGGGCGGATCGCCGCCATCGGCAAACTGGCCGGCTGGACCGCCGCGCGGCGTCTGGATGCCCGCGGCCTGACGGTCGCGCCGGGCTTTGTTGACATCCACAATCATTCCGATTACTCCATCCTGGTGGATGGCAACGGCGAGAGCATGATCCGCCAGGGGGTGACGTCGATGATCTTCGGCGAGGGCGGCTCGGCGGCGCCGTTCGGCGGCAAGCAATCGGAGTCGGTCGACTCGCCGGCGATCCTCGCCGGCGCCGGGCTCAAGGTGACGTGGAAAGATCTTGACGGCTACTTCCAGGCGTTGCTGAAGCGGGGCATTGCTCCCAACGTTGGCACGTACGTGGGTTCCAGCCAGATCTGGACGTATGTCCACGGCGAGAAGGCGGGCCCCCCGCCGCCGGAGGAACTCGAGCAGATGCGGGCCGAGGTTCGCAAGGCCATGGAACAGGGCGCGCTCGGCGTGGCGAGTTCGCTGAGCGGGCCGCCCGGTGTGTGGATCGACACCGAGTCGATGGTCGAGATGTGCAAGGTGGCTGCGCGGTACGGCGGCATCTATTCCACGCACATGCGAACGGAAGGCAAGGGCGTCTTTGAAGCCGTGGCCGAGACGATCGACATTGGCACACGCGCGGGCCTTCCGGTGGACATCATCCACTTGAAGATCGCCGAGAACCAGTTATGGGGGCAGATGCCCGAGTTGATCCAATCGATCCAGGCCGCACGCGGCCGGGGCGTCGAGGTGCAGGCGCACGTCTACCCGTATCGCGCAGGCCAGAACGATCTGTCGGCCATCATCCCGCCGTGGGCGCAGGAAGGCGGGTCGAAGGCGATGATTGCGCGCCTCCAGGATCCGGCCCTGCGGCCCCGCCTGGAACGCGAAATCGCGAATGGCATCCCCGGCTCCAACTGGTACAACCACGCGACCGCCACCGGGAGTTGGGAAGGAATGCTGCTCGTCCGGGTCGCCAATCCGAAGTACAAACAGTTTCAAGGCAAGCGCATGAGCGAGGCCATTCAGGCGCTGGGAGGCAAGCCTGTTGATGTACTCTTCCGCCTGTTGATCGAGAACGGCGGCTCCGTGCCGACGGTCTACTTCCATCACTCCGAGGACGACATGCGGTTCGCCCTTCGGCAGCCGTTTGTGTCCATCGGCTCGGACGGGAGCGCGATCCGGCCCGATGGCGTCTTCGCGCAGTCTCATCCGCACCCTCGCTTCTACGGCACGTTCCCGAGAGTTCTGGGGACCTACGTACGCGAGTTGAAGCTGCTGTCGCTGGAGGAGGCAATCCGCAAGATGACGTCGGCCAATGCGGCCAAGGTCCGGATCTACGACCGGGGCGTTCTGCGGCCGGGACTGTGGGCCGACATCACCGTGTTCGACGCCGCCACGATCATCGACCACGCCACGTTCGAGAAACCGCACCAGTACTCGACCGGCGTCGAATACGTCATCGTGAATGGCGCCGTGGTGCTCGAAAAGAACCGTCACACGGGCGCGCGTCCCGGCCGTATTCTGTACGGACCGGGCCGGAAGATGTAATCGCTGGACGCCGCTCTTGCCAAGCTTTGGCAACGCTTGCTAGCGTCAATCTGTACCCCAGACATCATGCCTATTCCTCAAGACAAGCAGCGCCGCGCCGTTCGTGTCCGCCGCGTCGACGAGTGCGCGACGCTTCCGGAAGTGTTCGAGCATTGCCTGCCGGCATTCGGCGGCGCATTCCTGCGGCGCATCTACACGATTCTCGACGCCGCCATCGGGATGGGATGCCCGCTGACGCTGGCCGTCGCCGGCCCGGTGACCGTTTCCGGCCAGCACCAATCGTGGCTGATTCCACTGCTCGAGACCGGCTGGATCGCCTATCTGAGCACGACCGACGCCGTCTGCTACCACGACGGCCACCGCAGCCTGCAGGGCCACGCGGGCGACCCCATCTTCGAGGTCCCGATTTTCGGCAACGACGCCGCGCTGCGCGAAGAAGGCACCATTCGCGTTACCGACATGGCATTCGCCGAAGAGGTGTTGCTCGACCAGGACCGCTTCCTCTCGGCCGCGCTGGCGCGCGGCGAGTTCCAGCGGCGCATGACCGGTACGGAACTGCGCTACCGTCTGGGCGCTTACTACGCGGCCGAAGAGCAAGCCGGTTCGGTTCCGGAAGGCCTGCTTTCCGTTTGTCATCGCATGGCCCTTCCCGTGTTTGTCGGAGCGCCGGGCGACGGCAGCGTGTTCCTGAATTCCATGAAGTTGTGGGCCATGCGGCAGGCCGGCCTGATTCCCGAATACGGCTTTGATCTCGATCTGCACGCCGAAGTGTTCGAAGCGTGCGCGTATCATCGCTGGGGGTTATTCGACCATCCGGCTCACGCGCTCGGGACCGTCATCCTCGGCGGGGGCGTGCCGAAGAATTTCAACCTGCAGCCGGAACCCGCGCTCGGCCAAGTCTTGGGAATCCCAAATGTACGCGGCTACCATTTCGACGTTCAGATCGTCACGGCGCCGGTCACCGACGGATCCCTGTCGTCCTGCCCGCCCGCCGAAGCCGTCACGTGGGGCAAGGTGGACAAAGATACGTATCAGCAGACCACCGAGAGTCTGCAGTCCGACTACAGCCTGGTGATGCCGTTCCTGGTCAAAGCGCTCCTCGACAAGCGCCGCGAGTTCGCCGCCCGGGCGGCCATGGACGGTGAAGAGAAACTCTTCGAGGCGGATCCCAAAGCGCGAGGCTACCTGCGACCTTCGGCGGGCTACCGGTTGTTCGAGAAGCGGGACGAGTTGACCGCCCGGCTGCTCGACGACGTGCGCGGCAATCGCGCCTGGCTGCTCGAAAGCCTCCGGTATCCGCTGGCGCCGCAAGAAAAAGACCGGGTGCCGTTAAACAAGCACCCGGCCATTGAGCGTTGAGAGGATCAGGAGGAACGGCGCTGGCGATCAGCGCCGGTTGAACGTCAGACAAGACCGGTTTGAATGCATGGATCGCGTCTCGGGCGCGACCGGAAAAAAATGAGTGGGGTCCGGCTCGCGTGCTCCTCCGATGGGCTTGGGAACCGTCTGTTCGATTCCCAGGGAGCCGCCACCCCACCTGCTCGCTGTTCCCAGAGATTTGGTTGGCCAGTCCGCGTTCCCCGCGAACTGGAAAGCGCAGGCATCATCGAAGCCGCCAGGCGAGCGTGGGGAACCCGGGGGAAGTCCCGCAGCTTCGTAAAGAGGAAAAGGGGGTTGGCCAACTGCCTTTGGGACGGCGGTTGACTGGTAGTCGAGGAGATCCGGACCCGAACGCAGGAGCCGGAGGAACCGGTCCGAACCCTCTAGGCGTGGGAACGAAGCGCTCATTGGTACTCTGATACTAGTACTAGTAGTTTAGAATCGGAACAGGGTGAACGCCGTAGGATGGTTATGAGAAAACCCTAGTCGTGTGGCTGTTATCCTGGTAGCCACACAGCGATGCGGGTCCTGATTTTCTCGGATATCCACAACGACTGGAAGGCGTTGGAGCGATTGATGGCGATTCCCGCGGACCGCTACGTCTGCGCGGGCGATTTGGTGAGCTGGGCGCGCGGCCTGGACGTCGCCGGGCCGAAGATGCAGGCCCACGGCTCCAAAATGTATGTCCTGCCCGGCAATCACGAGTCGGCCAGCCAGATCTCCGAGTTCTGCAAGAAGTTTGGCTTCAACGATTTTCATGACCGATCGGAGAAATGGGGCAAGGTCCACGTGGCGGCGCTGGGCTACTCGTCGCCGACGCCGTTCAACACCCCTGGCGAATATTCAGAAGACGAGATTCACCGGCGGCTGGCGCGGTTTGCTTCGCTTCGGCCGTTGGTGCTGATCTGCCACGCCCCGCCGTTTCAAACGGACCTGGACCGGGTCCGTGCCAGCCTTCACGCCGGAAGCCGTTCGGTCCGCGAGTTCATCGAAATGCACCAACCCGCCCACTTCTTCTGCGGCCACATTCACGAGGCCGAAGGCGTCACCGTGACGCTGGGCGCGACTCGAGCGACCAATGTCGGGAAGCGCGGCTACCTGTTAGAATTGTAATGATCGCTCGTTTGCGATCGCCCCGACCATGACATTGGAAGAACTCGAACGCCAATACGCGCCGCTCCGTCAACAGGCATCTGCCGTCCGGAGCTATCTTTGACGCGCCCGCCAAAACTAAAGAACTCACCGAACTCGAACGACTGATCAGCGCGCCGGACTTCTGGAGCCAGCCCGAAAAGAGCCAGAAGGTGATGCAGGACCGGAAGCGCCTGGAGGAAGCGTTGGCGAACCACTCGCGCATCGCCGCCCTCACCGAAGATCTCGACACTCTGTTTGAATTGGGGCGGGAGGGCGAGAACGTCGCGTCGGAAATCCAGAAGGAGATCAAGTCGTACGGGGCGCTGCTCGAGAAACTCGAGACGGCGATGCTGCTCTCCGGAGAGAACGACCATCGCAGCGCGATCATGACCATCCATCCGGGAGCGGGCGGCACGGAAAGTCAGGATTGGGCCGAGATGCTCCTCCGCATGTACCTTCGGTGGACCGAGCGGAACCGCATGCAGACCGTGATCACGGACCGCCAGGAGGGCGAAGGCGCGGGCATCAAGTCGGTCACCTTCGAAGTGAATGGCGAGGACGCGTACGGCCTGTTGCAGTCGGAGATCGGCGTACACCGATTGGTACGCATTTCCCCGTTTGACGCCAACGCACGGCGTCACACTTCGTTCGCCTCGGTCTTCGTTTACCCGCAGATCGACGATGAAATCAAAATCGATATCAAGCTGGACGACATCCGCCTCGACACCTACCGCTCGTCCGGGGCGGGCGGGCAACATGTCAACATGACCGACTCGGCAGTGCGCATTACCCACTTTCCGACGGGCATTGTGGTCACCTGCCAGAATGAACGCTCGCAGCACAAGAACCGCGATTCGGCTTTCAAGCAGCTTCGGGCCCGATTGTACGAATTCGAGCTGGAGAAGAAGCGCGAGGAGGCGAAGAAGACTGAAGCCTCAAAGCTCGAGATCAACTTCGGTAGCCAGATTCGCAGCTATGTCCTGGCGCCTTACCGGCTGATCAAGGACCACCGTACCAAGCTCTCCATCGGCGACGTGGACCGTATTCTGGACGGCGACATCGACGAGTTCATCCACGCGTGGCTGGTTTACAAGAAGACCGGCAAGACGGTGGCGACCGACAGCAAGGACGACTTGCCCGACTAGGCAGGGGACTGACAGGGGGACAGAAGTCCCTTTGCACGCTGTAGCGTGCGCCACGACCCTCGATGATGGACTACGAACAGATCCTGCGCGCGGCCGCGATTGTGCGCGCGGGCGGGCTGGTGGCATTCCCGACCGAGACGGTCTATGGGGTGGGCGCCAACGCTCTCGACCCCGCGGCGGTGGAGAAGATCTATGCCGCCAAGGGCCGGCCCAGGCAGAGCCCGATCATCGTGCATGTCGTCTCGATCGAGATGGCGCGCGGGCTGTCGCGGGACTGGCCGGACGTCGCCCAAACGTTGGCCGAGGCCTTCTGGCCGGGGCCGCTGACGCTGGTGGTGGCGAAGAATCCGATCGTTCCCGATGTCGTCACAGCGGGCCTGTCCACCGTGGGACTGCGCTGGCCCGCGCACCCGGTCGCGCAGGCCTTGATCGCCGAAGCCGGCGTACCCATCGCCGCGCCGAGCGCGAACCGGTTCACGGAGCTCTCGCCGACGCTGGCCGGGCACGTCCGCGAGTCCCTCGGATCC
>CAZGUX010000164.1:0-31801 GCA_964529305.1 uncultured Solibacteraceae bacterium | reverse complement strand
GGAGACGGCGAACGCGCCGACGCGGCCCAGGTTAACTATCCGATGGGAATCACCATTGATCGAAGCGGAAACCTCTACATCGCAGATCAACTCAATGGACGGGTTCGGAGGGTGACCGCTGATGGAATTATCTCGACCGTGGCCGGAAAATCCACGAGCGGCTTTTCGGGCGATGGAGGTAGCGCAACGAATGCCGAACTCTATAACCCGTGCGGCGTCGCCTTGGACGGTTCCGGCAACCTCTTCATTGCGGACACGCGGAGTAACCGTATTCGCAAAGTAACTACAGGCGGCACGATCTCCACGGTCGCGGGCAACGGCACTGCCGGATTCACGGGAGACGGGGGCGCGGCGACCAGTGCGACCCTCAACGTGCCGATCGCACTGGCCACAGACGCCGCCGGGAATCTCTACATCGCGGATGCGTTCAACAGCGCCATCCGGAAGCTGGCGTTGGACGGGACGATCACCACGATCGCCGGCAACGGAATCGCCGGCGACCAGGGAGATGGTGGGCCCGCTACGAGCGCGAATCTCAATCACCCCGGAGGGATCGCGCTGGACGCCGGGGGAAGCCTTTACATTGCAGACACGTTCAACCATCGGATCCGCAAGGTTGAGCCTGATGGAACGATGAGACTAGTGGCCGGCAACGGCACGCCTGGTTATTCGGGCGACGGTGGCGCCGCAGTCGCGGCTTCGCTCGAGTACCCACAAGGCATCGCGGTAGATGCCGCCGGGAATGTGTACGTCGCAGATTCGCTGAACAGTCGAATTCGTGTGGTCACGGCGAATGGCACGATCGCAACCGTGGCCGGGAATGGGGGATTCGGCTCTACAGGCGACGGCGGTCCAGCCAAGCGCGCCCAGCTCAATTTCCCTCACGGTTTGGCACTGGACGCTGGCGGCAATATCTACTTTGCAGATACCCAGAGTAGCCGGATCAGGCTCCTGACCCCGGCAGCCGAACCGGTCAATTCCACCCCGCTGAGCAGCATTTCCCGCGTCATCAGCGCAACGGCGTTCGGCGCCTCGAGTTCGATCTCAGCAGGATCCTGGATCGAGATCTACGGGTCCAACCTGGCCGCCAACACGCGACAGTGGTCCAGTACCGACTTCAACGGAGCAAAGGCGCCAACATCGCTCGACGGAACCAGTGTGACCATTGGGAGCACAGCCGCTTTCATCGCCTATATCAGTCCCAACCAGTTGAACGCGCTGGTGCCGTCAAGCGTCGGGCCGGGGCCGCAGCAAATCAGCGTGACGACTCGGGCCGGAACCAGCGCCCCCTACACAATCACGGTCAACGCAATCCAGCCGGGACTGCTTGCTCCGCAATCGATCAAGCTCGGGGACAAGCAGTATGTCGGCGCCGTGTTCGCTGACGGAGCAACCTATGTGCTGCCGCCCGGAGGAGTTGCCGGCGCGGAGTCGCGACCGGCCCGTCCGGGGGAAATGATTACCCTGTACGGCGTCGGATTCGGTGCTGTCACCCCTGGAATTGAGGCGGGAGAGGTGGTTCATCAAAGCAACGCGTTGGACCAGCCGCTGCAGATCTTCTTTGGCCCGGCGGCCGGTACAGTGACGTACGCCGGGCTGGCGCCGGGTGGAATCGGGGTGTACCAATTCAATGTCGTCGTCCCGAACGTCGCGGCCGGCGACGCGCTGCCGCTGACCTTCGCGTTGGGAGGCGTCGCCGGTGAGCAAACCCTCTACACGGCCGTCGGGAACTGAATCGACTGAACGGCGACAGGATGGTGACGTCACACGGGGCCAGTGTGCCGTTCGTTCACACTCCTTCACGACCCGTAAATCGGGTGTGAATTCAGTTTCAGACAAAGACCCAGGTGACAGCCGCGTCGGCAGGACCGATGTGACACGCCGGTCACCAACGCGCTGCCTGGAGTAGGTCTGCGGAGTTAGATGACGACTTCGGTATTCTCCGATCACCATTCGGAGACTCCCGTTCCTGCTGGCGCGAAGGCCAAAGAGAAGTGTGAAGATTTGCTAAGCAGAACGCTCCGACGGCGATCTCTTCGGCTGTCCCGTGTTCAACCATATTAGAGCCTAATAGCGCTTTGGCCGACGCGGCTACTTGCCGGGAGAAATGAGCAAAACAAGTTTGAACATTTGTTAAGCGCCGTACGCGGAAGAAACGGACGGTACGTCTCCCGATATTCAGGTCGTCAACATGAACGAGGGCTCTTTGTCATGCCGAGATGTCATTTCTGTGTCTTTGTTTTCCTTATCTACTCCGCCGCGCTTCTGGCGCAGGATCACGCGAACCTGACGGTCACGGTCAACGACCCGAGCGCGGCGATGGTGCCGGGCGCGTCCGTCACCGCTACGGATCTGGCCCGTGGCCGGGTGATGGTGAGCGAGACCAAGGAAGGCGGTTACGCCATCTTCGATCGCCTGGCGCCGGGCGACTACTCGATCGATATCATCAAGGCGGGCTTTTCAAACTTCCGCATCGACCGTCTCACACTGAATGTGCGCGACCGGCAGACGCTGCGAGTGGAACTCCAGGTCGCCGGGGCGGCGGGCACGCGGGTGCAGGTCACCGATCGGCCGGAGGCGCTGTCCAGTGACGCGGCCCAGGGCATTTCCGTGGACCAAAGCTACGTTCGATTTCTGCCGGCGAATGGAAGGAACGCCGAGTCCCTGATCCTCATGGCGCCGGGAGTGACGACAGCCGCCGGAGGGAAAGGCGACGGCGGCTTCAATGCCAACGGACTGCGGTCGAATACGAACTACTACACCCTGGACGGCGTAAGCCTGAATCGGGGGATGGGCGGCGGAATGGGTGGCGGCGGTTTCGGAGGGCGCGGCGGCGGCCCGCCTATCGCAGCAGCGGGCGCGGGTTCCTCGACCGAGATGATTTCGATCGACGCGATGCAGGAGATGAGAGTGCAGACCTCATCGTTTGCCCCCGAGTTCGGCCGCACTCCCGGAGCCCAGATCGTCATGACGAGCCGCGGCGGATCGAATCAGTTTCATGGCGCCCTGTTTTATTACCTGAGAAACGAGCGCTTCGACGCTAACGACTGGTTCGCCAATGCGGGCGGATATGCGCGGGGCCGGGAGCGGCAGAAGCGACCCGGCGGCACTTTGGGGGGGCCGATCAGATCCAACCGGACCTTTTTCTTCGTGTCGTACGAACAACTCGACCTCGAGGCCCCGACGACGGTGATCGCGACCGTGCCGGATCTCGCAACGCGAGCGGCCGCCTCCGCGGCCCTTCGGCCGTATCTCAACGCATTCCCGCGGCCGAACGGAAAGAACCTGGACAGTGGCGGCGCGGAGTTCCGCGCTGTCATCTCGAATCCCTCGGAAAACCAAAGCGGCAGTCTGCGCATCGATCACCTTCTGACGTCACGCACGACCATGTTCGCCCGATACAGCCTGACGCCGTCCAGTGGAGTGCGCCGCGGGTCGGACGCGACTTCCCCAAACATGGTGACGTCGCAATCTTCGCGTTCGCACCTCGCAACCGTAGGGGCCACGCACGCCTTCTCCGGTGGGGCCATCAACGACCTCCGCGTCAACTATTCCAGGTCGTCCGCTTCGGGGTACTCCTTGATGGATACCTTCGGCGGAGCCGTACCGCTCACGCCATCGCAAATTTTCCCTCAAGGCGTAACCGCCGACAGCGGGTCGTTCAGTCTGAACATCATGGGGTTCGCCGGTTACTCCTACGGCGGGCGTTCTTCCAGCCAGCAAGCCCAGGTCAACGTAGTCAACAGCTATTCGAAAGTATCCGGTCCTAACAGCTACAAGGCGGGCGTGGACTACCGGCAGATCGGGATGACCAATCACCGGCTGCCGTACAGCGTTTCGGCCAGTTTCAACGGATTGGTCGCCGAGGATAGCGACAGCGACAACTATTTCTTGAAAGGAGTGGCGCTCAATGGCCAGGTCAGCTCGAGTTTGGCCGTCGTGTACCCGACGTACACCAATTTCTCGGCCTACGCCCAGAACACCTGGCGAGCCACGGACCGGACGACCCTGACCTACGGTCTGCGGTGGGACGTCAATCCCGCGCCGACCACGCGGCAGGGTCCGAGACCCTTCGCGCTATCGAGTTCGTCGATCGCGGGCGTGACCCAGAACGAGCTGATCTACCCGACCCGCTGGACCGACATCGCGCCCCGATTCGGAGTGGCGTACCTCTCCGACCCAACGCCCGGCCGCGAGATGATGCTGCGCGCCGGCGTGGGCCTCTTCTATGACACGGGCTACGGCGTGACCATGGGCGCCTTCAATGGGGCGCCTTACAGCAATGTGCGCACCATCTCGGAAGTGAAGTTCCCGCTTTCGGCGACCGATATCGCGCCCCCAAAGATGCCGCCCACCAGGCCCTATGGCCAGATCACCGCCGGCCCACGTATCCCTGGCGGTTCCGGTTCAGACTCAGTATCGGTTGACGGCGAGTGCGTCAGATGGCGGAACGGTGACTCCCGCGGAGGCATGGCAAGATGCAGGCACGACCGCCACAATCGTTCCCGTGGCCGCCGATGGGTATGTCTTCGCTGGATGGGAAGGCGACTGCACAGGAGCGGATGCTTGCCAGGTGACGATGGATGAGCCCCGGAGTGTCAAGGCCAACTTCACTCCGGCGCCCCAGTAAAGGAGAACGAAAATGATCACACGACGGAAGGCACTACTGGCCGGACTGGGTCCGGCAATCGCGAGTTCACCCCGCGCTTATGCCGGCGAGTTCTGGAACGACAAAGAGCCCTCGGCCTGGTCGGACAAGGAGGTCGAACGGATGCTGACCAAATCGCCCTGGGTAAAAGACGCGGCTGTGCAGATGAACTTCTCCGCCATGCCACAGGGCGGCGCCGGCGGCGGCAGACCGGGCGGCGGCATGGGCGGCGGCATGGGGCGTGGCGGCCCGGGGATGGGTGGCGGCATGGGGGGTCAGGGTATGGGCGGGCCCGGAATGGGTAGTCCGGGATTGGGTGGTGGAGGGCCGATGGGTGGTCCTCCCGGCGAGGGCCCAGGTGGGGGACCGCCTCAATTCAAAGTTGTGGTCCGATGGGAAAGCGCCGCTCCGGTTCGCGCAGCACGTAAGAAGGACCTGGCGGAACAGGATGCCGCGCACGACCTCATCAGCGTGTCTGGTCTTCCGGCACTTGGGGCCCGGCGCCGGCCGCAGGGAGCCGATGGGCAGCCGGAAGCGGATCGCGAGCGCCGCCAGCAGATGCAGGAGCGCATGAATCAGAACACCTCCCTCCAACCAAAAGGCAGGGTCGCCATCTCGCCGGCCCGCATCGAGGCTGGCGACGGCACCATGCTCTTTTACTTCACGAAGGAGGCGGTGCCGCTCTCTCTCGACGACAAAGAAGTCGCATTCGCGACTCAGTTCGGGCCGCTCGAGGTCAAGGCCAAGTTCGTTCTGAAAGAGATGAGGTACCGTGGGAAGTTGGCTGTATAGAGTTTCCAGGGAGAAGTGACGACACCAGAAGCGATTCGCCAGCCCAGAGACGATGAACGGCCGTCAGGCGCGGGAAAGCGGCCAGAAACGGCGGAAAACCATGTCCGCGACCGCTTCACAGTCTTCCTGAACGGTGACGGCCGGAGGCTGGCTATGGAGCAAACCGGTACGAGTACAGGCGGGCGTTGTGCAGGTGAAACCGCAACCGTATCGGCCGGTCGCGAAGGCTCGCCAGGGACGCGCTTTTCCAGCGGACCGTGTGATCGAGACGATCGGACCGCATCGGCTCGCAATTGTCCCGCGAAAACCCCTCGACCGGCTTCCGCTGCTCGTCCAGCACCTCGACGAACACTCGGCCAAAGTCCGATTTGGCGTTCAGCACCAGCCCCGAACCCTTGAAGCGGAGAGGCCGGGTCGTCACCTGGCCGCCCTCGTAAGGCGCATCCACCGACGCGAAGCCATCGACGCGCAAGGTCGCGAGGCAAAGGCCGCCGCCCTCCAGGCTCGAGTCCGCCCCGGAGTAGGGGTTGTGGCGGTTGGCCAGCGCCCGGTAGTAGATGTGAAGGCGGTTGCCCACGCGGATCGGCGGCGCGCCCGTGAGCATGTTGGTAAACCGGTCGACCTCGCCGACGGCGCCCGGGCCAATCAACGGCCGCTCGGCGCGGGCGCGCTTCCACGACTCGCCATCGCGGCTCGAGATCAGCCGCACCGTCAGCAGTGGATTCTGCAGATCGCGGACAAAGTAGGTCATGAAGCCCAGATAGCGGTCGCCGTAGACGAAGCCAACGTGGTTGTAGACGGTGTTGGACAACTCGCCGTCTTCGGCCTCGAGGCAGACCCGCGGAGGCGTCCACGTGACAAAGTCGGTGCTGACGCTCATCGCCCGGTGCGGGATCTTGCGAAGGTAGGCGACATAGCGTTTGCGCAGCGTGTCGATCATCAGGGCCTGGGCGTCGCCAACGGGTCCGAGGTCGCTGGTGCCCGGCCTGGGGTGGTAGTGGAAAACCGGCTTCGGCGTGTGAGTCCAGCGCAGGCCGTCCGGCGAGGTCATCGTGTAGATGCCGCTCATCGGTCCGAACCAGTCGAAGCTGGACCAGCCCAGGGCGAGGTAGCGCCGCTTCGGGTCCGTGGCGAGCGGGTCCTTGTGGACCGACTCCCAGTGCGCCATGCCGTCGTGGTGATCGTCGCCGATGACGACGTTGTTCGCGCGGGAACCGTAGACCTCCTCCAGGCCCAGGCGAGGCCGCTCCCAGCGGATGCCGTCGTGCGAGACGGCGTGGCACAGTACGGAATTCGACCGGCAATTGGGACCACTGCAGCCGCTGACATCGCGCCCGGACGTGCCGCCGTACCAGGCTTTGAAGACCCGTTCTTCTTCGTCGAAGATCACCGAGCCCCAGGTGCCGCGCGCCGTCTCCCAGGGATTCTCCTTGCGCAGAACCGGGTTGGCGGGATGCTTCTCCGCGGGATGGAAGACGCGGGCCGCGTTCTCCATGGTGTCGATCTGGTCGAGATCGACGAACAACTGTGGGGCGTCGCCGACGGTGGCGGGCTCCGGCGTCTGGGCGGCGGCAACCGCTGCCGCCGTCTTCAGCAGGTCGCGGCGGGAGAGCCTAATCATCGGCGCTGCCTGCCTTCGGCTCCGGTAGAGCGAAACTGGCGGCCAGTCCCGCGGCATAAACGAACAGAGCGACCGCGGCGGCGGCCAGCGCCAGTTTGGCCGCGGGCGCCTTTTCGGGCATCAGGTTGGCCAGTTGAGGCGTTACGTACGCGGCAAAGGTGCCGATCATGCGTCCACCGATGTTGGCGGCAAAACTCTCGCCCGTGCCCCGCAGGTGGACCGGGTACACGCGCGGCAGATAGTTGCCCCAGAAACTGAACTGGGCCACGGTCAGCAGGCCGGCAAAGAACACGCCCCATTTCAGAAGTTCCAGGTTGTCGCGCGCCGGAAAGAAGAACACGAGCGGCACCAGAATCAGGCCGGGGACCTGAAAGATCCGCAACAGCTTCCGGCGGCTGGCAATGCGGATGGCGAGGAAGGCCAGAATGAAACGGCCCACCAGGCCGCCGACCTCCTGATAGGACTGCACGGCGCTCACGATCTGCTGTTGCGCGGTCCGCGCGAGCGGCGCGACCTCGGGCAGGCCCGGCACGATGCGGGGGAGATGCTGGATGGCGCCGAAGGCCGCCCCGTAGCTGCAGGCGAAGATGAACGCGGTGACAATGGTGGTCCTTCGAAACTCCGGCCGGAACAACTCGGCGAAGCTCGGACGTTTGAGCGTGCCGGCATCTTTCTTCTTTTGCCAGGCCGGAGATTCGGGCAGGAAAGGCCGGATGATGATGAGCGGGATCGCCGGGATCACGCCCGACACCAGCGTGTACCGCCAGGCTTCGTGCCCGCCCAGGATCGCGGGGAAAGAATGTGCGTAGGTGACGGCCAGGTAGTAGGCTCCGGTCACCATGATGCCGCCAATCGACGAAAAGGCCTGGGTGTACCCGATCACCGCTTCCCGCTGCTCCGGGTCCGGGAACAGTTCGGCCAGCCAGGCCACCGCAGCCACGAACTCCACGCACACCCCCACGAAGGTGATGCATCGAAGCACCAGCAGCATTTCGAGCGACGTCGCGTAAGCGGACGCCATCGTGGAGAAGGCATAGAGCAGGATGCTCCACACCAGCACGCGGCGGCGGCCGAGGCGGTCGGTCAGGTAGCCGCCCACCATTCCGAAGATGCCGCCCGCCACGGCGGGAATGTAAAACAACAGGCCGACCCAGTGGTTGAATTCAGGTGTGCCCGGACGGATCTTGGCGAGTTCCATCAAGGCCGGCTGCACGATGAGCGGCAGCATGAGGAGGGCATAGATGTCGAAAGCAAATCCAATCGCCGAGACTGCGCAGATCAGCCATTGGACCATCGTCAAGCGGGGTTTGGGCATGAATGTGGTTCAGGATACATGAGCCAGGATGCGTCTGGCAATGCCGTCGAGTATGCTGGAGGACTCCCATGAAGATTCCGCGGCTGCGCTGGATTATCGCCGGCATGCTGTTCCTGGCGACCATGATCAACTACACGGACCGGCTGGCGCTGTCAGTGGTCTCCACCGACTTGCGCCGCGAGTTCGGAATGAACGAGCAGGACTACTCGCACATCGTCTCGCTGTTCATGCTGGCCTACGCGATCATGTATGCCGGCTCGGGGTTTATCGTGGACCGCCTCGGCACGCGAATCGGCTACGCGGTGTTCATCTTCAGTTGGTCGGTGGCCGCGATGGGCCATGCCTTTGCGCACGGCAAGTGGTCGCTGGCGGCGTGGCGCTTTCTGTTGGGGTTGAGCGAACCAGGCAACTGGCCGGCGGCGGCGAAGGCCATCGGCGAGTGGTTCCCGGCGCGCCAGCGCGCGCTGGGCATGGGCATCTTCAACGCGGGATCGTCGGCAGGTTCGGCGCTTGCGCCGCCGGTGGTGGCGTTTCTGACGATCCACTACGGATGGAAGTTCGCGTTTGTCTTTACCGGCTCTCTCGGGCTGCTGTGGCTCGTCATCTGGTTGACGCTGTACAACCCGCCCCACCGGAATCGCTGGGTCACGGCGCAGGAGTACGCCGAGATCAAAGACCACGTGCGGCCTCCGGAAGAAGCGGCGCCGGTCAAAACGGCGGTCGACTGGAAGCACATCATCCGCCAGCCGGGCTGCTACTCGCTCATTCTGGCGCGTTTTTTTACCGACCCCGTGATTTACTTTGTGATTTTCTGGCTACCGGAGTATCTTCGCAAGGAGCGCGGGTTCGACCTGGAGATGGTGGGCAAATACGCGTGGGTGCCGTTCGTGTTCGCCGATATCGGATACATCTTTGGAGGCTGGCTTTCCGGACGGCTGATGCGCGCCGGGTGGACGCTGCCGAAGGCGCGCAAGTTCTCGATGGGCGTGGGCGCGGCGTGCCTGCCTTTTGCGATTGCCGCGCCGCTGGTTCCGAACGCCGCCATGGCGTTGGCGGCGATCTCCTTCATGGGCTTCGGCCACGCGGTTTGGGTGGCGAATCTGCAGACCTTGCCGACCGACCTGTTCAAGGCCACGGAGATGGGGACGGCGACGGGGTTCACGGGGATGGGCGGCGCGATTGGCGGAGCGCTGGCGAATTTGGGCACGGGATGGATCGTGCAGAACTTCTCGTATGCGCCGGTGTTTGCGCTGGCCGGCCTGATGCATCCGATGTCGATGGTGCTGGTGTCGAAGCTGCTTCCGGACCGCGAGTTCCGGAATGTGAACTAGAACAAACGCTGGATTTCCTGGATCGCTACCTCGAGCGACTGGACACGGTGGGCTGGCACCATCGAATTAGGCCGGCTCCAGGCGACGAAATTCGCGGCGGCACCTTTGATCTGGCCGTCGACGTCGTCATGCGTCCGCTTGTAACTGGTCTTCTCATCAACATCAACGCCGCTGAGGCGGAGAATCCAGGTTTCAATACTCCATTTGGGGATAAGGTGCACAATGCGTTCCTCGGGGCCCCGCGGCGCTTGCTCACTGCTCTTCAATGCCCACTGGAGTTGATCGATGCGTCGCCCGACACTCCCATTGTCCGCATCCAGCGCAACGACGAGCGCCGTGGCCGCCCGGACGGCTCGTTTCCGGTAGATGGCAACCTCATTCGCGTACCGCTCGCGGACCCATTGTTCCCCACAACCGGAGGGAGGCAGACTGGCGAACCGTATGTCGTGCTTGGAGAACCCAAGTCCCAGCAAGGACCAGTAAGAGAAGCGTTGGTGTCGTCGATCTTCGGCCAGGACCCCCTACCCATTCTCCCATCCACGCGCAACTAGTTCGGCCGGCGAGTGCCTGCTGTCCGGTTCCCCCTGAAACCTCACCACGCGCGTAGGCCCGATTGCGTCGCGCACGAACAGCACGCCATGCTGTGGGGCAAGTTGATTCATCAACTCGGGGTGATGTGAAATCAAGAGAACTTGGCCCTTCCCCTCTTCGACAGCCTCTATCAGCGACATCAACCACGGTTGGATCTCACGTAGCGGTAGAAAATTGTCCGGCTCATCCAGGACAACCAAGTTCCCTTGCAGCAAGCAGAAGTGCAGGATCGTGTAGAGGCAGATCAGGCATCGCTGGCCGTCCGACAACTCATTGAAGAAGAACTTTGCAGATTTTCCCAGACCATCGTTGACCTCGCAGGAGAGCACTCGCCGGTTCTCTCCGATAGGCTGCAGTTCCAGGTAGCTCAACTCTTCAAGCGAAGCCTGTAAGCTCTTGAGGAAGTCTGCGTTTGTCCTAGGCGCAGCCTGGACCAGGTGCCTGTACCAGGAGGAGAAGTTCGACAAATCGACGTTGGGAAACAGGTCCTCGGCGTCTGCCACCGATCTCATCGCAAACGGGTTCAATCGAAAGCACACCAATCCGGCAAACCATGTCTTGAACCTCATCAGGGCATGGTTGTCTTTCTGGGGGGTGATTGTCGCCAAGGCCGACCGGACGGGATCGAAGGGGTACGCCACGCCACGCTCGAACCGGTCGCTGTAAAGGCGGACCTCGCCTTCGAGAAATTCGAATATCGGATTGCGGTTCAAATGTACGGTTTCGGATACGACTCGAGCCTGAGCCGGTTCTCCCGACGCTTCAAATTGCAAATGATACGTGTAGTTCTGGCCGCTAACTCGCGCCTCGAGTTCGAAAGTGATGTGAGGCCGCTTCAGCCAAAGGGTCTTCTGGCTGAGCAAGCGCAGGTCATCAGCCTTGTCGCCTCGATTCACAAACTGACGGAGGAACAAGAGGGCGTCGAGTAAAGACGACTTCCCCGAGCCGTTGGCGCCCAGGATCAATTGGATCGGATCGGGGCGGTACTCGAAGTTCACAAACGACTTGAAATTGTCAACGAATAGTCGCGTGAGCATCCTAGTTGATTCTAACTCTGACAGTGAAAACTCCCGCTACCTGGCCCGCTCCAACTTCCACGCGTCGCTCTCCATGTTGTTGCCGGTGACCATCCACAAGGCATCGCCATGCTCGAAGAGGCTGGCCGCGTGACGGGGCTTCCACGGCGTTCCGGGAACCTCGTACCAGTTGACGCCATCGGCCGAATACCAGACGTCGTTCCGGTTGCCCCCTTGCTTGTGATAGCCCTCCATCACCCACATGCGGCCGTCGAATGCCGCGACGTCATGATACTGCCGCGAATCCCAGGGGGCGTTCTCTACGTGCCGGGTCCACTTGGCCCCGTCCGCCGAACTCCAGACATCGTTGAAGAACTTCCGATCGGGCGTCTTCGGCGTGTCGTATGTGCCGCCGCCCAGAATCCAGATGCGGCCCTGGTGAACCACACTTCCCCCGATCATTCCTCGCGCGGACCAGTAGGGTTCTCGCGGTTTCACCTGTTGCCAGCGGACGCCGTCCGTCGTCGTCCAGAGGTCGCGGTAGAAGATCTCCTCCGCCGCGCCGAAAGCCGGCATCGTCTGCCCGCCGATCACCCATATCCGGTCCTGGAATACCAGGGTGTGATGCAGCGCGCGGGGCGCCCACGGCACGTCTCTGCCTCGGTTCACATAGGCCCACGACTTGCCGTCCGCGGAGTTCCAGACGTCATTCTGGTAGTGTTTCTGGTTCACGTCGCCGCCGACGATCCACATCCGGCCGCGATAGACGACATAACCCGCGGTGTGGCGGCCTTCCCAGTCTTTCGAGGCATCAAACGTCTGGTCGAGGAAGGTGTTGGGCTTGACGAGCGTCCAATCACGGCCGTCCACCGAACTCCAGACTTCGTTGTTGCAGATGCGCGGGAAGAACTTCTTGTCGCGTGGGCTCCATCCGCCGATCAGCCACATCCTGCCCTGAAAGCTCAGCGCCCCGGCGCCGTCGCGAGGGGCGAACCGAGCGTTCATGGTCCGGTTGGTCCAGCGGTACTTCGATTCCTGCGAGGTAACGATGGAAAAGGTCCGGCTGACCGTCGAGACGCCTCCGCTTGAGACCCGGACCTGCGCCGTCCGCGTGAGGGTGTTCGGGACCTTCCAGAGAATCCGGCCCGCTGTGGCGCTGGCGATGTGAACCCAGGCGCGGCCGTCTATGGTGTACGAGATCTCAGCCGCGGTTCCGGCGCCCGTCCAAGTCACATAGTGGGCGCTGCCCGCCGCCCAGGATTCGCCACCCGTTGGAGAAGTGATGCCTGCCGCGGCCGCTTGTGCCAGGGCCAAAGACAAGATGAGCATTCGCATGTCGCGGGAAGTATCGCATCGATCGGCAGGGCAGGGCAATACCCGTCCCTCTCAAGCCCCCTCCATTGCGCCGCATGGCATACTTAGAGCGAGATCGCTGGGATCCGGCAGCGCGCCGGGAACCGGCTGCCCCCGCCGGCGTCCGGGGGCCGGCAAATCGCCCGCCGTCATCAATGCATCGAGCGTCGGTGGGTTTATGGGAGTTGAGTGATGACCAACGGGAACGAGAGACTGGACCGGATTGAGAGGATTCTGGAGCGCGCTTCCGAACGCCAGGACCGGACCGATGAACACCTGAACCGGACCTCCGAAAGCCTGGACCGCCTGACCGAGCGTCATGAGGCGCTGGCCGAAAGCGTACAGTTGCACGACGCCGCCATCACCCGCCTGGAGGAAGCCCAGCGCAAGAACGAGATCCTGGCGGGGCAGACGTTGGAAATGATCAACAGCCTGGCGCGCATTGCGCAGGCCCACGAGCGGCGTTTGGACCAGCTGGAAGGCCAGTGAAAGGCTTCAGCGGATCCGCTGGTAGTGACCACTTTCAAACGTCAGTACCGCCTGCGCTGCCGACAACTCCTCTTCGGTCAAAGCTCGGCCGACCCGCCGCTCCTGAACGACTTCGACACTCGGATCCTTCAAGACCAGCCAGGTGATGAACACGATGTCGAAGCCTTCGAACGGATCTTTCAGGTAGACGATGCGCCCGTTGCGAGGCACCTTCAGCCGGAAGGCTTCTATTTCCTTGATGGACGTCCACGTCAGCTTCTGCGACTCGATGAGCGCGGCCGTATACTCGGCCCCCATCGACAAAGCTCTCTGACTGAGCACGAGAGACGCCACACCAACCATCAGCACCCGGGCCAATCCGCGCGGGAGCCTCACCCAACGGAAGAGAACTTCCTTCGAAAGAAAGCGCGCCGCTTCGTGCGCGAGGGTAGCGCCCAGCAGGCTGAATCCGAGGAGCGGGATGTACGCCGCGCCCCACCCGCGCCCGGGAATGAAGGCGATCGGCAGGGGGCTGACCATCGCGAAGATCCAGGCAAACCGCACGTGCGGCCTCCGCCGTCTCCAGCCCAGATACACCCAGAAGGCCCACAACGCGAGCAAGTTCCACTTGGTGAAAACCGTTGTGTAGAACGCCTCGTTGGTGTACTTGGCGCACCGCTCCAGGTAGTGCCCCGTGGTGATCACCGGGCGGTAGGCCGGCATTTTGGTCAAGGCGCCGGGACCCTGCGTCTTGCCGATGACGTAGATCAAAGTTATCCCGGCAAAGAGCGCGACGGGTAACCACGCTCGCCGTCGCGTCAGAAAGCCGTTGTGATAGAAGACCTCGTAGGCCAGCACCGCAACCGGAAACGAAACCGCCATTTCCTTGGAGTTCAGCGCGCACACATACAGCGCCGCAATCAACGCCACTCGGGCCAGGGTAAGGTCGCGGTCCTGTTCCCGGCTCCGGACATAGAGCAGAAACGCGGCGAGATAGAAGGAGAAACAGAGCACGTCGTAGACGCTGGACGTGTTGTAGTGGATGTCCGGCTGATGGCCGTGATAGCCGCACGCCAGGGCGGCCAGCCATGCGGTCGGCCGCGATCCGGTGAGCCGTCGCGCCAGCGCGTAGACCATCAGGCCGTTGGCGAGGACAATCACGTAAACCACCACGCGATACGGAAGCGGGTTCAATCCGAACCATTCGTAGATAGAGAGATAGAAGAGGCCTCCCATCGGACGGTAGAACGTGCTCCAGAAAAGAACCAGGCCCTTCCCGGCCGGGCCCCATCCACGCTGCAGGTAGGTTCCGAGATTCATCATGTCGTCCGCGGCGAACTTCGCGGACAACCCGACCCGGCAGACTACGGCGAGATAGAGAAAGAGGGCGGCCGGCAGTCCCCAAGCCAGCGCGGCCCTGGACAAACGGAGACGGATGCTCCTCGAAGAACCGGCCTTCACGTCGAGCACCGTCACTGCTTGAAGGACCGGCCGCGGCTTCGTCTTGACGACACGTTCATGGGTGCGCCGCGCCGGCGGCTACACGAAAGCCCAGGAACAGATCGCAAAGCTGCGGGGGGTGAAAGTTGCGGTAGTTCACTTTCAGGAATCCCTCATCGTTGGCCCACGATCCGCCGCGGATCACACGATACATCTTGAGCTCTTCCTGAACCGGCCGCCCGTTGAAGGTGGGAACATACCAATCCGCAGTCCACTGCCAGACGTTCCCCGCCATGCCGAACAGGCCGTAGCCGTTCGCCTTGCCGTAGTCCACCGCCTGCATGGTTTTGGGACCGTCCCACTTGCGCCCGAACCAGGCGCTGGCCAGGTCGACCGTGTCGCCCCAGGGATAGGGCTTGCCGCCCAGCCCGCCGCGAGCGGCAGCCTCCCATTCTTCTTCCGTGGGCAAACGGTACGCTGTCCCCGACTTTTTCGAAAGCCACTGGCAGTACGCTTGCGCGTCGTCCCAGGTGACATTCACCACCGGTTGACGGGCGATGGCCTCGGGAAATCCCTTCCCGTCCCAAAGCCGGTACTTGCTGCCCAGGCTGTTCGCTCCAGGAGGCGGATGGCCGCTGTCATCGACGAATGCCTTGTATTCCTGGTTGGTGACCGCGTACTTGCCCATGCGGAACGCCGCCACATCCGGCTTGTGGACTTCCTCGTGGCTCACCTCATCGCCGACCGTACACTTCGCCGCGGGTACCGGAACCATCTCGACCGTTTGCGCCATCGCCAGAGGCAGCGCGCACACGATCGCCAGCGCGTTACGCGAAAGCTTCCGCAACGGGCTTGCCTCCGTTGACCACGGCGATGGGCCTGCCCTCCGGCGTGTGGTTCACGCGGTGAATGTCCACGCCGAGCGCGGTGAACATCGTCGCCGACAGGTCCTCGACGGTGATGGGCCGGTCGGTGACCTCGGCCGCGTGCTGGTCGGTAGCGCCGATGATCTGCCCGCCGCGGATGCCTCCGCCGGCCAGCGCCACGGAGAACGCTTTCGGCCAATGATCGCGGCCCGCGTCCTTGTTCACCTTGGGTGTGCGCCCGAACTCGCCCAACTGGACCACCAGGGTCCTGTCGAGGAGCCCTCGCTGGTGGAGATCTTCGATTAATGCTCCGTAGCCCTGATCCATGGGCGGGAGCAACTTCGACTTCAGCGACTTGAAGTTGTTCGAGTGCGTATCCCAGCCCGGCATCCAGACGCTCACCGCCTTGACGCCGTGCTCCACCAGGCGCCGCGCCAGCAGTAACCCTTGGCCCACCGGGTGCATGCCGTAGGTCTCTCTCACCTTGGCGGGTTCCTTCTCGATGTCGAAGGCCCGATGCACCTTCTCGGAGAAGACCATCGAGTAGGCGCGCTCGACGGCGGGGTCGTAGCTGTTCAGCTTCGCTTCGGTGTCGGCGCCCCGCCAGGCGTCGTTGAACTCCTTGAGAAGTTCACGGCGGCGGTGCAGCCTGTCGATCGCGACGCCTTCCGGCGGAACCAGGTCCCGCACCCGGTAGCCCTTCTCGGACGGATCGCCCGCGAGAAAGGGATCGTACGCCGCGCCCAGGAATCCGGCGCCCCAGCCGCGCTCCGCGGGTTTGAGAACGCCGACAAACGGCGGCACGTCGCTCTGGAACTTCTTCTCTTTGACGTACACCGAGCCGAAGGAGGCGAAATCGGTGTTCGGCACCGGCAACACGCCGGTTTGCAGGTAGCGGCTCGACCGCTCGTGGCTCCCCAGATCAACCGACGTCACCGACCGCAGGATACAGATCTTGTCCGCCACGGCCGCGGTCTTCGGCAGCAGTTCGCACATCTGAATGCCCGGGACCTTGGTCGGCATCGGCTTGAACTCGCCGCGGATTTCCAGCGGCGCGTCGGGCTTCATGTCATAGGTGTCCTGCTGCGGCGGACCGCCCGCCAGCCACAGGAAGATCAGCGCTTTGTCCTCTCCGGGTTTTTGGGCGCGCAGGAACTGAGGCAGCGTCAGGCTGCCCAGGCCAAACATGCCGAGCCGCAGAACTTCGCGCCGGCGAGCACCATCACAGTTGACGTGAAACGGCATCCCTCACCTCAATGATTGAAAATGAACTCCCGGGAGTTCACAATGGCCCAAAGTACGTCTTCCCACGCTTCGCGGCGGTTTGACGCCGAGGCGATGCGGGTCAGCAGCCGGTCCTTCTCCGACGAGGCGGGTCGCCGCGCCAGGGAAGCGACAAACATCTCTTCCAGAAGTTCGCTGTCGCTCTTTCCGGAGGCGATCCATTGTGCCAGCCTTCCGTCGGCGTTCGAGAGCTTTGCCTGCACTTCCGGTCCGTTGACGAAATGCATCGCCTGCGGGACGGTCACGTTTTCCTCGCGATCGCAGATCACCAGGCGGTTGTTGCGCTCGAATACCTCGAGGAACACGGAGCTGTAGCGATTGTCGGGCAACTGCACGGCGCGCTTGGCTTCCGGCCAGTCCTTGAACTCGTCGGGCACGCCGGTGATCTGGGCGACCGCGTCCATGTAGACCTCGGCCATCAGCCGCTTTGGATACGCGCGTGAGTAGTATTTGAAGTCCAGTTTGTTGGTTTCGTTCACCGCGCCGGAATGCTGATAGGTCCGTGAATTGGCGATGAGGCGGATCAGGTGCTTCTGGTCGAATTTGTGATCGGCCAACTCCCTGGCCAGCGCGTCCAGCAGTGCCGGATGGGTGGCAGGGTTGGTATCCCGAATGTCGTCGGCGGCATGCACGATACCCCGGCCCATCATATTGCGCCAGATCAAATTGGCCATGGCGCGCGCGAAGAAGGGGTTCTGTTTGGACGTCAGCCACTCGGCAAAGGCGACGCGGCGGTCCGCGCCGGGCTCGAGGTCGATCGCCTCGCCGCCGAACAACCGGGGAATCGCGGCCTTCTTCGTGACGGGATGCACCACCGGCCGGTTCGGATCGATGCGTAGCTCGAACTCCTGCGCGCTCTTGCCGGAGAACTCCACCACCTGCGAGAACACGGCGGCCAGCGAGTAGAAGTCGTCCTGCTTCCACTTTTCGAAGGGGTGGTTGTGGCACTGCGCGCACCCGATTCGCACGCCGAGGAAAACCTGACCCGTCTGAATCGCCACTTCGATCGGGGTTGAAATCTTATCGTAGTTGCCCCAGTAGTTGGCAGCCCCGTTCGCGAAGTTGTAGCCTTTCGCGGTGAGCAGGGATCGGGCAAACTTGTCCAAAGGCCGGTTGGCCGCGAATTGCTCCCGCAGCCAGCGATAGTACGACCGCACCCCGCCGATGCGATGGAAGCGCGAGTCGCTGCGAAGGCGGTCCGCCCACAGGAGCGTTTGCAGATCGGCGTGCTCGGGGCGCTCCAGCAGTTGATCCACCAGCAGCGCGCGCTTGTCCGGCGCGGTGGACGACACGAACTGCCGCACGTCCGCCGCCGAGGGCAGGACGCCCAACAGATCAAGATAAACCCGCCGCACGAACTCCTGATCGCCCGCCGGCGGCGACGGCGCAATATTCAGGTCCTTCAGTTTGGCGTACACTTCGCGGTCGATGAGACCGGAAGGCACGGCAAGAGGCTTCTTCGGCGGGGCCAGCACGGTCGCGCCATAGACCGGAGCGGCAAATTGTCCCGCGTAGCGAATCAGAATGGCGGCGTCGCCCGTGGCCCCCTGCGCGCTCACCCGTCCGGCCGCGTCGGCCTTCAGCACCGCGTCGTCGTTGCTCGAATACACCGCCGTCCGCGTAACATCCTCGCGCGAACCGTCGGAGTAGACGGCCTCCACCTTCATTTGGACGGTTTGTCCGCGGGCGCGCAAAACCTGATAGGGCGGCGTTACCTCGATGCGCGTCAACTGGGGCGCATTCGGGTCGCCGAAGGGAGCGCCAGCCTCGATCCAGGCTCGCAACATCCGGAACTCGCGCGAATCGCGGGCGAAGCGCTTGCCGCCCCCGTGCGCTACCAGCATGGCCGGCTTCCGGAGCAGCAGGCTCTCGTCGATTTTTTCGCGATTGACCCGCCGGCCGGGCTTGGCGGTGACCAGCGCGGCGTAGTCTGCTTCCGGTTCGTAGCCGAACAGGGACAGCTTGAATCCACTCTTGCCGACGGGCGAGCCGTGACACGCGCTCTGATTGCATCCGCCAAAGGTCAGGATCGGCGTGATGTGGGAAGGGAAGCTCCAGTGTTTTGGCGGCTGGAACGAGGCCCCGCCGTCGGCGCCCAACAGGCACAGGGACGCGCCGACGAACAAGCTCACCGATCGTAGAACCTGGTCGAAATCCATTAGACGCAAGATCGCTCCTGTCGTCGCGTTGCCGCCGAAACAGCTTTTGCCGACACCTGCCTCCGCTCCCTCCCGGTCGCGGCTCCGAACCGGTTGCGGCTCCGCACCGGAATTGCCATCAAATATAACGCACTCGCCTTCTCTCGTGCAGATAGGTGTTCGCGCACGCTAGCCTGAGATGATTCTCCAGGCGGAACTTTGATTACTGTGACGGGAAGGGGCGGGCGACTCTAACCCGAGGCGTGGGGAACGTCACACCGCTTCCAGAAGTTCGAAGTGCGACGGCTCGGGAATTCTCCTCGCGCATGGCCGAAAGGTGCATCTCCATCGCTTTCGCCATTCGCATCTTGGTCTCTTCAAGGGTGCGGCCGGTGGCCACACAGCCAGGAAGGTCGGGTGCATAGGCGCCGTAACCCGTCGCGGACTTCTCAAAAAGGACCAGGAACTTCTTCATTCGACACCAACCGGCTTCATTATAGACTTGCGCGTTGTGCGCGACCCCCTGCGGCCTGACAGCATAATGGAATCAGCCTCCCATGGACGACACCAAAGGACCTGCCCGACGCAGTTGGGCCGAACCCTTCCGCATCAAGGTCGTCGAACCTGTCCGCCTGACGACCCAGGAACAGCGCGACCGCGCCATCCGCGATGCCGGCTACAACACGTTCCTCCTGCGCTCCGAGGACGTCTACATCGACCTTCTGACCGACTCCGGAACCTCCGCCATGAGCGACTGGCAGTGGGCCGGCATGATGATGGGCGATGAAGCGTACGCCGGCAGCCGCAACTTCTTCCATCTAGAAGAGATGGTCCAACGGTATTACGGCTACCGCTACATCGTCCCGACCCATCAGGGGCGGGGCGCCGAGAACATCCTGTCCAAGGCCCTCATCAAGCCGGGCGACGTCATCCCCGGCAACATGTACTTCACCACCACGCGCCTTCACCAGGAACTCGCGGGAGGCACGTTCGTCGACGTCATCATCCCGGAAGCCCACGATGCGGCCAGCCTTCATCCGTTCAAAGGCAACCTCGACCTCGGCAAACTCGAAGACGTCATCCGGCAATACGGCGCTGAACGCATTCCGTACGTCTCCATCGCCGGCACGGTCAACATGGCGGGCGGCCAGCCGATTTCGCTCGAGAACCTGCGGCAGGTACGCGAACTGACTGCAAGGCACGGGATTCGCATCATTCTCGACGCAACCCGCCTGGCCGAGAATGCCTACTTCATTCAACAGCGCGAGCCGGGACAACAGGGCCGGTCCATCGCCGAGATCGTTCTCGACCTTTGCGCGCTATCCGACGGCTGCACGATGAGCGCGAAGAAGGATTCGCTCGTCAACATCGGCGGCTTCCTGGCCATCAATGATTGGGATGTCTACGAGGAAGCGCGCAACCTGGTGGTGGTCTATGAAGGACTCCACACCTACGGCGGCATGTCGGGCCGCGACATGGAGGCGGTGGCGCGGGGCATCGTCGAATCGATGCAGGACGACCACATCCGCGCCCGCGTCGGCCAGGTGATCTACCTCGGCGAGCGGCTGATCGAGTGGGGCATCCCGATCGTGCAGCCCATCGGCGGACACGGCATCTTCCTCGACGCCAAAGCGTTTCTTCCGCAGGTGCCGCAGGACCACTATCCTGCCCAGGCGCTGGCCGCGGCGTTGTACCTGGACTCGGGCGTGCGCGCCATGGAGCGCGGCATCGTCTCCGCCGGCCGGAAGAAGGAAAGCGGCGAAGAGTACCGGCCGGCATTGGAGTTGGTGCGGTTGACGATTCCCCGCCGCGTGTACACGCAGGCACACATGGACGTTGTTGCCGAATCGGTGTACTTCGTCCACCAGCGCCGCGACGAGGTGAAGGGCTTGCGCATGCTGTATGAGCCGAAATATCTGCGCTTCTTCCAGGCGCGCTTCGAACCGCTATCCTGAAAAGTCACGTCATGAAACCAAAGCTGCGCATCGGCGTGTGCGGACTGGGCTCCATCGGCTTCCGCCACGCGCGCCTCCTCTCCAAACGGATCGACGTCACGATCGATCTTTGCGACCCCAGCGCGGAACGGCTCGATCACGCCTCCGGGCTTCCCAACACCGATGGACGATATATCGAGTTCGAGCGCCTGCTGGATGGCCGGCCCGACGCGGTCGTCATCGCGTCGCCGGACCGCTGGCACGTGGCTCAGTCGCAAGCGGCGGCGGCCAGGAGCATTCCGATCCTGCTCGAGAAGCCGCTGGCCGAATCCGCCGAGGCCGCCCGCCCGCTTGTCGCGGCCGCGGAGCAGGTTCCGATCCTGGCCGGCTATATGCTGCATCACGTCGAGATCATGGGCTTGGCCCGGGAACTGCTCGAACAGAAAGTGATCGGGACGCCGCTGTCGTTTCAACTGATGCTGGGAGCCTATGACACGCTGATCTTCGCCCAGCATCGCTTCTCGCCCAGCGACCGCAACGTGCTGTTCCGCGACTATACCCACGAGTGGGACTACCTGCAGTGGTTCCTCGGTCCCGTCAAGCGGACGACCGCCGTCAGCCGTACCGCCGGCGACCTGGAACGGAAGCAGACGCCGAACATCGTCGACGCTCTTCTGGAACTGGAGAACGGCGTCACCGGCACCGCCCACATCGACTATGTTCAGATGCCCAGCGCGCGGCGTGCCATCCTGATCGGCGATCGCGGCACTATGGAAATCCACGCCCACACGGGAACCCTGGTGGTGCGCCTCTACGCCGAAGACGCGGAGCGGCACTACTCGCGAATCCGCCATCGCGACGAACCGATGGAACGGCAACTCGATCACTTCTTCGCTATAGTGCGCGGGGAGGCCAAGCCCTGTGTGACGGTGACCGATGGCCTGCGGGCGCTCGCCGTGGCCGACGCCATGATCGCCTCAACCGCCAGCGGGCGGTGGGAGCCGGTCTCTTTATAAGAACTTGTCGTTCAGCGACGAAATGAGCAGGAGCACGCAGCCGGTGGCCGTTTCCACCGTGTAGTGATCGGAGTCCGGAAGGGCAAATTCAAAGTCGCCGGCGTGCATGAAGAAGCTGCCCAGTTGGACTTCGCCCTGTATCACCAGGCACTGCTCGAAATCGGTGTGGTGGTGCGCCGGGTACTTCGCGCCCGGGGCCAGGCGGAGGAGGGTGGTGGCCAGCCGGGTCTTTGGGTCGACGAATAGTCGCTTGTAGTCGATGCCGGGGAACGGCGTGGGCTTCCACTCCATTTCCTCCCGGCGGGTGACCGTGAAGCCAGGGTCCGTTACGGGCCGGATCCGCTTGAACAGACGATCTTTCACCGACTCACCGGGCTTGGCCTGAGGCAGCGTGTAGGCGATCTGCGCGATGGCTTCCCGGCTGGCTGCCAACTCATCGGCGGCCGGAAAGACCCCTTCGGCCAGGGCCGATTCCACGCTTCGGCACTCCTCGGGTGTCAACGCGCCGGCCGCGTACAAAGCAGCCCATTCCTGCGCTTCTTCCCGAGTCCACTTCATTGAATGCCCCCCATTGCCGGGACATCTCCCAGCAGGGACAGCGATTCCCGCAACTTCATCATACCCAGCCGGATCCGCGTTTTCACCGTACCCACTGGCAACCCAAGCCGTTCCGCCAATTCTGAGTGGGAGAGCCCGGAAAAGTATGCCAATCGAATCACTTCCCGCTGCTCAGGGCTCAGGCTACCCAGCGCACTTTCGACCAGGACCTGCTGCTGCCGCGAATAGGTTGCCTCCTCCGGGCTCGGCCCCGAGGCCGAAGCGTCCGGCGGAGGGTCGTTTAACTCCTCGAACCGGACGCGCTTGTCGTAACTTCTCAACCGGTCGATGGCCCGGCTACGGGCCATCGTGATCAGCCACGCGGGCACCGATCCTCTGGCCGCATCGAATGTGCCGGCCGAGCGCCAGACTTGCGAATAAACGTCCAGGGTCACCTCTTCGGCATCCTCAGGCCGCCCGAGAATCCGCAACGCTACCGAATAGACCAGCCCGCTTGACTCATCGTAAAGCGTACCCAGGGCCGCTTCGTCGCCCAGTGCGGCCTTTCGTACGTATTCCAGCCACAGGGACGCCTGCCTCGCCCTGCCCGGGGCAGACTCTCTTGCGTCAGGTACGTGGGTGCTCATGCGCCCGGATTCATCCATTCCCATTCGAGGGTAACAAATCGGCCGTTCTGGGGATCAACTCCAGGCTATGTCATTGATTCTCTGAGGAGTCCGAACACCAGTGCGAGGTCCGAAGGACGGGTGTGGATGTGAGTCGAGATACGGATGTTCTCCATTCTTGGCAGCCAGATTCGCTTGTCCGCGACCCTCTTCCAGAAGAGGTCCGCGTTCAATCGCCGCGTGCGAAACGTCACCATGCCGGCGAACTGCCGGTCGTCGTCGGGAGTCAGCATTTCCACGCCGGGAAGCGCGGCGGCTTTGGCGTGGGTTTGCCGCGCAAGCGCATGAACCCGTTGGTAAACGCGCTCAGGCCCGACCTGCCGGAAGAAGCGCAGGGCCGCCAGGTGCCCTTCCAGCACGGCGCGGTTGTTGGTGCCCCGCATCTGGAATCGCGCGGCGCCGATTTTGCGGTTGTCCCAGTTGTACGTCACGACGTTGCCCCACAACCGGTCTTGCACTTCGCTGCGGACGTACAGAAAGCCGCAGCCGACGGGCGTGAACATCCACTTGTGGGGGCTTCCCGAGAAGAAGTCGCAGCCCAGTTCATGGAGGTTGACAGGAACCTGGCCGGGCATGTGCGCGCCATCCACGACCGTCAGGACGCCCTTGGCCCGCGCAGCCTCGCAGATCTGGCGCACCGGCAGGATCAGGCCCGTCTTGGTGGTGATGCCGCTCATGCTGATCACCCGCGTTCGCGGCCCAATCGCCGAAATCACCTGATCCGTCACTTGTTCCGGGCTCTTCGGGGGGATCGCGATCCTGGCCTCGCGCACCTGAATGCCGAACCGCGCCTGCTTCTGCTGCCAGCAGCACGTCCCGCCGGGATGCTCCTGGTCGGTCAGCAGCACCTCATCGCCCGCCTTGAGATCCAGGCCGTTGCAGATCGTGTTCATCCCGTCGGTGGTGTTGTGCGAGAACGCGAATTCTTCCTTCCGGCAGCCGTAGAACGCCGCGAACTCCGTCCGCATCGCATCGAGTTCCTCGCCGCCCCAGCGGGGCAGTTCGTCGACATTCAACTCCGCCGACCGGGTCAGGTGCTCAATGGTGGTTTGCAGCACTGGTTTGGCCATCACGCCCAGAGTGCCGGTGTTGAGGAAGGCCCGCCACTCGGGAAGAACGAACTGTTCCTTGCGGAGACGCGACCACCACGCCTCGGGATTGGACGCATAGAGCCCCTCGTCCGGGAGCAGGGTGGATTCGGAGCGGGCGCTGCCGGCAAAGGCGGCCCATCCAAACGAACGAAGAGCGGTGCGGCGATTCATTTAGGGTCTTCTGCCGATTGTAGTGCGAATCGCTACTGTGACGAATCGCTGGTTTTGGGACGTCCCGTCTGGGGCGCCAGGATCATCAACAGAAGGGCGGCCGCGAGGAGCGGGGCGACGAGCATGCCGGAGAACTGGAAACCCTCCGGCAAGGTGAAGTATTGGGCCATCGAGTTGCCGACCACGGCATACATCCCGTAGGTGCGAACGCTGTGAAAGACTTCACGGCCGGAGAGGAGGGTCGCCTCCGTCCCCTTCACGCTGGAAAAGTCGGGCGGCGCCGTGGACTCGTCGGGAGTTGAGTTTTTGTCTTCCCGCCATTCGAGCAGGCGGCGATACAGATCCTCGTTGGCCCGTCGAGTGGCCGGCCAGTGCCTCCGGTCGAAGCAGCGAAACAGCAGGCTCGATGTTCCTTCGTCGTAGTCGACGACTACCACCGGGGTGTTCACCCAGTGGCTAGGGCCGGGCAGGAGCCGGATTGCGCTTACGTGCTCGCGGGACACCGAGAACGTCGCCTGGTCACCTTCGTAGCGAAGCGTCCTCGGACCGAGGTGGACAAACCCGAAATCGTAGTCGTACGCCCCGCCGTACACCAGCAACTCCGGCGCGGGGCTGAAGCCCGTGAAATGCCGGACACCTTCTGGCCCTGAAACTGCGAAGAACCGGCGTGACAAGGCCTCGCGCATGGCGGCGCGGGCCCGTCCGACGGTCAGTTCGTAGAGCCAGTGAAGTCCGGCGCAACCCACCATCAGAGCGCCCGCCGCCGCCAGCGGAACCGCGGATCCTTCGACACTCGGACGGCACACCACGGCGGAAGCCACGACCGCAAAGACCACGGGGTAGGCGATTGTCAGCCAGGTGAGTTGCTGCTGCATCTTCGCGCGCAACTCGGCAATGGACCCCGCCGGCGCTGACGCGGGCAGTTCATAGTGGTCCGGCGCCGGGGCTCTCGCGTCCGCGATCACCTGCTGGAGGCGTGACTCGCCCATTCCCGCCATTCCGGCAATCCGCCGCAGCCGCTCCAGGGTCGGCGGATGCGACACCCACAGGCCCGTCCACCGGTCCCAGTCGAGGGGCAGCCGGTTGCCGTTCGAAACCCGGGTCAGACCCGAGATCAACGCCTCCGGATCGCCGCAGTATCGCACCGAAGCGGCATCGGCCGCGAACTCCTGCCCGCGCCGCCACAGTCGAAACAACAACACGCTGGCGACCAGAGCCAGCGGCGCCAACCGCATCCACGCCGGAGCGAAGACATTGACGATCACGAGGGAGACGATCGGAACCGCGGCGAACATCGCCAAGGGCGACTTGCGGAAGTGCCCCAGTTCGTGCGCCGCCACGGCATCCACTTCGCGGGTGGACAGTTGGCGAACCAGGTCTTCGCTCAGCAGCACGGTCCCCCACTGTGTGGCGAACGCGGCGGGCCCTCCCAGTAGCCGCTGCGACAGGATCTGGACGCCCTTCAGGCGAACGCCCGCCGCGTCCGCGAAGTGCTGGATGCGCGCGCGGAGCGGCCCTTCGCCCAGGGGCGTCACGCGAGAGGAGACGGTGCGGCGCAGCCTCCACACGCAGACCGCGGCCAAGCCCATCACCACCACGATCGTCATCATCAATCCATCGATCTCGAGAAAGCCCGGGTCCAGCAGAGCAACGCCACCGCCAAACAGCGGGACCGACAGCGCCGTCCGCCAGAATTCGATGCTTCGAATGGTGGCCTCGCCCGCGCCTGTGGGTCCAAAGGCCGCGTAGCCGCCGGCATAAATCCTCGCGCCCAACCAAAGGGCCGCCAACGGCGGCGACAACAGCGCGGCCATTCCCGCCAGGTTGCTCCGCAGGACAAGTGTTGACAGCGGCAAGGCGTCGAACACCGCGACCGCCCATAACCAGATCGCCCACAAGGCCCAGAACCACATCTCGGAGGCGGCCTTCAAACGGATGCGCGCCTTGTTCGTCTCGCCCCGGCCGATCCACGACCGGGCGGCCCATAGCAGCAGCGGCGAGCCGGCAACCAGCAGCATCAGACCAGCCAAAGCCGGCGCGCTGTCCTCCCGATAGCCGGTCGACAGCGTGATGACGAACGGGCCTTGGGCTTCTTTCAGTTCCCACAAACGGTGATGCATGACATGACGGCTGCCTTGGGTTGTGAATCCCGGCTTGGCCTCCGCGAAGCCCGCCGCCCGGTGAGTGAGGGTAATCTCGAGTTGTTCGACTCCGGCCGACTGCAGGTACCGGACGATGGGCTCGATGTCCCATCGCGCGGTGAACGTCAGGTCCCGCGTCTTCCCCGGCGCGGCACAAGTTGCTTCCCAACGGTTCGACTGGATGCTGTCTGGAGTCAGGTCCCCGGCGCGGCAGCCCACTCCCCGGACAAACGGCGTGACGCCACTATCCGTTGCCGGTTGGCCATAAACCGAGAAAATGGCCCGCTGCCGGTGATCGTGGCTCAGGTCGAGCCAAAGCGTAGCGGACCGAGTCCCCTGGCACCATCCGCTGGCCGGAAACCACAGAGCCAGCCCAAACGCCAGTATCCGGCCGCACGCACACCCCATTCCTGGTTACTATCGGTTGGCCGGATGTGGAACTTGAGTGCTGCAAATTGACTCGGGCACGGCTGGCGGTTTCGAGAGCGTCTCGCGATCAATACAGGGCATGCAACCCGCTGAGGGCGATGCTCGGGTCTCGCACCCTGACCAGTTCATTCACATACACGACATGATCCCGCACTTCTACGATCAGTTTCGTTACGGTTACGGGATAATCCACCAGACCGTCACCGTCCTGAGACGTCCAGTTGCCGTGCAGCGGCCACGGATAGTCGTTGCGGAAATGGCCGCAGAGGTCGATCTCCATCCAGCGCCATCCGTCGAAGTTGATGAAGCTGCGGCCGTAGCTGTCCTCGCTTCCCCCGGCGAACGTCCAGCGCTCGCCTTTCGCGTCGGTGAGTTCGAAGCTGACACGTCCCCATGAGGAGTTGCCCTTTACCCACAGCCCGAGACGTTTGGGCTGTCCCTTGATCCGGATGCCGCGGCGGCTCTCGAGGATTCCATACATCGGGACCAGGGAACTACCGGGAGCCGGCCTGACCGTAATCGCCCCGACAGGGCCCTTCTCCGAATCCCTGACCGCTGTCCATTCGATCTGGCCGGGCCGGCGCGGGTAGCGCGGATTGACTGTTTCGAGAAGATCGCTCCGGCCATCGAGCGGCGTCCAGTGGGAGGCATCCGCCAGGGAATCGAGCAGCACGGCTCCCGAAGGCGGTTTCTCCGCGTGCCTGGCACGGCCGAGCGTGACTCCGGCGGCCTCGCCCGAGGTCCGAACGTACACGGGCGACTCGCTGACCACCAGCTTGCCGTCCGCCAGACTCCGCTCATTGTGCATCGCGTCGATGAAGGCGGCTGGGGCCGTGAGCCGCAGCGTGACGTCGCGCTCCCCGCGTACGGTCCACAACGCGTAAAGGCTTCGACCGTCTTTGGCCTGAAACCGCAGGGCGTAGACACTGGCCGACCCGGTGTCGAGACGCCCCGCGTACCGGGCGCGGTCGAGGACGCTGGTCATGGTGGCATAGGCGACGTACGACTCCTTGGGGTTGGCCTCTGGAGCACGATGACAAAGCCCAACGGAGCCCCAGGTGGTTCGGTAGTAGTCGTCGGCGACGTCGGCGAGCATTGCGCTCATGCCGAACAGTTTGACGCCATAGGCCAGCCCCAACAGGTGATCGCGCACGTAGTAGTTCGCCTGGTCGCGCTCGCTCAGATTGCCCGGTCCGGTGCCATGGAACAGCGATTCCACCAGGATCGTGTCGAGATCGGCGTAGCCATACTTGCGCTTCAGCTCGTGAAGCAGGTACAGGCCGTTCACCGTGTCGGTGTCCGGCGGGCGCTCCGGATGGGCGCGGAATCCGCCCACTTCGAGTGAAATGGCATCGATGAGTTGCTTGGGAAAGCCCTTCCGCAGGAACTCTTCGGTGAAGTTCAGGAACGCGCCGAGCGCAAGCTTGGCCTGGGGCGCCTGCGCGCGCACTGCCCGTGCATACGCTTCGGCGCGATCCCAGTAGGCCTGGAAACGCGCCTGTTCGGCCTCGGTCAGGGGTGGTGGCGGCCGATCCATCATCGCGGGAGGGAACCGTCGATGATGCCGGTCGGAAAGCATGTCCTCCCAGTAAATCTGCCAGTACTTCGGATCGGATTCCTTGGTCTTCATCATCTCGAGCATCTTGCCCGCAGCCTCTTTGGGCTCACCGGTGACCGGAGTGGAGGAATAAAAGATGCCCGTGACGATATCGGTTCCGGTTCCGATGCCCAATTTGCTCTTGGAGGGATAATCGGCGCCGAGCGTGAACCGTGCGCCGGCCTTTCGCATCAGGAGGGCCTCGATGTCGTTTGGCGGGGAGAGGTGTCCGCCGCCCCACGACCAAATGCCAAACGGCGAGTCACGCTCCGCTTCACGCCGGTCCGGCGGTAACACCGCGAAAGTCGTCTTTCGCTCGACAAGAGGCCGCCCCGCCGCGTCCGTCAATTCGAAGGACACATCGAACTTCCCGAATTGCTTCTGCGGCAGCGGAATCGCCAACGTGGATTCGGCGCCTGTCTCCACCACCGCCAGCAGCGTGCGCGACGCCGGAACGCCGTAGGGGTCGCGGGTTTTCACCTGCAGACGGGCCGTTGCCCGGCGTTCGCTGACGTTGCGTAGCCACACCCGGAACGCCGGTGCTTCCCTCGAATCGAAAACATTGCCCGGAGCCTCGGAGGTCACCACCATTTCCAGGGGTGATTCCTCCAGCGTGACGGCGTATACCTGCACGCCGCTCTGCCGGCCCAGCGGCAGCATGGTTTGAAGGTCGGGTTCGAGTTCCCGCGTCAGTTCGAGGTCCAGCCACCGGACGTCGGCATCGTGTTTTAGCGTTTCGCTGCGGTTTCCCAGGCGTTGGAGCACGTCTGCTTTGAGGACGCCCTGAAAAGCGCCCGAGTCGAGTGGAACCTCGATCACCCAGAGGTAGCCAGGGCCGCTCGGGAATCTCGCGGGTAGGGCTGCAGGCTTACCGGCTCCGGGATGCTCGCCCGGGCCCGGAACCGTGACCGCCGAGTCCGCAAAAATGCAACCCGCGTCCCCCCGGTACCGCGCCAGGCGAACCGTCAACCTCGGCGAGTGCTCTTTTGAAGGAACCGCCGCCAGCACGTACATCCGGCGGTATACCCGCTTCGGCACGCGCAGGAGGATGGTGAGCGGATCGCCGTCCATCGCGCTGATGGAGTTGAACGGATTCTGGTACAGGCTGCCCGGCCCGCTCGGTTTCTTGCGCAGGCGGAATCCCGCCTGTCCGATATCGATGGCGGCGCCGTTGTTCCAGAGGAAGGGGATTCCGCCAACTTGGAGTACGCCGCCCTCCCTGGAGATTTGCGCCCGGACGGCCATGGGGTCCGTATACCCGCCGAGGCTGACCGGTCGATAGCCGCCGCGCCGCCAGCCGCCTTCCCTGACGACCAGATGACGCAGCGTGCTCCCCGCCGGCAGGCGAAAGCGAACAGAAGCGGGCGGGTTGCCTTCCAGGGGGACCGGCGTGAGCGTACGGCCGTCGAACGCGATCCACGCCTCCTCGGGCGTCGTTTCCAGGCGAACCGGAAACCAGCGGCCTCGCCATCCGGGCAGCCTGCCTGCCAGCGCTTTGAGTTCCTCCTCGGCGCCCGCGCCCCAACGCGGGGTCGCCTTGGGTTTCAGCAATTCGGTTTCGTCCGCCAAGGTCTTGCCATTCTGCGAGACGCGCAACTGGATCTGGGCGCCGCTCTCATCGGGCGTGGCTTCCAGGTCAGCTCCGATCGAGAGGCGGAACGCGCCCAGGGGCCGGGTGAACCGCACCTCCGCCTCCAGAACATAGGTGCGCCAACGGGAGGCGTCGACGGCGAAGTCCTGGGCGCTCGCGGCGGCCCGTGGTGGTTCGTGGTAGAGGATCCGTCCCGTCTGCGAAAGCACCGGGAAAACGAGAACGACGAGACCAACCCACACTCTCAACATGAAAACACTCCATCAATCGACTCCCGATTATCGGAGACCGGTGTGGCGGACACCAGGGGGTGTCATGGCAGTGAGCGTCAGCGAGCAGGCATCTACGACGTTCGGTCGATGCCGGCGACCGTGACCGCACCACCTTGTTTTCGCAGATAGACCGTCACGCTCTTCGACTCGTCGCCGGCGGTGATCCGCGCCGCAAAATAGGAGCGGTCGGGCGCCCGGCGAATCTCGGCCGGCAGTTCCATGCCGGTCGCCCCTTCGAGAGGAGCGTGGCTTTGCCGGCTGTTGTCGAACCGCGACCAACGCACCGTATACTGCCGCGGCGAAGCAAAACCATGCAGGACGCCGAGATCGTCGAACGCCAACCGCCCGCCTTCCACTCGAAACCGGTCGAGCGGAAGCACTCGCTCGAGGTACGTCCGTCCGATCTTGTTACGGCGCTCCACCAGACACTTGACCAACCAGTCGACCGCTTGCGGATCGCTGTATTCGCCGGTCTCGACGATCGCGCGAATCTCCGCTTCGGTGAACTCCATCACCTGGCGGGCCGCCCAGAACGTGTCCTCGGGCAACCGGTTCTCGAAGATCGTCGCCGGGTAGTTCGGCTTCCACGCCTCGGGCTCGAAGACCTCGTACTCGAAGTTGCCGACCGACGAGAATCGCGGGTAGTGCGCGCGCGCCCAATCCGGGACATAGAAGCCGAGGCTGAACAACTGCGCTCCGGCCAGCCGCCACCGGAACAGGTATTCATACCCGGCCCGCGGGCTCTTGGCGGTGAAACTGTCGCTGCCCAGACTCGCGCCGAAATCGATCAGATAGTGCCGGAGGTGGCTGATTCCGCCTTCCGAGGTGAGCGCGTCGAGCGTGTTCAGACACTTGATGTCGTTGTGTCCGAGCCACGCCGCGAACACGAACAGGCCGCGAAGCTCACGGTGGTGCTCGTGCGGAACCACATCGTTCGGGTCGTCCGTCCGGGTACCCTCGTAGAGGAAAGGTCCTAGGCCGTTCTGGATGAACCCATTGGCGACCGCCCGGTATCCCCTCTTCTCGTCCCGCGGGACCGAGTACAGGACCTTTTCCAGGTCGCTTTTCCGCATCGGGCGAACCCGGCCTCTTTCTTTTACGGTCACCCCCGGAGCAATTTTCAGCCGGTCTCGATCGAAGTAAACGACGTACGATTCCGGGACACGGTAGCCCAGAGCGTGAAAAAACTTCGATCCGACGACCTCCGCGGCAGTCGCCAGTTCCAGGTTTGACAACGGGTCGAACTTGATCAGATATTGCCGGCCGTTGGAGTCCTTGATCGTGAATCCCGGGGTGACCCCTTCCGTCTTCGCCCCGATCACCTGCCACAGTCCGTCCCGCGAGGGCGGTGCTGTATTCCCTGGACCGCGAACCAGCTCCGGAATCGACATCCGTTTGCGGTAGTGGCGATTGACGTACCAGGATCCATCCATCACCTCTCCCAGGGTATTCACGTTCTTTGACGGAATCGGC
>CAZGUX010000163.1:0-3121 GCA_964529305.1 uncultured Solibacteraceae bacterium | reverse complement strand
TGGTTCAGACTGGTCCCCAGGGCTCGCTCCGCGGGCGGAAGGTACAGGCGAATGGCTTTGCCGGTCGCCGGAATGCCGCCGGCTTCCGCCATGCCCAGGATGGCCCGGCACAGCACCAGGCTCCACATTCCCGTCCCGAGTCCGGTGGCGATGCCGGCCAGCGACCAGAGACCGATGGCCACCGAAATGCCGCGGGTCAAACCCAGGCGGTCGATCATCAGTCCCGCCGGCGGCGCGGCGAAAGCGTACGTCAGCGAGAAAGCTGCCACGATCCAGCCGTACTGCTGCGCCGACAGGCGGAACTCCTCGAGGATCTGCGGCGCGACGTTGGCCAGCGTCTGGCGGTCCAGGTAGTTGATGGTTGTGGAGAGAAGAAACACTCCGAGCACCAGCCAGCGGCCGGCGATGGGGGAGCTATTGGGGGAACTCAATCGAGGCGACCTCGCCAACCGTTCCTTGCGCGGCGTCGGCTTTGGGAAAGTACTCCACCAGAATCGGACGGCTCTTGACGGGACCGCAACCCAGGGTGAGGTCGCCCGCACCCTTGACCACAATCTGGCCCGGATCGCGAATCATCAACTTGACGAGCGGGACCTCTTCCGTCTTTACGTGGAGCTTCGCCCGCTGACCGAGGCACTCGACGCGAATCAACTGGCCGCGGACCTTGCCGGAAGCTTTCGGCCCGTCCCACCACTCGACCACTTTCTCGTTCGGATCCTTCTTCGGCGCGTCCTTGTTGACGCGCGCTTCAGCAGCCCGGATTTCGGCAATCGCCTGCTCTTTCAGCTTGCGCAGCTCGCGTTCTTTCTCTTCCGCATCGCGCCTGCGAGCAGTTTCTTCGGCGTCCAGGCGCTGGCGCTCCAGGTCGAGGCGGGCTTTGCGGTACTTCTCGCGTTGCGCGGGGTCGGTCGCCGCCTGCTCCGCCGAAAGCCAGGCTTTGGCGGCCTCGGGGTATTGCCGGTTCGCGCGAAGGGCCTCCGCCAGGTCGTTCCAGATAGCGGGGTCCCGGCGATCCAACGCCGTGGCCTGCCGCAGCACCTCGACCCGCTTCGATAGGTCGGACTCCCGCGGCGCCAGCAGACGGTAGGCGCCGATGCGCTTGGGCTCGAGTTCGATGGCGCGCCGCAGGGCCGCGGCGGCAAAGGCATCGTCTTTCGCCGCGCGTGCGTCGGCGAGAAGTTTCTCGTACTCGGCCTCGCGCTTGGCGGCTTGGGTCAGTTCGCCCAACAACTGTTCGGCCTGCGCGGGCTCGGTCGACCGGACGTTCCAATCGCGGCGTGGATCGACCGCCAAGCCTGAAATGGAGATGGTTTCAAATCGGCCGGCCTTCAGGTACTCGCTCACGCGCCGCTCGACTTCCGGCTTGTCGGCGCCCAGCGAGTTGCGGTAGGCCACGCCATCCTCGACGCCCCGGCCCAGGTTGCGCAGCAACACGGGCAGCCTGCCGTAGAAATCCGGATGTACCGACAGCAGGTTGATGCGAGCCCAATCAACATCCGGCCGGGCCGGAGGGTCGCCCGCCGTGATTCGGGTCTTCTCGATCCGCACCGTGCTCAAGTACGCGAGCACGCCTTTCTCGATGTGCGGAGGCATCCTGTCGAGATTCGTTTCCATCAGCCTGCGGGCCAGCCGCTCCCGGACCGCGGCCGAAAAGCCTTCTTCCTGGCTCAGCACCAGCAGGGTCTTCTCCTTCGTAACCGTGAACTCCGCGCCCGGCTGATAGGCGCGAGCCTGGGATGCGGTGCGGCAGAAATAGACGCGCGCCGGGGGCTGGAACGTGATGGTCTTCTGGCCCAGCGTCGTCGCGACGGCCCAGCGGAATTGCTCGAGCAGATTCAACATCGTTAGGGAATCGCCGGGCTTCGCGTTGCTCACCATCTCAAAGTGCTCCGAGTCGATCCGCAGCCATTCGTCGGCCGCGCTCAGGAGGGCCGAGCTGAGGAGCAATGCTGTGACCAGCCGCCGCATGTCACACCGTCCGTGGGTAGAGCCGCGCCTTCATGATCTCGCGAATTTGGGAGTGATGGCGTTTCTCGTGAAAGGCGGCGATCCGAAGGAGATTCGGCACGTGATTGTCCCCCAACAGAGGATGCTTGTAGCGCATGGCGCGAAAATCCAGATTCGGATTCATGCGGATGAGCGCGGAGGTGTCGTCGAAGGAATCCCGCAGCCCGTCGCGCAGTTCCGTGATCGGCCTGGACGAAGCCGGCTCGGCAATCGTTGGGTTCTGGGTCGGCAGCATCCGGTGCTCCGTGATCGCTTCCCGGACAAACGAGGGGACAAACAGGTTCAAGACGGTGAACGGCACGTCCAGAAACGGTAGCAGCGATCGCGGAATGTACGCAATCGACGTATCGACGTCCGAGAAGCTCCTGCGGATCACCGGCCTGCGGCCGGCCTTGGCGAGGCCAATCAGGTCGCGGACGGTGTCGCGGCAAATCTGTTCCGCGATGAGCAAATGGTCCATCACCTGGCCCACCGACCAGGTGTGAGAGCCGGGCCGGAAATCGGCCTGCTGCTGGGTCAAGCCACGGGTGAGCCGCAGGGTGTCGGCTCTCGCCGCGCGAAGCAATTCGAGAGCGTCGAGATGAGGGGCGATCATCGTTTCAGAAGGACAGGCCGACCCTTCTAGAGTAGCTCGCAGGCGAATTCAGATGCGAGGGGGAACCGTGATCACGACCCCTTTTCCGCCGGAGGCCAATCCGCGATATCCGTGGGGTTCCGACGAGTCGAAGTACACGCTGTCCCCCTGGCGCAGCACATGCTCCTCACCCTGGAACTGAATCGCCACGGCGCCTTCGGCGACATAGAGGAACTCCGATCCGTCGTGAGCGTGCGGCGCCACCAGCGAAGCGTCCCGCACCGGAAACTCGGCGTAGTACGCCTGCAACGCTTTCTCTTGCACCGAGTAGGCCAGGCACTCGAAGAAGAAGGAGGGGTTCGGCGCATCCGGCCGTTCGGGAAAACGGATGCGGTCTTGGGCCCTGACAATCGAGAACAGCTTCTGATTCCGGCGGTCGCTGAAGAAGTGTTCCAGGCCTACGTCAAACACCATCGCGATGCGGGCCAGTGTGGGCAAGGTTGGGATAAGCTTGCCGTTTTCCAATTGGGACAGGAGGGA
>CAZGUX010000162.1:0-33582 GCA_964529305.1 uncultured Solibacteraceae bacterium | reverse complement strand
GACCGACGTGGAGTTGGTTCCACAAGGTGGTTCAACGGTGGGTGCCAAGACCCCAAATCCTACATCCTTATCCCAGCGTGCGTTTCGACGCTCGTATCCAAGGCAGGAGCCGTGTGCGCTAGAGGCGCTCGCACGGATCTGCGCGGGGGGCGGCCAGCGATGGCCGTCCCTACCGCGACCCTTTTTTTCACGGCTTCTTACACCCGCGGTTCGGAGAGGTTCATGTACCGCCGGGAAAGGCTTGCGTTTACTGGAGGTCCACGCTCACCGCGGATGTCGTTCCCAGCCGATTCGTTACCGTCACTGATACCGACTTCAGCGTCTCGATGAGGGTGCGCGCGTTCACCACGTCGCCCTGGATGGTCAACGGCACGGTGGCCGTAAACTGGCTTCCAAACGGAACCGACGTGGAACTCTGATAGTACGCATTAAAACTCGCGTCGACGTTCAGGCTCAGCCGCGAAGTGGTCACATTCTCTCCCGCCACCGGCGTCAGTTGCAGGTCGATCTGGCTGATCTGACGCGAGGTGGCGTAGCCCGTGATCAGCAACTGGAACCCGCTCGACGTCTTGTTCGCAACCTGCACGCTGAGCAGGCGCGGCGCCTGCGCGGGCACGGTCAAGGTGAGTGAGGGCGGCGAGGCCGGAGTCAGCGCGATGCCCCCGTCGGACTGGAAACTCGGGGTGAGCGTCAACGTACCCGCCACGGTCCCGGTCTGGAACCGGGCCGTGGTCTGCCCATTCGGGAAGACCGCGTCGCGCTGTCCTGCCGCGATGGTGAACGTGAGGGTCCGGCCGCCGGCGGCGAATTGGACCGCTGGATCGTTGGCGAACACATCCGAATTAAAGGCCAGCGTTAGCGTTCCGGTGACCGGAAGCGAATACGCGCTGGCCAACGAGAGCCCGACCGCGACCTGCTGCCCGGGTTGCTGCACTCCGGACGCGCCGCTGAAGCTGTAGTCCGGCAGCGCCGGCGGTGCGTTCGCAACGCCGTTCAGGCTGAAGGTGGTTCCGTCGATGCGCAGCGAACCCGCCAGCGCCCCGGTGGTGGTGGGCGCGAACGCGATGGTGAACTGCAGAGTCTGGCCCGGCGCAATCGTCGCGGGCAGGCCGGGAAGCTGCGACACGCCGAAGGTCGTCCCCGTCCCAGAGACACTGATCGCGTTCACCGAGCCCGCCGCCGTGCCCGAATTGCCGATGATGAACCGGAGCGTCGACGTCTGTCCAGCCGTGATCGGCGGGAAGTTCACGCCCTGTCCCGGGGTGATCGTCGTCGTCACGTTCGCCGCCGTGTAGGCGTACGTCAATTGAACCCCAATCCCGTTTGACGCGAGATCGAAGCTGTCATTCCCGATCCGCAGGCGGCCTGTCGCGCGGCCGGGAGTGGTCGGGGCGAAGTTCACCGTCAGGCTCGCCGCCGAACCTGGAGTCAGGACCGCCGGAACGAACGGCGTGTCGGTGAGCGTGAACCCCGTCCCCTGGATGCTGATGGCGGAAATCCGCCCCTCCGCGTTGCCGGTATTTCGCACACGGACATAGACAATCGATTTCTCGTTGACGTTGGCGTCCGGAAGGTTGATCAGACCGCCGGGCTCCAAGGCCGCCCCGCTTCCGGTGTCCTGGATGACCTCGTACGAATAGACGGCCCCGGTCGCACTCCCGGACAGGTTGAACGTCGAGGTGCGATCGATCAGTTCGACGCTCACCGATCCGGAACTGTTCTCGATCACCAGCGGCGCGTACCGGATGGTGAACCGCAGGTCCCGGCCGGGGTCGACCGACACCGGAGGAATGGAAGGGCTGGAGATGGAGAACGCCGCCCCAGTGGACCGGATCGATCCCACCGTTCCCGTTCCGCTGCCCCGGTTGGTGACGACGACCGTGGCGGTGTTCGCTTCGTTGACCGGAGTGGCCGGAAACGGGATGGCATCGCCGTTTTGCAGGGTCACGACGTTGGAGGTTCCCGGCGTGATCAGCGTAAAGCCGAATTCCGGGGCCACTCCCACCAGGTTCAACCCGACGCTGCCGTTCACGGGAACGCGATTGCCGGGGGGAACGGGAGGGTTGTCCGTGTAGGAGAAGCGGATCAGCGCGGTCGCGCGCACGCTGGACGCCGGGCGGTAGCGAACCCCCACGGTAAAGCTTTCGTTCGGCTGAAAGGCGACATCGGGCGACGGAATTCCGCTGATGGTGAAGTCGTTCGAGCCGTTGAATTCAAAGCGGGTGATGTTGATGGAGCCTGCGCCCCGGTAGCTCACCGTGATCGTCGCCTCCACCGGCCGCCCGATGGCATCGGCGGCGAACTGGATGGACCCTCCGTCCGTGATGTTCTGCACGGCCCCGGCAATCTGGACGCGCAGCGAAACGGGAGAGGTCGTCTGGGCAGCGGCGAAAGTGGCCGCCAGGAGGAAGGAAACCGAAAGAGACCTGAGCATGGCTTACTGTTCCCTCCCCGCGGGCACGAAATAGACGGACGGAGCATCCCCGGAATCAAGCACCCATAGCGGCTCTCCCGGCGATGGTTCGTTCAGCACCGCCAGCGTCCGGGCGCCCAGCGCTTCCAACCGGGTCGGCTCGAACTCCAGATCAAAGCCGCCCAACCGGGCGTGGGATGCCAGATCGAACACCGCGACGGAGCGCGATTCCGCGCTGGCCGCCAGCAACCGCCCCTTGGAAACCTGAAGGCCCACCGGCGAAGCGAGTTCAGCAAAGAGGATGGGCGTGCTATAGTCGGCGATCTGCCAGATTTCGCTCGAGCCCCGATCGGCCACATAGAAGTCGCGGCCGGCCCCGGCCAGGGCGACCGGATCCTTCATTTCCTTGACCAGGCCCGCGCCTTCGGCGCGAGCGACGTACAGGCCTCCCTTGGAGGCAACGGCCAGGCGTTCCCCATCGAGAAGCGCGGCCGAGATCGCTCCTGCCACCGCGCTGAGATCCCAGGTGGCGTCGAGCGAGGTGTCCGAATCCAAATCCCGCCAGATCATCGCTTGTCCGGCAGCCACCACGGCCAGATCATGGCCTGACCATGCGAACAGTAGCTTGCCCTCCGGCGCGTCGCCGAGGGGCAATTCCTCAGCCGCCTCCGAATCGAACGCCCGGACCAGGGAAAGCTTGCCGCCCCTGACGGCAACGGCCAGTTTGCCGTCAGGCGAGACTAAGGCCGCATCGGCGTCTTCGATCAAGCCCCCGCCCAGATAGGCGCCGGTGCCGACGATGCCGCGAATGGCGCGTAGTTGCCGCGCCGAGGCGTCGAACACAAAACCCGCGGTCGGGCCTTCGAGTCGAGGTTGGGCCAAGCCGCAAGCGGCGCCCAGGACGAAAACCAGGAAGGCCCTGTTCATCGGGGACCTCCCACGGTGACCGGGCCCGCGCTCACCGTGACCGGCACGGTCGCCGCCGCCGCCGGTGTATCGTCATCTCGTGTTGCGGCGACCACACCGCCCACAATCGCGCCCACCGCGATCACCGCCACCGCGGTCCAAAGGCCCCTGCGATTGGATTTCATGGAAGTAGTGGGCCCCGACCCGTTCGTCTGGTTCACAAAGGTCTCCGCGGTCACCGGCCCAAGCGTCGCGATCACCCGTATCTGGAACTTGCCCATCTCCTCGTTCGGCGTCAACCCCGATGCCCGAGCCTGCCCTTTCTCATCGGTTCGCACCGTGTGGGATCGGAGGGTTCCAAAAAACTGCCCGCCGGGTCCCGCCGCCGGCAGTTGGAAGATCACTTCGGCTCCGGAGACCGGCTCGCCCTTCTCGTCCTTGACCTCGACGGCGGGCTGCGCGGCCATCCTGGCCCTGATGTTGTTCACCGAACCTTCGCCGGCGGTCACGGCGATCTTCAGCTCTTTGGGGCCCGGCTTCGAGACCGGGGCCTTGGCTGGGGGCGCCGCCTGCTGGGCGTAGGCCGCTACGCCCACGAGCAGCAGCGGAATGATTGACTTTAAGGACAAAGAAACCTCCTGAAATCAAGCTCGCCATCGGAAGTGGTGGAGCGCTGGCCGGACCGGCCAGCCACGGAACGCACGAACCGCACGGGCTGGAAACGCAAGTATACCAACCTTGTTGAGGTGAGAATAGGGCGGCAAAGGTTACTCAATTGCTGCCGTTTCGCCGAACCGTGTACCATGAAGTTCGGATGGCGACCCGGTACGGATGGCTGGCGGACACCGACGAGCGCGCATTCGCCGCGCTCGTCGACGTGCAGCGCAAGTTGAGTCCCGGGCAGAAGCTCAACCAAGTCCTGGAGATGGCGGAGATGTTGATCCGAGCCACCGAGGACCGGGTGGGTGGGGATTTTCCTGACGCCGATGAGCGCGAGGTCTTCCTGCGGGCTGCTTCCCTTCGCCTCGGCGCGGAGACCGTCGCCCGCGTGTACGGATGGGTCCCCGCCAAGCCATGAACGCACAGCCGGCCCGTGCGCTCGAAGCTGTGCTGGCGGCCCTGGATCGCCTCGAGATCCCGTACCTGATCGGCGGTTCCACCGCCAGCAGCATCCACGGCTGGCCGCGAATGACCCGTGCCGTCGACGTGGTCGCCCTGGTTCAATCCGAACACGTCGATTCGCTGGTAGCGGAGCTGCAAAGTGAATTCTACGTGGACGCGGAGCAGATCCGGGAGGCCCCGCGGTTCGAACGCTCCTTCAATCTGATCCACCTCCAGAGCGCGTTCAAGTTTGCTGTCTTCCCGGTCGGCTCCGACCGGTATCAGCACGCTCAGTTCGACCGCCGGCGGCCGGAGACCACCACGCTGTTCGGTCCGGATCCCATAGAGGTTTCCGTCGCTTCTCCGGAAGACGTTATCTTGAGCAAGCTGCGATGGTACGGTCAGGGTGGCGGCGTTTCCGAGCAACAGTGGAACGATGTGCTCGGGGTGATCGCCGTGCAAGGCGAGCGACTCGACAGGGACTATCTCCAGCAATGGGCAACGTATCTCGGGATTAGTGACCTTCATACGACAGGCCCTCGCGGAGCGCCAGGAATCGGGACCCAGGGACCGGAGAGAGCCAGGCCCCTGAAATAGCCACGGGAACGGTTTCCGCCTAACCTCCCCTCGACATAGCAAGGATTTTCTGTTCCTGTAGAGACATCATGCGGAGAAGGGAACTCCTCGGGCTGGCCCTTACGTTGCCGCAGGCGTCGCGCGGGACGGAGACGCCGTGGCTGGCACGAACGCGAATGGCCGCGGATACGCTCCTCGACATCGGGCTGGACCGCTACGGGCAGAAGCCCACTCCTGCCTTGGCCGGAGTGATCGACACCCGGGACTGGAGCGTGCCCCGCGCGGGCGTGCCGACCGCGCCGGGCATTCGCGAGAGCGATCGCGCGGTCGGGGGAGCCAACCTGTATCACGACAGCGCGACCCTGCGGGTCTTCCACGCCCTATCCCATCGGACAGGGGAGCCCCGCTACCGCCGGGCGGCGGACGAGTACATGGGCTGGTTCCTCGCGAACTGCCAAAGCCCGGAGACCGGCCTTCTGGCCTGGGGCGAGCACCTGTATTACGACTTTTTCCGCGACCAGGTGGCGCTGGAACGGAAGAACCACGAATTGCTGGAGTGGTCGCCGCCGTGGGACCTTCTTTGGGCGGTGAACTCCAAGGCGGTTGCCGCGGCCATCGCCGGCCTGCGTTATCACCATTTCGAAGACAAGCCCGGGGCCCTCTACAACCGCCACGCCGGGTTTGCGCAGGCCGAGCACCAGAAGCCCGAGAGGGCACAGCCGTGGATCAAGCACTCGGCCGAGTATGCTTACTCGTTCGCGTTTCTCTACGCACGGACCGGCGAGCGGCGTTGGCTCGAATGGGCGATCGGGGATGCCGGCATCTATTGGGAGCGCCGCCACCCGAAGACCGGGCTGACGCTGAGTTGCATCGGCGACCCCCGGCCGGGGTCGAAGCGCGCGAGTGGTCAGATGGCCCTGCTGGCCTACTGGCTCCGCAAGGCGGGGGAACTCGTTCCGGCGGAGCCGCTGTTTCGCGAGCGGGCGCGGGCGTTGATCCACGCCTGGGAGAGCTACGGCTACGACGCCGCCCGCGGCGGTTGGCGCGCCGGCGTCGAGGTCGACGGGACGCCCGTGGACGCGCAGCTTGTGGCGCCCTGGAACTTCGCTTATGGCGAAGGTGAACTGCTGCCCTATGGACGCGTGGCGGCCTACTTTGCCGCTGTGGATCGCGACCGCCGGATGCTGGACACGGCCCGTCGGGTCGCGCGGGCTGCCGCGGCGGCGGAGATCCCGGCCAACGCGTCCATTGAAGGACTGGGTCATGCGTTGAACCTGGTGTTGGATCTGCACGCGCTGGAGCCTCGGGCCGGTTGGCTGAAGGAAGCGGAGCGCTACGCGGCGTTGGCCGTGGAGCGGTGCTGGCGGCAGGAGGGCAAGCATGGCCTGTTCGTGCGCTTGCCGGGAGACCCGTACTACGAGGCGAAGACGGGCGTCGGGTTTCTGCTGGCCGGACTCTTGCGGCTGGAGGGCGAACTCCGGGGCCGCCGGTTACCGGGGGATTGGACGCTGTGAGGCGGTCAATCCTACCCTTCGGTGCGGGTTGGTTGGGGGCACCGCCGACCCTCCCCTGAACCCCTGATTTAATCCTCGCTGGACTGACTTTCAACTGAGATTTCTTTGAGGCTCGGAGCACTATGCTGTTTGGGGGAATTGCGTGCTGGCGGCGCGCACAGTGCCCGAGGTAGGCGGCACGGCCCATCAGGCTAAGGGAACAGCCAACGAATAGGTTAAGCGAGGTCTTTCAAACAATGGCGGGAAATATCTATCTGGTCAGCGCGAATGGAGTCCTCCTTCCGATGGCCGAACAGCCATACGACTCTGAAGCGCTCCTTCAGACGCTGTTGGCCAGTCACCCCGATCTGATGGCTGGCGAGCAAATGACCGAGGCCGCCCCGCGCCGTTGGTTGCTGCTGTCCCAAGAGGCGGCGCTTTCACCAAATGAGCATACCTCGTGGTACGTTGATCATCTCTTCCTCGATCAGGACGGAGTACCGACGCTGGTTGAGGTCAAACGAAGTAGCGATACTCGGATCCGGCGGGAAGTCATTGGTCAAATGCTGGACTATGCGACTCATGCGCTCCGCTTGTCGCTCGCAGATCTTAGGGCCCGGTTCGAGGTGACCGCAGGGGCTTCCGAGCGAATCGCCGAGCTGACAGAAGGCATCGAACCGGACGAGTTCTGGGACAAAGTCAAAGGAAACTTGGCGACCGGACGGATTCGAATGGTCTTTGTGGCTGACGAAATCCCAGGCGAATTGCGAGACGTCGTCAACTTCCTGGCGGCCCAGCTGAGCACAGCCGAGGTCTTCGCGGTCGAGGTGAGAAACTTCCAGGGCGATGGTGGGCGAGCATTGGTTCCTCGCCTCGTTTCCACACCAAAGTCATTGGTCTCGGTGCGGCCCGAACGAAGGTGGGATGAAGACTCCTTCTTCACCGCCTTAAAGGCGAAGAGCCTCGTGCAGGAGGAGGTCGCCAGGCGCCTGCATGCCTGGGCCGGCCGCGAGATGACCTGGTACGGCAGGGGGCTGTCATTGGGTTCTTGCGTCCCGAGGCTCTTCCTGCCGGATGGGACCCGCCTATTGCTCTTTATGATGTGGACCAACGGAGCGATTGAACTGCAGTTCCAGCACATGACGGTCGCTCCATTTGACGACATTGCGTATCGCCGAAACCTGATCGGAAAACTCAATGAACTTCCGGGCATCAGCATTCCTCCGGACGCGGCCACGAAGCGCCCCAGCTTCGACATGTCGTTGTTGCGCGACGATGAGACAGCCAGAGGATTCGAAGAGCGGATGGAATGGGTGATTCAGCAGGTTGTGAGATCCGGGTATCTCACAGCAGACTCTGCTGCCGGCAACTGAATACGGGGACCATGTTTCTTACGCCACGTTGGGCGATGAGCACTGCACGACGGCCTAAGACCGCGATCACCAGTTAGCCGATCGGTCTTTCCCGTCATTCTTGTATTCCATAGCCTCTCGGTCACTGGCCGAACGCGTACAACACCGCGCGGGTCCGGATGTAGATCCGGCCGTCGGCGATGGCGGGGGTGGAGTAGATCGGCTCCTTCAGATCGTTCACCGCCAACACCTCCCAGTCGCGCGACGCGGCCAGGACGTTCACTTTGCCCTCTTCGCTGGCAATGTACACCTTGCCGTCCGCGGCCACCGGGGACGAATAATAACCATCCAAAGCGCCCGTCAGGCGGCCCTGCTTCGCGACCTCACCCGTGCGGGGGTCGAGCGTCGTGGCGATGCCTCCCGTCTTCACCAGAAACAGCGCATCCCGGTAGAGCAGCGGCGTCGGCACGTCGGGCAGCGATTTGCGGTAGCGCCACAACACATGAGTCGCCGTAACGTCGCCTCGGCCTCCGAGTCGCACCGCCGTGACGCTGTTCTGCGCCCCCCGCCGAGCGCGGAAGAACATCCAATCGCGGGCGTTGAGAAAGCCGTCCCGGTCGAGATCGATGGCCTGCCAGGAGCCCGTTGGCTGATAGGGCTTGGGCAGTTCGTCCTGGCTGAAGCGCCCGTCGCCGTTCCTGTCGCACTCTTTCAGGGCCTGTTCAAATTCCGGCAGATCGTACTGCTCTCCCGCGTCGCCGCCCGGCGCCCAGCCGTTGAAGTAGACCACCCCGTCTCCGATGACGGGAGCGGACTTCACCTGCCAGGTGAGCCCGCGAGCCCACCACAGTTTCTTGCCTGTGGCCACCGAGTATCCGGCGAGCAGGTACGATCCCGGCACGATGATTTCCGCTTCGCCCTCTTTGGGCCGCCAGATGGCGGGAGTGGAGAAGCCGTGAGTCACCTCGGGCCGCTCGGTCTTCCACAGGGTCGAGCCGTCGCGTGGATCGAGTGCCAGCACATACGAGTCGAGGTTCTGGTCGCATACCATGATCAGCTTGCCGTCCGCCAGGATCGGCGATGCCGCCATGCCGTGCAGGTTGGTGAATGGGCCCAGCGCTTTGCGCCACAACTCCTTACCGTCCGAATCGAACGCCACCAGGCCGAGATCTCCGAAGAAGACGTAGACATTGCGGCCGTCGGTGGCGGGACTCGACGACGCCGGGTCGTTGAGTTTGTGAAGGGCTTCGGCACGGCCGGCGTGGATCGAGCGCCGCCAGATCACTTTGCCGGAGGAGCGATTCAGGGCGAAGACAAGACGCTCGGCGCCGTCGGCTCCGGTGAGGTAGATCCGGTCGCCCGCCAGCACGGGAGACGAAGCGCCCCGAGGCAGTTCGGTTCTCCAGACCAGGTGATTGTCCGGTCCGAACTCGACGGGCAGTCCGGACTCGTTGGCGGCGCCGCCGGCGTTGGGCCCGCGGAATTGAGGCCAATTCACGGCCATCAGCAGGAGCAGCCAGGGAGTCATGCGAGCCGGTTCCTTCTCACGGTGCGGAGCATTGGCGTTACTTATACCACACGAGCAGCGCGGGCCATTCCACCGGAGGATTGTCGAGACCCGAACCGAGCCCGGGTTTCAAGGCGAAGACAGGCGTGCGACGCGACCGGACAGCGTCGCGGGGTATCGGAATCGGGCAAGGGATCAATCAATAGACGGCGAGGTGCGACGCTGAGGCGGGCGCCGATGGCGCGACAGCGGCGATCGTCGAGGATCGCGGCATCGATTCCCTACCGCCCCTTGGACTGGTCGCCGGAACATGAGGCTGTTTCCTGGCGGAGGAAGAGGGATTCGAACCCCCGAGTGAGTTACCCCACTAACGGTTTTCAAGACCGCCGCCTTCAACCACTCGGCCATTCCTCCACTCGCTATTCTAACCCGATCGGTCCAGGCCGGGCGCTGGAACAGCCTGAGCCATATCTTCAAATCGCCGAGGTCACGCTGGCGATGCGCCACACGCCCCGCTTGTCCTTCGCCGTCCCGTCGCAGGCCTCGTAGAGCATGCGATAGCGGGGAGGTTGTCCTTCCCGATCGGGCAGGCGGAGGATGCACATCTCGGAACACTTCGCCGCGTCCCACCCTCCCGGCCCGGGAGTGACGGCCGGTTCCGCCTCTTTCTTCCAGGTCAACCCGTCCTCCGAAACCGCGCGCAGGATATGGGCGTGGGTGGACTTGGTGTATCCGGCGTAGTACATGACGTAGCCCGCGCCCACGCGGAGGATCTCGGGCGCGAAGGCGATCAGGGCGTCGGAGTCTCCACCCGGGGCGACCCGCAGCCCCGCTTCCTGGCGGAACGTGAGACCCCCATCGTCCGAGATGGCGCTGATCATGCCGAGGCCGCGCTCCGTGCAGTACAGGCGGCAACGTCCATCAGCAAGGAAAACGATCCGCGGCGCCGCGTAGTTGCGTCCGGGCGATTCCAACCGCGATCCCGGCTCCGGAGTCCAGTCGATGCCGTTGGAGGAGATGGCGCTGCGGATCGAGTTCGCGTCCGACATTGTGCCCGGGCAACATTCGTAGTACATCCGGAACCGCCCGCCGGCCAAAGGAACCACCTCGGAGGAGACCACGCGAAAGTCTCCCGCGCCGCCAGCCCGGGCGGAGAGGCGAACGCCTGGCTCCGGAGTCCAGGCCGAGCCGTCCGGAGAGGTCGCGCTCAGAATACGCGTGGTCGAGTTCGCGTAGTCATTCGCGCCCGCCGGGAATCCGGCTCGGGGCAGGATCTGCGAGTAATACAGGCGGTAGCCGCCCTTCGGCAGAGCGACGATCCTGGGGCTGACCGCGCCGCAAATGCCGGTTCGACGGGCTTCCGAAGGCCAACGGGCCTCGGGCCGCGGATCGATGTCGGTGTCCGGCGGGGCTTCGATTGCCGGGGCGGCGTCCTTGGTCCATTTCCTGCCTGGGTCTGACGGTACCGCATGGAGCAGCGGCGAACCCGGGGGCGAATGCAGCAAATCCATCATGGGGTCCCTTTTCTCCCGATTCAAAAATGGCTACCATCCTATCAAACAGTGATTCCTGCGATTCACGGCCTGGTGGGACGACGAATCTGCCGGCGAGCGAAAAAAGGAGAGACGAATGAGCGATTCGGTTGAGCGACGGCAATTTCTGTCTTCGGCCAGTGCGGTGTTTACCACCTCACTGTTCACTGGAGCAGTCCGTGGGGCCAACGACCGCGTGAACGTGGGGTTCATCGGCCTGGGGGCCATGGGCTCGGGGAATCTCGGATTTGCGATGAAGACGGAGAACGTGCAGCCCGTCGCGCTGTGCGATGTCTACCAGCCGACCCTGGAACGCGCCGAAGCGGCCGCGAGGAAGGGCGGGTTTCAGCCGAAGAGCTATCGCGATTTTCGGGAGGTGCTGGCGGATAAGTCGATCGATGCCGTCTGTGTTTCCACTCCCGACCACTGGCACGCCTACATGACGGTCGAGGCCTGCAAAGCCGGCAAGGACGTCTACGTGGAAAAGCCGGCCTGCGTCTATGTCGAGGAGGGCCAGAAGATGGTCCAGGCGGCCCGCAAATACGGGCGGGTCGTGCAGGCGGGCACGATGCAGCGGTCAGGCGGTTATTTTCAAAAGGCCGCCGAACTGGTGAAAAGCGGAGTGCTTGGCGAGATCACGTTCTGCCACACCTGGCAGGCCGGCTTGACGCCCAAGGCGGGATACGGCAATCCGGAAGACAGCCAGCCGCCTTCGGATCTGGATTGGGAAATGTGGCTGGGGCCCGCGCCGAAAGTCGCGTTCAATCGCAACCGGTGGGGCGTGGGCGTCACGACGTTCCCGACGTTCCGCTATTTCTGGGACTACGCCGGGGGCGCGGCGACCGACTGGGGGGTGCACCTGATCGACCCGCTGCACCAGTGTTTCGACGAAGTGATGCCGGTTGCCATTACCGCTCTCGGCGGCAAGCTGTACGTTCAGGACAACCGGGATACTCCGGATACGATGCTGGCCACCTTCCAATACCCGAAATGGCTGGCGAGCTATGAGAGCCGGACGTGCAATCCCATGCCCATGTTCGGAGATCACGGCGCCGGGACCTCGGTGCACGGCACCGAAGGGACTCTGATCGTCCACCGGCGCGGGTGCTGGCTGATCCCGAAGGACAAATCCGAAGCGAAGGCGTGGGAGAACGACGACGTGATGAAGCAGATGAACGCGCCGCATTGGCGGAATTTCATCGAGTGCATCCGGACGCGGCAGAAGCCGACGAGCGAAATCGAGACCTGCGTGCGGTCGTCGACGGTCTGCATTCTGGGGAACCTGGCGATGCGCTTCCAGTCCCGATTGGACTGGGATGAGCACAACTGGACGGTGAAGCAGGAATCGGTGCGGTCTCACCTAAAGGCGCGGTACCGGAAGCCGTGGAAGCTCGAGGTGTAGCACTGCGTTGATTGCCCGTAACAATGAGGCAGCGTTTCCTATACTCCGCTGCGCGTGCCGTCGTAACGCTCGGGGAGTCCACCGCTGGCGGGCCGGTAGCGGCTCACCAGCGCGAAGAACGACGGTTCGTCCATCACCCGTGAGGCCAATTCCGCCATCTGGCTCTCGCCGGTGGCATTGCCCTGGGTCCTACGAATGGCGGCCTTCAGGGCTAGCGGTTCTATCCGCCGGTCGTCCGCGGAAATTGCAATGCCGCAGGGTCGCTCAGCCTCGTCGTGCCTGCCTTGCGCAAAGGCGGCCTCAGCCTGGCGGATGGAATCCGAGGCGATCCGCCTCAGGGTCTGCTCCACGTCATGCCGGGTTTCGTAATGCCGGTCGAATGCCTGATCCACCCAGAGTTCATGGTCTGCCCGGTTCGAATCCACACCTCACCCTGGAGGCGCACCTCGTGCGTCCAGCGCCGCCGGTCTCCTCCGGTCAACCCGATCGGGCCCGGCCATCGGGGTTCAATCCCTTCCGAATAGTCCCATGGCCTTTCAAACAGCCGGCCGAGCGGCGACGTGAGACACTCGCGGTGTTCCGGGACCGGGAGTTCGTGGCGGGAGAGGAACTCCCGATGTGGTTCGTTGGCATCGGACCGCGTGAAGATGCTGACAAGGCCGCCAGAGTCAAACGGAGTCGCTGTGGGCTTCGCCCGGTGGGCCGGTCAGGGGGCGGCCCGTGGTCACGGGGGGACCGCCCCACTTTTCGGGCCGGGCCGGGTGACTTTTGGGTATGTGCTGTCGACTATTTGCCCTTGATGTCGAAGGAATAGAGGCGGTCCTGCTCGCGGAGATAGAGACGGCCGTTGGCGATGACCGGCGGCGTCCAGGTTTTGAAGTCGCCGGCGGGAATCGAGAAGCGCGACTTCTCCGTGTAGGCCTCCGGGGTCGCTTCTACCAAGGCCATGACGCCGCCTTCGCTGTAGACGTAAAGATGACCGTCCGCCCAGGTCACCGAGCCTTTCCCGACGCTGCGGTCGCGCCAGGCGACCTGCCCGTCATCGAACTTCATTGCGGTCAGGATGGTGCTGTTGAAGCCATATAGGTATCCGTCCACCAGCACGGAGGACGAGTAGTGGTTCTTCATCTCCTTGGTGAAGTAGACCTCCTTCGCTCCGGAGCCCCGCACATCGAGGAGCGCCGCCCCCGTGCCGTAATCCGAAGACACGAAGACTCGGCCGTCGTGAAAAATCGGGGTCGCGATGTTGGCAGTGCCGTTGGCGACCTTCTCGTACCGCCAGAGCAGTTCGCCGTTGGTGGCGCCCAGGCCCATGGCCGATTGTCCGGTAAGAACCGCAATCTGACGTTTGCCATTCACGTCGAAGGCCAGCGGCGAAGAGTAGCCCGCAGCGTCACTCTGCGACTTCCACAGGAGCTTTCCGTTCCGTTTGTCGAGAGCCACGACGGTGGCCCCGCGGCCGCCCGGCGTGACAATTAATCGGTCGCCATCCACGAGTGGGGACTCGCTCATGCCCCAATGGATCACGTCGGCGCCGTGCCGGCGAACGATGTTCTCGTCCCAGAGTTTTTTGCCTGTGGCGCGGTTCAGGCACAGCAGGGTGCCGTCGGCCGAGAGAGTGTACAGGCGATCGGCGTCGACCGTCGGCGTACCGCGCGGACCGTTGCCACGGCGTTCGCGGTAGGCCTCGCCGGCCGGCGTCTCCCAGACCTTCTTGCCTGTGCCAACATCGAAGGCCATGATGAACTCCTGGTCGCCCCGCTGGCCCTGGGTGTACAGGCGGTCGCCCACGATGGAAAACGCGGAGAATCCTTCACCCAGTCCCTCCGTTTTCCAGACGAGTTTGGGGCCAGTGGCCGGCCACTCGCGCAGAAGGCCCGTCTCCGGAGACTTGCCGTCGCGATGGATGCCCCGCCACTGCGGCCAGTCCGCCGCCTGGAGCGCGAATACCAACACAAAAAGTGGAAGGCCACGCATGGTTCAACTGTACAACGAAGAGCGTCAGGCTTCGCTGATCGCGTCACAAACCGGCATCACCAGGATCGCTTTCGATTCCGACATGGGCTTACTCGTGAGCAGTACACAGATCATATCCCTTGCTGGGTCCGCCCAGGCGATGGTGCCGGTGCTGCCGGAATGGCCGAAGGTCCCGGGCGAGCAACTCTTGCCAAAGCTGCCCTTCTTCACCATCCAGCCGATACCCCAACTACCCGCCAGGCCCTGGTTCTGATTCGTGACCATCTCGCGCGCGGTGGATGCCTTGATGAACGAATCCTTCGGGTGAAGAAAGAACTCGAGCAGCCTGGCGACATCCGCGGCGTTCGCGTGAGCGCCGCCCCAGGGCGCGCCCAGATCACGCCAATACGGGCTGTTCCAATCCCAATCGGTGACTTCGGGCACCTGGGAGTGAACGAGATCATTGATCCCGCGCCCGCCCAGACCCAGCGAAGTGCTGGACATTCCCAGCTTCGAGAACAATTCCGTTCGGAGAAAGTCGCGGATGGGACGGCCCGAGATCCGCTGGACAATCTCCGCGGCAAGCAGGGTGCCCATGCTCTGGTATTGCATCCGAGTCCCCGGCTTGAACAGAAGGGGCGTTTTGCAGGTGGCGGCGACGAAGTCGCCGAGGGGGGCGTGCCGCTTGCGCAACGCTTCGTTCCCGGGAAGCATGTCCGGCAGGCCCGAGGTGTGCGAGAGCAGGTGACGGATTTCGACAGAGTCGCGATCCCCGCCCTGGAACTCGGGGATGTGCCTGCGCACGGGATCCGCCAGCGAGAGCTTGCCGCGATCGCGGAGGATCATGACCGCGGTGACGGTCATGGGCTTGGTGATCGACGCCAGCAGGAAGACCGAATCGGCCTTCGCCCTGCCATAGCCGCGAGAGATGACTTCGCCGCCCTGTTTGACATACAGGGCGACGCTCTCGACACCACCGTCGACCGCGCTTCGAATGATCTCGCCGGCGCGGTCGATCCTGCCCCTCCGGATGGCCAACATGAGTCCTCCGATGAATTCTCTGCGAAACATGACGTCACCGGCGCGCTACGTATCCTTCCAGCAATTCCTCGAGCAACGGGCTCTGGGGATAAGGATGACCCTTGTACCGGCGGAAGCCTTCGGCGTAGGCGGCGCCGCAGGCCTGGCCCTGGCGGCGAGTCCACGTTTGCATCTGGTCGAGGTAGTCATCCATCCCGTGATGTTTGCGCAGCCATTCCCTCTGGCTTTTGTGCTCGGCCAGCATGGCGCGCTTGAGGTCGAACGTCGAGGTGACGTCGATGTAGAAGTCGGGGAGAATCGGCCGGTCCTCGCGGTCGACGCCCCCGATGGGGTCCATGAAATACAGATGAGGAATCGATGGCAGCACGGGCGCCGGATTCTGGACGCCGGTGGCATAGTTGCGCGCGGGGGCGGCGAAGCAGGCATCACGCACCAACTGGCTGGCGGCCTCGTGGTCCGCCATGTAGTCGACGGGCGACGAGGTCAGGATCAGGTCGGGCTGCACGCGCCGCAGAACTTCAACCACGCGTCGCCGGGCGGCATCATCGGAGAACACCGCCAGGTCGCGGAACTCGATGCATCGATAACCGGCCCCAATGAGGCGCGCGGAGGAAGCGGCCTCGGCGCGCCGGACGGCCGCGATGTCGTCGGCATCCAACTCGGCGGAACCGCAGTCGCCAGGGGTCATGGTGACGATGGTCACGCGATGCCCGGCTTTCGAGAGCAGCGCCACCGTGCCGCCGGCCAGGATTTCGACATCGTCGGGGTGAGCGTGGATTGCCAGAATGTGCTTGGTCATGAATCTCGCCTGGCGAGGAGCCTTGGCGTCCGGAGACAAACGCTTTGCCACGTTCCAGCCAGTTGCGGTTTCCTGTCATAGTACCAATCCCGCCACCCGCGGCGCGTTTCGGCGCTTGCATCACGAATCTGGAAGAGTATGATGATTCTCTGGTGTCCGAGTGTGGGCGAGGTTCCCGAGACCCGCTACCCCTGGTCGCGGGTACGTTCTTTTTGTCACCTGCCGCGTAGCGGGCCGCCAGGAGAAGGAGGCCTACATTGAAGTTCGCACCGATCGTTGCAGCCATGTTGCTGATCGCGGGCTGCTCGAATGCACCACCCCCGCCGGCCAAGGGCACCCCGGCCTTTTCGTGGGGGGCAGCCAAGGAAAATGCGACCGCCGGCGACTACGTCAAGACCATGGAACATCTGGCGCTGGTGGCGAAAACGGACAACGAGTTCGCGAGCAAAGCGCGTCCCTGGCACCTGGTGCTGACGGCCGGGCTGACCGAAGGCTACATGGAACTGGCCGAGAATTTCGAGTACGGGGCCCGCGCCAACAAAGCCAATCCCTCTCAATTCCGGCGGCGAACCAGCGACTATCGCTCGATCGCCTCGCGCACGGCGCTGCAGTTTTACGAAGCCTTCACGGCGTTCGAGAAGACCCTCAAAGAAGACCAGGTGCCGGTCTACTTCGGCGACCTTCGAGGGTCGACGCTGCAGCCTCCGGCTCTGACCCGGATCGGGAAGGGAGAAATGTTGCCCGATTCCCAGATCGAGACGATTCAGAAGGCGGTGCTGGAGCGGGGGATCCTGCTGGCGGCGGGGCGCCTGGTGGGCGCCGACGACGCTGCCCGCACGCGTGAGTTGTTGAAAGGGGACGCCCCTAAGGTTTCCCGTGCCACGTTCCTGACGGGCGGGGCTGAAACCCTTTACAAGATCTCCGACCTGTTCGGCCCCAGGAAGCTGGATTTGCCCGACCGCCGCCAATTCTTCCTCAAGCAGGCCCTCTCCTCGGTTTCGGGGGTGGAGGAGACCAAGGAATTGAAGGAGTTCAAGAAGAAGATCGAGGCGGATCTCAAGCAGATGAAGGCAAAGAACTGACGCGTCAGACGGCCTTGGGCAGACGCCCGAAGCGCCGTTCCCTGCCCTGATACCAGAGGAGCGCCCGATCGAGGTCCGCACCGCAAAAATCGGGCCACATGGCGTCGAGGAAGAGCAACTCGGCGTAGGCGCACTCCCAGAGAAGAAAGTCGCTCAGGCGCTGCTCTCCTCCGGTGCGAATCAGGAGGTCGACGTCGGGAGCCCCGCCCAGAATGCGTGAGAACTCAGTCCGGGTAAGATCGTCCGCCTTGCCCGCGGCCTCCAGAATGGCATCGCGCGAGGAGTAGTCGATGGCGATGCGCAGCCACATGCGCGAGCCGGCGAGAGTACGGAGTTCGGCATGGCGCATCGCCGACTGGAGGCTCTCGGGCAGGCGGTCGCGGCGGCCGATGAAGGACACACGGACGCCCTCCTGGATGGAGCGGTCAATCTCGCGGTCGAGGAACTGGGCCAGTAAGGAGAGCAGGGCGTTCACCTCGGCGGCGGGCCGTCCCCAGTTGTCGCAGGAGAACGCATAGAGCGTCAGGACATCGACGCCGAGGGCAGGCGCCGCCTCGACGGTGCGGCGAATGGCCTTGGCGCCGGCGCGATGGCCGGAGGTTCGCGGCAAGCCGCGGCGGGTGGCCCAGCGGCCGTTCCCGTCCATGATGATGGCGACGTGCAAAGCACTTGTTGTCATAAACTAAGCCGGCAGGGCGCCGGCGTCCTCCACAAACTGAATTTCAAACCCGGGGGGAGTGGGAAGCCCTATCGTTCGCGAACGGCGCGAATGAGGGTTTCCATGTGATCGATGTATTTTTCCAGGGCGCGGCGGCCCGCGGCGGTCAGACGGTATTCCGTTCTTGGTACGCGGCCTTCGAAGGACTTGCGGCAATCGATGTAGCCGGCCTCCTCGAGTCTGCGCGCGTGGACGCTGACGTTCCCGTCGGTGGCCTGGAGCAGAGCCTTGAGCTCATTAAACGTCAGGCTATCGTTGGCGGCGAGGGCGCTGACAATGCCCAACCGCACGCGCTCATGAATGACGGCATCCAGTTCGGCCGCGTTCATGGCTCGACCCTTTCCTGCCAGCGCTTCCAGCGTCGGCGCGGCCGAGGCCGGCTTTTTTGCACGCAATCCCATGGTTCATCCTCCGTAACGGCGGGCGATCAGCCAACCGAAGCCGACATGCAAGCCTCCGAAACCCGCGGCGAGGATCGCGTCACCCCACGAGGCGGGCGCGAACAGGGCGGCCGCTCCGAGCACGGCAAACGACACGCCCATGGCCGGAATCACTCGCACGGAATGAGCGCCACCGTGAAAGATGGCGAGGCCATACAGCAGGAGCCAGAGGCCCGGCAGCAGGCTCCAAGCTTCGGCGCGCCAGACGGCAGCAGTGATCAAACCGCCCGCCAGGATCGCCGGCAGAAAACTGACCGCAAACTTCTGTCCGGGGCGCGACAACAGCGAGGTTCCGCCGCGCGTCGCCTTGCGGTACATGGCTGCGCCGGCGATGAGCAAGGAGACAGCCGCGCCGGCGAGCCAGACGGCGAGCCAACGTTCGCGGGTTGGCTGATAGGATCCGATCCAGGCCGAAGCCATACCCGCCACGCCCATAGCCACGCCGCCCCAACCCGGCACCGCGGTGAACGACGTGGATCCCTCCATGGTCTCGCGGATGAAGCGCAGATTGTCGTAGGCGCGGTGATGCAGCGGCGAGATTGGCGGAGACGGCTTAGCGCGAATCGGGCCCATCGATCAGAGTATAGCGCGGCGTCATAGCGCCGTCAAGTACTTTATCGCGTAGAGGTGATGGCGGGATCTTCGTCCTCTTCGGTCTTATCCACCAGCTTTTCAACGCGCATCATATAAATGGCCGGCTTCCCGTGCCGGTCGCTGGCGAACAGGATCCTCTGGCTATCGGGCGTGAAGACCGGGGTGGTCATTTCGGGATTCCCAGCCTTATGCTCGGCAACACTCATTTCGCGGCGCGCGAGGCGGACCAACAACAGGATCAAAGGGGACGCCTTGTTCCGGCTGGCCCCGACGAAGACGCTGGCATCGCCGTTGATGCCAAAGCTGACGAACTGGCTGGTTTTGGTGACGAGCGCGTCGGCGTTCGCATCAGGCCGGTGTTCCCGAATGGAGTTCAGACCGGTGCCGGCCTCGGGGAGATGGAGATAGAGCAGGGACTGGCCGCCGGGGCCCCAAAGCGTCTCTCCGATGGCGCCCTCGGCGATGCGGAGGCGGCGGTTCTGGCTTCCGCTGAAATCGACGAGCCACAGCGCGGTCTGATCCTGGCGGTAGCAGATCTGGGCGCGCCGGGGCCGGATCAAGGGGTGGAGCGGCTCGAAGGGTGTTTCGACGACGGTGTTGACGTTGCGGGTGGCCAAAGCGAGGAGGCGGACATGAGAGGTTTTTCCATTGGTTTCGCAGAACGCCGCGTACAAGCCATCGACGCTGACGCTGATACCGGCGGTGCGCCGCCATCCGTCGGGAACGCGATACAGTTCGCGGGCCTTCAGCGTGGTTTGATCCACCTGCATGAGCGCCGGGCCGGCGAAACAGAGGAAGGTGCGCTCGGGAGGCACGAGAACGAGCGTGGAGGGATCGAGATCCGGAAGTTCGGTGAGGCGGCGGGACTGTCCGTTTGACAGGTCCATGCGAAACACCTGGAGGCCGGAAAACGGGCCGTCGGGCCGGTCGCCCGAAAACAGCAGGTAGCCGCTGCGGCGTCCGATGGTGCGATTGTAGGGCGCGCCCAACAGACTGACGTAGGCGGGATCGGTGAGCCGGACCACCTCGAATTCGGTAGCGGGATCGGCGTAGCGGCGCCAGTCGGAAGGAAGTACCCGCTTTCGATCCAACTCCGCAAGGAGGGCGGGCGCTGTCAGAGACGACAGCAGGGCGCGCCGCGACCATAGCCGATTGCGGCTCGAAGCGACCATACCTCTTGTATGGTACCAGAGCTATTTGTGAGGGCTGCTCTTGTAGTGTTCGCCGAGCAGGTCGAGGCCGAAGTCGCCGTTGATGTCCCGCCAGACGGCGTGGATGTGATTGGCGTCGTTCTGAGTGTTGTCGTACTCGATCAGGAACGCGGGCGCCTGCACGCGATAGTAGTGCGGCCCGCCTTTTTCCAGAGCGCCGGCCCATGCGAAGCGGAGGCTGCCGCGCGCTTTTCGGACGCGATCCATGCGGGCCTGGGCCATCTCTTCCGGCATGTTGCGGGCATATTCCTCGAGCAGGGACATCAACAGCGCCATTTGCTTTTCATTGAGCCGGGAGGACGGCAGTCCGGAAGGCTGCCCTTCGAGCGAAGCCTTGCGCGAAGCGGCGGTCAGGATGTCCTTATAGGCCACCTTGTCGACCAGGGCGATCTCGCGCTGCTTGGGGTCGAGGGACGTCATCAATTCCCGGCCGATATCTTCCTCGCGGGCCAGGGCGCGGAGTCCGGCGCGCGGTCCCTGTTTCACCATGGCGGGATTGGCGCCAAAGAAGCTCGGCGTGTCGACGACCCTGCCACCCACGACCGTAAAATTCTGGCTGATGTGGTGACCTTCCACGCGATAGCCCCAGGTCCCTTTGTCCGAAGGCGTTCCGAACACGCTGAAATAGTATCCGTCGGGATTGCGGCGCTTGCCGTCGTCGTTCTCGAGGATCCGGAGAACATCCTCCAGGCTCATGATCGTCGTTGCCTTGATGTAGCCGGCCTGGCTCAAACCGGCACTCAGCAACGCCTGCGCCAGGTGCTTCTGCGGCGCGGTCATCTCGAGCAGCGGAAGTCCCTTGCGGGGCCGCGGGATAAAGTGCCAGTCGAAGCGCTGTTCGTCGGTGAAGCCGAAACTGGCCTTAGCCTTCTGTTCGGCGGTGAGCGACGACAGCAATGCGTTGGCAGCGGTAGCCATGACGCTCGACTGGGAAGGTCGGGAGTAGGCTGAAATCAAGAGCACGACGCCACCGGCTAATGCCAGTATACGGACAGGCAGGGTTCTCATGGTAAAAGCTTACGTCAGAACGGGAGGTCGCGCTTGGCCGCCACCGTGACGGGGGCGGTACGCAAGAAGCGCCACGGATTGACCGGTGCGTGACCGACCCGTACCTCGTAGTGCAAGTGCGGCGACGTGGAACGGCCGGAAGTTCCCACCCGGCCCAGCACATCGCCTCTGCGAACTTCCGCGCCCTCGATCGCGTCCATCTTGGACAAATGCGCGTAGAACGTCTCGTACCCGCCGCCGTGATCGACCACGACCAAGCGTCCGTATCCGCCCATCCAACCGGCCTGGACGACAATTCCATCGGCCGTCGCCTTGACCGGCGTCCCATGCGGGGCGGAGATGTCCACACCGCGGTGATAGGCGCCCTCGCCGGAGAACGGGTCGAGCCGATGCCCGAACGCGCCCTGGAAGCGGCCTTCCACCGGCCACAAATTGGGTTGCATCGAGCGCTGGCCAAACCGCCGGAGATAGTTGCGGTCGAACTTCGCGTAAGTGGAAGTGCGGAGAAGGCTATAGTCTTCGAGAGTTTCCTTGAAGGTGGGAACCAGGCGAGCTTCGGCCGAAAGGTCATCGGGGCCTTCCAGCGTCCGCTTGATTCCGTAGGCGACCGAAACCTCGTTGGCCAGAATCTTCAGGCTGGCGAGTTGTTCATCGGTCTGGTTAACCACTTTCTGCAGGTTCTGGTAGCGCTGTTTGAGAACCTGTGCCTCATCCCGCAATGCGTTGTAATTGGCGACCTTGCCCGCCATCCGCACATAGCTGGAAACAAACCCGAATACCGAGAAACAACCTAAAACCGCCAGCCCCAGAATCGCGTAGAGAAAAGTGTGCGGAATATGGACGCGGCGCAAACGGCCGTGCATGGAGTGCGCCAATACTACGATGAAATAGTTCTGTTTCATGCGTAGGCCTCGAGACCGGAAACGCGATAGCCCGCCCGAGCGGACGGCCCCCCACCGCCAGCTTCCGGATGTAACACAACTTACGAAAGGTTGACTGTAACAATTTGCAGCACCTCTGTCAAGGCAGGTGTTACCTGAGTTCCCTAGGTGGGAAGGGCCCGGCACAAATTGGGGTGTGCCTCCGGAACCGTCGCGGGAGACCGGGGGCGGAGAGGGCGCGGGCGCGGGTGCGACCGTGTCCGTTTCATCCCAAATGGCCCAAACGCTTGCAGTTACCGGTTGTTCCATAGGCAGGGAGCGGCCCGGGCGTCTATCTCATTGATCTCGTGCATCTCCGCCCACGGCGAACGATGCCGCCGGGACGGAGCCGTGCGCAGGTCCGTCCTGCAGATATAGAGGGCGGATGGCGGGGAAGTTCTCACGTCAGATTGCCTTAGGGGTTCTACGGACCAGAGGCTGGGCCGCTTAAGGCGCCGGAGGACCTAGGCTGGGCGGCAGCCCCTCGGGGTGTTTCGGGTGACCTTAAGATGCTGGCGCGGACGGCCTGCCGCGCCAGCAACCGGGAGGCCGTCAGGCTTTCTTCTTGAGCCGGCTGCACGCGGTGGCCGCACCGTCGATATTGACGGCCGTGCTGCCTTCTTCGATATAGGTGACGCGGCCATCCATGCCGATGATGAACGTCGCGCGATTGGCGATTCCCCGATCGGGCATGAGGATCCCGTAGTCGGCCGAGGTCTTGCGCATGAAGTCACTGAGGAGGGGGAACTGCAGGTTGAGTTGCTTGGCAAAGACTCCGAGGGAAGGTGTGTTATCGGTACTGAGGCCAAAAACTTCTGTGTCCGCGGAAGTAAACTTTTCGATACCAGCCTGGTATCCGGCCATTTCCTTCGTTCAGCCACCGGTGAAGGCGGCCGGGAAAAAGGCCAGAACGACATTTTTCTGTCCGCGAAAACTGGAAAGCTTGACCTTCTTCCCAGCAGTCGAGTTGAGTTCAAAATCCGGCGCCATGTCGCCAACCTTGAGGTGCGTCTTCGGGGGCGGCGGAGCTTGAGCGGCCAGCGGAGCGGCCATGGCGGCGCCGGCCAGCAGCAGGTTCCTGCGGTTCATCACTACCTCCATACCTGATGAGGCTAGCATGACCCGGGCGTCGGACGATCGACTATTCCCAAGGCCGCTTGGGGACGCCGCGGTCGCGGTCCTGCACCCGGTCGTAGAGATACCGGGTGGAGGTGGTGCCGAGGGACTCGTTGTAGAGGCTGGTGAGGCCTGCGCCTTCGCGGAGGTCCTCCTGGAAGGCGTGAACGGCCTTCAACTGTTCCGCCAAGGCGGGAACCTTGGCGCCGGAAGGCGTCAGGAAGTACTTCTGAAACCCTCCGTCGACCAAGGCGGCGATCTCGCCGCCAACCAGGACGCCGGGCCGGACGGCCACCTTGACTTCGCCGCCAGCGTTCTCGACGATGGCGCCATATCCCTGCCGCGTGAGTTTGACACGGCCGCCGGGAAGCGGTTCCACCTGAAACCCGTTTTGCCGGAGCGCTTGGAGGCGCTCGTCGAAGGTGAAGATCTTGGGGTGCTGGCGTCGGAAGAACATGTGAGGAAACTTTCCCTATTATAATGACTCGCTGGCGATTCATGGAAAACGTCAAGGTGGCCGCGATCTCGGTGGACAGCCGTCCCGGCGAGACGGAAGAGAATCTCGAGAAGATCGGCCAGTGGTGCCGGCGCGCCGCGGCCGAGGGAGCCAGGCTTGTTTTGTTCCAGGAACTCTCGCTGACGGGCTTTGTGCCGAATCATCCAGTGGGCGATCACACCCGCTGGCTGAGGGAAGCACTGCTGGCGGCACGGCGAATGGCGCAGCCGGTGGACGGTCCGGCGGTGAGAGAGTTGACCGGAATCGCGAAGGCTCACGATGTCTGGGTGGCGGCGGGCCTGCTCGAGGACGAGGGCAGTCTGCTGCATGACACGCACGTCCTTGTGGGACCGGAAGGAGTCGCCGGGACATGGCGGAAGCTGCACATTCCGATGTTCGAGATGCCGTTCTACAACGGAGGGTTCGAGGCCCATGCGGTCCAGACGCCGTTTGGCCGGGTCGGCGTCAACATCTGCTTCGACGCTCTGTTGCCAGAGTCGACGCGGCTGCTGGCCGTAGATGGCGCCGAAATTGTGCTGTTTCCGTTCGCGGCCGATCCGCCTCCAGTGACGCCGCAAGGGTGGGCAGCCTGGGCCGGACCCGCCGTGCGGGCGCGCTGCGTCGAGAACGGAGTCTTCGGGCTGGCGTGCAACTACACCGGACGGGTGGAGTGCGCGGGAACGATCCAGCAGTTTCCGGGGGGCGGAATGGCCGTCGGCCCGCGGGGAGAACTGTTGGCAGAATGGAGCGGCGGACCGGGCGAGCCGGCCATGCTCCTGGCGGAGTTCCGGCGCGACGATCTGACGGCGGCGCGGGCGGAACCAGAGTATCTGTTCCGGTTCCGGAGGCCGGAACTGTACGGGCCGCTGACTCGAAGGAGTTAGCGGCCAACCGGAACTCGAGGCCTGAAAGGTCAATGGAATGGCCAGACCTGAAGGACGAGCGGAAATTCACGAGTTTGGCACACACACCGACGAAATTGGTATAACTGGATAACATAGACAACAGGTAACCGCGCGGACTCATTCGCGCGCATCTTCAGGGAAGTTGAAATAAGGAGAATATGGCAAAACACATCCTCCGCTTTGTGTTGGCAGCGGCATTGGTCACGTCAACCGCTCTGCCGCAAAACGTCACGAGCACCATCGTCGGCAACGTGCGTGACGCATCGAGCGCGTCGGTGCCAACGGCCACGGTTACGGCGACGAACGAAGCCACCGGGATTGAAACCAAGACAGAAACAGGCAGTGACGGGGAATACACGATTCCAGGGCTGCCCTTTGGCCAGTACACCTTACGGATTGAAGCCACCGGATTCAAACCGAACATCATCAAAGGAATTGGCCTGCTGCCAACCCGCACCACCCGTCAGGATGTGACGCTGGAAGTGGGTACCGTACAACAGGCAGTGGAAGTCACGGGCGCCGCGCCTGTGGTCAACACCGAGAACGCGACGATCGGCAACATCATGCCGGCGCAGCAGATCACGACCGTACCTCTGAACGGCCGCTTCCTCGACCGCCTGATCCGCATTTCGGCGGGAGTGACTTCCGACAGCGCGTCGAACCCGCGCGTGGCCGGCAGCGCGTATTGGGGCGGCATGTCCTTCAACGTGGACGGCGCGGCCTTCAACGATCCGGGCAACGGCGGCGGCGCGTATTCGTACCGCCATGGCATGTCCACGCTGCCCTCGGTCGACGCGGTGAGCGAATTCAAGATGGACTCCAACAGCCAGAAGGCGGAGTTTGAGGGCGCAGTCTCGGCCACCATTGCCACCAAGTCGGGAACGAACGAACTGCACGGTACGCTGTTGTACTTCAACCGGAACCGGGAATACGCGGCAACGAACTACTTCGGGGCGCGCGACGCGGCGACCGGCAAGAGGGTCAATCCTCCGTTCAACCGGAACGAGTACGGGTTCATGGCGGGCGGCCCGATCATCAAGAACAAGACCTTCGTGTTCGGCGGCTATGAAGCGCTGAAAGAGCGCGCTCCCCGCGCGGTCACCAACCTGAGCGTCCCGACCGCGGCCATGCGGACAGGCGACTATTCCGGCCTGGCGACGATCATCGATCCGTTGACGGGATCGCCATTTCCGAACAACCGGATTCCGTCCAACCGCATCGATTCGCGATCGGCCACCCTGCTGCAACGCGTGGCCCTTCCGAACCTGGCCGGCACCGCCAACAACCTGTCCGTCAACATCAAGAACGACTCGGACATTAACCGCTACTTCGTTCGTGTTGACCACCGCTTCAACGAGAGGGACTCCGTGTGGTTTACCGGTAGCATCTCGAAGGCGAATCCTTACTTTGTCGCGCAGGCGTTTCCTCCCGGATACGGATCGTGGGAGAACGGCGGCAACGACACTCGCGTCGGAAACCTGACGTGGAACCACACCTTCTCGCCGCGCGTGCTGAATGAAGCGCGGATCGGGTACACGTATCATGGGCCGGTTCGCCAGGGCATGAACACCGATTTCGACCCGCGGACGATCTTCCCCGATCTCTATGGTCCTCTCCCGCTGGGAGGTCTGCCCAAGATCGCGATCAGCGGATTCACTTCCATCGGCGACTACGGCGGAAGCGAGCGCGGCAAGCAGCTCACGCGGCAGTTCATCGACAACATCACCTTCATCCGGGGCAAGCACACGCTGAAAGCGGGTGTCGACATCGGCAACTTCCGGATGTCGTCTCCTCCCGGCGCGTTCGGGTTGTTGACGAGCACCGCCAACGAGGCGGCGTTCGGGTCGTTTGCCTTTACGGGCCGGTACACGGTGGAGTCAGGCACGGCGCAACCCGTTCATGCCTTTGCCGACTTCCTGCTCGGCTATCCGAATACGACGTCGCGCGCCACTCCGAGCGCCGTCAATCTGTTTTACGACACCCGCTACAGCTCCTATGTTCAGGACGACTGGCAGGTATCCTCGCGCCTGACGCTGAGCTACGGCGTCCGCTACATGCTGCAGACTACCTGGAAGGAACGGGATCTGGCTCAGGCCAACTTTGACTTCGGGACCGGAAAGCTCGTCATCCCGCGGACGGACCTGCCGCCACAGGCGCAGCAGAAGCTGTTCAACGCCTATCCGATCACGCTCGACCCGAACGCGACGATTCTGAATGCCGACAAGAACAATCTGGCGCCGCGCTTTGGGTTTGCCTACCGGCCCTTCTCCGATACCAAGACTGTGATCCGGGGAGGCATCGGTATCTATTACAACTTCCTGCCGGTCTTCATCGGCTTCCGGCAGATGGGTTTCTCGAATCCGCCGTTCCTGCTGGCGGAAACGTATGAATCGCTGCCGGGGCGCACGCCGTCGCTCACGCTGGCGTCGCCGTTCCCGGGATCCGGTTCGTTCGCGGCCAACCCGGTGATTACGATCGTCGATTCCAAGATCAAGAACAGCGCGTCCAACCAGTGGAACCTCACGGTGGAGCGCCAGTTGCCGAACAACATCGGAGTCCGGGTGTCCTACGTGGGCAACAAGACCAGCAACTTGCCGTACTACAACTACAACGTCAACCTCCCGGCGGTCCAGCAGTTGGGAGCGATTCAGCCGCGGCGGCCTTATCAGCCGTGGTCGGATATCAACATGTTGAAGGGCGCCGGCGATTCCACGATCCACCAGCTCCAACTGGAGATGATCAAGCGTTACTCCAATGGCGTAAGCATGCAACTCGAGTATTCCTGGAACCGGTCGCTAGACAACATCCCGATCGTGGGTGGAACGCAGAATCCCTACAACGCGGCGCTGGACCGGGGCAACTCGGAGCAGATCCGGCGTCACATCTTCACCGCGGCGTACAGTTACGAACTGCCGTTCGGGCCGGGAAAGAAGTTCGCGAACTCGAACAACGCCCTTGGTCGCGTGGTCGGCGGCTGGCAGATCGCCGGGATCACCTACCTACGCACCGGGACTCCGTTCTCGGTCTCATTTGCCCCGTCCCAGACGGGGTGGTACGCCAACCGGGCGGACGTGACCAAAGTCGGCGCTCTTTCCCGTGGCGAGCGGACACTCGAGCGCTGGTTTGACACGTCCGGCTATAGCATTCCGCAGCCCTTTACTTTTGGGAACTCGGCCCGCAACCACCTGTACGGTCCGGGCGACATCGTGTTTGACGTCAGCGTGTTGAAGGATACGACCATCAAGGAGCGCATGAAACTTCAGCTTCGTTTCGAGTTCTTCAATGCGCCCAATCACGCCAACTTCGGCAACCCAGGCGCCAGCGTGACGACAGCGGCCTCGTTCGGACGCATCACCAGCGCCGGAGACCCGAGGCAGATCCAGTTGGGCGCCAAACTGATTTTCTAGTTTCTGGTTTCCTTACGTCGATCAGGCGGCTGCCTTCGGGCAGCCGCTTTTCTTTTGGCATCTACTGCCGCGAGATCTTCACCGCGACGTCCTCGCGGTAGGCGGGCGACTCGATGGAGACGCTGCCGCCCGGGTGACGAAGCCGGTCGCGTTTCTCCACGCGTCCGGAGGCTGGAGAGACCCACGACACGTTCCAACTGCCGGCCGGCAGATCGACCTGCAACGTCAGCCGCTGCTCGGCGCCATCCAACTGAAATCGCGGCTTGGCGTCTTTGAGGATTCTGGCGTGATGGATGTAGGCGGCGTACGCAGTGCCCTCCGCAGTCAACCCCTGAACCGAAGCGCCTCCGGGAACGCCGGAGCGAATCCACCCGGTGGATGGCTTCATCCGTGGGAACGGCATCGACTCGAGGAAGCGTTTCAATACGCCCAGTTGTGTACGGAGCGCGGCCGAGCCTCCTCCGGGAGTCGTTCCCGGGTAGGTGTAGTCGCCGCGTTCGTGCCCCGCGACAAACGAATAGTCGAGGTTGTTATACAGCGCGCCGCCGGCCATGAGGAACTCCCAGCCCTGAATCCGGTAGGTTGCGTCCGAAGTGCCGTCGAACCCGGTCTCGTTGTTCCCGATCGGCCGCCCCAGGCCGTAGTTCATGGCGACGCTGCCGGGAGGGCGGGAATAGTGGAAGTTGAAGATCGAGACTTCTTCAAAGGGCTTTTCGACGCGGGTCGAGCCATTGGCAATGTTTTGTGAAATCAGGTGGCGCATGCCCAGCCTGGTCTCCGCCTCGAGAATCACCCGAGCCATGTGCTGCTGCCATTCGAGGGTGACCCCACCGAAGTAGGGCTCATTTGCAAGTTCGTAGTAAAGGTTGTCGAAACCTCTCAGCACTTCGACAATCTTGCGGACGAGGGCTTCCTGCACCTGGACCAGCGGCGCGTGCTTCAAAGTCAAGGCTTCGGTGCGCGGAATGGCGCCGATGCCATTGACGTTGTTGCGGGCGTTCATGGGGTTGACCGTCCACATGGAATCCTCGTAGAACGGGCAGAAAAGGTTCAGTTCGACCACCACGCGGCGCTTGCGCGCGTAGGTTAGAAATTCACGCAGCCGGGAGAAGTACTCCTGGTTGAACTGAGCGAGGTCGAACTTGTTTCCTCCATCGCCCGCGCCCGGAGTCGACGACCTGGGCCATGGGCAAACGAACGATGCGGGCTCCGGAGCCAGCGTGTTTCTGGAGATCGAAAAGTTCCCGGGCACTTCGCGATAGGTCCCGGCAAAGGTCCGGGTATGGTTTAGGCCGTGGCGCGCCAATTCGTCGAGGTAGACGCGGTAGTTGAAGTCCCGGTTAAGGACCGCCCCGTAGTGTTCGCCCGAAGTGACCAGCACCGTGGGCCGGCCGCGAAACAGGAAGTAATGTGGATTGTCCGGATGAAGGCTGATCGGGCCTGCGGACAAAGTGCGTGACAGCACCAGCGCGGCAAGAGCCCAACGCAATCTCATGGCGACCAGCGTAGCCTAACCGGTCGCGCGTGCCCACCCCCAGGCCGGAAGCGTGGTCTCCCGGTCAGAACCGGAAAGGCCGCAGGACGGGTCTCGAGTACTCGAACTCCGCCAGGTAGAGACCGCTTTGCGGCGTGGGAGGCGCGCCCTCGCCGTTGGTTTCGCGCAAATCGATGAGGCGGTAGAGGAGCAGGTGCCGCCAGCGGCCGTTCAGGAAAACGTTGTCGGCCACGCCGTGATCGGCGAAGGGCACTTCTTTCGATTTGTCCGTTTTCGAGAAGTCCTCGTGGATCCGCTTCTCATCGTGGACCGCGACCTGGTCGACCAGGCTATGCCCGTTCACCGCGAGGGCCAGGAGAGGATTGCGCAGCATACCCGGGCCCAGGTTGGTAGCGACGTACAAGCTGTCGTCGAGCCCCTGATTGAGGACCTGCGGCACCGTGTGGGTCTTCTGGTCGAACAGGAAGCGGTAGTTGAGTCCATCGGACGACCGGTACATGCGCCCACGGCCATCCCGGCTTCGAGTATAGAGACGGTATTCGCCGTCGTGAAGGCGAAGCGAGGGCTCCGATTCGCTCGGGTGCGTGAAGAACGGGGTTCCGGCGCTGGCCGGCTTCCAGGCGCCGCCGCTCGATTCGAACCGGATCACGACAATTCCCTTGTCGGAAACCAGCGGGCACACCATGCCGGAGTTCTGCGGGACGCATTGGAAACCCTGGTTGACCAGGTGGACGCCGAACAGGCTGTCCGGCAAGGGGTCGCCGTGAACCGCGAGTTTGGCGCCGTCCCAACGTAGCTGGAGAAACTCAATCCACTGATCTGGATCCTTCAGCATTTCGGCGCGATCCGTGGAAAAGGTGGCCGTGGCCGAAAGGGCGAACCCCGTACCTGCCGCCGGGTGAGGCGAGCCGTCGTCCAGTTTTGCCCCCAACGGCACGAACGCCCCCGTGGCCGGGAACTTGCCCTGCACTCCCGTGCCTGTCCCCGATTTCAGACGATAATTCGGATCGAGCCGGTTCAGAGGGATCGCGCGGTCCGGGCGAATGTCCGCCAAGTCTCGAAAGACGAAGGCATCGTTGCCGATGCAGAAGTCGTGGCCGCCCTGTTCGCGCAGGCTCGCCATCAACAGGACGTGGCTGCGGTCGAGTTGAAGCAGTTTTCCCAGTTCGTAGGTGGCGGTCCTGGTGGTGTGCTCAGGCTGGACGGCCGGATGGTCGAGAATGCGCCCGTGGTGAATCAACCTCCGGAACGTGTGCGCGGTGGTGTTCGGGACGGGCGACGGCAGAGCGACCTTGGGAATCCGTACGACAATGGAGCGGAGATCTTCCAGCAACTCGCGCCGCTCGGCATCGGTTGGATCTTTCGTGAATCCCCAGACTGCGGGTACGTCACCGCCGGCCTCGGGGTGAAGAAAGTGCTTCGCTAATCCGTCCAGTTTCCACCCGGCGATATCGGCCCCCAGCGCGTCGGCGATGACGAGCACCATGACGTAGTTCCCGTAGACGTTGGGATGGACCCCGTCTGGCCCCACCATCCGTCCGAACCCGCGCGCGACGACGTGGTCGTTGGCCGCGTCCATGATGCGGTTCATGTCGATGTACTGGACCCCGAGGGCGACGGCTTCGTCGCGGATGGCGTCGTTGCCGGTGCGCTTGCCGTCGTCGAGGGGAGCGTCCCATCGGCACCAGGTGCAGCGCTTCCCCGGGTTGTAGTCGAACATCGTCATCAACAGGATGCGATCGCGGCCGATCGTGTTTTCCGCCTCGTGAACCATCTCGCGCAGCGACTGGCGATAGCGCGCGTACATGTTGTGGGGATTCGGCCAGGGCGCGGGGTGCATGAAGTCGTCGATGCCGCCGGCGTCTTCGTAGATCAGCCAGTCGCCGGGACGGATCTCGCCGCGCTGGACCTGGCTCTTGACCTGAGCCGCCACCGTGTCGATCGTCATGGGTTTCCGGTCAGGGCCCAGTTTCCAGTCGTAGGTCAGAACCGGCATTACGGGCGGATGGGACAGATTGTCGCGGAACAGCAGGGTCGAGATGCCGTGCAGCGTCCGGAGCGGCGAGGGGTCCGTGTAGTTCCCGAAGCCGTAGCCTTTGGTGATGCTGTCGCCGTGGAGAAGAATCCGCTGTCCCGACAAGACACGGAACTGGGCAGAGCAAACGGTAAGACTGGCCAGGGCCAGGAGAATGGTTGGAGCGCGCATAGGTAGGCTCTCGAGCGTCAAACGAATTTGCAGGCGAAGAGTTTGGCGTCTCCGAGGCGAAGCGCCAGGTCGAGCTTTTTGCCCCTCAACCCGCTGAGATCGGTCTTGCCCTTCCAGCGCAGATTCGTCCAGACCGAGTCGCCGTTGAACACCACCGAGTCGGCGAACGAAAAGCCTTCGATGGGGACACCGCGCTCCCGCAACTCGCAGGTGACGCTTCCGGAAGCACCCGTGCGGGCGTTGATCTGAATCTGGGCGCCGTCGAAGGGCGCGGCGTTGGTGGTGAATTCACCGTAGTGCGCGGCTTCAATGCCGGCGAGGCGCGCATCGGGCCAAAGCGCCCAGACGTTATGCCAAGGCGAGCCCTTCTGGCCGTAGAACAGCGAGTGCCAATAGGCGTTGTGCGTGCGGTCGTGGCAGGTGAGCGGCAGCGCCAAGCGGCCGTCCTGCAGGCGGACCAGGTTGGGCTGTGCGTAGACAGAGCCGCTGTCCCACCTGCCCGTAGGGCCGAGAGGAACGATCGGCTGTTGCGACAGCCACTGGAACTCCCGCCCGTCGCGGCTGAGCGCAAGGCGGACGTCCACCGTGTCCTGGTCGCGATGGTAGACCGAGACGAATAACAACCGCAACGTTGGATCGTCGGGATAGACCGTGTAGCCGTTGTAGTAGAGGTCGTCGGCCGGATTGTCCTGCGGGTTCGAGCTGAGGAAGACACCGGGTGCAGGCCACTTCCAGAAGTCCTCGGTTTCGGCTCGAGTGATGCTGCGCCCGTTGTGATGTCCCCGGAAGTAGCCGACGTAGCGGTCCAGTTGCGCGTCCCAGGCGACGATGTTGTAGGTGTCGGAGAAGTAGCGCACCAGCACCTGGTCGTGAAGTTTCCACTGAAGTCCGTCGGGCGACGAGAGTCCGTAGAGACCGTAACGATCCCTCGGCGCCGCGTCCTTGGCGACCGTTTCCTTGGGAAGGGCATCGAAGTGCAGGCCCTTGTAGCGCTCCGCCGGCGGGGCGTGCTCGTCGCGGAAGATACATCCTCCATTAAACTTTGCGGAGACAAGGTTGTTGTCCTTCGAACCGTTGAAGGAGAATTTCCCGGCGACGGGTTTGGTCCAGGCGAGGCCATCACGGCTCTCGGCGTAGGCCAGCGCACTCCCGCTCAATTCCATACCGCGGCCGTCCGCGATGGTGAGTTTCGTGTTCCGCTTGGGCAGAGTGGCGACATACCAGCAGCGATAGCGATCGCCGTCCCGAAGAACGGTGTTGACGCGGATCCCCTCCTCCCAGGGTTTGTCGGCGACGATCCAGGGTTCGGACTTGGAGGCAAACTCCGGCGTGATGCGGACGCCGTGGGCCAGGTCCTCGCGGCGGAATCCGTGCCCGCTCTGGTCGAACGGAAGGTTGAAGTCGCGGCGGTACATTTCCAGCAACTTCTTGCCTTCCGCCGTGACGCGATCGGCGTCGAGCGTCGCCTTGAGCTGGCCTTTCTTGACGTGAAACCAGTCGACGAAGAGGAACAGGCGGGCCGGCTTGTCGGGCTCGGGGCGCGGCACGTAGGCCTGCGCGAGCGCGGCTGGGACGGTGAGAGCCGACTGAAGGAAACCTCTTCTTGTCAGGTGGTGGATCACTTGAAGATTGTATCGTCGAGGAGGTCTGGCTGCTTGGAAGCTCGGCCCCCAGGGCTGTGAGCCAATCGGGAACAGACGCGCCACCGCTCCCTTGAAAAACCGCTCCAGGGCCATGGGTTCTTTATGGGAAGGGACCCCCTCGCTTAGAAGGTGTAAGAAAATCAAAAACAGCCTTTTCCACAGTTTTTCCTCGCTTGGAGACACTGCCAGACGCCCTACAACGCGTTCTGCGGTGGCGACGAGGCATTCCGCATCCCCCCACACATTCACAAAATTGGAAAATC